>JAWKTK010000003.1:0-941799 GCA_041399205.1 Pirellulaceae bacterium | reverse complement strand
GCCGACGACCGAGGAGCTAGGGTGCTCCATGAGATACTGCAGCGACTCTGCCGCAGCGGCGATTTTCGACAATAGACCTAACGTCATTTCAAGCAACAGAACGACCAAAATCACCCGGTCGCGACGAGAGATTTTCAATTGTCAAAACGCCCGACTTCGCGACTCGGGTGCATTTTTTTGTTATCTGGCGGTTTCGGGAATCTCGTTGACCCACCAAACGGAATCGACTGGTATCGCCCAGATTCCACGACCGACTGGAGCAGCGATTTCATTCGGTATCCAGCCGAAAACGATGCCCTGTATTCTACCGCCCGGTTGATGTGCGAACCACGTGTCCCACCCGGGAATGTCAGACAGGTCAAAGAAGCCGTTTGAGACGTCGGTTGCCGCCTCGCAAACGTCAGTATCGAAGTCAGTTCCGTATATCCGTCCTGCAGTCAAGCAGTATTCAATGCAGGGAATCTTGAGGCCGTGAGAACGGATTAACTGTTGCCTTCGAGCTCGGATTTGTGAAACCGCGTTCTCGAGGGTGTCTGTTTTGGAGTGTATGGATTCAAGTTGACCGTGATGATCCTGATCACGAAGCAAGTCAGGGCAGATGTCTGCCGTTCTGGTTGATGCTGCCAAGTCGAAAGGCGAAACAGCATGGATGCACCACGCGGCCGCTTCACACAGATGTTTGGCAACAGTTGGATTCATTCATTTGCCAGATAACGTCTGGCATAACCGGGCCGCCGCGGTCGATGCTCAATTTGAAAAACGCGTGTTCGGCGGCTCCGCGTTCATGCCATTGTTATCCGCCTTTTTCGGTTTGTTGCTTCCAGATGCAGACCTGCGGCTTGCCAGAAAACGGTTGACAGCCAACTGTAAAGCCTTGTTCTTACCCACGCTTAGGTGGTCTAGTTTGGGAAGCGTGTTGATGGTCTCTATTACGTTTGTCTTCGAGAGATCGCGACCGTTCAAGAAAGCAGATTCCAAATTCGGATGATTTGCGAACATAGCAAATTGCCCGTCCGACAGAGGCGGTTCTCGCAGGGCAAGTATTTCCAATTCGGGAAGATTCGCAAGTGTTTTGACGCCATCATCTGTAATGGTTGGAATCGTCAATTCGAGGTGGCGAAGATTGGTAAGACCCGAAACTGATTTTACGCAATCGTGAGTAAGTGAAGTTGATCCAAGCCAGAGCATTTCCAGCTTCTTTGCGCTTGCCAAGTAGCCCACGCCTTTATCGGTGAAGTGATTGGAGCCCAAATCAAGCCATCGCAAGTTGCGGCATTGCTCTGCGAGCACGTGCAATGATCGGTCAGTCAGCAGTCCCGATTCCATGTCTAGATGCTCAAGGTTCTTCAAATCTCGACATATCACCGAAACGAATTGATCGGAGAGCTTATCGCCACCGTAGATGCAAAGATCGCGAAGCGACTTCGCACGCCGGATAGATTCAGCACAAGCGTCGGTTACGGCAGAGCCTTCCTCATCCCATGGGTTAGGGCCACCGAGAAACTCCAGATACTGAATTCGCGGTAACTTGGCAACAAATTCAAGATCTTCGTCGCGCATATCGCGTTTACATAGGAAGACGTATTCAAGACGATCCAGTTTTGCCAATGCAGCCAAGCTACCTTCAATTTCAACGTATTCGTCGCTCAAGTTTCCGCCCATTGACAATTCCTCGACGCTCGCAAGCGTAGAGAGAAAAGAGACATCCTCCGCGGTGAGAGTTGTCCCGTAGACAATCTCAACGCTCTCAACATGCGCAACATTCTTTGGCGCAGACTGTCTTAGCCCGGAGCTACCGTAGTAGCTCATAGCGACAACGCGATCACTTTCATCGTAGGTGTAGCGAACACCCTTCGCGTTCGTCTCTTGAGACAGAGCGTGGACGGGAAGCGAGCACCACAGAAACGCGACCGTGAAACGCAAAATCGTATGATCGCGGACAGAAGAGGAATGGGTGTTCATCAATTTCAGTCGGATAACGTCTGAAATCACGCGGTTGCGGCCAAGTGACTTCACCATCAGGAAACGCGCGATCCGCAACTCGCGTGCATTTCTTTGTTCTTCGACGTCGCTGTACGTTCGTCATTGCCCTGCCGACATTTTCGCGAGTAGCTCGCACAGAATGCGATCTTCTCGCAGACCAAAGTCGGCGGGAGTTTCGTTGCAAGCGTGAGCATTCCACACGTGGGCAATACAGGAAATTGTATCATCTATCGTGAACGAGGCATCATCGAGCAACCTGTGTATCGCTGTCGCCACTTCATTGAGGCTTTCAAAATATTCCCCCATCGCTTCCTCAACCTCGGAACGCACCGAAGCCAGTTCCGTCCGAACCGCTTCGCTGTCACTCTCGGCAAGTTCAAGATACGTGAAGGCATTCTCCAGTTGATCGAACCAGTAAATCTCCTGATAGAGCTGGCAGTACGCGAATACGAGACGTCGGAGGGATGCATCCGTCATTGCGTCGCTATTGCGGCGTAGTTGCCTTTCGAATTCAGTTCCAGCGATCAGGTTCGTCATTGGCCTCTTGTCGACGAACGTTTAGCATCAGCCGGTTGCGACGATTGATGCTCAATGTGAAAACGCGCCGATCGCAACTCGGCTGCATGCTGTTGGTTATGCGACGCTTTTTTTGGTGTTTCGTTTAACGAGTAAATGCATGCCGTGCCCAACGCCCTCAACAATGATCCCAACGAACGAGGGCACGATCCCCATTGAAACGAACTCCACAGTCCCTGAATCCCACCCCTGCCGAATAATCATTTGACTGATTGAATCAACGCGGAAATGCACTGGATTGAAACTCAGGAATGACGCCACGCCCGCGACCAACGGCAACCAAACGGTCGTCAATTGGAGCCTCGGAAGCAAGATTCCGCGAAGCAGCGCATTCCACAGCACGATTGCCGCGGTCAAAAACGGGTATTCGGTAACAAAGAAGATTGTGTAATCCCATCCGGAAGTGATGCCAGATTTTGCTGAGCAGCCAAGAAACAAGAATGAGAGACAGAACAAAACCGCCAGGAAGAGGCTCTGCAAAGTTCGAAACGAAACGCGGCGTGCGACACCAGATAGGCGGCGTGTGTCAGTCGCCACGACCCTTGAGGCAGCGTATGGATTTTGTTCGACTCCATTCATGCGAGACGTGCTCTGTGTATTCCTCGTCGCATAACTTCATTATTACGAGAAACCGTCGTGGTAATCCGGCATTTTCCGACTTATCGCGACGTCAGGATAACAGTTATCCTTGATTCGGAGATAATTATCCCCTCGCTCGATGATAAAAACAAGTCTGAAGGGGGCTTGATTTGGTCATTTTTTTTGAGACCATGACGACTGCACATGCGTATACATAACTTTTCTACACAAGTGAGCGAGGGCGATGATGAACGGGGTTGCGACGGGTTCGAGAGGTAGAGGTCAATCAGGTTCGGATCGACCCGATTGGGCAAGGATTTGGTTTGACAAATTAGTTCGCTTTCATCAGGTGAATGACCCCAGTCGCTGGAAATTCACAGAAGAAGACGTTATCGCCTTCTTGCGATCGAAGCTAAAGGCGGGTGTTCCGGCTTGGAAGCGACTGAAGATCGTGCAAGGACTGATCGAATATCGCAACCGAGTCATGCGGAGTTCGACGCCCAAGCTGGAGCCGATCCGGGCGAAGCTTCAAGAGATTGTGGTTCAAGAAAGGAGTTCCAGCCAGGCGGGGCCTTCCATTGAAGAGCAGGTCGGGAAGATCAACCCCAATGAACCCGATGTCATTCAGCAGACGCGACGAACATTGCGACTACACGGCAAGGAATACAATACCGAAAAGGCGTATGTCAAATGGATCAAACGCTTCATGAGGGCCAGATGCGTAACGCGAATGATTGATTTTGAAGACCTGGGGGCGAAGGATATCGAGTCATTTCTGACCGATTTGGCGGTGGACGGTAACGTCTCGGCGTCGACACAGAGCCAAGCGTTTTACGGTTTGCTGTTTTTGTTCACGCATGTTCTCAAGAAGGACGTTCAGGGAATTGATGCGATTCGAGCAACAAAGCCAAAGTTAGTGCCGACGGTCATGAGCCAGCGAGAAGTCGCGGCGGTTCTTGGCGAAATGCGTGGCGTCTATTCGCTGATATCAAAATTGCTGTATGGATCGGGAATGCGAATTAGCGAGTGCTTGCGTCTGAGAGTCATGGACATCGATTTTGATCTGATGCAGATTCGCGTCTATGGAAGCAAGGGGAAGAAAAGCAGATACGTTCCGTTGCCGAAAGAGGTGGTAAAACACTGAAGAGCTTGATTATGGCGAGAAGGGCTGCACGAGCAAGATCTTGCGGCAGGTACAGCATCCGTGTGGATGCCTGACGCGTTGGCTCGAAAGTATCCAAACGCACATCGCGAGTTTCGGTGGCAGTTTGTCTTTGTGTCGGATAGGCTTTCGAAGAATCCGGTGTCTGGGCGATGGCACCGCCATCATCTGCACGCAAGCACCTATTCGAAACGATTGAGAAATGCCGTGTTGGACGCTCGAGTTCAGAAGCCGGTGACTTCGCACACTTTTCGACACTCGTTTGCAACGCATCTTCTGATGAGTGGAACTCGACATCAGAACGGTCCAAGAGCTGTTAGGGCATAACGACGTGGCGACGACGATGATTTACACGCACGCCATCATTCGAAATGATTTGAACGTGGTGAGCCCCCTTGACAAATCTTTTGTCTTGCGAGGCTGCTAGGTGACCGAGCGGAAATCGCGAAACTGATTAATCGCCATCGTCGAACGTATCGAAGATTCATCAGCTTCGCACCGAACAGGAGCATGGCCTAGGAAGGGAACATGCTTTTTTTCGTCGTGGGCGATCGCGTCGCGGAATCTGGCTAAAAGTGACGGTTTCGATCTCGAAGTGGCTGATGTTATCGGCTGCTGACCATCGCCATCCGCGGAAAGGTTCGTCGTGATCTTTGGCCGCCTTTGCATTCGGGTGTGGCGGCGAGCGGGTCTTCGGGCCAAGCGTGTTTGGGATAGCGGCGACGCAGTTCTTTGCGAACCACCGGATAGGTGTTTGCCCGTAAGCTGGCCAAGTCGTCGGTCACTTGTTGTGGGCGAAAAGCCTGGTGCTAATAAATGAGCAACACGGGAATTCGTCCGAAGGCAATTCTGGGGGTCGCCGTCCAGGAAAAGAGCTCTGGAATTCGAACGGCCAGCACGGGCGGTTTATTCGCCGAATACTCCAATCGAATGCGACTTCCACTGGGCACTATCAGGCGTTCGGGCATTGTGATATCGCGCGAAGTTGCTCGGACGTCAACTTCGCTTGCAACCAGTCCAGCCACGGTGCGGATCGCAATTCGGCAAAACTTCGGTTCGAACACAACTGTTGCAAAATTTCTTCCATGACAATCGAATCGCACACCGGCAAGTTCAGCTCGGGAGCCCATTGTTGCAAACATTCCATGCGAGTCCGCCACGAATGAAACGCGTTGTCTGCGGCGGGCAACACTTGTTCCCAGTGACGTGACGCTTCCTGAAACAGAAGCGTGGCACAGCGGCCGGTATCGGAAATTGCCGCAGGAGATTCATCAAGGATGAGATCAAACCAGTAGCGACGTTGACGAGCTTCCACTTGCTGGCGACTGGGATTGAAAAACAAGTCTTCTCGTGCTTGGACCAAATCGCTTGGCAGCCACGCAGCGTCGATGCCGCTGGCTTGACGCACCAACGCTTCTGTGTTTCGATCGTCTACGTCGACACACAGAAACAGATCGGATTGACGCACGCCACTGGTTTCACTCAGCCGCACACCTCGACCACCAACCATGATCGCTCGATCATCGTTGGGCTTACGGCGTCGAGCTAACCGGTCGGGAAATCCCGCCAGGATCGCCCGGCCAATCGCTTCCTCCAGCGTTTCGGCGGGCTGCGAATCGTGGATCGAACCATCGCCAGCCGTTTGCATCTGAAGAAACTGGTCGGTCACTTTGCGAATTGTCTGCGCTGCCGATCGATGTACTTCGCCAAATTCGCAGCGGTTCGTTCCGTTGTCCCAGAACGATTGCAGCGCCAAGAAACGCTGGGTGACATCGCAGGGCCAACGCTGGGCGTGTCGCGTGGGTGGAGCGGCCGAGCGACGGTCTGTTTGAGGCCGCAAGAAGGGATCTCGTTCACTGAGCATCGCGGCGACGGTGGCAATCGGCTGATGAAAACCGATTCGCTGCGACTCTAACAGCATTCTTGCGATCCGAGGAGTTGTCGGCAGCCGCGACATCGCTTGACCGATTCGAGTAATCCGGTGTGAATCGGGGCAAACGGCCTGCAGTTGAATTAACAGCTGTAGGGCTGATTTTAAGGCATCTGCGCGAGGTGGTTCGAACCAAGGGAACGATTCGAGCGATTCGCCCCACGACAAGATTTGCAATACTGCGGCGGACAAATCAATGCGGCGAATTTCCGGGTCCAAAAATTCGGGACGACTGCGATGCGAACGTTCGTCCCACAAACGAATGCAGCGACCAGCTTCGATCCGTCCCGCTCGTCCCGCTCGTTGTTGGGCTGACGCTTGGCAAATCGGTTCTAGCTGCAACCGATCTAATCCAACGGCCGGATCGTATCGTTGGATGCGGACTTGGCCCGGATCAATCACCGAACGAATGCCTTCAATGGTGAGCGACGTTTCTGCCACGTTGGTTGCTAGGATGATCTTGCGAAAGGGTGTTTGTCGAATGGCAGCGGCTTGTTGCTCTAGCGGTTGGCTGCCGTGCAGCGGAAGGACATGGCAGTCTGCATTCTGCAATGGCTGAAGCTGCTTGGCAACTTGGTGGATTTCGCCGACACCAGGCAGAAACACCAAGATGTCGCCCGTAGATTTTTCAGCCGTCAATTGGACCGTTTCCGCCACATGGTCTGCCAGTCGTTGACGAGCTGCCGGAGGCCGATAGGTGACTGTCACCGGATGCAACGTGCCGGTGGTTTGGAAGACAGACGCCTGTAGAAAATCAACCAGCGATGTCGTCTCCAATGTGGCTGACATGACTAATAGTCGCAGGTCGTTTCTTACCAGTGTCTGAATTTGCCGCAGCATGCTCAGTAGCAAATCCGCGTTGATGGATCGTTCGTGAAATTCGTCTAGAATGACTGCGCCCACTTCGTCCAAAGTAGGATCATTCGCAATCTGTTGCAGCAGAATGCCTTCGGTTGCCACGACTAACGGCGTGCTATTCGTCACCTGTTTATCGAATCGAACGTGATACCCAACGTCGGCGGGGATCTGCCAGTTTCGTTCTGCCGCAATGCGTTGGGCCGTTGCCACCGCCGCCACTCGACGAGGCTGCAAGAGATAGATACGTTGTTGCGACGAAACCAATCCAGATTCGACCAACGCCGGTGCGATGCGAGTTGTCTTGCCGGAACCAGGCGGAGCTTGAATGACAGCGGTGTTCGCCGTTTGCAGATGTGCCGTCAATTGGGAAAGCAGCGAATCGACGGGAAGCGGAACCACAGCAAGATACCTCGATCAAAGATTCCGCTTAAGGCGATACGTACGATTCATATTCGCGGTAATTTGCGGAACCAAGCAGTGCGGATTGACCGAGCGTTTCTTATCGGGAAGCCACTGAAAGGTTGGATTCCGGAATTGAAATGATTTCGCCTCGTAGCCAATCCATGTGGTCACGATACTCCCGTTGTTCGGCCAAAGAAAGGGGCGTCGCGTGGCTGGCCTGCCAAAGATGCAACAACTGTTTTGGCGCGGAATAGGCCTCAATCACTTGATTCTGATAAGCCGTTGGCACAATCTGATCTCGTTGCGAACTCAGAATCACGGCCGGACAGGAAGACTGTTCGGCGTTGCGAATGGCGCACAAGGTCTTGGGCACTTTTTGGGCAATGATCATGGCACCGACCCAAAGATTCCACCAACCGAATTTGCCCACAATCAGTTGTCGCAGCGGAGGCGGATTGCGTAGTACAAGGCCGGCCACGTCATAGCGAGCAGCTAGGAAAAGTGCACTGACGGTTCCCAGGCTGTTGCCCATGATGATAATCAGGCGGCCTTGGGCTTTCTCCTGAATGGCTTCAAACGCCGTCGCTGCCGCATGAGGCATCGTCTTCAGGCTGGCCGAACCGGTGCTGCCACCATATCCCGGCATGTTGACCGACCAGAGTTCCGCGTTCAGATCTGACCAGTAGTCCATGGGTGGTAGGTTGAACGTTCCGCTCGGCCTCCAGTTCCGGCAAACTTCAGGACCAAAAAATCGGCTTCTTCGTTGGGCCGATTCGTCACGGTTTGCGTCCAAGCCTCTAAATGCCCTTTTCGAAACGGAATTTCCAACCGCTGCTTGCCAAGCGCCGAGACCGGATGACGAGTCGCTTTGAGTACCAATCGATCGGCAATCAGTTGCGCCAATATGGTCATATCTTGCCTCTGCTGGTTCCTGTCAATGAAATACCATGCCTCAATTCACTCCGACCTCCGGTTCGGAATTGGATTTCAATATAGGGAATCTAGCGAGGTGCAGTAGGGCCTGGCTGCCGACGATTACTCGGCTGTTAGGAATTTCCGAAGATTTTTTGTTTTTCGTTGCCCATCGAAGAAAAACACGTGTTTGATGTCCGGACGTTATCGTCTGGCGACCCATCTTCGCTATTAATAATGTATCTTGACGGTTTCCTTGTGACTTATGCTTGGTTCGCAGCGGTTTTTCGTTCGAACAAAGGTTGCTCTGTCGGTTTTCTTGGGGATTTTTGTTTTCATGTCAAATATTCGCATCTATCAGCAAATCTTGACGTTTGTGTTCTTGTTCAACTTTCCGGTGCTTCTGGACTGCTCAAGCGAATGACCAGGACATTGTGGAAGCGAACCCGCAGCAGGCAGCGGAATTCGAGGCGAAGCTGATCCAGTCGGCGTGGCAACTAACCTTTAGGACGCCGTTCGGGCGAAGGTTACTTTAGCGCGGGACGGCACCAAGATGGTGTTTCAAAGTGAACGCGAACCGGGCAACCCGTTCTACCAGATTTACGTTTTGGATTTTGAGACCGGGGATGTGCAGCGAGTGTCACCTGGGCAGGGCAAGACCACATGTGCTTGGATTCATCCCGATGGCAAGTCGGTTCTGTTCGCGTCAACGCAAGATGATCCCGAAGCCAAGACAAAGCAAGAAGCAGAAATTGCCTTGCGTGAATCGGGTGAAGAACGTCGCTATGCGTGGGATTATGATTCAAACTACGAACTGTATCGCTACGATTTGGCAACCGAGAAATACACACAGCTGACTGATACGCAAGGCTATGATGCTGAAGGGTCTTATTCACCCGATGGAAAGTGGATTGCGTTCGCTTCGAATCGAAACGCTTTCTCCGAATCACTAACCGCAACGCAAAAGGAACGGTTCGAATTAGATCCTTCGTACATGATGGACTTATTCATCATGCAAGCGGACGGAACGCATGTACGACAATTGACGGACGTGCCAGGTTACGATGGCGGGCCGTTTTTTTCTCCGGACGGTCAGCAAATCTGTTGGCGACGCTTTTCAGAGGATGGCGCGCGAGCAGAAATCATGTCCATGAACATCAACGGGCAAGATGCTCAACCGTTGACTCGGCTGGGAGCGATGTCGTGGGCTCCGTATTTTCATCCTTCGGGCAAATACTTGATCTTTACCACCAATCTTCACGGTTTTGCCAACTTTGAACTCTATCTGGTGGACGCAAAAGGCAAACGCGAACCGGTACGAGTTACCTACACGGCGGGCTTTGACGGATTGCCGGTCTTTTCACCCGACGGCACCAAGTTGTCTTGGACTTCGAATCGCACGACTTCCAAGCAATCCCAAATTTTCATCGCCGACTGGGACCATCAAGCGGCGTTGGACCTTTTGCAAATCGACGACGCTGCGGACGAACCGACCGTGGACGTTGGTTCTGCCGTGGCTGCGGCGGCAGATTCGTTACAACAGACTAAGGCTGGTTTCATGCCGGAAGATGTCTTGCGCCATGTCGATTACCTGTGTCGCCCTGAATTGGCCGGTCGGCGGACTGGATCGGAAGGTGAAAAGCTGGCCACGGCGTATGTGGCATCACTGTTCGATCATTTGCATTTGCAACCTGCCGGAGACAATGGCAGCTGGTATCAAGAATTTGAATTCACGTCGGGTGTTTCACTGGGCGATGACAATTTGTTGGCACAAGATGGCGTCTTGTTTCAAGTGAATGAAGATTGGTTGCCGCTATCGTTTTCACAAACCGGCGAAGTCGCGGCGGCTCCGATTGTGTTTGCTGGGTACGGGATTGTTGCGCCCGCCGCAGACGGTCAGGACGAATACGATTCCTTCGTGCATTTGGACGTCAAAGATAAATGGGTGGTGGCGTTTCGCTTCATGCCGGAGAACATTTCCGCAGAACGTCGTCAGCATCTGGCGCATCATTCCAGCCTTCGTTACAAAGCCATGGTCGCTCGTGATCGAGGTGCTCGAGGCTTAATTCTGGTTAGCGGTCCGAATTCTCAAGTTAGCAATCCGCTGGTGCCGTTGCAGTTTGACGGATCGCTGGCGGGGACCAGTGTGCCGGTGATTTCCGTCACGGATCAAGTGGTCGAAGGCTGGCTAAAGGCTTCGGGTAAATCACTGAAACAACTACAAGATTCGCTGGATACCGGCGAACTGGCCATGGGCTTTGCATTAGAAGCCAAACCGCTGAACGCTCGAATTGACTTGGACCAAGTGCAGATCACCGGTCGGAATGTGTTGGGACGACTGCAAATGGGCGCGACGCCTGCGGCCGAAACGATTCTGATTGGTGCTCACATTGATCACTTGGGAAAGGGCGCCGGACCGTCGTCGTTGGCTCGAGATGACGAGAAGGACGGCATTCACTTTGGTGCCGACGACAACGCATCGGGTGTTGCTGCCATGCTGGAAGTGGCGCAGTATCTGGCAGATCGAAAGGCCAGCGGCAAGCTGCAGGGGCAACGAGACATCTTGTTTGCGGCTTGGTCGGGCGAAGAGATGGGGCTGATTGGATCAAGTCATTTCGTCAAAACGTACAAGTCTTCCGCAGCGAATCATCACGGACACGGACATGGCCACGGCGAACACGCGTCTTCGAATGACACGTCTGCCACTTCGGCCGCATCGAATTTGGGTGCCTCGGTGGTTGATCATGGTGACGCGCATGCAGATGCCCATGCCCATTCGCACGTTGCGTTGGAATCACTATATCCGGCGATTTCGGCTTGCTTGAACATGGACATGGTCGGACGCATGGAGAAGAAGTTGGTGCTGCAGGGCGTCGGTTCGTCCAGCATCTGGCGGTCGGAAATTGAAAAGCGCAATGCGGTCTTGGGACTACCCATCACGATTCAAGAAGATAGTTACTTGCCGACGGATGCGAGTTCGTTCTTTATGAAAGGTGTACCCATTTTGTCCGCCTTCACCGGTTCGCATGCGGATTATCACACGCCTCGTGACACGCCGGATAAGCTTAACTATGACAATGCAGCCAAGATTGCTCATTTCATGGCGCTGGTGGCTCAGTCTTTGGCGAAAGCCGAAACTTCGCCCGACTACGTTGCGCAAGCGGCACCGAAAGAAGGCCAGCGTCGTGCGAACTTGCGAGCTTACTTGGGGACGGTGCCGGACTATGCGGAATCGGACGTCAAGGGAGTACTCTTGTCCAGCGTGGCCAAAGGTGGACCTTCCGAACAAGCGGGAATTCGCGGCGGAGACGTGATTGTGAACCTGGCCGGCAAGAAGATTGAAAACATTTACGACTACACCTACGCTATCGAAGCATTGAAGATCGGCCAGGAAGTCACCATTACGGTACAACGCGGCGACGAACGGCTGGATTTGAAAGTAACGCCCGGTTCACGTGATTAGCATATGCAATAAATTGCACAGTTCGGAGCAACTGGGCGAGCCTTGGAAGATGTTGCACTCAGCGGTACGATATTGAGCTTGCGCTGGTCGATCTTTTTCGAGGCATACTGTTGATGTTGGCTGGGTTAAGTACGTGGATTGCCAAAAAGTGGCCGTGGGTCATTCTGTTTTGGGTGTTGGCCGTGGTGTTGGTCGTCACTGCGGCACCTCGTTGGGATGATATCACCTACGATGGCGACTTGGCTTACATGCCAACGTCGATGTCCAGTGTCCGAGGTGAAGCGTTGCTGGAAAAGGCGTTTCCGAACGGTCGTTCCAAGAGTGAAATGGCCGTTGTGCTTTCTCGTGACACACCGCTGGCACCCGAAGATTTGGCCGTGGCTGATCGTCTGGCTGCTCGCTTTGTGAATCTACAAGCGGTTTCCATCTGGCGCCGCCAATTGGGAACCGACGCTGCCAGTCAGATTGATGAAGATCAAGCCAACCAACTTCAAAAACTTTGGGACACCGCGCTGGAACTGGACGGCGAATACGCCGCGGCGTTTCATAATCGAGCGATCTTGATGGAGCGACTGGGCCGAACCGAAGACGCGGCGAATGATCGTCTTTTGGCCAGCGACTATGACTCAAAGTTGTCACAGTCTCCGCAGCAACTGTCGCCGACGATGGCGGACCCCATGCCGATTATCGATGTGTGGCACCGGCACACCGAAGTGTTTGGCGGCAAGTTGCGTAGTCGTGATCAGCAAGCAACACTGATTGTGGTGCGTTTGTCGCAAGAGTTCATGGCGACGGACAATATTCGCGTGTTGGACTATGTCGAATCGATATTGAGTGACATTCGGCAGGACGCCAACTTTCCTGCGGGGTTGCAGGTGGCGTTGACCGGTTCGGCCACGGTCGGTGGAGACATGCTTCGTTCGTCTGCCGAAAGCATTAAGAACACCGAACTGTATACGGTCATCTTGGTGGTCAGCATTCTGGTTTTGGTTTACCGTTCGCCGGTGTTAGTCGCCGTGCCGCTTGTGACCATCGGGGTGAGTCTGGTCATTGCCATGGGCGTCGTCGCGGCGATGACGCAAGTGCACCTGCTGCCCGGCTTTGATTGGTGGAATTTCAAAGTCTTCACCACCACCAGAATCTTTGTGGTGGTGATTCTGTTTGGTGCGGGAACCGATTTCTGTTTATTCCTGATCGCTCGGTTCCGAGAAGAATTGAATCATGGACATGACCGGATTGAATCGGTGGCTCTGGCGTTGCACGGTGTCGGAGAAGCATTGATCGCCAGCGCGCTGACAACCATTGTTGGGCTGTCGATGATGTTTTTTGCTGACTTTGGCAAGTTTCGCAACAGCGGACCCGCGATTGGTTTGTGTTTGGCCATCACATTACTCGCCTGCTTGACGTTAGCGCCGGCCTTACTGAGCGGCCTGGGCCGAGCTGTCTTCTGGCCCTGGGGCCGACAAGCACTGACAGACCGATCGGCCGATGCGACCGGACTATGGCATAACATGGCCGAACGGATTGTTCGGTTCCCCGGCATGGTCTTGATGCTGTGTATCGGCGCGATGTTGCCATTCGCACTGCTCGGCTGGAATGTGGATGTCACCTATGATTTCTTGAGCGAATTGAGTTCGGATCGAACCAGCAAAATTGGCGCAGAACAAATGCGCCGGCACTATCCCATTGGCGAAACCGGCCCATTGATTGTCTTGGCTCAAACGGCGGGCCATCCGATTGATTCGGACGAAGGGAAAAAGTCGCTTTGGGAATTGACAGAGAAACTGCAGGCACACGAACGAGTGACCGCGGTGCGGAGCTTGGTGAATCCAGCGGGTGACGGCAAAGGGTTTTCGTTGCGCGCCATGGCCCTGATGTCTCATCATGCCATTCGATCGCTTTATTTGGGCGAAGGAGATCACCTGGATGGCGATGTGGTTCGCTTGGAAGTGATCTTGGCCGACGATCCGTTCTCCATCGAAGCAACTCGAGCGCTGTCTGACATCGACCACCTTTTGATCGAAGAAACCAAACGCCCCGATTCGTTTTGGTCCAATGCCGAATTTGTCTATTCCGGTACCACGGCGGCGATTCGCGATTTGCGAACCGTCACTAGCGCCGACAATATTCGTATTCAAGTGTTGGTCGTTTTAGCGGTGCTGGCTATCTTGCTGATTATCCTGCGCCGACCGATCATCTGTTTGTATTTGATTCTGTCGGTCCTGTTTAGCTATTACGTGACCATGGGCCTGACCGAACTATTTTTTAAGCAACTCTACGGCGCCACGTTTGCAGGCTTGGACTGGAAAGTGCCTTTGTTCCTGTTTGTTATCTTGGTGGCGGTGGGTCAGGACTACAATATCTATCTGACGACGCGTGTGTTTGAAGAGCAAGCCAAGCACGGGCTGTTTGGCGGATTGAAACGAGCGATCGTGCGGACGGGCGGGATCATCACCAGTTGCGGAGTGATCATGGCGGGGACGTTTGTGTCCATGACGTCGGGTAGTTTGCGAGGAATCGTAGAACTGGGGTTTGCATTATCTTTAGGGGTGATTCTGGACACGTTTGTCGTGCGTCCGATTTTGGTTCCAGCGTTCTTGGCGCTGTTGTTTCGCTATTCCGCGTCGCCCTGGAAACTGCAAGATCGGATTGCTCCTGGCAAGTATTTGGCAACGCCTGGAATTTTAAAGACGTGATTGCTTCTGGCAATAACCGCAACGCTTGAATATTAAAAAAGGTTTCGCTCAGTATGTCCATTCGACGATTTGAAACAGCTCAGATACTAGACTGCGCCGTGGAAACACTAGGCGTAAAGTCCAGCGGAGTCAGCCCCGTTGGTTCGTTACCTTTGACGGATGAAATGCTGCGGCATTGGCCCAGCGGACATCTGTTTGGCATGACGCAAAACGCGGGCATGGGCTGGCCCGTGACAGAAATGCTGGGGCCGCAATTCTTGATTCTCAGTACGCAAGGCGGAGTTCGCGCGACGGATGGCAAACCGATTGCCTTGGGTTTTCATACTGGCCACTGGGAAGTGGGTTTGTTGGGTGAAGCGGCGGCGGTGGAGCTAAAGGCACAAGGAGGAGTTCCCTTCGCGGCGTTTTGTTCGGACCCGTGTGACGGTCGTACGCAAGGCACGGTAGGCATGTTTGACAGTCTGCCGTACCGCAATGATGCGGCAATCGTCATGCGGCGTCAGATTCGTTCGCTACCAACCAGGAAAGGCGTTTTGGGAATCGCCACGTGTGACAAAGGCTTGCCCGCGATGATGATGGCGCTGGCCAGTTGTCACGAATTGCCGACCGTGTTGATTCCCGGCGGAGTGACATTGCCACCGTCTCGAGGCGAAGATACCGCGAAAGTGCAAACCATCGGAGCTCGTTATGCGCAGGGCGAATTGTCGCTCGAAGACGCCGCGGCGGCCGGTTGTGCGGCGTGCGGTTCGCCTGGTGGCGGTTGCCAATTTCTGGGCACGGCGGCCACGTCCCAAGTCATTGCCGAAGCATTGGGCATGACGTTGCCTCACGCGGCGCTGGCACCGAGCGGCCAACCGATCTGGATTGACAATGCCATCCGGAGTGCTCGCGCGCTGTGGAACTTGGCCGCGGATCAAGTCACCACGCAAGACTTCTTGACGGATGATTCGGTCCATAATGCCATGGTGGTTCATGCAGCGTTTGGCGGTTCGACCAATTTGTTATTGCATTTGCCGGCGGTCGCGTTTTCGGCCAAACTGCAGCGACCTCCGGTGGAAGCGTGGAGCGAAATCAACCGCCAGTACCTCGGTTTGTGGACGTCTTGCCCAACGGTCCTACGAATCATCCGACCATTCGCGTGTTTTTGGCGGGAGGCGTGCCCGAAGTCATGTTGCATCTTCGCCAGCGAAATCTGCTGCGTCTGGACGCGCACACCGTCACCGGCAAAACGTTAGGCGATGTTTTGGATTGGTGGGAGCGAAGTGAACGGCGAACTGTCTTGCGCGAATCGCTACAACAGCAAGACGGCATCCATCCGGACGAAGTGATCTTGCCGCCGGCAGAAGCGAAGCGTCGAGGCATGACAAGCACCGTCTGTTTTCCGTTGGGCAACATTTGTCCGGAAGGATCGGTGATCAAAGCCACGTCGATTGATCCGTCAGTAGTGGACGATGACGGCGTGTATCGTAAGACGGGAACGGCTCGCGTTTTTGCCAGTGAACGCGATGCCATCGCGGCGGTGAAAGGGCAATCGGAGCGACCGGTTCAAGCGGGAGATGTGCTGGTCTTAGCTGGCCGAGGCCCGTTGGGATCGGGTATGGAAGAGACGTATCAGATTACTTCGGCGCTGAAGTATTTGCCGTGGGGCAAAGACGTGGCCGTAGTTACAGACGCTCGTTTTTCTGGAGTCAGCACGGGCGCGTGCATTGGTCACGTGGGGCCAGAAGCATTGGCGGGCGGCCCCATTGGCAAACTTTGCGACGATGACTTGGTGCAGATTATTGTGGACCGCAATGACTTGTCTGGCTCGATTGATTTGGTGGGCGTGATTCGCAACGGCCAAACGCAGAATCTGTCGCCCGAAGAAGCACAAGCCGAATTAGATTCGCGCGAAATGAATCCGGCGATTCGTCCAGACGACCAGCTGCCAGACGATACCAAGTTGTGGGCGGCGCTGCAGCAAGTCGGTGGCGGCACTTGGGGCGGTTGCGTTTACGACGTGAATTTAATTCTGGAGCGACTGCAACGCTGACAAGTTAATGTCAGTTTATTGGTGAACCTATCTTCGCAAACAGGCTCTTTACCGACATTCCTACTTACGCCACGCTGCGAAAGGAGTGTCGTTTCGTGCTCTGCCCCACACCGTATTCAAAGCATCGGCGCATTCGCCGCTGGGCTTATTGTTTGATTCGAATCAAGCGCTGGGTGATTCGAATTGGAAAAGACTGTGCCATTTTCGGAAACGCTCGGATCTATGCCGATCGTGAAATTCACGTGAGTGATATTCGCGAACATGACTCTACTTCTGACTTGCGATAACGCGAACGGTCGTGCGAATGCGTCTGCGGCCGAGTGTTGGAGCGTTCGCTAACCTAACGCTAGGCCAGAATGTCCGAAACCACTCGGCCATGAATGTCGGTCAAGCGGAATTCGCGACCGGCGAATTGGTAGGTCAACCGTTTGTGGTCCATGCCCAATAAGTGCAAGATGGTGGCGTGCAGGTCATGCATGTGCACTTTGTCGCGAATCGCTTCATAACCGAATTCGTCCGTTTCGCCGTAACGAATTCCGGTTTTCACACCACCTCCGGCCAGGAACACGGTGAAGCCTCGAGGATTATGGTCGCGGCCATCCCCGTTTTGCGAATAGGGAGTTCGCCCGAATTCACCTCCCCACCAAACCAACGTGTCCTCCAATAAGCCGGTTCGCTTTAAGTCCGCCAACAACGCAGCGACTGGTTTATCCGTGGCCTTCGCGTGAACAGCGTGCTGCGCCATTCCGGAATGCTGATCCCATTTGGGCGTGTCGGACAGATCGGAATAGTTGACCTGGATGTAACGCACACCCGCTTCGGCAAACTTTCGGGCCAGCAAACATTGGCGACCAAAATTGTCTGTCTCTTTCTGTCCAATGCCGTACATATCCAAAGTGGCTTGTGTTTCTTGAGTCAAGTCCATGACTCGAGGTGCCGTGGATTGCATGCGAAAGGCCAATTCATACGAATTCATCAACGCCGCCATGCGTTGATCTTCCGCGTGGCTACACAACTGAGTCTGATTCAGCTGCTTCAAAAAGTCCAACTGTTGGCGTTGTTGGCTTTGCGAGCTTCGCGTGTTGGAAGTGTAGTCAATCGTAAATTCTTCCGGCTTGGCATCGGGCCGACCGATCGGTGTTCCTTGAAACTGGGACGGCAAGAACGCGTTGCCATAGTTTCTAGGTCCACCCTTGGTGGGCGAAGGACCAATGGTAATAAAGCTCGGCAAGTCTTGAGTTTCGGAACCCAAGCCATAGGTGACCCACGAACCGACGGACGGTCGAATTAAATTCGTGGCGCCGGTGTGCAAAAACAAGGTGGCCGGCCCGTGCGCAACACCTTCGGTATGCATGCCGTGGATCATGCACAAATCGTCTACGTGCCGAGCGATTTCGGGAAAGAGTTCCGAGACCGGCTGGCCGCATTGTCCGTACTGTTGAAATTTCCAGAACGGTCGCATGATGGTTTCGCTGGTTCGTTGCCGAGTTCTGGCGACGTGGAATTCCACCTTTTGTCCGTGGTATTGATCCAAAGCCGGTTTGGGATCAAACGAATCCACTTGGCTCGGCCCGCCTTGCATGAACACAAAGATCACGCGTTTCGCTCGCGGCGCAAAATGCGGAATCCCATTCGGCAATTCACTGGCTTGCAGTTGTGGCTGGCAAAGTGCGTTCATGGCTAACGCACCAAATCCACAGGCGGATGCCTTGAGTAGTTGGCGACGGTGTAGAAGCGAACCAGCGGGCGAATGTACGGTAGTCATCCGAGATACCTTTGGCGAGATAATCGGGCGGGCGGGGCGAAGCGGTAGAGCGGAGATGTCGAATCAAAGTTTTTTATCATACCAGAATCCGTTGATCGAAAAAACGGAAACCCAGCGATGTTGGACGAACGTTATGCGAGCCTTATCTTGGCGTGAAATCTGCGTGAAATCTGCTGCGGAAACCGGCCCTGTTGCCACATTTCCGTTTGCCGCATTTCGATGAGTCATGTATCTTGAACAACCGGTTTATTCGGATGGCAACTGGCCTGCACCAAGGGCAAAGGACAGAAATGGCGGTTACGTGTAGTCGTTGTGGCGAAGAGTTGTTTGGTGCGGTAAACCGTTGTTGGCGCTGTGGGCATCATTTTGAAACGAGCCAAGCGAACAGTGCAGTGCCGCCCTTGTTGCGGATGCCCATCGATATTGCATTTCGCACATCGCCGGTCGAAGCGGAGCAAACGAATAAGGACGCCATCCCGCTGGCTACGCTGGACGAAACGGAATTCGCACCGCCCATGTTGCCAGCAGCATCTGATGTGACCAAGCACCACGTGAATTCGAACGATCCGCATGATTCTTTTCGTGGAAGTGTGGCGATTGCCAGTATTGTGGTGGCGGCGATGAGCGCCGTCGGTTCGTTTTTTACCATGTGGGCAATGGTCCCGGCTTGTTTGTCTCTGTTTCTGGCTTGGCTTGGGTTTCGGAGTCATCGCAAGCGACTTTGCTTCTTGACGCTGCTCCTGGCGTCCATCGCTTTTTTTTGGGGAACCTTGCAAGCGGTTCGCGCGTATCAGACGTATCAAAAGATCCGACAAGCGGAACAAGCGGACTGGTTGTAAGGCAAGTGGGCGTGAAAATTCTGCTTTTCCTTTGAACGAAGGCATTGTGGTTTGTCACGCCGCGCCAACCAGAAAACACTGGTTTTCTGGCGTAAATGGCAAATTCGAACGTCCATTTGTCGTCTACAATGAAATGGAGCGTCCGTCGTCCAATTCGTTTTGGCTGATCCGAGTAACGATCTTCCAACAACGAGTTCTAGTTTTGTTGTCTTTGCCAACTTTGTGCCCAAGCATGAAATTCGACTGCGTACGGTGAAAAGCGAATTCGAATGACCCATCGCAAGAAAAGTTCGATCCTACAACCGGAAACGATCGACTTACCGATGTCCAACGAATCGGACGTTGTTGTTGCGCTGGACGAATCGCTGGCTCAGGAATTTTCCAACTATCGCCAACAACCGTGGCAAGCTTGGGTGGATGACCTGCCCAGTTGGCTGACGAGTTTGGTGTTTCATCTGTCCATCTGTTTGCTGATCACGGCACTGGCGGGCAAACCGACGTCACGCAGCGGATCGCAAGCCATTGAACTAACGCTCGGTTCGTCCGTGACAGATGATCGCGAAGAATCGGGTGACGACGTTCAAATTGCTCAGTCCGAACCAGTAACACTCGCCGATCAAGAAACAGGTTCGAACCAAACTTCCCTGGACGAAAGAGCTCGTCCGGTGGAACAGCCCCTGCAAGCCAGTCATGCTCAGTCGCGGCCAGCCAGCGCACCTAGATTCATGGATATGACGGTACCATCGCGTTCCAAACCATACGCCGCGTTGCTCCGCCCCAGCCGATCTTCTTCCGTAACCAGCGGCGCGTTTGTGGTAACCAACAAAATGATCACGCCGCAAGCAGAAGGCGAAATGGATGCTGTAGTAGATAACTTTATTCTGTATGACATCGGCAAATTGCGAGGTGCGGAGGGCCAGCGAGCGCGGACTGAATTCATGAAGCTGGGTCCGGAAGCCGTACCGGCGTTGGTTCGCGGCTTGAACAAATCAGCCAGTATTCACGCCAGTTGTCCGGTCGGAGTGATTGCGGGCAAGTTGATGTCGGTTTTACAGCAAGGCAACCAGGGTTCGTCCGTACGTTACGCTCGTGAACACATCGGTGAAGGCGTACCTCAATCCGCTCCGCACTATCATCGCATTTTGGTCTTACGAGACCGATGGCTGGACAATCTTCGTCAGATGCCGGACAAGATTGCGTCTGTCTTAGAACAACAGGGCATGGAAGGGAATGGAGCGGCGTTTGAATTGGCGCTCAGCTTGGCTGAATCGCCTGCCAGCACCATGATTGTGGCACTTGGCTCCACGGACGATCAACTACGGACGCCGGCTATGATTGCGTTGCTGGAACGTCATCGAACGTTGGATGCGAACCAGCTCCGTCAAGCTCGTCGGTCCCTGGAATCCGGCATTTTCCAGCAAGCACCAGACAGCGAACAAGCGCAAGCGTTAGTCGACGAATGTCGGCGGATCTTCGAACAAGCCGACCTGCGTCAACAGCCCAGGGCTCGTCGATCACGTCCAGAAATTCGCAACATGCCCAAGAATGCGAAGCCAACTTATCCGCTGGACGCACCTCCAAGTACATCAGTCCCCGGCGGACCATTCGGCTCTCGAATGAACTGAACAGCATGCAGCGGATGAAAACGAAAGCAACGCTTCGCCCCAAGTTGAAACTGATTCGCCAATCATTGGCCGATCGAACGCCACGTAGCCAAGTTATCTTCCAGCGTCTGAACGAATTGGACTTCTATCATTTGTCTTCGTCCATTGCGTTGTACGCTAGTTTTCGTAGCGAAGTAGAAACATTTGAAGAAATATCGCGTCGCTTACGAGCAAGGTGCCAATTGACGCTGCCCAAATGTTTTGGCGACGAACTTCGTTTGTTTCACATTCAATCTTTGGACGAACTGCAGAAGGGTGCTTTTGGAATTCCCGAACCGGTTGACAGCGTGGTGCAGGATTCGCAGCGATTTGTTCGCCCAGATTCCGTGCAGGTATTTGTCGTGCCGGGAATCGGCTTCGATCGACAAGGTAACCGGTTGGGACATGGCAAAGGGCATTACGATCGGTTGCTGGCCCAAGCAAGCGAGGACGCGATTAAAGTTGCTGTCTGTTTTGACTGTCAGTTGTTGGAGCAACTTCCCAGCGAACCGCACGATATCCGCATGGATTGGGTGGTCACCGAATCAGACCTTATTTGCACCAGCGAATGACCGACAGATTGTCCGACCCACGCCATCCTGCGCCAAGCGAATGGGGCTTCCATGACTCTGCTAACGATGTGAATGCCGAGACGGTGCGGGCCAAATTCGTGAAATGCTAGCACTGATTCGCCTGGACGGTCTGCCGAGAATGCGTCACAATCCGCTGGTTCTAGATTTGAAATTGGCCTGCGACAAGGCGGAGGCAAGATGCCCTGTACATTGGTGACCGGCGGAGCCGGGTTTATTGGCAGCCACCTGCTGCGCACGATGTTGCACGAAACAACCGACCGTCTGGTCTGTTTGGACAACTTCAACGACTTCTATTCGCCCGAACAAAAACGGCAGAACGTTCGGCTGCTGCAAGCGTTGGATTCGTATGGACGAATTTCGTTTGTCGAAGGTGATTTTACCAACGCGGCAACTGTGGCCAACTTGTTCGAACAACACGACATTCGCCGAATTGTCCATTTGGGTGCGTACGCCGGAGTTCGCTACAGCGTAGAAAATCCTGGAGTCTATCAGCACAACAATATTTACGGCACGTTGGTCTTATTGGAAGCGTGTCGCGATCGGCCGATCGAACGCTTTTTGTTGATTTCATCGTCCACCGTTTACGGCAAGGGTGCGGACGTTCCGTTCAAAGAAGACGGACAGCTGGGGATTCCGGCCAGTCCGTACGGAGCGACCAAACGAGCGGCGGAATTGCTGGGCCTGACGTACCAACAGCTGCATGGCGTTCCGGTGGTTTGCATTCGGCCGTTCAGCATTTACGGACCGGGATTGCGTCCAGATTTGGCGCTGTCCATCTTTACTTCGCGGATTGCCAATGGGCAGCCCATCACTGTATTTGGTGATGGTTCCGTGCGGCGTGACTTTACGCATGTCACGGATTTTTGCCGAGGCCTGTTGAGTGCGTTGGAAACGCGAGGCATTGATGGCCAGTGTTTCAATCTGGGTCACGGCAATCCCGTAGTTTTGTCTGACTTGATTGGCTTGCTGGAAAACGCCATTGGCAGAACGGCCGTGGTTCACCACCAGGCCGCTCGTCCCGAAGATCTGGACATCACCTTTGCCGATCTGGAACGCGCCAGAAAAACGCTAGGCTTTGAGCCCAGAATCGATATCGAAGCCGGAATTCGCGAATACGTGGATTGGTTCTTGAGTCAAACACCCAGCTCGGCCAAAGCCGCCTAGCACCACCATCCGATTGCGTCCGGTTCGATTTGGACGACGGTTCGCAACGACTTGGAAGCTTGTTCGAACACAAAATTAGAAAACGAATTGTCATGAAACTTCGAAGTTTTTTCCACCTATTAGGTCTCAAACCAAAGTCGCGAGAATATGACACTCGGTTGGAAACCTTTCACCTTCCCCAGGACGGCGTCGTGGAATACGCGCAATGGCTGCATCCGAAGGATACGCCCAAGCAGATTCAGCAGCAGGCAGTGGATTCGCTGCGAGAGTTCATCAATCCCGGAGACGTGGCAATTGACATTGGTGCTCATTCGGGCGACAGCACCTTGCCCATAGCGTTGGCGGCTGGGCGAACCGGTCGAGTGTTTGCGTTCGAACCGAACCCGTATGTTTTTCGAGTGCTCCAGCAGAACGCAGGACTGAACCAAGACAAGACCCATATCGTTCCTTACGCGTTTGCCGCGACGCTAACCGATGGGCCAATTGAATTTGAATATTCCGATCCCGGATTCTGCAATGGCGGTCGCCATGAAGGCGTCAGTCGCTGGAAGCATGGCCATGCGTTTACGTTGACCGTCCAAGGTCGCAATCTGGATACGTTTCTGCGCACCAGGCATGCGGAGTCCTTACCCAAGCTACGCTATATCAAAGTCGACGCGGAAGGCTATGACCCGGTCGTCGTGGAATCGCTGCGCCCGCTGTTGGCTGAATTTCGTCCGGTACTGAAAACGGAAATCTTCAAATTGCTCAAGCGAACGGATCGTCAGCAGTTTCTGAGTCGCTTGGCCGAAATGAAATACCGCTGCTTCCGCTTGATTGGCGAAACGGAACAGCCCGCCGAACGCATTGACGAAAACAACGTTCATCAGTGGGAACATTTTGATTTGTTATGCCTGCCAGAAGCAAAGGCACGTCCGAACTTCGCGGCCGCGTAGAATTCGGCGAGCCTTCATTCGATTCAAACGCATCCGCGCTGACTAACGTTTGTTCAACGCGTTTGCCAAATCTCTTCTTCGCATCAAATCTTCTGCCAGTTGCTGGGCGTGCTTTTGAAACAGGAACGTCCACCACGGCTATATGAATTCTATTCGACTCCCGAATGGCGAATCACGGACCAGATCCAGTGACATCTTGGGCGGTGACAACATCACGTCATACCCAACATTGGCAATTTCCGAGATAGGTAATCGATGCGATTGTCGACCATTTGTGCATATGAGAATGTGGCCAGCATCCCACACCTCGTCGATAGGGTTTCCAACACACAATCTTTGTGTTGCCCACGCCAAGGTGAACACGATCAGCCAGCGGATGATATCGGCTGGGTTTCGGCTTGCCGTATTAACATAAATCACAATCACAAGTGCCGCGATGGCGATTACCAGGACCGCTCGAATGCCCTGCTTGTAGACCACGGTGAGTTTTGACGAAAGGCGTTGCATTTGAATTGACTACCGCTGTTCTGTTGGGAAAAGCATAAGAATTGTTTGCTTTACCATCAGGCAACCGCTACGCTGATAGAACCATTGCGAATGGACCTTGCTTGGCGATTTGCTCCTTCCTGCTCCTTCCTGCTCCTTCCTACCAGCCTCCTTCCCGCGATGTCTCGAACCGTCCAATATGTTCGTCATGACCTCATCGAACTTGCGGCAGCCTATGCCGTTGATTCGATCTTGGTCACCACGGCGGAACTGGACTTTCCGGGACCGCAGATATTATACGCGAACACCGCGTTTGCTCGGATGACAGGTTATTCGCTCAGCGAAATCCTGGGCAAGACACCTCGTATTTTGCACGGGCCCAAGACCGACCGCAGTACGTTGCAACGACTGCGGCAAACGTTATCACAGGGAGACGAATTCATAGGTCAAACGACCAACTACAAACGCGATGGTACACCGTTTCAATTGGAATGGATTATTCGACCGCTGAAGAATTCGAAGGCGTCATCACTCACTTCATTGGTTTGCAACGCGAATTGCCTCAACCGCACCGGGCTGACGACACCGTCGTCCAGGACCAGCCGCTTCAGTCCGCGATTGGTAAATACGAAGTGATGCTGCAACGTTTGGAGCTACAAGAAGGTCGCTTGTCGCAACGAGCACCCTTGGCGATGGTCAGTGAAGTGGTCTTGGGCGTGCTTCATGACATTAGCAACTCGTTAATGCCGGTATTTAGCGTAGTGGACTTGATGACCAGCATCCAAGACTTGCCGGCGGAATTGGACGAGTATGTTTCGCTATTGGAAACTTCGTCTGCGAATGGTTTGTTGTTGCTGAAGAATCTGAAGCAAGTCTATTCCAATTCGATGTCGGCATCCGGGCCGCTGGATTTCACTGAAGACACTCCTTTCGCAGCTTCCTGACATGGCCATCCCAATGTGCTGGAAGCCGCATTCCAAGACTGCCATCTCATTTGCGGCTGATCTGGACGACGTTCCCGATATCTATGGGAACGCAGGAGAATTGACGCAAGCGTTTCTCAATTTGACGTCGAATTCAATGGACGCCATGCCGACGGGTGGTACCGTTTCCATTCATTTGAAGCAGCAAGATGACCGCGTTTGCGTCCGACTGCGCGACACGGGGCCTGGGATTGCTGGCGAACTGGTCGAACGTGTTTTTGAACCTTTTGTATCGGGAAAGACTGACGGATCGGGATTGGGGCTCTGCATTTGTCAGCGTATTATCGAATCACATGCTGGCACCGTAGAGGTTACCAGAATTCGTCAGAAGGTCTGGAAATCACGGTTTGCCTTCCCATAAGCCAACCAGCGGAGAACGCACCATTCGGACCGTGTCCGCGTCGCATTCTTCATGTGGATCATCAGCCGGATCGCCGAGGTCCGTTGAGCGCGTTGTTGCGACGCATGGGTCACGCGGTAGATACAGCCAGTAGCGGCGACGAAGGACTGTTTCGCTATTTCCAACAACCGTACGACGTGGTGATTGCAGGAGCCAATTTGGTACCCACTAGCGCTATGTTTTGCTGCAGGTGATGAAACGAGCGACACCGGATGTGACGTTTGTGATTTCCGCGGACCAAGCTGAACTCGTTCCGGACCTTCTACCGCGCTATTCCTTGGTGGACGGTGTGATCCACAGCCCGCTGCAGATGGACGAAGTACTCCAAACGCTCACAGAATTAGGAGTCTGTTCAACCGACTCTGACATCGTAGAGGAAAGACAACAACCTGATCGGCATGACGAAACGACAGCATACTGAACAACGAAACGTTGCGGCACACCAACCCAACGGTGCCTGGTCAATCGCGAAACAGCCACATGCATTGATAGGGCGCTAGAATTAATTCTTGGTCTGTTCGAATCGAGCGGTCCGTGATCTTATCCACAAAATAATGTCCCAGTCCGGCGGTTCGAACCACGTTGCCACTGACAGGCTGAGCGTTTTCGGAAAAATTGGCCAGTACTAAGATTCGGTTGCCTTCGTGGATGCGAGCATACCCTAAGACATGCGGATTCATGACGGGAATCAGGTCGGTCTCTAAGCCTGTTAACGCGGGCGTCTCTTTTCGCAACTGAATCAATCGCTGGACCGAAGTGAAGATTTCTCGTCGAATGGAACCATTGTCTTCCAATTCGTCCAGAAATTCCCACCGCATCTTGGGACGATGGACCCAACGAGTATCGCCCGATTTGGCAGGGTCTTTGGCAAAGTCGTAGTCGTTCAGCATGCCCCATTCTTCGCCCAAATACAGCAGGGGAATTCCACCAATGGAAAGCGTCACAGCGTGCAGCAACAACATTCGCCGAATGGCCATGTCCTTCAGCGCTTTGTCGTCCGCTTCAATGGCTTGCTCTAATCCAGCTAACGACGCCATGGTTCCTGAAATGCGCATGTCACCGGTTTGCAAGTTATGCTGAAACGGGATGCCTCGAGCAAACGAACCGGGAAATTGTCCGGTATAGAACGCGTTCAAGAATTGGCGATGATCATAAGCGTTGATCCCAACGGCCGCGGCGTCATTGTCATCAAAGGTCCAGCCAATGTCGTCGTGGCAGCGCAGGTAGTTGATCCACGTGGTGCCCGCGGGCAAACGATGGCGGTGCCCCAAAGACTGACGCAACAGCTTGACTTCTCGCGTGGCCAGCGATTCCCACAGCAAGGCCATCAACGTCGGGTTGTAGGACAGTTGACATTCGTTTGGCGAAATATAACGCACCACTTCGTCCGGGTGAACAATCGCTTCGGACTTAAACAGTAGGCTTGGCGCGGCAAGGCGAGCGGCCAGATTGAAGGCCTGAATCAACGTATGTGCTTCAGGCAAATTCTCGCAATCGGTTCCCATGCGTTTCCAAATGAAGGCCACCGCATCCAAACGCAGAATATCGACGCCGGTGTTGGCAATGAACAGCATTTCATCCAGCATCGCTCGAAAGACAGCCGGGTTGTGATAGTTTAAATCCCACTGAAAGCTGTTGAAGGTGGTCCAGACCCAACGCTGCATGCCATCGTGCCAAGTGAAATTGCCGCGGCGAACCGTCGGAAAGATTTCTCGAAGCGTTCGTTCATATTGATCAGGCAAAATGCGATCTGGAAAGATGTAGTAGAAATCTTCGTATTCGCGAAGTTGCGACTGCGCTTGTTGCGCCCAGTAGTGGTCGTCCGCCGTGTGATTGAAGACAAAATCTAACACCAACAAGATGTTAGATTCGCGTAACGCATCGGCTAGTTCTCGCAAATCATCAATGGTTCCGATTCTAGGATCCACGGAACGATAATTACTAATTGCATAACCACCGTCATTGTTGCCCGGTCGCACGGCAAATAACGGCATCAGGTGCAAATACGTCAGCCCGAGTCGCTTGAAGTACGGAATATGCTCACGCAGACGACTCAGGTTTTCGCTAAACAAGTCGACGTACAGCGCACCGCCGACAATCTTCCTGGATTGAAACCAATCCGGTTCATGAGTACGTTTGACATCCAGTTCTTTGAGTTCGGGCGAACGAGCTATCCAACCATCAACGGTGGTGAGCAAGATCTGTTCAAGGTGGTAGAAGAAATCGTATCGCGTACCATATAACTGATGCAGCAGGCCAAAGAACGAGCTCCAGTTGGCTTCCAATCGTCGCCAAAAGGCGTCACGAACGTCCTGCGCTGTGTTAGAATCTTCCCACTTTTGATCGATTCTAGGTGTGAGACGCTGCAGACTCAGTTGGGCACAGTATTGCAGTTCATCTAGCCGCCCGTTCTTAGTCGTTCCGATCATTGGGAATTACGATGTTATCCAAAAAATGATAGTAGTGAATGCCTTCAATAATACCGCGCGCGTGGCAGGCTTCCGCAAAATAGATGCGAGGTAGTTTCCGGAGCTTTTCTAGTTCTGGACCGTGGTTCCCTACAACCACTCCAAGTGTGCGCCCTTTTAGCATTTCTTCGTCATTTCCCGAGTCGCCTGCGACCAGAACTTGTTCGGGCGAAAAACCCCATTTGTACAGAAAATGCCGCATGGAAAGCCCACTTCCTGCTCGAACCGGTACAATATCCAGAAACATCTTCAAGGATAGAATCACTTTCACCTGCAAGCCAGCTTCGCGCAGCTTTTTCTTAATGGTTGAAATTTTGGGCGCGATTTTCGGATCTAGTTCGTAACTGATTTTGAATTCGTCTTGCTTTTCCGCCGGCTGAGGAAAAAGGCCAGGAAGGCTGTCTAACACTTCATGCACGCCTTGGGCATTCCACTGGTGATTGATTTGTTGCCGCCAACTGTGATCTGGGTGCAGCTTGGCGCCGTAGTGAATTGCCGTACCGACGGACGTGTTCAATAGGTCCGGAATCGGAAGTCCTAATTCTTCGACCAATTGCAGGGCATCATCTAATTTTCTACCAGTAGCAATACCAAATCCAACATGTTTGTTCTGTGAGATTAGGTCAATAAATTCTCGCAATCCTTCATCGTCACCTGTTAATGTGTTGTCCAAGTCCGTGATAATCAAACGATCGAATTCGGGCAAACGACGTGTAGTACTGGTAGCCAGTGCCGGTGGTCGTTCATGCGAAAGGATTTCTTTGACGTCTCGCAAATAACGATGGACGTGTCGATTCCACGAATAGTATTCTCGAGCTCCCTTGGTACCCGAATCAGACCAGTCTTGCCATTCGTCCTTCTGCGTGAGAACTCGCAGCAAGGCCTGTTCCATCATTTCGGGATTCAATGGGTCTACCAACAGTCCGTTCTGGCAGTTCGCAATGATGTCTCGCGGACCACCATCGTTGGTGGCCACAATGGGAACGCCACTGGCAGCCGCTTCTAACAGCGTTAGTCCAAACGGTTCTGTTAACGCCGGGTTGATAAAGACACCTTTCAATTTGGCGGCCAAGCGATACAACGCCGGAACGTCGTGTGGCGCGTGCTGCTTGGGATAGGCTACCTTGCCGTACAAGTTGTAAACGTCAATCAACGTCAGCACGTTCAACAAGATCTTTCGCTGCGCCGATGCTAATTCGCGCAGATCATCTCGAGTTCCCATGACGACAACCAGGTTGGCCAGTGCTTGCAGTTCGCTACTTTCGCCATAAACGCGAACCAACATTTCCAGATTTTTTCTGGCGTCAGGCCTGGCCATCGTCAGGATGATGGGCTTGGACGAATCGCGAAAAAACGGCTCCAACAGCGACGCCGCGTCGTCTGCGCTGTCAGCATCGGAAGCAGGATGAAACGCGGTTAGATCCACACCCGGCGGAATCACTTCCATGCGATCGGGTACGTAGTGATGATATTTCTGGTACTGATCTTCCACTTCCTGATACGTGCTGGCCACCACTAACGACGCCGTTTCCAGCGAGATCTCTTCGGCTTCAATTCGCGAACCAAATCGATATTTGCGATCCAATTCTTCCACCGGCGTCTTGCCCGTTGCCATCCGCTCCCGTTTCACTCGTCCCAACGAATGCCCCGTAAAGGCGAACGGAATGCCCAGCAGCCGAGCCAACTGGGCGCCAGCATAACCTCCATCGGCATAGTGACCGTGAATCAAATCGGGCAGCCCGGTTCGTTTGAAATAGCTGAGTGCCTGATCGACGAAGATATCCACAATCGGCCACAGGCCTTCTTTCTTGATGTAGCGTTTCGGCCCAAATGGCAGACGAACAATCTTGGCACTGCCCGAAATTGGTTCCTCCACTTGTGAATACGCCGGACCCACTCGATCATCAATGATTTGCCGAGTGAACAGTTCAACCATACGCACGTCATCGTGCCGGTCTAGCTCGGCCGCCAGTTCCAACACATACTTGATCTGACCACCCGTATCGGCGTCTCGTCCTAGTTCTGGTTCGTCCGCACGAATTAATCCGTGTAGACTGATTAGCGCAATACGCAACCCGTTTTCGTTTGTCTGTTTGCTCATTTTTCCTTCGAACCAATCGTTCGCGATGTGAGAATATGTCGACATGAATGAGGAATGCGAGCGCAGAATGGGAATGCTCGCCAAGAATCCGGTGCAATTCGACCGGAATGTAGTTTCAGATGACACATGTGCGCAGATTATAGCAGGATCGCTGCAATTCTACCACCGTCGACTGTATGATCCGTTGCCCCTATCTGGTTTGAAGGAAATCGGTATCCTAGTTTGACATGAATCCAATGCAGCAAAAAACAATCGATCGAATTCTAGCCACCGACCTCGACGGCACATTTATTCCACTGGATAACAACGTCCAAAACCAACGAGACTTGGCGTTGTTGAGCACTCACTTGCAAGCGAGTCCTATCCCGCTGATTTTTGTGACGGGCAGACATTTGGCGTCGGTGGAGAACGCAATTCAGCAATACAACTTGCCGATGCCTCAAATGTTGATCTGCGATGTTGGCTCGTCTATCTATCAATCAGCCAATGGCGAGTGGCAGCCGAACCTGGAATATCGTCAAGCGCTGACACAACGTTGTCTCAACTGGAAAATATCTCAAGCGGACGACGTCCTTCAAGAGGTTCTGGCACGAACGTCCCTGCGATTGCAAGAACCAGAGAAGCAGGGCGAATTCAAACGGAGCTATTACGCCGGCGCTGTTGAATTAGAAGAGGTGTGCACGTCCATCCAGTCGCACCTGCGATCCGCGAATGCACCGTTTCAAGTCATTCACAGCCTGGATCCGATCACGGGCGAAGGCTTGATCGACGTGCTTCCGGCGGACACCAGCAAGGCAACAGCGCTGATCTGGCTGGCCGACCACTTGTCGACCGACGGACAGGCGGTTCCTCGCGAATCGATTCTCTTTGCCGGAGATACCGGGAACGATTGGGCGGCGTTAACCGCTGGCTTTCGAGCCATCCTGGTTGCCAATGCGGACCGCGATTTGGCGCAACGCGTGTTCCGATTTCATCAGGAACACGGTTGGCAGAATCGATTGTTTCTGGCTACACAACCGGCAACCAGCGGCGTACTGGAAGGATGTCGCTGGTTTGAATTGTTGGAGAGTCCGTCGCCCGCCGACGCTGGAGAACAGGATTCGACGTCACCGATCGGGGCCGAGCCGATATCGGTCAACACCACTCGTTTCCGCATCTGGGCGCCGAAAAAGAAATCAGTCGAAGTTGTTGTTCGGCGAGAAGGTCAGTCGGAATCATTCGCGCTGAGCAAGTCGACCGACGGCTATTTTAGTGGCGAATTCGATCGCATCGGCCCGTTCGACCAATACATGTTACGCATCAACGACAAGCACCAGCGTCCCGATCCAGCGGCGCGTTTCCAACCAGGTTCGGTCCACGAATGGTCACAAGTGATGCCGCCTTCGCATCAATTCCCCTGGACAGACCAAGCTTGGTCCGGTGTTCGCAAAGAAGATTTGATCATTTATGAAATGCATGTCGGTGCGTTTACCAACGAAGGCACGTATCAGGCAGCGATCCAGCGACTGCCGGCGCTGGTCGAATTGGGCGTGACCGCTGTGGAACTAATGCCTTTGGCTGAAGCGCCGGGTCGTTGGAATTGGGGCTACGATGGCGTGGGCCTGTTCGCTCCGAATCACGCCTATGGTTCGCCCGATGACTTGCGGCAGCTGGTTGATGCGTGCCACGCATGCGGTTTGGCGGTGTTGCTGGATGTGGTCTACAACCATCTGGGCCCTGAAGGAAATTACCTGAATGACGTAGCGCCGTATTTTTCCAAAAGACATCACACGCCGTGGGGCTCGGCGTTCGACTACGATGGTCCGCATGCGAAGAATGTACGACGCTTCATCATCCAGAATGCATGCTATTGGATTGACGAATTCCATTTTGACGGACTGCGACTCGACGCCGTCCATTTCCTCTTCGATGATAGTGATCGATCCATTTTGGCCGACATTGTCACGGCGCTGAAGAATCGTTCGCGCCAACTGGGTCGCCCTGTACACGCGATTGCCGAAGCCAACGTCAATGACCCCGTCATGCTGCGACCGCAAGAAGACGGAGGTCACGGTTTCGACGCCATTTGGTGTGATGACTTGATGCATTCCATCTATTCGGCCACTACCATTGAACAACCACTCACCTATCGGCCGTATCACGGGCTGAGTGACGTCGAGTTGTCACTGCGTCACGGCTACTTGTATCACAGCCACCAAGATCGAACGGCCCATGCCGACGCACCATTAGACACCACGGCGGAATCGTTTGTCATAGGACTGCAGAATCACGATTCCGTAGGCAATCACCCACACGGCAAACGCATTCATCACCTGTCTTCGGTTCATATGCAGATGGCAGCCGCGACGTTGGCGTTTCTGTCACCGGGTATTCCGTTGATCTTCATGGGCGAAGAAGAGTCGACCGATGCGCCGTTCCACTTCTTTGTCGATTTTCAGGACGAACGGCTACGCAAGGCCGTGGAAAAAGGTCGAGCGGCCGAATACCCTCAGCATCAATGGCAGGGAGCTGTTTCACCGATTGACGAAGCTGCTTTTCACAATTCCGTTTTTCCAGCGAACAACGACGTCCATTCGCCCACGTGGCATTGGTATCAGCAGTTGATCCAGATTCGCAAGCAATGGCAGAATGCTGGCCTACTGCAGGCCGCTTGCCATGCGTTGCATCGTATCGCCGAAGATTTGTTCGTCTTGCAATATCGACGAAATCAACAACAAGTATTTGCGGCTGCCAGAATTGGCATGGCCAGTGCCGAAGCAACGACGCCGGAAGTACCGCTGCGATTCGCTGGGCAAGTCATTGCCGCCACGCCAAATGTGATTGGGCCGCCGCTGGAGGACCGCGTCGACTTAAAAATCAATCAAGCGGTTGTCGTTGACGGCATCTTGTGCTGACGTTCCATGCGGATGTGCTGTTGTTATGAAGAACAATTTGTTCTGAATTGCGTGGACCAGCGAGCCAAGCGTTTCCCAGCAGCGCAAAAAAAAGGCCCCCGGCAAATTCAGGGTCCTAGGGGGGCGGAGGACTCCATTCCTTTGTCCGGGAGCGATTGGATTCGCAACCCAGTGGCTCTACCAACAGCGGTTGGAAGAACGTGCAGGCCGAATTGTTTTTAAAGGGCGAAGCGAAAGATCAGCTTCCATGCCGAACTGTCGCTCCGTGGTCCGCAGAGACGTTTTGCAACGCTCCAGTGCAGACTCGTGTCATTCCATCAGCCGCAAACGCATCCATGCTTTGACTGATGTGGCGGAAGATTATGCCATGTGCTCGAATGGGTCAATACGGATTTTCACGATTCCTCAATTCTAACGGTTCCGGCAAAATCTTCAGTCATTTCCCTGGATACAAGACAACTGGTTCCTTGCTGATTCACCAACCATTTGATCAGCCGTCTTGCACACTCCGCTTTTGTCTGCCATCCGCGGGAACATGCCAGCGCTAGCAGTGACATGCCAGCAGCGACCAACCGGCGAGTTGAAATTGACACTGTGATTCGAATGCACTACCGTTCGCTGGCCGTACTGTTGCTTCGCGAGTTTGATTGGTTCCTTTGGAAAAGCCGAGTTTCGAATTTGATGCAGACACTTCGCCACGACGTCGCGCAAAACTTCGTGAAGCTGTTCGCCAGCTTGCTGCTGACACTGTTAGCGGGCTGTTCATTGTGGAACGAAGAACCAGAGCCAGTTTCCGAATTGCCCGCAATTCGGATCCCGCCTGACAGCGTCATGATTGCGATCACGACCATTCTGTTGCCATCGAATCGTCCTGACATTCAAGACGCCATTTGGAACCAAGTTGACGAACAGTCGATCGACGCCGACGTCCGACAACGCTTGGCGGCCAATGGATTCCGAGTGGGTGTGGTGGGGATTCACGTCCCCGAAGAATTGGTCCGGCGTTTTCAACAAGGGAGTTCTGAAGCCGGAATTGCCAAAGAAGTGGACGTGATGCAGAAGCAGCGGCGAGTCAGCTGTCGGCATCTGCAGCGAATTCCCATCATGACGGGCGAATCACAAGAAGAACTTATTGTCTTGCACAACAATGTGGCGTCGGGTCGAGTTTCTGGGAGACCTTTGCCCAACGCCCAATGCTGCCTGGCTGCAAGATGCTTTGTCGAACCGAACAATATGATTCGCCTCCAAATCACTCCGGAAATCCATCACGGACAAATGCAGCAACACTTTATTCCCGGTGACGGCGCGTGGCAAATTGAGACAGGCCTGGAACGCGAAGTCTATGACGATCTCCAGTTCGAATCAGCGCTTATGCCCGGCCATACGCTGATGATTGGCGCCACCACCGAAGCCGCCGGTTTGGGTCACGCCTTCTTCGCTACGTCGAGTGGTTCGCCAATGCAAAAGATCATGCTGATTCGCTTGGCACAAACCCAACATGATCAGTTGTTCTGGAACACCGGCCAAGACCAAGACTAGCATCGTCGTCGTCATCGTCATCGTCATCGTCGCCTCGGCGATGCACTTCTCCGCAAAGAACTTGTTGCGATGCGAAAGCCGGCAAGCCGAGTTGAACAATCCGTAGAATCTGGCTTGAACCCTTTTCGCGGATCAAGTAAAAGTGCCTGGATTTTTCTAGAAAGCGAGGACACGGATGAACCGCCGAAAGATACTGACCAATATACTGGCCGTCGCCACGTTGGGTTTTTGGAGTTGGCTGACTGCGGATGCGGTGCAAGCGGAATCGGGCAACGTTGCTACGCTGGAAGAGCAGCTTAAGAGCGGGCTGAAGGCGAGGCGGCAGCGCGAATTTGCGTTTATACGCAACGTGGCACAATTAGTGGAAGACGGCAAGCTTCCCGAAAAACTGGTGAAAAGCACGTTCAGCTGGGCTCGAAAGCAGGGCGATCGCCGATACCCTTACATCTATTTCAATCGAGCTCTCAAGCTGCAAGCAAAGAAACTGGGCGTCAATCTCAACGGCTAGCGAACATTGCAACGCGAATGACCCGTTGCCTCTTGCGTGGCAAACGGCCCAAATCTGAAGGATCGGTCATTCGCGATTGCTGGTTGGGTTCGAAACTAGAACTGAATCCGCACAGGCGAATCAGACCGGAAGCGATACCTTCGAATTGATTCGGACGTAATTGCCACACCCGCCAAAAACGCAATTCCGAGCCCAGCTACCACCAACCAGTTCTTGACGTTTGTCGCATCATCCACATGGACGGACGTTCTGCGCGACACCGGAGCAGCACCCAACTGTCCCGTTGGCGCGGGCCACATGTCCGCGTTTGCATCCGCAATGGACGAAGGCACTCGAAGGTTACTAGCAATGTAATCTTGTGCCTCGACGCGGCTGGAAAACGCCGCCGACACCAGCAACATCAACAACAAATAACCTGTTCTCTGCATTGGCTCGCTCCTTAAGCTATTTGATCAATCCCTGATCGACAGAACTGAAAGCAGTGTAGCGATGGCGTTCTACATGCTGCAATATCAATTCATAGCCTGGAGGTATTGTTTTTTGATCCCTTTATTATTCGACAAATCCGTTCTTTCGCGGGCCTCATGCGAATCAGCCAAGATTCGCCAACCCCGCTCGCAAACGTAGCATGCGGAAACTACGTCGTCGCCCAAAAACCGCCTCGTTGATGATCGAATTGAATCTCGTGGCCTCGAACATCGCCGTCCACCTGTCCGTCACGATAGACCGTCTTTCCCATCACTAATGTGCGAACGGCACAACCGGTCAATTCGACACCATCCCACGGCGACCAACGGCATTTGGTCAGCTGTTGTTCGTTCCGAATGACGTGTTTTCGTTCCAGATCGACCAGAACCAAATCCGCATCGTAGCCAACTTGAATTCGTCCCTTGTCTACCATGTCCCAAACTCGCGCCGGTGCGTCGCACATCCAATGCACAACTTGCTGCAGCGAACATTTGCCGAGCGCCACTTGATTAAGCATTAATGCCAACGAGTTTTCAACTGCCGGAAGTCCCGATGGCGACTTGGGATACGGCTGGTCTTTTTCTGCCAACGTGTGCGGAGCGTGATCGGTGGCAACGACTTGAATGGTGCCGTCCAACAACGCTTGCCACAACGCTTGATTGTCCGCCTTGTTCTTGATGGATGGATTCATCTGCACCAAACTTCCCAAACGAGCGTAGTCGTCGATATTGAAAAACAAATGATGCGGACAAACTTCGGCCGTAATCAATTTTTCATGGTTCGCAATCAACGGCAGTTCGTTGGCGGTGGAAACGTGCAAGACATGAAACCGATGACGATGTCGCTTGGCCAGATCCAGGGATCGGCGAGTGGCAATTTCGGCAGCGGCATGATCACGAATCTGCGAATGAATGGCCACGTCGTGGATGTCAGCATACTTGGCTGTATTAGTGCGAACCGTGGCTTCATCTTCACAATGCGCCGTGATGGGTAGCGTCGTTTCCGCGAAGATTCGTTCCAGCGCCGCTTGTTCGTCCACCAAAAGGTTGCCCGTGCTGGAACCAATGAAAATCTTGATACCGGTGTTCGCTGCGCGGCAACTAATTCGTCCAGGTTCTCGGTCGTTGCACCAATGTAGAATCCGTAATTGACCACGCACTTGTTCGCAGCCAGTTGCAGCTTTTCATTCAATCGCTGCTGACTTGTGGTATTCGGATTGGTGTTGGGCATTTCCAGAAATGACGTAACCCCACCTTTCGCGCAGGCCAAACTGGCCGTTCGTAAGTCTTCCTTGTGTTCAAATCCCGGTTCGCGAAAGTGCACCTGATCGTCAACCACTCCCGGGATCAAATGCAAGCCTGTCGCGTCGATCGTTTCATCTACCGACAACTGCACTGCCGGATTAATATCCACAATCTTGGTCCCGTCCACCACGACCGACGTCTGCAATGTTTCCGTTGGCGTCACCACGGTCGCGTTTTTAATCAGCGTTTTCATTTTTTGGCTACCTACTTTCTTGGTCTGCGTGGCGAAATCTCACCAGCCCCGTGCTCGCATACTTTTCCTAGCCCAATACGATTCCACTTCCCAACGCAACACAATTGCACTTCCCAGCCCGACACGCAAGCGAGGGAAAATCACTATTTCCGTGATCGCTCGCCCCACGCCTCGGGCATCCAGCTCCGCAGAGTAGCATGGGCCCACGGCCCGTGTGAACCTCGTAGCATGGGCCCATGGCCCGTGTGAACCTCGTAGCATGGGCCCATGGCCCGTGTGAACCTCGTAACATGCCTCGTAGCATGGGCCCATGGCCCATACTAACCTACAAGACGCAAAACACACGGGCCATGGGCCCATGCTACGGAAATCAAGAGGAAGAATACTCCGAAGTCAATGTGGAGCCGAACAATTCGGGCTTCGACGTCAACGAAGAGGTCAATCAAGTAGATCAGGTCGTTGCATCCCGCGATGTGTCGGAAGCTGACTTGCGGCTTTCCATGAACGAGGTTGCGGCGAAGATCTCCACGACCGTTAAGTGGACACCGGTGACGCTAACCGAAATCGGCATCGGTCAATACGAAGCTACGGCATTTACCCAGGACGATCGCGAATTCGCTAAGGAGGTCGGCCAGAACGCGAACGGCATCTTTTGGCGATGGAGCAACGAAGACGGCGGCAACGCGATGACGACTTGGTAGCGTTTTTCAGCCTCATGGGTTCCAAAGGGCAGTGGTCTTATCACGCCGCCGAGAAACCAATTTCTGCACGCCACCGCATTCTCGGCCTGTACAATCGAGCGAATCAATGCAAGTAAATGAGACCGGGTAAAATAAAGACAATGTAGTAGCATGGGCCCATGGCCCGTGTGAACCTACAAGACGCAAAACACACGGGCCATGGGCCCATGCTACGAGAAATCAAAAGGACGAGGGAATCCAGCAGCGGCTTGAATACTTCTTGCTGGTGCGAATTGGTGCAGAAGTTCGGCAAGCTCTTCAAACGAGCGGCCGACGAAGCATCAAGTCTCGCCGGCAAAGCATCAAGTCTCGCCGACGAAGCAGCTCGCCGTTGCCTTGGTTACATGCACGCACTCGGCGCGAACACGATGCTGGCCGAAGAAGCCTGACCAACAGCGACTAGCGACTCGTCCGTATCTCTGAATTGGACACTACGACCTTTTTCGCAAATCTGCGGCTCCCCGATTACGATTGCACTGATGGCGAAGCTTGTGCAAACGCTATGTGCGCAGACTCGCACGAGCCTTCCTGGTGATGTGCTAGCAGTGCCGTGAAAGTCGTGTTTTCTGATTTCATGAAATCGGCTATGCTTTCGGTCCCGCATTTCATCACACGGATGTACCATGTCTTGAAGGAGTCAAGTCGTGAAATTGGAGACCCTGCTAATTGAGCAGTTTGGCGATCGTGCTCAGCTGAAGTTAGAAGACGTTTCAGATCGCCTGAATGTCATTTACGGGCCTCACGGCTCGGGCAAAACCACTCTAAACGACTTGGTGCGTTGGGTGTTGTACGGCAATGCGGATCGGCATTGTGATTCTTACCTACACAAGGCCGCTCGCCGCGCAACCGGTTCCTTAAGGATTTCCGATCGAACTGGTCTGCGTCAAACGATCCATCGGCAGGACGATGGTTCGGCAGCTGGCCGAATTTCCATTCAGGAAACCAACGGTGCCGTGGGCACGGCGTATCATTCGATTCGCTTGGCAGAAGTTGACTTGGAAGAATACCAAACGGTCTATTCGCTTGGTTTCGCGGCCGCTCCGCCTATCGAACGACTTGTACAAATCGGTGCGAACCGAGGTTTCGCGCCGACACAGTCGAGTCATCATTTGGCTCGTATCCGAGAAATCCATCGGTTGCTGGAACTGCGTCGCAGCGAATGGAACCGTCAGCAACAACTGAACCATTCTCAGCATAGCCTGCGCGAACGCAAAGAATCGCTTCTACGCGAAATCACTCAACTGGAAACCAAGCGGCATCAGCGTCAGATGGAGCTGGAATCCAAGCGAGCGGAATTGGTTGGCGAAATTGAAAAGCGCAAAGGCCAACTACATCGATTGCAAGTTTGGTTCGGTCAGATAGAACAAACCATTCAAACGCGTCGACATCAGTTGGAAGTGGCGGCCCAAGAAGCCGAACAAGCCAAACGCACCTGGATGGACAGTCGTCGCCGCAAGGTAGAAGAAATCGACTACCAGATTCAACAGTGGCACAATTTCTTGGACGTCATTCGCACTCGCTATGACGACCTCACGTCCAAGGCAGCTCGAGTAGACCGTCACGATCAACTTGGCTTGGTGGATGACGATTCCGATTTACGTTACGTACTGAAATCATTGGGATATCGAGTTGACGATATTGAAACTGATTTCGTCGACCAAGGTTACGCGGGCGACGAACGCAGTGCCACGGAACATCAGCATTACATGCGTTCCGTGTTGGGTTCGGCCTTAACGTCGATGCGCAGTGACGTTTCTCGCTTGTGTGACGAATTGCATCGCCACAAAAGTCACAACATGCAGCAAGAATATCAGAATGAACTGCGACAGCTGCGTCGTTGTGAAACGGAACTGGGCGACCTGGTTGAATCGCTGACCGACCGTCGTCACGCGTTGCTAGGCGATGACTTGCTGCTGCAAGCGGACGATCCGTATTGGTATGAAAACGCTTGGCGTTCACAAGCGGATTGGCGTAGCGATTCCGATTCGCTCCTTTCGTCGGATGATTATCGATCGTGGAATGCGTCGCATGTGGACGCCTACCGGCCGCGAGATGCCTATTCGCCCCGTGATTATCATCACGCCGACTATTCCGTGGTTCGGCCGTACCATGACTATTCGCAACACGGTTCGCAATCGGATTATCGAGTGACCAACGGAACGGTGCGTCACGTTGACTATGAATCGCCGGTCTACCTGCGTTCTGTCGATCCGGTGCTGGAAGCGCGTCTGCAGCATTTGTATCGCCGACGCGATTTTGTTACCGCTCGGAGTCGAGAAATCGAATTGCAGATTGCGGATCTGGAACGCCAGTTGGCGCTGTACGAACCTCGTCACGCCGATGACCATCATCGCATTGAACAGTTGAGGCGAGATATCGAAGTGATCGATCGCCAGTTGCGAAATGTGACCGATGTCGATCGGTTACAGGCAGAAATTCGCTCGTTGGAAAACGAATTGGCCAGTTTGCAATCGCACACCGGTCACAGTGAATTGTTAGACGAAGCGTCCGGTATCTTCCGCAGCTTGACGGGTGACACCTATTCTCGACTACGGCTGGCCGACAATCGTGAACTGTGGGTCGATGATCGAAGTTCACGGTCGCTGCGTTACAGTCAATTGAACCGAGGAACGCAGGACCAAGCGTACTTGGCGTTGTCGATGGCGTTGGCGGCGGCCAATCGTCGCCGAGGCATCATCATGCCGATGCTGATTGACGATGCGTTTGTTCATGTGGATGCAGATCGAGCGTCTTTGATGGCAGAAGTGTTGATGCAGTTTGCAGAACACGGACAACAGCTGTTGGTGTTCACTTCGCAAGAGCCAGTCATGCGGCTGTTCTCGCCACAACGAGCTCGTTTGTTTACGCTGCAAAGCCAACGACAGCCGGAAGTTTGCTATGTGCCGCCGGTCAATCCGGTGCCTCCCTTTCGACCCGAAGTTCGCCCAGAACCGGTTCGAGTGGAGCCGGTACGCGTGGAACCTCGTCCAGAACCGATTCGGCCGATCGTGGCGGAACCGGTGGAACGAACCATCGTGACCCAAGAAAAGACCTATGACTGGGTCGCTCGTTGGGACGTCCCGGAAAAGCAAACGGTCGAATTTCGTTCCACCGAACCGTCCATCCCGTTGCCGACCACACCTGTTGTGCGAACGGAACGAGTGGCACCGGTGAAGGAAACGCAGGAAGCCGCTGTGGAAGCACGACAACGGTTGTCCCTTAGTTCGCGACTTACACAAGTGGAAACGGTGGATCCGGAAATTGCCAAGACGTTGTCAGCGGCGGACGTGGTTAGCGTGGAGCACTTCTTGGAATTGGATCCGCAAGAAGGCGAGCGACTTTTGACGCATTTGGGCATTGTGGCGGCCGACGTTTACAAGTGGCAGTCTGAAGTTTCGCTGCAAGTCTTTGTGGGACTGAGCGGAACCGATGCTTGCCTGTTGGTAGCGTGTGGCGTGGATGATCCTGAAGAACTATCCTACGCGGATGCCAATGATTTGCATCGCCGTATCGAAGCCTTGTTAAGCGACGCCACGGCTCGTAGCCAATACGGCGCGATTTCTCGTTACGAACGTTCTCGATTAAATCGCTGGACCCAATGGGCTCGTCAATCGCGATACAAGCGCAACCGAGATCGTTGGTCGCGTTACAGCGGCAATCGACGTTCTTCGGACCGAACCAAAGAGAACCGTGACGCGCAATCGTCCGCTCGCTTTGTGGAACGTTCGCCACGCTATTCGGCCATCAGTCGATCGGTTCGCGAACAACGTGAAACGCACGATATTCGTGAAGCAGATAGCCGACCGGTACGAGGCCCCGAGACGTTGCGGTTCTACCTGGAACCCAGCGACCCCATTGTAGACGCGCCGTCTATTGGCCCGAAGACTGCCGATCGATTTCAGGCCATCGGCGTGACCACGGTCAGTGAATTCTTGGAGATGGACGCCAGTTATATGGCAGAACGCATTGACTATCGTCGCATTACCGCCGACATGATTCGCGAATGGCAATTGCAGACGCGTTTGGTTTGCCAAGTACCGAATCTTCGCGGACACGATGCCCAGATTTTGGTCGGCTGCAATGTGACCAGTGCCGAATTGTTGGCACAACAAAATGAACATGAATTACACAAGAGCGTTAAACGATTTTGTTCGACGGCGGATGGGAAGCGGATTCTACGAAATGGCAAACAACCCGATCTAACCGAAATCACGGCTTGGATCCGGTGGGCGCACAGCATGCGACAACTTCAAGCAGCGTGACGCAATTCGTTTTGTAGATTCCAAACAAACAGGCGGCAGAAGGCATTGTGTCTTCTGCCGCCTATTTCATTCATTGGAGGTCACTTTTCGATGTCCACCGATCTCCATCGCCCCGGTGTCATGCCCGAATTCGGCCGGTTAGCCGCGGAGCCACCAGCAGTCCCAACGCCGATAGCAAGATCATGCTGATCCCCGGTTCCGGCACTGCGTTGACGGCCGGTTTCGGACCCATTTCATAACCGCCAGCAGTGAACGCCGCCACAAAGTCGCTGCTACTGAATTCGCCGTCGCCATTCCAGTCGCCAGTGCCCCACGTGGAATTCATGGCGACACTATCTTCATATTCGCCAGCTGTAAAGACGGTGACAAAATCGGCGCTGTTGAATTCACCGTCCAGGTTAGAATCTCCGAACCAAGTGTTCTTGATTTCGTTCACCCAAACATCGCGATCCAAGTTATTGACCGAACCATCTTCGTTCAAATCCATGGCAGCGTTGAAATTGCCGGCAATGGAAGCCGCTGTCAGCAAATCAATGTCTTGGGCGTTAACCAGATCGTCAGCATTAAAATCACCCGGCGTTCCGCCTCCGCCGCCACCGTTCACACCCCAAGCACTGAAATCGCCCGCCATGATGGTATTAATTTGGTCCATGTCCAAGACTTCGTTGAACAGCGCCACATCGTCCATGCGACCGAACATGTTGGTCACAAAATCAGCTCGACTACCAATGAACACATTGGTGTCATTATCAATGCGGTCGGCCACAATAAAGCCTTCGCCATTTTCTTCACCGTTCAGATAATGAAAGAAATCACCATCTTCATTGATGGTCACGGCAATGTGTTGCCAAGTTTCCAGTTCGGGCGGATCGAATGAATCGCCGAACGACAGAGATCCTGCACCATCGCCAATGTAGGCTCGTAAAACGCCATTGTCTTGGTGCATCGTGTACAGATCGAACGGAGCCGGTTTGTTTGTTTCCACGTCTCCGGTCTTAGAGATGATACTGTTCCAACTGGCAAACGAATTGATGTTTACCCAAGCGGCGATAGTGATGTCGCCTTCAATGGAAAGCAAGTCGGTATCTTCGACTTCCAGGTAATCTGCGTCTCCGTCGAATTCCATGACGCCGCCGCGTTCCGGATCATTCACCCAAGCGACGTCACCACCCGGTTCGCCAACATGCCCATGACCACTGGCATCGGGCTGAGGGGAAACGTCCGCATCAAATTGCCACAAGCCAACCAGTCGGCCTGTGCGCGCAGGACAGCAGCCCCAGCATCAGCATGGGTATCCACCAGCGTTTTCTTTCCGCCATCATGTTCTCTCCTATTTCTTAAACAAAACGATCGTCAACGACTCAAAAACTCACACGCTTACTGCCCCGACAAGTTATGCTACCTAGACTCGAAAAGCAACGATTTTCTGGAAATCCTTGGTATCGATCCGTTTCCATCGCCCTCCGTCTCGTAATTCCAAGCTGGCGACGTCTGTTTGTCAGCGACATTGTGCCGTCGCCGTGTCACTGGCGTTGGCCTGGCTGGCATGCGCTGGTTGCCAGCCAAAATCAGAGCCGGCCACGAAGCTTGAACGTCAAGCGGCGTCGCAAAACCGTTCGCAGGCATCCGAGCATGCCGCGGATCGCTTACAGCACGCAAATGGGTGGGACAAGCAGAAAGGTCGGACCAGCCGCAAACCGACGTCGCTTTGGAATCGGAACATTGGTCGGGCATCGCTATGAAGGCGTTCGAACGTATTGGCCAACTTTGGGTGGACAATTCGTTCACTTCGCTGGATCACTACAAGGGACTTGTGGCAGAAGACATAGAAGCTTCGCAATTCCGTGCGAACCTACAAACCGCCTTGCAGCAACAAAACCTACAGATTCAAGTGGATCGAAGTCGCCATGCGCTGCAGTCCATGGATCGAACCGCATTGCTGGACGCATGGCAAGCACTGTTCGCTGACCATTCGGCTACTTCGCACAAGAAGGTCAAATTCAAGATTGACGCGGTGCAGCATGCGGCCAACGCATTAGAGACCGACGTCCGCATCCGCTTCGATTCGCACGCTGCCGATGGTTCGCATCAACAACTCAATCTGCGTTGGGACTGTGGTTGGCACATTCAAGGCAACGACGTCACGCTGGTTCGAATTCAGCAGTTTGATTTGGAAGTGATTCGGACGTACGAACGTCCCGTATGGTCTGACGTGACTTTGTCAGCAGTGGGCGGTACAGCCGCATTTCAACAGCAGTTGCAATACGGTCTGGATCATTGGCTGGACCGCATGGAACAGGGCGTCGAGATTTTAACCACCGGCTATCAAGGGATTGCCGTGGCCGACGTCAACAACGACGGACTGGAAGATGTGTTTGTGCCGCAACCTGGCGGAGTCTTATCGGGATTGCCGAACCGTCTGTTCTTGCAAAACGCAGATGGCACGGTTCGAGACGTGGCGGCCGAATATGGTGTGGACTGGTTGAACGAATCGCATAGCGGATTGTTCGTTGATCTGGACAATGACGGTGATCAAGACTTGATCGTAGCCACCTCGTTTGGCTTGGTCTTTACGGAAAACATCAACGGCCGCCAATTGAAAGCTCGCTTGACCAAACTCATTCCGGAAGCACCACCCATGTCACTGGCCGCCGCTGATTACGACTTGGATGGCCAGCTGGACATTTACGTTTGTTGCTATTCGCCTCGGCAATCGAGCCAACTGCTGGGGCGTCCCCTTCCGTATCATGATGCCAACAACGGTGGACGCAATTTGCTGTTACGCAACCTGGGAAATTGGTCGTTTCAAAACGTCACGATTCGCAGCGGTTTGGATCAGAACAATCGTCGTTTCAGTTTTGCGGCCGTTTGGGAAGATTTTGACAACGATGGCGACCCTGATTTGTATGTCGCCAATGACTACGGTCGCAATAATTTGTTTGTGAATGATGGCGGGCAATTTCGAGATGTCGCCGAGTCATTCGCGGTGGAAGATATTTCGGCAGGCATGTCCGTGGCGGTGGGCGACGCCAATGCGGATGGTTGGTTTGATATCTATGTCAGCAACATGTGGTCGTCTGCCGGCAATCGGATTGCGTATCAAAAGAATTTTCTAAGCGAACAAGATTCTTCGTTGCAACAGCAATATCAACGGCATGCGCGCGGCAATTCATTGTTTTTGAACCAATTGAGTTCGAAACAACCGTTTGCGGATGTCAGCCAGATGGCTCGAGTAACCATGGGACGCTGGGCTTGGTCATCGCAATTTGCCGACATCAATAACGATGGCTGGGACGATCTGTTGGTGGCCAACGGCTTTGTGACGCAGGAACGCAAGGACGATTTGTGAAGTTTCTTTTGGCGACAGGTCGTGTCGCAATCACCCGTTTCTGATTCCGCCACCGGCAACACGGACAACTATTTGGCAGGCTGGAATCAATTGGCTGATCTGATCCGAGACGGAGCCAGTTTTAGTGGCCGAGAAGAAAATTGCTGCTTTCTGAATCTACAGAATGGACAGTTTGCGGACACTTCGTCGGCGTGGCAATGGAATCTGCCGGATGATGGACGAGGCTTAGCGGTGGTGGATTGGGATCAGGACGGAGATATCGACGTATGGCTCGCAAACCGAACCGGACCACAGATTCGCTTGTTGCGTAACGAATCGAATACGTTGAATTCGCACCATTTTGTGGCTTTGCGACTACAAGGCGTGCGGTGCAATCGAGACTCCGTTGGTGCGAAGGTCACAATTGGCATTCGTTCGTCCGCATCTGGTCGGGAACGAGAAATCACCAAAGCGGTTCGAGCGGGCGAAGGATTCCTCAGCCAAAACAGCAAGTGGCTGACTTTTGGATTGGGCGACTATGACACCATTGTGTCAGTTCAGATTGCGTGGCCCGGCGATTCCAAACCGCAATCCGTAACGCCCATGATGGTCGACCAACGGTACTTGGTTACGCAAGACCAAGCTGCAGCTCGCACGGCGACTGTTCGATCCGAATTGAATTTGGCCGCCAAAGCATTACCAGTCAACATGCCCAGCGGTTCGGTTCGCACCATGCTCAGTCGTCGGCGATCGGTACCAAAACTCACCGGACAAGCGATTTCGGACGAATCACCCGTAATACTGCATGATGGGAAACCGACACCACGCCCCAAGTTGATTTCCTTTTGGGCCAGCTGGTGTGCGCCGTGTCTGAGCGAACTGAAAACGTGGCAGGCAAATGCGCAACGATGGGAGGAACAAGTTGAATTCGCGGCAGTCAGTGTCGACGCAGTTTCGGGCGAAGCGGGCAGTCAACAAGCGGCTCGAACCATGGCCACGTCACTGCCCGACTTGGCCTGTTCCTTTGCCAGCCCGGAAACGCTGACCGAAGTCGGCGTGCTGCTAGAGCAAATCTATTATCGACGACAAGATCTGCCGTTGCCGTTCAGTTTGCTGTTTGATGCGGACGGACAGTTGGCAGTGATCTACAAAGGACCGGTTTCGCTGGAACAACTGGAGCAAGATGTTCGCACGGTGTCCACGTCCTCACCAGACGCGTACTTAGCCGCTCGTCCTTTGCCCGGCACTAATATCACCGCGTGGTTTGCTCCGGACGCAGTTCGCCTGGCGGACGCGTACGCGGAAGCCGAGTATTGGGACGACGCTATCGATCAACTGCGGCCGCTTCTGCAGCCCGATTCGGATTCACAAAGGAGCGTCCAAAATGCAGAACGAACTTGGGCGGGCCTGCAACTGTTAGCAAAACTCGCTGCGCAGCAGCATCGTGCGGCGGACCACATTGCTTCGTTGGAGCGAATGTTGCAAATTCGGCCAGGCGAAGTTTCCGTGCGCTTGGACCGCATTGAATTGGCACTTGTCGCAAAAGATCAATCCACTGCGTGGCGGCTGCTTCGTCCGTTACTGGATTCGCCATTCGCATCGGTCGGCATGACCACCGACCAAGCCATTCGCGCCGGACAATATGGTGCTCATCTGAACCAAACCACGGCGGCAATCCGGTTGTTAGAAGCGGCCGTCAAAAAGTGGCCGCAATCCACGGACGCTCGATTCCATCTGGCCACGCTTTATCAAATCGACCATCAAAATTCGGTAGCCGTCACACAGTATCGTCTAGTGTTGGACCGCGACGCCGACCGAACTGACGCCGCGAACAACTTGGCTTGGCTCTTGTGTACCACCAACGATGATGAACTGCGAAATCCGCCGGAAGCATTGCGATTGGCCCAAGCCATTCTGCAAACGGTGGACGCGTCGCCATCTTATTTGGACACGCTGGCGGCTGCGTATGCCGCCAATGGTCAATTCGAACAAGCCGTGACGACTTTAGAGCGAGCGATCGAGCTGGCTGGTTCGGATTCGTCCATGATCGAAAAACTTACCAACCGAATCGACGTTTATCGGCGTCGGCAGCCGTGGCAGCAGGATTGACATTCGCAGCTGATCGCAATTGGCCCGAATGCCATAGATTGCCAGTGGATTCGCTTGGCGGCGGAGTTGGTTTCAAAGCAAACCGGTTGCGGCCGATCGTCGGTTTCGTTGTGCTGGCATCAGACTGCGCGGAATTGGGCGACATCGCAAGCCGCTGATGCGGATGGTAAACGTCGTTGGTTATGTTGCAAGTGGTAGCGCACGGCAAACCATCCACCGCCTGTGCTTTCGGCGAACGACCAAAGTCAGGCGCCATCCAAGCCCACCCCGAACGCAAACTACATTGCGGCGAAGTCACTCGACAACCACCCAGTGCTAGCAACCCCAGTGCCAGGCAAATTCGCTTGTTCATGACTCCGTTCCTCTGGCGAAACTGCGTTTTCTTGACGCTATCCCAGCTGATAGCTAAATAGCAATATCGTTGCTACGCTGGCAATGACTTCAACAAAGTGCGATGCTTCAACCTTGGTGGCGGACACGTCACTGCCACGAGCCGCTCAACCGATAAAGTCTGCCAGCAAAAGAGTTTTCTGACATTCGGATCGAGTTCGCACGCCGACGCCGACCGCGTTGACATTCGCCTATTATTGTCACTGACGTCGGTTCGCAATTAGCGAGGAAGTCAATAGCCAGGCTATAGATATGTGATCGCCAAATGCGTTACGATCTGGCTATTCAGATATGAATCGGCGACGCACCAAAAAGCAATGACGGAAGGATGAATGACACATGCGATTTCAAGTTCAAGACGAAGCACAACATCGGGTCTGCCGAATGGTGGCCGTAATGCTGATTAGCTGCAGCCGCTGGAGAATTGTTGGCTCAGACCACAACGTTAAATATTGGAGACCGATTGGTCGAATCCCAAGTCCATGATTTTGCCAAGTTGGCGTTGCAAGGAATTCCAGCCGAATATCCCAACAAGCCGTCCAACGTCATGGTGAATGCCGATTCGGTACAGTCGCCCGCGGCCATGCACCCGGCGTTTTTTGGTTGCTTTGACTGGCATTCGTCCGTGCATGGTCATTGGATGTTGGTGCGACTGCTGAAACAATATCCAGATCATCCTGACGCGGCTGAAATCCGCACTCTGCTGGATTCGCAACTAACACCAGAAAAAATGGCAGCGGAAGCGGACTACTTTCAGCAACCGCACAACAAGAGTTTTGAACGCATGTACGGTTGGACGTGGTTGCTGCGATTGGTGGCCGAACTGAAGACCTGGGAAGACGAACAGGGGCAAATGTGGGCCGCCCAACTGAAACCGTTGGAAGATATCATTGTGCAGCGAACCAAGGATTACTTGCCGTTGCTGACCTATCCGATTCGGACCGGCGTGCATCCCGACACGGGCTTTGCGTTGGGCCAAGCGCTGGATTATGCTCGCACTGTCAGTGACACTCAGTTGGCACAGCTGATTGAACAGCGTAGCCGAGAATATTACCTGAATGATCACGACTATCCCGCTCGCTTCGAACCTTCGGGCGAAGACTTCTTTTCGTCTGGATTGAATGAAGCCGATTTGATGCGACGCCTATTGAAACCGGACGAATTCGCCAATTGGCTCGACCAGTTCATGCCCTCGCTGGGACGGCCCGGTGACGTTTATTCGCCCGTGGAAGTTTCCGACGTAACCGACGGCAAGATTGTCCATCTGGCCGGTTTGGATCTATCACGAGCTTGGACGTTGCACGGTATCGCGGCAGGTCTGCCAGAAGATGATGTTCGTCGAACGGCGCTACGGCAATCGGCCAATGCTCACCTGCAGGCCGGCTTGAAGTACGTCTTCAGTGGCCATTACGAAGGCGAACACTGGCTGGCTACGTTTGCCGTGTATGCGATCACAGAAGTGGGTGTCCCCGGCGAATCGAACCGATGAAGTGGTTTCGCAAATTTGGTCCCGGATTGTTGGTCACCGCCGCCTTCATCGGTCCGGGCACAGTGATGACGGCAAGTCGCGCGGGTGCCGAGTACGGCTTTGCGTTGATCTGGGCGATTGTGTTTTCTGTCCTGGCCACCATCACGCTACAGTGGATGGCCGCTAAACTTGGTCTGGTCACTCGGCAAGGTCTGACCGTCAACATACAGCAAGCGTTGCCGTTTCCCGCGTGGAAAACCATCAGCATTTTCCTGATGGTGTCGGCCATCGTTGTCGGTAATTCGGCCTATCAAACAGGCAACGTGTTGGGCGCGGCATTAGGGCTGGAAATCCTGTTCGGCGGGAACGGCGATACTGGTCGCTGCTAATTGGCCTGCTGGCGATGATCCTGTTGCAAACCAGCGGCCAGCGTTATTTGCAAAAATTGCTGGTCGCTTTGGTCATCATCATGAGCGGTCTGTTTGTGGCGACCGCTGTTTGGGTCCAGCCGAATTGGAATGAATGCGTGTCGAATCTGATTCGTCCTTCTATTCCGACGAACAGCTTGATGACGATCATGGCGCTGATCGGAACGACCGTGGTTCCCTACAATTTGTTTCTGCATGCCACGCATGTGCAAGCGAAATGGCCCAACCGCAATGCGTTGCAGCGGAGTTTACGCGAAGCCGCCATGGACACCTCGCTGGCAGTCACCCTAGGCGGCGTGGTCACGGCGGCGATTGTGGCAACCGCAGCTGCCGCATTCTTTGCAACGGAATCGGCGTCGTTTACCAACGCCAGCGAACTGGCCGCTCAGCTCCAACCGATCGCCGGCCGTTGGGCCACCAGCATCTTTGCCGCCGGGCTGTTTGCCGCGGGGCTCACCAGTTCACTAACAGCGCCCTGGGCGGCCGCCATTGTGCTGTGCGATGCCTGGGGCTGGCGAGCGGATGATTCGGACAAGCGTTTTAAGGCCGCAGCGGTGGCGATTGTGATTTTGGGAACCAGTGTCGCTTGCTTGTTTCGCCAAAGCCCTCAAGCCACCATCCTGTTCGCGCAAGCCACCAACGGCATCTTGCTGCCGCTGATTGCAATTTTTCTATTGGTGACGATGAATTCCAAACTGTTAGGCGAATACCGCAACGGCTGGCTTCTGAATCTGCTGGGCGGATTTGTTGTGGTGATCGCCGCGTCACTGCGCGCTGAACGTCTGGAAAGTGATTGCGGCGTTGGTGTCGAATACATGACGGCAATGCCGTTTCGAAGACACCTTGTGATTGCCTACGGCACCTGTGCTGCACGGCGTTACTGATTCTTCGCCGGAATGGGCCAGTTCCAACCGGCGGTGAAGCCGCGTGGAAAATCGCAGCGAATTCGCTTCATCCGCTTCGCCTGGCCAGAAAGCCGGTTGGTAGGTCGGGCCGCAGGATCGCATTACAACGAGCGAATTTTACCATCATAGATAGCCCGACGCGTAAGAGCGTGAGCGAGGGACTTCAAAATCGCTCAATTTTTGCCTCACTTACGTTTCGGGCTTTGAAAAAACGCGTGAGCGAGGCGCCACGCAACGCGTGTTTCTGCCTCACTTACGTTTCGGGCTATGATGAATTGCTGTCCGGAATCATTCGGCACAATAGCGATCTAACGCTTCGATTCGCGAATCTTCTTGATCAGTTCTTTTACAGCGCGGCGGTTGGCTTCAGACAGAGGCTCCAGAACTGCGTCCTGCATCTCTTGTTCAATTTCTCTTCGTTCTTCTTCGTAACGCTTTGCCAAGTCCTCCAATCGTTCGCTGAATTCGCTTTCCACACGAATGGTCGATTCGGCAATCGCGTCCAGTTCCTCCGCTGTCATCGCTCGCAAATCCGGCGCAATGTCCGCACTGCGCAGCAACGCTTCCAAACCTCCATCGCGGAATCGGTGTTTTAGTGTTAACGTTTCCAGTGCGGCGAGCTGTTCGTCAGACATAATGTCTTCCGCAAAACTCTCCAGTTGAGCGTACACTGCTTCGTGTCTCGCATCATACATCCGTGATTTTTCGGCAGGGTCGTCAATCAGTTCCAGTTCCGCCCGAGACTTCTTCATGTCGGCACGCAGTTCGATAATGAGATCGCTAAGCGCCTTTGACTGCTCCGGCGAAAGCCCCAATTCGTACGGCGTCGCAGAATATAATAGCATTCGCCCCGGCGAAGTCATCAGGGATCGTTCGACGTTACTGCGATGTACTGTCGCCTGATGAAAGCGAAGAATCTCTTCCGCCTCCGCACGAAGCTGTTCCTCGGTAGGCAGCTGTCCCTGTGCCGAACAAACCATCACAAGCGACAAAGCAACGGTAAGAATGAATCGCATAGTCTATGTTTCCTAATTATCGCAAAAAGGCCATTGGGATCGCAACGGTGCAACGAAAAACACAGGACGGAAACCGCGTTACTGATTCTTCGCCGGAATGGGCCAATTCCAACCGGCGGTGAAGCCGCCGTCCACATACAGGATTTGTCCGGTCATAAAGGCCGCAGCCGGCGACGCCAGAAACAATGCGGTGCCAACCATATCGGCGGGCGTGCCGAGTCGTCGTTGAGGCGTGGTGGTTTGTCCCCATGCTTGTATCGTGGGGTCGGACCAAAGCTTCTTCGTCAAGTCGGTCAAGATGAAGCCCGGAGCAATCGCGTTGATGCGCACTCCAAATTCGCTCCACTCCAACGCCAACGCTTTGGTCATTTGGCCCATCGCCGCTTTGCTCATGGCGTACGGAGCCACATTGCGCAACGGGCGATCTGTATTGAGTGATGCGATGTTGATTTGGCTGCCGGAACCTTGTTCCAGCATGGGCCGAGCGACCGCTTGCGAAAGCAAGAACGCTCCTTTCAAATTAATGTCCATCACAAAGTCATAATCTTCTTCCGTAATGTCGAGCGTCGGTTTGCGACGATTGACTCCCGCTACGTTCACCAACGAATCAATGCGTCCGAATTCGTTCAATGTGAAGCGAACCAAGTTATCAATGTCTTGGGCCTTCGCCACGTCACACACAAATGGTCGAACGGTGCCGAATCGACCCAACGTGTCGACGGCCGGTTGCAGAGTGTCTTCGTTTCGTCCAGTGATAATCACTCGAGCGTCGCGTTGCACAAAGCCTTCGGCAATGGCGTACCCGATTCCTCGACTCGCACCAGACACGATGACAACTTGGTTTTGCACGGAAAATAGTGGATCTGACATAGTTTCTTTGCGGCTCGCGTTCCGGTTCGTTGAAATGTATCCTCGTACGCAGCATAATGGTCGGTCTTGCCTTTTACCAGTTCGGCTGGTGCCCACCCAGGAGCAATTTTCCATGCGGTTCATTCGTTTGTTGTCTGCCGTGACGGCGTGTATCAATCTGTTTTTTCTTTGTGTTACCAACGCTGTTGTCGCGGAGGATTCCAACCCCGTGTGGATTTGGGGTTCTGAAAACGCGAATCGATCAGCGCCGGATGGTCAGTGTGAGTTTCGCAAGACATTTGAATTGGACCAACCCAGTTCCGCGCAGCTGGAAATTACCTGCGACAACCGCTACGTGGTGCGACTAAACGGCCGCTTCGTGGGAATGGACGCGCAGTGGAACCAAATGCATCGCTATGACGTATCTGCAGCATTGCGAACCGGCGAAAACGAAATCTATGTTCGCGCCAAAAACGACGACGTCGGGCCGGCCGGGTTGTTGGTCAAGCTGACCGTTGCGATGGTCGACGGTTCGCAGCGAATCATCGTTTCCGACGATTCGTGGCAAGCCAAAATGCAACTATCGGGAACGTGGGACCCGACCGCACAAGCTCGCGAACCCTACCGACGATCCTTCGCCGTCGCATCGTTCACGGCGGACGCTACGCCCTGGGGCACCAACGTGACCGAAGCGACCGAAACGATCAAGCTGGTCAAAGCCGCTGCACCTGCAGACGGTCCGTTGCAATTACAAGACGGAGACAAAATCATTTGGCTGGGAAACACGCTGATTGAACGAGCGCAACGAGCGGACTTTTTGGAATCGGCCATCACCAGTTTTTATCCCGATCGGAAGTTGACGTTTCGGAATCTGGGCTGGAGCGGCGACACCGTGTTCGGACACGCTCGAGCACGTTTCGACTCCGTGCAAGACGGTTTTGATCATTTGGAAACGCACGTTCAAGCGGAACAGCCCACCGTGTTGTTCGTGAACTATGGTGCCAACGCTGCACATGAAGGCCAAGCCGGATTGGCCCCATTCGTGGAAGGTTATCATCAATTGTTGGACGTCTTGGAAGTGACGGGCGCACGGATCGTGTTGCTTTCGCCTATTCGTCATGAAAACATGGGGCCGCCATTGCCGGACCCAACTTCGCACAACAAACACTTGGCCGCCTATTCGCAAGCCATCAAAGAAATTGCTGAACAGCGCAAACTGTACTTCATTGATCTGTTCCACAAACTGCCGTCGGATCGTCAACTGACTTACAACGGCATTCACTTGACCGACGAAGGTTACCAAGCCGTGGCGCAAGTGATTCTCAGTGCCATGGATCCGCCGGCCGAACCGTGGCGAATTGTCATTGATGCTAATCGAGACCGCGAGCCGATTGCGTCGGCGGCAAGTGTTGAACAAATTGTTCGAGACGGTCAACAAGTGGCTTTTACCATCACCGACGAACGACTACCGCTCGCCAAAACGTCGCCAGATCAGGCGACTGGTCGCAAGTTGCAAGTCCGAGGCTTACCGCCAGGAAATTACCAATTGACGGTGGATGGTCAGCCGATCATGAAAGCCAACCATCAGCAGTGGCAAGCCGGAGTGGAATTGCCGAGCGGACCAGAATTTCAACAAGCAGAACAACTGCGGCAAACGATTGCCAAAAAGAACGAACTGTACTTTCATCGCTGGCGACCGGAAAACGAAACGTATCTGTTTCTCTTTCGCAAGCACGAACAAGGGAACAATGCGGTCGAGATTCCTCAGTTTGATCCTCTGATCGAAGAACAAGAAAAACAGGTGCAACAGTTGGTGCAGCCTCAAGCGCACCGCTATGAAATCGCTCCGACCGACGGATAATTCGATCCCATAACGCCCGAGTGCCATCGCCGTTGGTTGACGGCATCACGTTTGACTAGCATCATTCGCCCACCCAAATATTGGCTTGAAAGATATCCTATGAGATTCCGTTTCTGTGTCCTGTTCGCCGTACTATTTTCAATTGCCAACCCCAGTCTTGCTCAGCGTAATTTAAAAGACATTCCGGATCCCGATCCCGAATTGGAACGAGCTACCTTTCAGGTGCCCGAAGGGTTTGAAGTCAATCTGTACGCTGCCGATCCACTATTGGCCAAGCCGATTCAAATCAACTTTGACGCACAAGGCCGACTTTGGATTGCTTCCAGCGAAGTCTACCCGCAGATCAAACCGGGCCAAGCGGCTACCGACAAGATCATTGTAGTGGAAGACACTGACCATGACGGCACCGCGGAAAAGACAACCGTGTTTGCGGATGGCCTGTTGATTCCCACTGGCGTGCTGCCCGGCGACGGCGGTTGTTATGTGGCGAATAGTACGGAACTGGTGCACTTTGCCGATACAGACGGTGATGGCGTGGCGGACAAAGAACAAGTCGTTTTGTCGGGGTTCGGCACGGAAGACACGCACCATATTCTACACACGCTGCGTTGGGGTCCAGACGGCGCCATGTACATGAACCAATCCATCTACATTCACAGCCACATTGAAACGCCGTACGGTGTGCGTCGCATGAATGGAGCGGGCGTGTGGCGATTTCGACCACACTCGTTGGAATTGGAAACATTTACGTTGGGCGGCGTCAATCCTTGGGGACACACCTGGGACAACTTCGGTACTTCGTTCCAAACCGACGGCGCATTCGGCGAAGGAATTCACTATCTATTTCCCGGCTATGTGGGTGTCACTTCGCCTGGAGCAAAACGGACTGTCGCCGGCATGAATACGGGCAAGCCCAAATTGTGCAGCGTGGAATTCATTGACGGGACGCATTTGCCAGAGGATTGGCGAGGAAACGTGATTGCGAACGACTTTCGAGCTCATCGAGTGTGTCGGTATCAACTGGGGTGGGAAAACGGTGTGCCGAATTCGCAAGAACTGGGCGAATTGATCAAGAGCGATCACGTGGCGTTTCGGCCGATTGATGTGAAAATGGGACCGGACGGCGCCATCTATATCGCGGATTGGTACAACCCCATCATCCAACATGGCGAAGTCGATTTTCGAGACGAACGACGCGATCACGTCCATGGCCGCATCTGGCGCATTACCGCTAAGAACCGCGATCTGATTCCCGTCCTGAACTTGGAAACAATGTCCACTTCAGAACTGGTGCAGTTGCTCGCTTCGCCCGAACCGTGGCGAAAACAACAAGCTCGCATCGTCCTACAAGACAAAGGCGCTGCTGAAGTTCTGCCAGCCTTGAACGCTTGGCTGAAAGGCTTGCCGGCCGATCATTCGGAATTCGAACGCTGGCAACTGGAAGCACTGTGGATGTGTCAATCTCTGGACCAATTGAATCTTCCGCTGCTGGAAAAATTGCTGGCGGCAGATGAACCGCATGTCAAAGCGGCGGCGGTCCGCGTCCTTTCGCATTGGCAGTGGGACGTGCCGAATTCGCTAGATTGGCTTGCCAAGTTGGCGCAAGATCCGTTTGCGCGAGTTCGTTTGGAGGCTGTCCGAGCGTTAGCGTTGTCGGATTCGCCGGAAGCGTGCGAATTGGCGATGGCGGCGTTGGATTGGCCAGTGGATCGCTACTTGGATTTTGCCTTGTGGCTGACCGCTCGAGACACCCAAGACCATTGGCTGCCGGCACTCAAGAATGGCGAAATTGACTTTGGTGGCAACGCCCATCATCTGACGTTTGCGTTGCAAGCGATTGAAACGCCCGACGTGTCTGCCATGCTGTTGTCACTGTTGCAGCAGAACAATTTCCCGGAAGTCGCGCGAGCCAACATTTTGCGAACCGTCGCGACGACGTCAGTCCAGCCGCAAGAATTGATGTCCGTCTTGATCGAATGCATTGATGGCCCGTTGCCATCCGCCGCTCGTGCCGACCTACTGGAAGCGTTGACGGCAGCTTCGGGGCAGAAAAAATTGATCCCCGCAGGCACTGCTGGCAAGCTGCAAGAACTGGAATCGCTCGTCAAGCCAGACGAAGGTCGACTAGCCGCTGCCGCGCTCAAGGCGTTAGGCCAATGGAATGCACCCAACGCATTGAACCAATTGCAAAACGTCGTGCAAAACGCGGATTATCCTGCGTCGCTGCAAATGGCCGCTCTGGATGGTCTAAGTCGCTTGCCAAATCAACTGGGCAGTAAAACGCTCCAAACAACCGCAGAAAATTCGGATCATTCGACGCTGCAAATCTTCGCAGCCGCGCGACTCGTTGAATCGAATCGTGCGGCGGGCGTCGCGACCGGTGTCCAATTGTTGTCACAGTTGACCGGTGGCGAAGATCCGGCGGAATTGGTTCGAGCGATCTTGGCCAATCGAGAAGCAACCAGCGAATTCGCTGCAGCGCTAACGTCCCAGCAGGTCGCTGCGGATGTCGCTAAATTGGCACTGCGAACCATTGGCAGTTCGGGCCAACAATCGCCGGAACTGACCGCGGCATTTCGATTGGCAGGTGGTTTAGACGAAGCAGCTGGCTGGAATCTGACGGCCGAGGAAAAATCGCAATTGCTAGCCGAAATCACAGAAAATGGCGATGCCGCCGCGGGCGAACAGATCTTTCGCCGAGAAAACCTGCAGTGCTTTAAGTGTCATGCCATTGGCAGTGCCGGCGGCCAAGTGGGGCCCGAACTGGGTAGCATAGGCGGAAGTGCTCAGACCGATTACCTGTTGGAATCGTTGCTGGATCCCAACGCCAAGATCAAAGAAAACTATCATTCGCTGGTGGTGGTCGACAACAGTGGCAAAGTAATATCCGGAATTAAGGTTCGAGAAACCCCAACCGATTTGATTTTGCGAAACGCCGAAAATCAAGAAGTCCAGATACCGCTCAGTTCGATTGATGAAACAGAAGATGGCGGCAGCCTCATGCCCAAGGGACTGGCGGACGAATTGACTCGAACAGAACTGATCCACTTGGTACGTTTCCTTTCCAGCCTGGGCAAGGATCCGACGTATTCGTTAAGTACCACCGCTTATTTGCGAAATTGGCAGTTCATGCTCAATCACCATGACACCATGCAGGTCGCTCAATCTGGTGGCGCTCAAGCAATTGCGGAAAATTCGGACAAGCTGTTATGGCAAGACCGTTTTTCGCTGGTCAATGGACGGATTCCGTTGGCAAACGTGCATGACGTGCTGTTCGCCGGTTCGCCCAAAAAGACGTTGCGAAGTCGCTTCGAAGCAGCCGGCGGCAAGTCACTGCGAATCGATGCGCAGCATGTGGTCAGCGCGTGGCTGGACGGCAAGATGGTAGATGCGAATTCACCAATCCCAGTTCCGTCCGGCACGCACGAATTGATTTTGGTGTTGGATGGCCAGAAAAACGCCGAATCGTTTGCCGCGTGGTTGGAATAAAACGACGCGTCACCCCTGATGGGCCAGACCTGCTGCCCGCACAATCACTTCACGCGAAATAATCCACACCAGCAGACCGTCACGTGTGGCTTGAAGGCCACATCTGTGTTGCGGTTTCTACGCAGTGACCTAGCTTTGCATAGTTTTTCACAAACTGGATTTCCGAACCGTTGCTTCGGACATCCTGGCTATGCAAATCTGGAAATCAGTGCGAACCATGCGATATCGAATTCTATTGTGGACGATGGTCATCAGTTTGGGTCTGGGCAATGGCGTGCAAGCCGCCACGATTTCATTTGACGATGGCGGCATCGATAGTGACTGGGCCACGCCGGCAAACTGGCTTGGAGACGCGTTGCCAACCACCGCCGATTTTGTGGAAATCCTGCTCAATCACACGGCGGAAGTTAGTCTGTCGGGTGCGGTGGCCAGCTACGTGGATATTCGAGACGGTGGGACGCTGAATGTCCTTGGCGGCGACCTTACGTTTGGCCACGCCAACAATCGTTGGCTGTGGGTTGGTTGGAATTCGCCAGGTACGGTCAACCAGTCCGGCGGGACCGTTTTGGGAGTTGGCAACAACGCGGATTTGGTGGTCGATTCGTTCGGCACATATCGCATTACGGGCGGATTGTTGGATCTGGCCGACGACCTGATCATGTTGGACGGAGCGACCTTGGAAGTGGCCGGTAATTCGACCGTCATTGTCCGGGACGACTTGCGTGCCACGTTTGGTTCAACCACCAACATCAACGTCGAATTGATCGGCAATAGTGCTCCGACCATTTCTGTATCGGACGACTTGCTGCTGCAGGGAAACGTCTTGCTGAACATTGATGCTACGCAATGGACGGGCGGGAGCGACGTCGAATTGTTTCAGGTGGCGGGCAATATCGCGGGCAATTTTTCCAGTGTGTCGGTGAATGGGCAACTGATTCCGCCCACCGCCTATCAAGTGACTGGTAGTGGCGTGGTCATTCCGGTGACCGAACCTTCCACGCTGGCGATGGCCTTTGCCGGTTTGATCGGTTTTGCGGTGATTCGTCGAGCACACTTGCGGGCGCAGAAAAAGATGCAAAATCGAAAAACATCGCCACCGTTGGTCTTTGTCCCAGAGACGCCCACGCCCAAATTCACCAAGCGAATCCAACGACCTTTTCGTTTGGCTAAGAAACGACTCCTAGGTGCGAATCAAGATTGGTTGGATGACTGAGAATCTGTGTCGGTTATCCTTGTCGTACACTGCAACACAGAAACATCGGAATCTGCCAACCGGATGATTCGATAAAACAGGGCATTCTAAGTCTGTCGTTACAGTTGGTTGTCGGCGCAATGTCGACTACGGTTCAACACGGAAGATTGACCGTCCTATGAAAATCATCGTTCGATACGCGGTTCTGTTGGTGGTGCTGTTGTGTGGTTTGTCGACTTGTTCGGCACAAGAGTTTGGGTTGTCACCTCTGCTGGACTGCTGGGAGAACCATTTAGACAATAGCCTGCTACAACGGTTTCTCCCAGATCCCTGTTCGGGCAAACGCGTTTACAAATCTTTCGCGTACGGATCATCCAACCTGACAGCCGATAGCGATATCCCACAAACGTCTGACAGCGATGATGACGCTTTCATGTCACTCAATGCGATCGGCATCGAGCACAATCATTGTCACTACGCCACTCGGTTCGAACTGGAAGGCGGAGTTCGAAGTCAAGCCAACTGGCAATTCTCACCCGGTTCGGCTCCGATCGTCGATGCTCGTATCGATGACGTCTGGAGCTTGGCGACCAACGTCTGGATTGATGTCCCGTTGACGGAGCGAATATCAATGTTTGGCGGCGGAGGCGTTGGTGCGGCGACGGCCGACATCGCAGTTCAAAGCGGCGCTGTGAATGGTGGCCGAGACATGTTCAAATTCCTATATCAAGCGGGCACGGGCCTGACCTATCATTGTTCGCACCGCTTGCACTTGGATGTCGGTTATCGCTATCTGAATCTAGGCAATGCAGACGTGGATTTGTTCAACGGAAATGCACCGGCCGGCAATGTATCGTTGGATATCGACGCCAACGAATTTTACGTCGGTTTGCGCATGTTGCATTAAGTCACCGTTGCTGCATGTTACGGCCAACGCACGACCACTCCCGCGTCTAGCTTTCGACCATCCTGACACGGAATGGTCAGTCGGTTGGTGACAACAGGTGCTTGGCACGAACCAAAGAAAGCGTCGGTCACGCTGGCGGACAATTCGGCCGGACCAAATCCCGGACTGTGACAGGTCAGCAGAATAGATCGAGCGTGATTGGCCAGCAACGTCGCGCAATTCTGCGGCAGTTCCGGCAGATGGCGACTGACCTTCCAGACTTCGCCTTAGGTCCATGTCCATAGGACAGCGGATCCAAAATGACCGCGTCATACTGTCGACCGCACGTTTGACTTCTCGCCGCACAAACTTGGCGGCGTCTTCCACAATCCAGCGATCCGGTGCGTCTTGCAAGCCGGACAAGTTGGCGTTGGCGCGGCCATTGAACGACGTTCTTGGCAGAATCGACATGCGTCACTTCGGCACCAGCGGCCCGCTGCAGCCAAGGTACTGCCACCCGTATAGGCAAACAGATTCAACCTCGAACCGGCCGTTCATCTCTGTAACAGCGATCAAAGATCCATTGCCAGTTTTTCATCTGTTCAGGGAAAAACGCCAATGTGTCCAAACGACGTGCACTTGAGTGACATTTGAAAACATTGCAGATCCAACGTCCAAGTGTCCGCCGATTCGCCGCGCCACGACCACTTGCCGTCCGTGACCGTCGCGGCGATGGTATATGGCTGACGCCGTTTTCCAGAGCTGGGGATTGGTTCGCGCCAAGTTGTCTGCTGCCGGCGAGATTCGGTCCAAGATATACGGCCCGAACTTTTCTAACTTTCTGCCTTGGCCGAAATCCAGCAGTTGATATTCTTCCAACGAGACCATCTTTTCCGTTCTTAGTTGCGATTTGCCGGATTCGTCTGGTCACGACCGCAGCGAATCGACACAATAGAGAAAAACAAGGTAGTTTTAAGGACGCAGGTAATTTGTTGCCAGTAGGCCGAGTTGGTTTTTCATGTCCCGTTTGCCACTAAACGTAGCGTTTCGAACCTCAGACCTTGCATGGTTACCACTTCGGTATCCAGCGCTGCGAACCATGTTTTACATCGGTATCTGCGTTCTGGGCTGGGCTGCCACGGTGACCAATCCACCGCTCGCATGGGGCCAGGACGCCGTCGCGGACCAACCAGCGTTGATTGCCGAATTGATTGGGCAATTAAATTCCGATTCGTACGCTCGACGCAGCGCTTCGCCACCCAGAACGGCTCGCTGGCAGGCCAGCCGCTGTGGCTCGAAATGACCAAAGCGGTCATAGCCGGCAATCTAGAAACGGCAACTCGCCAGATCTACATCCTTCGCAATCTGGCCATGGACGCGGAAGACAACGCTGCCAGCCAAGCCGCGTTGGAATCGTTGAAACAGATTGCCAGCAAGACGGACAACGTGCATTCCCAGGTGGCCATCAAGACGCTGGGACAACTGGGAGTATTGCAGCAGCAGCGAGCGATCAAGGTTCTCCAAGAAAAGGGAGCCGAATTTGGACAGCGAACGATTCGGATCAACGAGAATCTGGTCATGCCGTTCCGCACCATCTCGTTTGGCCCGGAGTGGACAGGCGATCTCGAAGATTTGGAGGAGCTCAAGTGGGTGATTGATTCACCTTATTCAGTGGACGAACGTTTTGACGCCATCGCTGTCGGAGTTGATCCCAACAAATGGTGCGTGCTGTTTGAAGGTGACAAGTCACGGACCAGTGGCTGGTCAAGCTCGGCAAAGGTCGTCAGCTACAGGCTTTAGTTTTGCGGCACGCCAAGACGACCGATGACGGTATTGCGTTATTGGCAAACCTAGTTGACCTACGATATTTGCAAAATTCGACACACGCCGTTTTCCGACGCTTCCACAAAACACTTCGCCGAATCGCCAGTTTGATTCGACTGGTTTCGGCACAAATCACGGACGACGCATCGCAACAACTTGTCAAGCAATTGCCGGCGGTCGAAATTGACTTCTGGAGCCATGCTGGGCATCACGCATACAATCGGCAGCCATGTTCCATTTCTATGGTTTACGCTGGTTCGGCTGCAGATAAGGCCGGACTGAGAATCGGCGATGATCGTTAAGTTTGCCGATGCTGCCATCTTTTTTCTTTTGCCGATCTTACCGAACAGATTTCCAAGTATTCGCCGGGGCAACAAGTGATCGTGGCCATCGAACGTAACGGCCGAGACGAAGAACACGAAGTTCTCTTGGGCGAATGGAAAGAACCGTAGTTCGCTTCGCCGTTTTGCCACACTTCTTGCTGCGAAAAAACATGCAGCTTGATTCCTGATTCGCTAGACGACAACGAATCCTACGAATTGACGTTGTTAGAACCACGTACTTCTTCATCCTCCGTCGGGTGTACCCATTGCACGACCACGCCCACTCATAAAACCGCTCGATGAATCGGTGTCGGATCAAATAGATACAAATCGGGAAACGCTGTTTTGAGCCATCGGTTGCTTGTTTGGCGTGATAGTGTGGGATTCTGGCGTCAATGTGGTGCGCCACATGCGTACTGCCAATTCGATGATGTAAAAAGTCCAAGATTCGACCGTAGGACGGTCGATTGTCATGAACGCTCCTCGCACCCACGTCCACTCTTCGCCGGCGAAATGAGAACATCTACGTCCGTGTGTTGCAGCCAGGTGTACAGCACCAACCAGAAATTGACCACCAAGTATGGACCAACATAAGCCACGCCAAGATCGGCACAACAGAGCCTTCACCAAGCGCCCCACCAACCTAACACGGCCAGCATCACCACGATGCCAACGTCCGACCACCACACCTTGTTGCGCCACTTCCCAGGAAACAAAGCTGCTAAGAAAACAGCCGCACCGGCCAAAAATGATTCGTGGTTCCCCGCACAGGACCGCCGCTGGCGCTGTCATCAAGTAAGCGGGCCAACCAACCGTGAAGCACTTTGCTCATCATGACAATAGCGAATGCTTCGTCACCCATGAATTGTTCCCAACGTTGCCACAGCATCCCGCTGGCCGACGTGGATCTAGCCGGTACGAACGTTTCTCCTTCGTCCAAATGATTAGTTCTGGCATGATGGACAGCGTGACTTCTTTGCCATGAAAAATACGGGACCAACAAAGCCGTATGTAGCGTGTACCCAACCGCGTCCTGAATCAAGTTGCTGGCACAAAACGCGCGATGCCCACATTCATGCGCAATCACCCAACAACCCGTAGCGACCGTTCCACACACCATGGCGTACAGCAGCCAAACCGGCAAATAAGCCCATTCACGAGGCAGGAAATGATAGGCCAGCACTCCAAGGGACAGTGTCAGCGTCACGGACACAGCCGCATAGGCGGACGACCGAATCAAATTCCGCTGGAAGCAAGACGGCGGAATCGCCGCCAGGACCTCCGCTTTGGTGGGTAGAGTTTTTCGTTTGTCAGAGGAAATTTCAGGATTCGTTGCGATGGGTTTCGAAGCGATGGACAAGGTCGATTCCTTCGGTTGCTTGTGTCGAACCGAATTCGCTTCGACGCCTACGGTTTTGGCCAAGATGATGAAGCTTCGTAGGCTAACAGATTCGACCAAATTGACCTAGGGGCATTGCACCAGATGCCGCCACAGCAAGGATTTGCCGAGTCGCTAGAATTGGGGTTCAGATCGAACCGAACTTGGAGCTTAATACGCTCGCGAGCCAAATCCGCGAAGGCAGATCGACCCAATAACGATTGCGCACAGCGCCAAAACAACGTATTCCTGCGTGTTCAGATTATTCACAACTCGCAAGATATCTCGCAGCAATTGATTGGCGACACTCATTTTGAACCCCCTACGTTGGAATCGAACTTATTAGGAAACATAGGTCAAAGTCGAGACGCATTCTGCCTCGGATTTTGGGGCCGAGTTGACATTTTCCGCACCCCGAATGCCAAGCATGGCAAATATTTCGGTTGTCACGACTTAGCCGATTAGCCAACCGCTACGATGAAGGGCAAAATCTCTGGAATCGTGCGTTCGATCTATCCGAAGTAGAGTTCACCGCGAGCTCGGGAGCAGACGCTTTACCGAGCCGATTTTTTTGGCTTGGCATGTGCCGTCATCGCCTTGCGAACGGTCAAAAGCAAGCTATAATTCACCACTCGTTCGCTAAGAACGAAAGACAAATTAATTGGCGCCGTAGCTCAATTGGTTAGAGTACTGGACTGTCGATCCAGTGGTTGCGGGTTCGAGTCCCGTCGGCGTCGCTCTCCAAAACCCCGGAAAACGCGTTGTTTTCGGGGTTTTTTTGTGTCCGGACAGAATCACCAGGATTTTCAGATTGGACTGAAACGGACAGTTTAGGACTGGTTTTGGCTGTAGCTAGTGGAAAGTCTGGTGGAAAGTCTTCTACCCCGTTTGTTCCCGTCGCCGCGGCTGGCTGTTGAAACTGGGCAGAGTCAAATGATGGAAGCGAGTTGACCGCTCCGGCAATGTCTAGCAGTTGCGGGTCGGTGTAGACGTTCATCGTCAGATCGATCTTTGAATGACGCATCACCGCCTGGGCAGCTCGGGCGAAACGCCTGCCTTACTCAGATGTGTTCCGAACGTGTGGCGCATGGCGTGCGTCCAATTGCCGGCCTCGACTGTCGACCTTCGGTATGCCGGCAGCAGCCAGTCGCGATCCAGTACTTTGACGAGTTGCCTCGGCACATCGAATAACACTTCGGCGTCCATCGTCGTGTGATTCAACGTCAACCGCATCGCTTGCCGTTGGTCTATCCATCTCCGTAGCTCGTCCGCCAAATCCGCTCGCAATGGAATCGCCGCACCTTGCCGGCTCTTCTCGTCCTTCGATGCCAGTTCGATCGTTGGCGTTTCGAATCTAGATTGACCTGGCCCACGGTAATCGTGCCAGTTCGCCCCGTCGCAAACCCGTCATCGGCAACGTTTTGTGTAGATCGCTCTCGTTCTTCGCCACGCCGTTCCAGCTCCACGATAAAGTCTGGATTGTCCTTCAACGCTTCGCGAGCTCGTTCCAGGGCAGTAGGCAACGAATCGAATGTCAATGGTTCCTTGGTCCAAGTTCGTCGGCCCTGTGGATTGTCAACGCGGATCGTTTCGCTGACCGAACTCAGCAAGTGGCCGATGCTTAGCGACGAACAACAATCGATTGATCTCGTTCGTTGTGAGTGCCCGTCGTTGTCGGCGTTTGTCGCTTCGCTCGTCAGCGATCTTGGAAACTGGATTGCCTGCAAGCCGGTTGTATCGATCACCCCAGTGCAGAACCCTTGCAACGCTTGCAGATAGCTGTTTCGTGTTCTTGGTGACTTGCCTGCTTTGGCTTCATTGGACAGCCAGCGGCTCGATGCGTTCCTGGGTAACATCGATCAATCGTTTGATCTAGCACTCCCGTACCATGCGATCAATTCGGACGCGTATTCCGTTAACGTGGCTTTCGCTCGTTCCCTTCGCGTTGTGGTAGTCAGGTACGCGTCAAAATGCTGGCCAAATGGCTCTATTAGCCGATCGGATACTCGGTCCTCGTCCTCCGTCAAGAATCGGGCACATGCACTTTGTCCCGCTCGACTGACAAGATCATTCAGGATGCTTTGTGCGGCTTGCCGATCCTTGCAGCCAGTGGATACTTCGCGAACGATGTCTTGCGAATCCCGATACTTGGCGAACCACGTCTTGCCAGAAACGCGAATCTGATCCTTTCCATTGCGGTCAATCACTTCGGCTGTCTTACGCGTTCCTCGGTTATCTTTCCAGGTGGCAATCCGTTTGCCGGCCTTGATGGTGATAGTCGCGTTTTCCGGTACGTTCTTCAAAAACGATCGTCGATGCAGTGATGCCATGATGCGATTAGCCTTTCGCAGCCCAAGGAATAGAAGCAACCGAGCAAGCCGGGGGCTAAAGCCGGCGATTCGGGGATCAGCCCTAGCTCGGTCTTTGTTCTACCTGTCGGCCAGAATCTTGCAACCAAATTCGAAAGATTCTTCTAACGCGAGGACGCTAACCGGCCGGTCCGAGTTAGAAAATGCATGGGCTCAATTTTCGCCCGCAACAAGTGACCGAACCGATGACTTGGCCGGCTTTTGGGCAAACACCTATCCCGTGGCTCACCAAAGAACTGCGTCGCCGCTACCTAAACACGCTTGGCCCGAAAACCCGCTCGCCGCCGCACCCGCGAATGTAAAGGCGGCCGCAGATCTTGACGCAAATTTTTCTGGCAGTGGCTATCGCAGCCCCGCCGGTTCTTCTGGTCGGCAGCAAGGCGGAAGCTGTCCGATTTTTCTGACGATTATGCGATTTGCTGTTGGCAAAGAATTCGCAATGTCGAACCAACCATTACAGCCACTCACATCAACCGGGACCAAAAAAACACGGTCTCTTCCCCTGGGGCCCTGGCCCGATCTTTTCGCTATAATCTGTGCCAAACGCGTCGCCCCCCACGACGCTCCCGCTCGCATAGCTCAGCTGGATAGAGCAACGGACTTTTAAGACAATCAAAGATTCTTGGACATAAGCGGTTTATCGACATTTCCCCGCCAACCGCCGTTACAGAAATGGTTGACGCTCTACCCGAAAACCGCGTCCACGGTTGTAGGTTACAACCTCCCTGCTCAATGAAAGTATATAGACGATGTCTCGCCACAAACACGGTAATCACGAATGAATAATGAGATGCCTGCATTGCCAATCAGATACAAAACCAGGGTGCTTCGACTGTTCAAATGTCGATGCAATCCAGACCTTGAGACACAAACAGTGTTGGTCGACGACCAATGGGATTATGTCGAGATGTGGCTTAAGCGAAACTGTAAAAAGAAAGCTCTCTTTTTCTGGAATCAAGCCGAGGATTTTGCATCTGCAAGCAAACGAATGCCCGAATACCTCGTCTCCGTTGACGAAATACTATTCTGCATTGAACGCCACGAAGGCAGCAACACTTGAATCGAAAGGACATTACCTATTCATCCTTCCACGGTGTGTCGGGAGACAATCCCCAAAAGTCTCAACGCTTGACGATGAGGTAATTACACTAGAAGCGAATAGCAGAATTGCTCCAAGTTTGTGTCGGCTTCTTGGTGAACGTGTCGGCCAAACGGAAACCTACTCACTGAAGAATGTGTTGTACAACCTCGTATACATTCATCGCGCATTACAATCACGTTTCCGGGCTCAGCAGAGCTGTTCCTGCCGATTTCAAATCCAGCGGTTGTCCGAATTGAAGGTTCGACTGACGCGTTTTTCGGTGCGACGTGCTGACACGTATTTCCAGCAACAACAAGTTCAGGAAAAACTGACCGGCTTCGAACATGACCGCGGTATCACTAGCCGATTTACGATACGACGCAGAAGCGGTTTAAGTGGGATAGAGATTTGGAACAGGTGTCGAATCTTTCGGCGTTCGAAACGTATTATGCCGGAACACGGAAATTGACGCACTATATTCGGGGAAATAGTCGTCTTTGGTATTTGAAGATTTCTACTAACAATCAGGACATTATACCTCGATCAACGGCCACGCTAACACTTTTAGCACTCCACAAATTAAGTGAGTTGGCTCGTTATACGCCGGATGTGCTCGCCCACCACCTCGACTCGCCGCACAACTGGCTCTGAGTGAGTTCATCAACCTTTCACTGCAGTTTATTGACGAGATCGCCTCCGAGATAACTGGTCACGAGTTTATGCCTCAGGGTATTCTTCCAGGGTTTAATTAATAGAAGCAACCGAGCAAGCCGGGGGCTAAAGCCGGCGATTCGGGGATCAGCCTAGCTCGGTCTTTGTTGTTCTACCTATCGGCCAGTAAATCGTGACGTTTTTGTCTACACGCAAGTGTTGGTCGGACGATCTTATCAATACTGCAGCGACACGTTCGCGTTAACCCACAAAACCGCGTGGACGGATTCGGTCGGAAACACGAAGGTCTTGTGTGACCCAACCGGAAATATTCATTGCTCGAACAACATCGTCATAGACCGGTTTCTTTCTCTCCGGATCAAATAGCGTTACAACGAGAGCAGCAGATTGAGTTGATTGTAGGTCCTGGTCAGACCGGTAGAGCATCTCCATCGCGATCCGCCATCTGTCCCCACTAACGCGGGAAAGCTTGCGTCGAAAGACCTTTACCGGCGACCATAATCCCGTGCTCAACAAGTCGCTTCTCAAAGAGCTGTGAGTAGTCCTTTGGCTGAAGCGGGATCTCCTTCGAATGCCCGGCCTTGCCATCCTTCCCAACGTCGTACGTCCCGAGCGATCTGCATCGATATTCACACGGCAGTGTTAGCCCCCGCGGTTGCCTCTCGCGGTGGATCGTAGACGAGTGTCATTAGGAACTCTCCTTCAACCTTGTTGTCGGGTCGACGGAAACAGTCAGGGATCGGAAAATCTTCCTTGGCAAATGTTCGACGATGCGGATGTAGTTCGAGGCTCGAATATGAGGAGTTGCCTGCCACGGTGCACAGGTGAGAATGTCCGAGTTCGCCTGGAACTCCGTACCCGCGGTAGGGAAGTTCAGCTGCCGTAACTGGATCACTTGCTAGTGCCGCAGACTGCACAACCAAGGCTTTCGCGAGGTTTCGTGAAATGGGTTCGGTAACGCCCGCTCGTACGTTGGCAAGAATTGCCGAGACAAGCGGAGTTGAGAAACTCGTCCCGATCGCTTCAGCGAGGTTTCCGGCACCATCGAGCGACAACACCCCAACCTGTCGGCAATTCCCGGTCGAGTCACAGTTGCCACCGATATGGCAGACTTCGGGCTTCGGAAGATAAGCAGCACCGGGACCACGTCGACTAAACGGCGAGGGCTCTGAGTTTTTCACACAGGTGCTTGCGTGATCAGCATGGGCAACTGCGCCGACGGTCAAAGCATGTATCGAGTCGGCAGGCGGCGATACACGATCGGCTCCGGCAAGATCTTCGGCAGGCCAGCTCCGGAACGGCCTTTTGCTGTAGTTGCCCGCACAAATCACGAACGTGACGTCGTGGCTTTCCTGGAGATCGTCTAATGCGATTGCGAAGTCCGAAAACGCTTCATCAGTGCAAAGGTCACTCACTTTGCTGATGGAAAGGTTCCATACTTTGCAATTCGGATATTTCTTAATCACACGCCTAATTGTGGCTAACAGATCGTCTTCGAATACCGGTGTGCCGACCTTCGGCATAGCTACGACATCAATTACGCGGGCCTGGGCACTTGGAAACCTAACGTCGTCGTGGTTCAAGATACGGCCGTTTGCAATCAGCCCGGCGACAAAGCTGCCGTGATTATTATCTTGATCTGACGCCGGGACGTCCTCCTCGTCACGATCTAGGACCCAGGGTGTTAAAAATCTATTCCTGGGATCCGTTCCCGAATCAATAACGCCAACAACGGGATAGTTCACGTTCGGCTGGGGAGGTGGAAACGTTGATTCATCCGGTGTGCCAGTCGGAATGTACTGCGCAAATAGACCGAACTGCGGAAACGGCGACAACGACTGGGTCCCGACGAAACTCGCTAGCCTTGGGACGACGTCGGCGGTAACGCCCCTCAATCTGTAGACACGGAGGTGCGACGCGTAGGCAACTTGCTCTGCCTCTTCAAGCCCAAGCTCCCGAAGCAATGCGAGAAATGCAGTCAATACTGCATCGTCGGCTTCGGTATCTCCATGGCAAAACAACTTGAGTTTAAGTTTGTCAGTCGACGATTTCTCGATATACGACTTGATACCAATCGCTCCAAGCGTGCCAAGCGCATTCTCGGCGGTATAAGGCTCGATCCTGGAAACGGTAGATATGTCGGCTTCGATGTCTCGCGTCGTTCCTGTATCGATTCGGTTTTCTAGCCGGCTAAGACCTTGCGCATCTACGCTGACGAACAACTGACCGAATGCCTGAGACCCAATAACCGGACAAGTATCTTCACTGAACAGACGGCGGGGCCGGTGACTCTTCGCTAGTGAATCTTCCTTGAGCACAACACGTGCTACGGCCGGTAAGCTCTGAGTTTGCAACGCACCGGCGAAGTGGCTACGTACTTCACTGATTTGTGTGAGCAGGTTCTGACGCACACCGCGATCAACTTCGCCAAAGACTTTGCGTCCTGAACCTCCACCAGGCCTTGAGAACACATCTCCTTCCTGCGGTATGACAATCTTGACTGGTAGTCTACGTGCGTTTTCGTCGGCCATTTTCGCCTCCTATTGCCTTTAGTCGGCGTGAAATTGTTGGTTCTGAAGTGCCGAAAATCGCTGCCAGTCGTTGCACGTCATGAATTTCGGTGCAGCTTCACGTACCGCCAAAACGCTTTCCGCGTCAGCCTTTGCAAACGAGCCTTTCGCCGAGTCAGGAGAATCTCCCGAAGCAGATCTTCCTCGCTTATGGTTTCCTTTCCACGAATCACAGCTGATCGGATTGCAGAAGAGCAAGCGAGGCGAATATCCGATCCGGAAAGTCCGTCGGCCAATTCGCTGATCTCGCCTAGTGTGTCACTGACACACACTTCGCCGACAAACAACCGAAGCATGGCCTTGCGAGCGTGAATATCTGGCATCGGCATTTCGATCTTGTAGGCAAATCGTCGCCACAATGCAGGATCGAGCAGGTGATGGTGGTTCGTGGCGGCGATTAGGATAGTTTCGTCGTGGAGAGAGTCGATGTTCTGAAGAAGACTCACGACTACGCGTTTAAGCTCGCCCATCTCGTGGTGATCGTCTCGCTGTTTCGCCAGTGAGTCAATCTCGTCGAGGAATAAAACACACGGACGGCTATGTGCGTGATCAAAAAGCATACGCAGATTCCTGGCGGTGTTACCAAGAAACGACGATATAAGCGAGTCAGTGCGGCAGGTCAGCAACGGCAGTCCGAGTCTGCCGGCAATATGTCGTGCGAGCTGAGTCTTTCCAACTCCGGGAGGACCATATGTAATCAGGGTGGGGGATATTCCAACGCCGTTCGCGATGAGCTTGTCAGCCGCGCTAACGAAAGCGAGGAATTGTTCAACCTTCTCTGTTACCGATGAGTCTAGCACGACCGGTGCGCTGTCGGTGGAAACCCATTCTTCATCCCCAAGTGGCAATCGCGAATCTTGGTCGACAGGAAGGCGGGCAGGCGAGAGGGTCCGCGAAAGCGCAACGTCAGAGTTCTCAACGGTGCAAAGGCATCGCTCCAATCGATCGGCAGCCTTAACTTCTCCAGCTTCTCTCAGCTTCCGGCCTAGTTGCTGAACGTAACCATGGACTTTCGATCTGTCACCTTTGACGGCCCCATCGACAATACGTGTAATCTCGAGTAGGTATTCCAATGAAATATTCTCCTGTTTTGTGAAATAATAAATCACAAATCGGAATGAAACAATGCATTCATTGAAAAAAATAGCCTGAATAATGAAATAAAATCAAGGTTTTTGGATAGATAGCAAACGATCAATTTGCTCCACCTTCTCGAGCAGAATCAGAATTCAACAACGGCGTCGTCTGGCATCGATCGATCAAATCTCGGCTTCCAGCTGTCGCAATCGCTCGTCCGAAGCCCAACTATTCAGTTGCAACAAGAAGTTCATTTCATGACGTGCCAATGTTTCGTTTGCCTTCGCCTTTGGAACACGATGTCAAATACCGCATCAAGAGCTGCCTTGTATGAATCCCACTTTTCCTTCCCGATGCGGCGTGAACTTGGATGTTGCAAATACTGCAAGATTTCTTGGCAGGCACGAACACGCTCTTCGAGTGAATTGCGTTCACAAAGAGCGGTTTCGGCGGATGTCTCAAAGTAGCCTTTCTTTGCGCCATCAATTCCGAGTCGCTTGCGTTCGCGTTGGGCTTTCCTGCGAATTGTGTTCTGCCGAATTTGGCCCATGGCGGATTTCACTTTCCATTCAGGACGAGAATCGTCGAACCATGAGACAACCGAACCAAGCCCCCCGGTCCCCCCAGCACAGGAAGATTTTTTTCTCGGGAATCGCGTAATCGGCAGACGTTTCCCCTTCCCCAAGGGCATATCCTGAAGAAGTTCGACATCGGCGGCTCGTGTGGACGAGACGGGGTACACACTTCCCATGGCAACCTGGCCATGATGCCGCTTGATTCTTTGTCTCGTGCTCGCGTTGTCATCGAGGCGTCGCGTCCTTCTACCGGCGTTCCCATTCAACCAGCCTCGATTTGGCCGGACGCGCGAATGGTGCCTTCGTTTGTCGATCGCGATCGACGGATGTCTTAGAATTCCGCCATTGATTCTATCTGGAATCGAATCGTCTGCAATTCGAATCCTCAACATCAGAACGCCCCTGCAATCTGTTCAATTTCCTGCCTCAACGGTTCGTCCGCTTCCAGAATCTCGACCGATAGAACGCCACTTTCTGCAAAAGATTCGTTGAATACTTCGGCACCTGCCAGCGTCAACCAAGACCGTACGGCCTCCATATTCGCGTCCTGACGCACTCCGACCGCTCCGATCGTCCGGAATACCACCGAACCCCAGTAAAGCCGGCATCTGCTAAGCCTGTGGCCTCGTTCGCGGAAATAACATCCAGCCGAGCCCGCCTCTTCGCTGCTTCGGCTTCCAGATCTACCACTAGGATGCGATGGTTCGAAGCGACATCCTGGCACTCGTCCATTGAGCCCTAGATAGTCCGTACTCGCTGAGTGTGCCGTTGGCGATGTGCCATTAGTTGTTTTCCAACTTCTCAAGCAACTCCGTGACCACGCGTCGCTGAGCCCTACTCAACGTAGGCTCCGTGGCCAAACGGCGAAGCCGTTCACGGTGAGATTGCGTCAATCGACTTTGGGCTTGCACCAACAACCGTTGAGCACGCATGCAAATCTGTCGTTCGTCCGAACGAAGCAAATCAATAGTGACGTCCAGAGACTGCGAATTCTTTTCGATGCGAAGTTGCGAAGACTCGGCCGCGGCAATTCGCACCAGCTGGCTTCCGTCTTGAAGCAATTTGGCGAGCAGCGGATTAGCTAACGAATCAGACGTTTCCGGTTCGCCAAGACTTCGCGCAACTCGCCAACGAATCTCGGCCGCCGAATGTTCAGCCAGCTTCGTCAGCATCGGCATCGCTACGTCACCGATTTGGCCTAAGGAAATGGCGGCGGCGTCTTGCACGGCTGCCGATTTATCCGTCAACAAGGCTTCTGTCAGTGCATGGATCGCAAACGCTCCTGACGATTTAAGGCGTCCGGGGACTTCCGCTAACTTGAGACGTACGTTTTCCGCCTCCTGTTGAGAACGACTGCGCTGCATGCGAACCATCAAGGGCACCAGTGACTCGGCGTCCGGACCAACCAAGCCAACTGCTTCAATCACGTTGGCTTTGAATTGGCTGGTATAGTCGTCGCCGTGCGCCGCCAGTTCTCGCAACAGCGACGCTAAAGCCGGGATGACATCCGGATGCGTCGCTCCGATCATGCCCAGCGCTTCCAACGGAATTTGCCGATACAGTTGATCAATATCCGCATCCATAAGCATTTGGACCAGTTGCGGCGACGCCGGCGCGGCAACTTTGCGATACAGTGCCAGAGATCGAGCGGCCCAGATTTTGGTTTCCAAATCCGACGACTCCAACAACTTGGCCAACAACGGGACGGCGTCTTTGGCAGGTAATCCAATTCGCCCCAACGTTAACGCAGCATCGCGTCGAACCACTTGGGGCAGCGAATCGGCCAACATGATGCGCTGCAACATTTGCAATGTGGCTGGAGCTTGTTCGGCCTTGGGATCGATTCGAGCAATCATCTGATGCCACTGAGCGACCGAGCGACCTTCAAATTCCGGTTGTAACGGTTCGCCAGCAACTTGAACCGACTCGTCAGCCGCCAAGGTCGTGCAGGTGTCGGCTGGCTGTACCAGCAAAACACACACGGCACATGATAAAATGGCAAATCGCATTTTGGATGCTAAAAGTAGATAGAAAACAAGCACGACATACAGACAGTTTACGCCTTTGCGTGGCAAAATGGAAACAGGTCCATCCATGCCCCAGGTTGCGTTGCCACTTGTTGTTCGAAGATACTTACTGGTAGTACTGACGTGTTGCCTATAGGCGAACCGTTCCTCGCCTTTTCATCAGAATTTTTTCGCTTACTGCAAAAGGAATAAAGACCTTGTCGTTGTCTTTGATAGATCTGCGAGAATCTGCGTTGTTGGCGCCCTACGCGTTTTACAGCCGCGATTCTTCAGGGCGAGCGTATTCCGAACCAGAGCATGCGTATCGAGGCCCGTTTCAACGAGATCGTGATCGAATTGTCCATTCGGCGGCATTTCGTCGACTCAACGGGAAAATGCAAGTCTTCACCGGCGCGATGGGTGACTACCATCGGACTCGCTTGACACACACCATGGAAGTGGCATCGATTGCGCGAACCATCGGCCGAACATTGCGCCTAAACGAAGACTTGATTGAAGCGTTGGCGCTGTTGCACGACATTGGACATCCGCCATTCGGTCATGCGGGCGAAGACACGTTGGCTGAACTGCTGGAAGCCGAAGGTGGATTTTCCCACAATCGATTCGCGCTGACACTGGTTCGTGAAATCGAACACCCGTATCCCATTTTTCCTGGCTTGAATTTGACGTACGAAGTTTTGGAGAGCCAAGATACGCGAGCCGACAAGCAGCACAGTTCACCGCTGCTGGAAGCGCAAGTGGTGGATGCAGCCGACAGCATTACCTACGACGCACATGATGTGGACGACGCGGTGAAACTGAAGTTGATCACCCTGGATGAACTTGGCCAACTTCCGCTGATTGCCCGATGCTTGGATCGCGTGGAGCAGAAGCATTTGGCGAGCGGTGCGAAATTGACAGCCGACTTTCTTCGCAAATCGTTAGTGCATGAATTGATCGAAGTGCAAGTCAGTGATTTAGTACAGCGTAGCCAGCAAATACTCCTTTCGCCCGCATGCACCAATGCCCAGGAAGCGAAGGAAGCCGGAATTCGATTGACGCATAACTCGGACATGCAAACGGAAAAATCAAAGCTCGAAGCGTTCTTGTACCAGCGAGTTTATCGACATCCGGATATTGTCCGAGTGCGTTTGAAGGCGCAGAACCGATTGCGAGAACTTTTTCAGGCGTATTGTGACGACCCGGGGCTGCTGCCAGCCCATTTTCGCGTGCGAATTGATAAAATCGGACTTCGACAAACGGCCGGTGATTACATTGCTGGGATGACCGACCACTACTGCCTGGAGCAGTCGAATCGATTATCAGGGAAGACACCTTAAGATTTTGCCGCCTGGGGAAACGCGGCAGTCTTTTACGTCTAGCCAGCTTAGTCGGTGACGTGATAGGCTGGAGCTTTCTTCGCTGGGCCAAAGAAGGCGGATCCAGACCGGGCGGTATCTTCGCGGTCGTGAATCACTTTGGCAAACACATAGAATTGGGAAAACGTTCGCTTCGTTCCATGACGTAGGTGCCACCATGGCGTTGATAATATTGCGATGCTTCTTCTTGGTTGTAGCCATGGGGCTCGCGGTTTCCATGTTCAAACTTTTGCCCGATCAACCGGATACGCCGATCTTGGCGTTGATGGGCGTCACCTTGCTGGCGATTGGCGTGATTGCCGTTGATATTTTGATTCCTCGCAAGCGTCTGGAGACCATCACGGCGGTTTACTTTGGTTTGATTGTGGGCCTATCCCTGACGTACGTACTAGGTATCGCGCTGACTCCGATCTTGGAAGACAGTGATTATCGCCAAGTGGTGCAGTGGCTGATTGGCTTGATCTTGTGCTACACGTGCATTTCTGTCTTGATGCAAACGAAAGATGATTTTCGTTTCATTATTCCCTATGTAGAATTCGCCAAGGAAGTCAAAGGACTAAAGCCCTACATCTTGGACACCAGTGTGGTTATTGACGGCCGCATTGCAGATGTCGTCGACACTCGGATTTTGGACAACCAGCTCATTATTCCTCGATTTGTCGTGGCCGAACTCCAAAACATTGCGGATAGTAGTGACAAGCTTCGTCGCAGTCGGGGTCGACGAGGCTTGGATATCATGAATCGCCTGCGCAACGCGAAGGACGTGGATCTCAAGATCTATGATCGAGAAACGCCGGACATGGATAGCCAACCGGTTGATATGAAGCTGGTGCTGTTAGCCAAACACCTGGAAGGCAAGTTGGTTACCGGAGACTACAACTTGAACAAAGTGGCTCGTTTGCACAACGTGCAGGTGCTGAACCTGAATGACGTGGCCAACGCATTAAAACCCGTCTTCTTGCCAGGCGAACAATCCACGGTGCAGATTGTCAAACCGGGCGAAGAAGATGGCCAAGGTGTGGGCTATTTGGACGACGGTACCATGGTGGTGGTAGAAGGTGGTCGAAATCATATCAACAAGCAAGTCAGGATTTCCGTAACCTCGGTCTTGCAGACCAGCGCTGGACGAATGGTCTTTGGTCGCTTTGAATCCGTTGTTGATTCCGCGTCAGGAAAATCAAGCCAATCGGCGTAGCAACATGATGTTAACCACCCAAGCATGGATTGCCTTGGCTGTGACGGCCGCCGTCTTTCTGGTCTTGCAACTTCGCAAGCGAACGTCGGTCGACTTGCTGTTCCTGATCGCCATGGTCGTGGTCACGGTTTCTGGAATCATTACGCCGGAACAGGCGATTGCCGGATTCAGTAAACCGGCCGTGATTACCATCGGCGCTCTGTTGGTGGTGGCGTCGGCGCTGCGAGAAACCGGAGTGCTGGATTGGCTGGGCCAAAAGCTGCTCGGTTCCGCCAAGGACGAAAAAAGTGCCTTCGTGCGATTGGCCGTGACCTTGGTAGCAACGTCGGCCTTCCTGTTGAATACGGCGTTGGTGGTCATGATGGTGCCGGTGGTCTTGGACTGGTGCCGCAAACGACACATTTCTCCTTCGCGACTGATGATTCCGGTCAGCTATTTGACCATCTTGGGTGGCGTTTGTTCCATGATTGGCACCAGCACCACGTTGATTGTCAACACGGAACTGAAAACACACGCCCAGATTGCTCGTGACGAACTTTTGGCCAATGAACCGTCGCTGACTCCGGAACAGTTCCAACAGCAGCAAGCATTTGTGGACCAACTGCAGCCCATGTCTCTGTTTGAAATTGGTCGAGCGGGTTTGCCGTGTGCTCTGGTCGGAACGTTGGTGCTGACGTTCGTTGGGCGAAGGATTTTGCCGGATCGAATTGAAATGATCGAAAAGCTGGGAGACGCACGCCGCGAATATCTAGTGGAAATGCTGGTCCAGCCCGAATGCCGACTCATCGGCCAAACGGTCGAACATGCCGGCCTGAGACAACTGCCCGGATTGTACTTGATTGAAATCGACCGAGACGGAGACATCATTACGCCCGTTACACCGGACGATGTGATTCGTGCCGGAGACCGCTTGGTTTTCACCGGCGTTGTTACGACGATCGTCGATCTAGAGAAAATACCCGGCTTGGTGCCAGCGGCGGATTTGACGTACGAATTTCCGTTTAAACAAACGCATCGGCGGCATTTGTCTGAAGCCGTGTTGTCGCGTACTTCGCCATTGATCGGGCGGACGGTACGCGAAGCCAACTTTCGACGACGTTACAATGCGGCCGTGGTGGCCGTGCATCGAGGCGGCCAGCGAGTGACCAGCAAAATCGGCGATATTGCGCTGGAACCCGGTGACACGCTGCTGCTGCAGACGCGAGACGACTTTGTCACTCGGTACCGCAACGATCCGACGTTTTATCTGGTCAGTGGCGTGGAAGGTTATTCGCCGCGAAGGCATGACCGAGCTTTAGTGGCGGGTTCCTTGCTGATTCTCTTGATTGGCTGGTTGATTGTCGCGAACTTTGATTTTGCGAAGAATCTTTCGCCCATGTTCGCTTCGTCCGCCATGCCTGCCGTCGCTTCCGTGGCCGTAGCGGTGGCCATGATCATGACTCGTTGCATTTCCACTGCCGACGCGCGTTCCGCATTGAACTTACAAGTCTTGATCACCATCGTCGGGGCCCTGGCGTTGGGGCAGGCGCTGCAATCAAGCGGTGCGGCGGACGGAATTGCCAAGTTCATTGTGCACGGAGTGGGCGACGAACGCCCGTTTTTATTACTGTTGGTCGTATACGGTTTGGCCATGGTCTTTACCGAATTGATTACCAACAATGCTGTTGCCGTGATTGTATTACCGTTGGCGATTAGCGTCGCGCAGAACGCGGGCCTGAACCCTCGACCATTTGTGATGGCGGTTGCTATGTCGGCGTCATTGGCTTTTCTCACGCCCGTTGGTTACCAAACCAACTTGATGGTCATGGGCCCTGGCGGCTATCGCCCGTCCGACTTCCTGAAGGTGGGCCTGCCCATTTCTTTGTCCGTCACGATCACGGCGGTTGTCTTGATTCCCTTGATTTGGCCGTTTTAGCTTGTGATGGTGCGGATACCGTTGGACGCTTTGGGCACCGACGCAGGCAGAGCAAACCGCAAGCAGCCTTTTTTCGAAACCAGCCTCGTTCGCGGCGCTACCGCCAGCTGGGCAGACGAGGAAGCATGCCGCGGAGGCGATCTAGGCGCGAAGTGCGTTCCGCCGAATCGTCTTTTTCTGGAGTTCGCACCGGCTTGGTGGACTTGACGTCACGACGCTTGGTAACGTTTTGATCCAACTTGGCTTGCGGCACGTTTTCCATCAGATACCGAGGCCAATAGCCGTTGATGGCTTGCCAACAATCGCCCACTCGACGATGTCGGCGGTCATAATCGGCGACCGAATTCTTCAGCGACAAAATGCGTTGTTCCGCTTCATCCAAAACCAACATGTCGTACACGCGGACGTCATCAAACCAGACTCGCCCCGTTCCCGGCAAATGCAAACCAACTCGCATAGACTTTCCGCCTGCCACGGGCAACTTGGCCATGCGAAACACAAATTCGCTCCACTGATCCGTCAACGGTTTTGCAGACTTGGCGTCACCCACCGCGGCCCACGGAAAGTAGGCTTTGCCGTCGATTTCCAAGACCACTTGTAGTCGGTTGGTCAGATTCGCCAGATCGGATCGAGCTTTCAGTGTGATCGCCAGCTTGCCGCTGTCGGGCAATGCAAACGGTTCGCTCCAAATCAAAGCGGGTTGTAGATCGCTTTCCATCAACAAGGATGCGTCTCCTTCGGAGGCCAAGCGTCGATCGATTCGAATCCGCCGTCCTTCACCTGGTTCGACGGCCCATCCCGGCACAGGCTGATCTTCGCTGGGCGCTTCGAAACTGGCATTGGCTAAGGCAAGATACGGATCGGGCTTGCGCATATAGGCCGCTCGCGCCGCCAGTGCCTGAATGCGTTGCTGCAATTCCGGCATGACTTGTTCTGGAATGGCAGTGGCAGCGTCCATGATTTGTGCTTGCGGATCGGAAATACGAATCGCCACCAAATCGTATGGATCCAGCGTAATGGTCCAAGTGCCGTCGGTAGCGGACGAAGCAAACTCGAGCGTTTCCGTGGTGCGTTTACCCAAGGAAAGAATGCGCGAACCTCGGGCCGCGCGAATCACCACTTGCGTTGACACTTGCCACGGCGAATCATTCACGGCATACACAAACGTCTGATCCTCTGTGTTGAGCGAACGAATTACCACCGGTTTCGCTCGTTCTGTTTCATCGTCAAAGGTTTGGAACGCCTTGGCCGGCAAGCGACGAAACACGTCAACAAAGGGCAGCAGCGAATCTTCTTGCCCCATCGGCAGCATCCAACCTCCTTCCAGCACCGTCAGCATGTCTTGTTTGGCCAAACTGTGCGCAAAGCGTTGTCGGTTGTGGACGCCCGTGGGAGTAGCATGACTGACCAGCAGCATAAACGTGTTAGCTCGACCAAACGGGCTGACTTCGTCAAACGAGGTCAGACGCAACTGGTGCGGTTGATGCCGAAATTCAACGGTCGCTTGGTTCGCATTCTGAAATTGCGAATCGAACCGGTCGGACGCGTTCACTTCCAAATCCGCTCCTTGTTCGTTCCACGTAAACGAAACGGAATGGCGGTAGGGTCGAGCGATCACGGTGTGCGGCTGGGCCCCCATCTGCTGCAGGTCAATGCCCATATTCTGCAACGGTTGGCGAACCGGTTCTGAAGTAGCCAACGAAGGTGAAAAACTGCGTTGCACGGGAATCGAATCGATCAGTCCGACCATGCTGAGGTACAGCCGAGCGTTCTGGTTTTGGCCACTCACTTCCTTCGCCAGGCGTTGATAGAATTCGGTCACTTGTTGACATCGCCAATCAACCCAGGTAGCTCGCAGCGGTTCGTCCAACAACTTGACAACCGTGGCATAGGCACTGGGCGGAAAGTCCGTGACCGGCAAGGAGGCGTCTTGTAAGAATTGACGAATGGTCGTTTCGTCCATGCCCCAATCGGCGTTGGGAAGTTGCGAATAGCCACTACCCGTCATGCTAATCTGCACTCCGCCGAACGAAGCATGCGTATCGTAGCGAGTGACCAGTTCGCGAATCACGGCCAACATCGCCGACTGGACTCGGTCATCCAGCACATTGTAATACGGCAACCGGCCTCGGCGATTACCAAACTTCTGCTCCCACGTTTCGCCATCTTGGTCTACCAAGCGAATACCGATGGCCGCTGGGTGGCTGTGCAGCTGCTGCTCCAACATGGGCAGCGGAGTAGAAAATTCCACCACTGGAATCAGCTGAATACCTTCTCGATCACAAATGCGAAACAGCATCTCCAATACATCTTTGCGCAATGGATCTCGCCCGTCGCTGTAGAAAACTCCTCGATCATGCTTCGGCGTAGGTAACAAAAGTCGACTGGGATACAGCGTGCTGCCGTCCGACCAGCAGGACAACGCCACGGAATCATAACCAACGTAACGCAGGTATTGGATCATGCGGACGGCGCCGTCATAGAACGTATTCCAGTCTTCCAGGCTGCGCCCCGTTTCCAGTGCGCCGGAAGGTGAACTGTCAATCGCTTCGGCCGCGCAGAAGTTTTCGGTAAAGAAGGGGCGATCGAAATGGGCAATCACTTGTCGAGTCCCGACGGAGGTGGGAATCGACGGAGTTAGTTGGTTGCGGCGAATCACGCGAATACGGCCAATCGCAGCCGGCACATCGTCACGCAGGTTCGTCAACAACAGCAAGGGCGATTTTGTCTTGGGCCAGAACAGTATGCGATGGTAGCCGACGCTTCCGGCCGATGTGACTAACGGACTGGCATTGGCTGACGAAACGTCAATGCCAGAATCAAATCCAATGGGGATCACTTTACCAGCGGCATTCGGTTCGACGATGCTGGCAGATAAAGACTGAGCCACATCGGCAGGAAAGTCAATTTCCAATTCGTGCACGACGCCCGTCGCGTCCAACGGCAAAGGGTAGGCTTGCCAACCGCCCGCCTTGATTTGCGTCCAAGTTCGCTGTTGGTGCTTCCAAGTTTTCGGTCGATGATCGCCTAGCGGTCCGTCTTGTCGAAAACCGGGCAGCAAGGACCAATCGGGCAAGCGGCTGACACGTTCCCACCAGCGAGGCTGCGCGGGGTCAAATTCGATGGCAATTTCGCTGGTCGAACCGGAAGCGTCCTCCGCTGCGGTTCGTCGAGAATCGATGACGACCAGTTGTAGGTTCCGAGAAATCAAGGTGCGTTCGCTACGAAAGGGCGATGTAAATTTGCGATTCGAAGCAATCACATCGGTCACTAAGTCATACACACCTTCTTTGGCTGGCAGCGTCAGACCGATGCGATGAATCGGTTCCAGTTGGCCATTCGCCGCCAATCGCATTGGTTGTTGGTGCGTCCATACTGTTTCGCCCGTCGACGAATGAATCAAGTTGCAGTGCACATCCACCGTGGCTCCGGGCGAAACGGGAAACGCGTGCGGCACCACGTCAAACTGCCACGCTTCGTTGGCGGCAAACACCAAATGGTCTCGTTGAAATTCAATCCGCAACCGATCGGCCGGAACCCGCCTCACAATAATCCGATTTCCCGTATCATCAATGGGAACGGTTTTGAGCTCCGATTCCAAATCTCGCAAGGGCACTTTCAGTGACGTCGGTTCCGTGACGCCGCGCTGGGCAAGTTCGATCACCACTGCGCATCACGCTCACCTCGCGCAATGAATTCTACTCCGCCGTAAGAACGCGCGCCATTTGTGAAATCTTGATTCTCGCACCATCCAGCGAGATCACGCCGGGCTCGTCGTTTTCCATACCCAGCAAGCTGACATTCGCCACCGAGCCTTCTTGGATATAGATGGCGCCGGTCCATTGTCGCTGAGCACCTTCGCCCCAGGCCACTCGCAATCGCAGATCCGTCACTTCGCCCATTGTTAGCGCAGGGAACAGCAACAGCGCGCAGCAGACGGCGCTCAGGCGAAGATCCAGTTTGCGCTGCGGTTTCCGTTTCATGAATCGAATTAGCGAACCTTGGTTGCAGTGGGGCGAATCATTGGCCGAATCGGCGCAGTTTCCAGTCAGCCGATGAAATGTACATAAGCGCGCGGATTATAGACGCGGCTTTTGATCCGAGACTACCCCGGTCTGAAGCGAATTCAAACTGTGGCAGTTCGTACCAGCGATTGTCGAGTGATAGCACGAGCTCGTTAGTCGAAATGGCGCAAAAAGAAGCAAGAACCGCAAGTTCTCTGTTCTGTTCGCAAATGGCAAATCGTTGTAAGGTTAGCGAAACCTGGACGACTACCGTTGTCGTTGTAAGCCAAATCCTTGACGTCACATTATCGCTATGACAGCAAATCCACCTGATTCAGATGAATTGTCTCGGCTAGCATCCGGCTGGCTCGAACAGTGGGGTGATGCGCTGTTTCAGTACGCAATGAATGCAGTACGAAAACGCGACGTTGCCGAAGATCTGTTACAAGAGACGTTGCTGGCGGCGATTCGTTCGCACGATCGATTCCAGCAAGCATCATCAGTGAAGACGTGGTTGTTTTCGATTCTACGCCACAAGATATACGACTATTTTCGGAGCAAACAACGCAAGGATCGTCGCACGGATAGCTCGGCCGAAGTGGACAAGTTAACGACATTTGACAAGCACGGCCATTGGATAGAAGCTGTGGGACGCTGGCCCAATCGCCCGGAACAATCGCTGGAAAAAAGTGAATTCTGGCAGATATTTGACCGCTGTTGCGAAAAACTAAACGAATCGCTCGCCGTGCCGTTTCGGCTGCGTGAAGTGGAGCAAATGGAGTTTGAAGAAATCTGCGAAATGCTGCAGTTGACCGCCACGAATTTATCCGTTCGGCTGCATCGAGCTCGTTTGGGACTGCGCAAGTGTCTTGAAGAGAATTGGTTCGTTCCATGAAACGTTGGCTGGCCAACATACATTTGATCCTAACGCTGAAATGCGAAGAATCTTCGCGTTTGGTGTCTGCCGGCTTCGATCGCCAATTGAGTTGGAGCGAATGGCTGGCCATGCGCTTGCACGTGTCTATCTGTCGTAGCTGCCGCCGATTCCGTCGTCAAGTGACAATGCTTCAGCAGGCCATCCGCAGCCGCTTTGAGTCTAATGCGGCAACGGAAAAACTCTCTACCGAAGGCAAACAACGTATTCTTGACGGCGTCCGCGCGAAACTACGTTAATCCAACAGCACTGCGTTCATGCCGTTTTTTAGCGGCACGGCCTGTCGAAGAACGACTTCTCGCCAAATCACTGGATCGCAAAATTTTTTTTCTGAATTGAATGTAAGGTTGCCGTTCGGCCGGCGACCAATTCAGCACAACCATCGTGTGGTTGATTTTCTCGTCACGTTCGTTTCACAGGACATTGAGGTGCTTACCATGAAAAAATGGGTCTTACTGTTTGTTTTTGCTTTTTCTAACTTCACTTGGGCCACCGACTTGCATATTACCGTCGAAAACCTGCAGCCGGCCGGCGGTTTCTTTTTCACTCCGGTATGGGCTGGCTTTCACGATGGTTCGTTTGACGTATTTTCTGCCGGCGAAATGGCTTCGCCCGAATTGATTGCCATTGCCGAAGGAGGTGATGTCGCGCCGCTGCAAACCTTATTCGCTGGTAACGGAGTGGATACGGTGGTCGCGCCGGGTTCGCCCTTTGGCCCCATGAGCAGCAGTTTTGCCAGTTCGGCGTCCGCCATGGTCACCGTTAATCCGATGATGGACCGTTACTTCAGCTACACATCAATGATCATTCCCAGCAATGACGCGTTTATCGGCAATGACAACTCCATGGCATACGAAATCTTCAACGCCGATGGTTCGTTCAAAGGACCACTGACCATTGAAGTCTTTGCCAATCAGATTTGGGATGCCGGTTCGGAAGTCAATAGCGTTACCGGCGGCGCAGCGTTTTCCGCCAACGGTGGCGACAGCGTGGACGAAGCCTTGGGTATCGCGTTGCATGCCGGTCTGAACGACTTTGTTGGTTCAGGCACTGCCAACGGTGAAATGATCTCCACCGCGCTGGCCGCCAACGCTCCGATCGCTCGCCTGACCATCAACCAAGTTCCAGAACCCAACAGCGGAGTTCTGGCTCTTTCCGCCGGACTGGGATTGCTTATGCTGCGACGCCGACGTCGCTAATCCGGACACTTCTTTTGCAAGTCTAAGAACGGCATAGCCGAGTCGGCGTGGCAGGATCATTTGACGTGATGCTGCCAACCGACCGGTTGTGTCCATGCTTTTTTGAATGAGCTTTCGTTGGTCGGATTTTGCGGAGGCTTGTTACTGGTGATCGTCGCGCGAACGTAAAGTTCGTCGCCCGTTAGTTGGTAGGCCGCATGCAGCCCTTCGACGCGAGCAAACACTTTGCCCACATCGGCCGAATAGTCCAGTGTTCCGGGAATCGGTTCGCCTGTTTCTGGTTCCGTGCGAACCGAGGTTGTCTTGTCGAAGTTGATCGGAGTGCCGATGAATTCGGTCACAAACGTCGCATCTGCGTCAGGCTTAATCTGAATTTGCAGCACATTCGTTTCCGGATCGAATTCGATTCGCTCCAATTCCACTCCACTTGACGCATAGAAGTCACCTCGCTGCATCGACCGCAGCACCGTTTCCGGCGTCAACCGGTTGGCTCGCAACATAATCCAGCCTCGTCCCGGCGACGCCTTCTGGCCGCCGTGATAATGATGACTATCGTCCGTGGCCAGAGCGTACAGCGGCCGAGCACGAAACTGGCTCAGCCGCAGCGTGCTGGTAATGTCCCACAGGGTTTCCAAACTATGACGCCTCGGGCTACCCAAATCGCCGTCCCCTTCCACACCGTTGAAGACTTCAAAAAATTCGTCTTCTACCAGTGCTGCCAACTCTTCCGCAGAAATTCCTTTGTCACCCAGATTCGGATGATTCAGATGCGGGATGATCAATCGGCCCAGTGCTTTGGCTTGCGCATCGATCGCTCGTAAATTGTTTTGAATCATTTCGCGAACCGTTTCACCACCTTGCGGCTCAATCACTTCGCCAATATTGGTGGCGTTAATGTGTGCCCCTTTGTCGGTAATTTCTTCGGAAGGAATCATCAGAAATTCGCCCGCCACTTCTACCAGTGAACGGACTTCACCTAGTGGCTTGAGCCGAACTTCCACTACGCCGTCCTGGTTGGTTCGCGTCTGGACCCAGTCTTGCCCGAAACGAGCGACATATTTGGGCAGTGCCGTCTGGCCATTGCGGTTTTCAATGTCGGTCAGTTTCATCCAGCGAGTTCCCTGACTTAGCACATTGTGGTCTGACAACGCCAGAAATTGATAACCGTGTTGCCGATACCAATCCGCAATCATTTCGGGAAAATCATTGCCGTCACTCCACAAAGAATGCGTGTGCAGGTTGCCCTTCAGCCACCGAACATCGTCGGCGGTGTCACCCACAAGTTGTCGCAAGATGGGCTCCATGGCGTTGGCCTGCCGCCAAAATCCCAAATCTGTAGGATGCGAACTATCGACCGTCCCTTCCGCATCAATCCCTAACAGCCATTCGCCCGACAAGTAGTGCACATGACGCACGCCATCCTTTTGCAGCGAATCGAACGCCATTCGCAACGCATGGCGACTTTGCTGATTGCGTTGGCGTTTTGATTCAATCAAATACGAATCGCTGTAGCTGCGATCTTCCACCAACAGAATGGGCGTGTCGGGATGCTTGTCTCGCAGCGTGCGTACCAAAGGTTCGGTGCGTTCCGTCACTTCTGCATGCGTCAGGTTCGGCAAGCAATCAATCACAAACAACCCCGCGTCAATTTCGGCTAACAGCCCAGCGACTTCCGGCTCCATTTTGCCGTTTCCGGAAAAGCCCAGATTAATGACGGGACGATGGAGACGTCTTCCCAGAATGGCGGTGTGGACCATGCCTGGTCGAGACGCACAGCCGCCTTGCGTGATGGATGTCCCCCAAAACACAATCGGCTTGCGTTCTGCAGTAAACGTCTTTTGCCACAGCGTGGCGTTCGGCGGCAAACCAATTTGCAACGATTTTACACCGTTATAAAGCGGCAGATACAGCAGGAATTCGTGCCGTCCAGCCGGCAATGAACCGACCAAACGAACTTCATTCGTCTGCGCCGTCGGTCGACCATTCGCCAACCATTGCCAGCCCGATTCGGTGCGAACATACAAATCCACTCCGCTGACACCGGTGGCCGGCATATGCGGCATATCTAGGTTGGGCGACGTCAATTCCCAGCGAACATGTATGGACGAAGCGTCCGTTTCCCAGCGCAAACACAAGCCAGCAGAATTCTTGCTCAGTGACCAGACGGGCGGACGCACAACTTCTTTTGCTCGTTCAGGCAACCGATCAAACGGCGATTCCGTATCTGTCCAGGCTTGCCCTTCCCGTTGCATCTGTGCGGCGTCATACCACGCCAACTTGGCATCGGCGTCCACCGTTCGCTCGGTCACCACCGTCGCGTCAGCAAGATGCTGAGCGGCTGACGACACCATCGGCAAGTACGGCTGATTCACCTGCCCGGTGGCGCAGCGAACCAACATCCACAAACAAAAAAAACCGTTCAAGACGTGATGACGATACAACATGCCGTTTCCTTTCCAACGCAAATTCGACCAGACGAATCGCTTAGTTTCGGAGATGTTGCGCCGCATTGCAAACGGTTGAGGAAATTGAATTCGCCCAATCCATTTGGTTCGAACAGAAAGACTACGAATCCGCTGCAGCATTCGAATCGGTCGTTGCTGACGTTGCAGGCCGTAAAGCTTGGCGAATCCGCGTCAAACGTTCTTGCAGTTCCGCTTCAAATCCTCGATCAACGGGCCGATAGTATTCCTTTTCCACTCCTAGATAGTCTTGCGCGGCCACGCCGTTTTCTGCGTCATGCGAATAGGTATAACCTTCGCCGTGCCCCAAGCGTTGGGCACCGTCATAGTGTTTGTCTCGCAAATGCATCGGCACCGGTAACACTCGTCCTTCCCGAATGTCACGCCTCGCTTCATTGATGGCCACCGTGGCTGCGTTGGACTTGGGCGCACACGCCAAGTAGGCCACGGCTTGAGACAACGTTAATTGACATTCGGGCAGACCGATAAATTCACAGGCCTGCATGGCCGCCACCGCCAACGATAGGGCTGCCGGATCGGCATTGCCAACATCTTCGCTGGCTAGAATCACCAAGCGTCGACACAGAAAGCGAATGTCTTCGCCACCTTCCAGCATGCGAGCCAACCAATAGATGGACGCGTCCACGTCACTGCCTCGAATGCTTTTGATCAACGCGCTGGCACAGTCATAATGCGAATCGCCCGTGGGATCATATTCGATGGCTTTGCGTTGAATGGAATCGGTCACCAGTTGTCGAGTGATCCGGATGGGCTTGGTTTCGCACGAAAGGACTGCGATTTCCAACGTACTGAGTGCTCGGCGCGCATCCCCGTCGGTGACTTCGGCCAAGAATTGCAACGCGTCATCATCCGCCGTGGCTTTCCACCGCCCGAGTCCTCGACCATCATCCGTCAATGCGCGCCGCAGAAGCGTGACGATGTCGTCCGGTTCGATGGACTTGAATTCAAAAATCTGACTGCGGCTGACCAATGCTCCGTTCACCGCAAAGAACGGATTGGATGTGGTGGCACCCACCAAGATCACCACACCGTCTTCCACGTCGTGCAACAGCGCGTCTTGCTGAGCCTTGTTGAAGCGGTGGATTTCATCAATGAACAGCAGCGTGCGTTCGCCATTGGCGGCCAAATCATCATGCGCCGCCGTCAAGACTTCTCGAACTTCCTTCACGCCGCTGGTCACGGCGCTGAGTTGCTGGAAGCGAGCATTGGTTTCTTTGGCTAGGAGCCGCGCGAGTGTTGTTTTGCCCGTTCCCGGCGGACCATAGAACAAGATCGAAGTCAGCCGATCGGCTTTCATCAGGCGTCGCAATAGTTTGCCTTCGCCCAGAAAATGTTGCTGGCCCACAAATTCGCTGAGCGAAGTCGGCCGCATTCGCGCCGCTAACGGTTTGGCTCGTTCAAAATTCTGCGCTTCCATGTTGTCAAAGAGAGATGTCATTGGTTTGCTTTCGTTCGCTACGTCATCAACCGGACTGCAGCGTCCATTGGACCACGTCATCGCACCGCCGACAATCAGCGTCAACCAGGAAAGAACGCGAAGCGGCGTACCACATCAAAACAGGCGCAATTGGCCGTCGGCGGATGCGGGCGGTGTGAACTTGGTGCAATCCAGTGGTGGAAGCCGATTCGCCAAGTTGTGTTTCTTGGCGAAGACGTCAAACAGCTGTGTTAACTGGTTCGCCATCACTCCGGTTCCTCGCATCCGTTGGCCGAATTGGCTTTCGTTCAGTTCGCCTGCACGAACCGACCGCAATCGCGAAATGACTTTGTCTGCCTGCAAGGGCCGGAAGCGTTGCAGCCAATCGATAAAGATCGGTTCCACCGTCAACGGCAGTCGCAGCATGACGTAACCGGCCGCCGTGGCTCCGTGCGCAGCCGCTTGCTCCAAGATCGCGGGAATTTCTTGATCGTTCAGACCGGGAATAACAGGCGCTACCATGACAGACACCGGTACGCCGACTTCGGTCAATTCGCGGATGGCTTGTAACCGAGCTGCCGGAGCGCTGGTTCTGGGTTCCAACTGTTTGGTCAGGTTTTGATCCAGTGACGTGATGCTGACGGCGGCGTGAACCAGATTGTCTGCGGCGAGCTTGGCAAGGAGGTCCAAATCTCGAGTGATCAGACGGTTCTTGGTGATGATGGTCAAAGGTTGACTCGCTTCCACAGCAACTTGGATTAGGCTGCGAGTGATGCGAAAGTGGCGTTCGGCCGGTTGGTAGCAATCGGTAACACCGGACAAGGCGATGGGTTCGCACCGCCACGATTTCTTGCGTAGCCACGTGCGAAACAAATCGGCTGCTTGTAGTTTGACCAGAATTTTGGATTCAAAATCCAAGCCGGCGTCCAGGCCGAGGTATTCATGACCGGGTCGAGCGTAACAGTAGCTGCAACCGTGCACGCAACCTCGGTACGGATTCATGCTGAAGTTGAACGGCACATCCGGGCTGCTGTTCTGGCTGACAATCGACTTGGAATCGTCAATGTAGTAGGACGTCTTAATTTTCCGCGAAGGTTCATCGGCGTCTTCGGCGGAAAGCTGTTCCCAATCCGATTCCAAATGGATCGCTTCGAACCGATTGGCCGGACGAATCTGTGCGCCTCGACCAACCTTTGTCGGTTCGCTACTACCGTCCATGAGAAAACTCGCGCGAAAGTTATCGAATTCGCTTTTGCGACATTCACAAACGAACTTAACGATCAAACCACTTTTTGATGGCGTGAATCGTGGTCTCGCGACCTGCTCGAGCAATCGACGTGGTCAGCGGAATTGATTTGGGGCAAACGGCCACGCAGTTTTGGGCGTTGCCACAAACCTGAATGCCGCCTTCGGCAGTGAGTGCGTCCAAACGTTCACTGGCTTGCATCTTGCCGGTTGGATGCGAATTAAACAGCACCGCTTGACTGATGGGAGCCGCACCAATGAAGGCTTTGTTATGAGCTTGTTCGCAACGCTGTTGGTAGGCTTCGTCCGTCTCGCCTTCTCGACGAGGAATTTCGATTTTGGTGTATTGAGGACACGCTTCCAAGCAGCAGCCGCAGCTCATGCATTCGCTCAGCGGATACGCTTGCTCTTGTTCTTCTCGCGACTGATGCGGGCCGGGGCCCATGTCGTAGTAGCCATCGACCGAAACCCACGCTTTGACTTTCTTCAGCGCGTTGAACATGCGCCCGCGATCTACAACTAAGTCTCGCAGCACTGGGAACTTGGACATGGGTCGAAGTTCAATGCTTCCGGGTTGGTCCGTCAATAGTCTATCGACCAATGCCGAACACGCTTGACGTACTTTTCCGTTGACCACCATGGTGCACGCGCCGCAGACCTCTTCCAAGCAATTGCAGTCCCAACTGACCGGAGCCACGGGGCGACCATCCGCTGCCTTGGCTTGTGCAGCGATGTGTTGCAGCACGCTGATCACGTTCATTTCTGGTTCGCGACGTACTCGATGCCGTTCCCAATAGCTGGGCAATCCGGGTCCATCCTGACGCAGGATTCGCACTTCGAAATCGTCCTTTGCGTTCTTGTTGGCGTCAATCATCGTTATCGGTTCCCAAGCGATGGTTTTGTTTTACAAACGGAATGGAAGCAACGGTTCAAAAATCACGACTAGGCATTGGTGCCGGCCGTTTCCTTTTTGACCGAGCGTTCTTTCCAGACTTTTTCAATTTCTTCTGCGCCCACCAAGCCGTACAAACGAGGTCGCGGTGGAATCAAGCTCACGTCGACATCTTCATAAACGATCTCTGGCTGGTCGTCTTTCCACGTAGCCACGGTCGACTTGAGCCATTTCTTGTTGTTTTCTTCGAACTTGTCGAACCACGCTTCCGCTTGACGAAGTCGTTCTGTCGGATCTTCAGCGTCGAGTCCTTTGCGTTCGAATTCGGGCTTGTAATGAGCGCCACGACATTCATCGCGTTGCAACGCTCCCTTGAGAATCGTTTTAGCCAACGGGAACATGTCGACCAGCGCCTTGGTGAACACCACGTTTTGATTCGTCCAAGTTCCTGTGTCGGACAACGAACAGCGTGACGCTCGATCACTCAGTTCTTCCACCTTCTGACACGCATCACTCAAGGCTTGATTGTTTCGCACCACAGTCGCCGCCTTGGTCATCAAGTCACCCAACTCCTGATGAATCAGATACGGGTTCTCTCCGCCACCCTTGCGATTGAGCAACTGGTTGTGTTGATCTTGATGTTGTTTTTGCGCCGCTTCAAATAGCGAACTGGGCAATTCGGCCGCCGCTGTTTTTTGACCCGACAGCAGATTTTGAATGCCCGGAGCGACAAACAGTCCCGAAAAAATGCAGCTGAGCAACGAATTGGCGCCCAGACGATTGGCACCGTGATAGTGATAGTCACATTCGCCAATGGCGTACAAACCTGGAATGTTGGTGACTTGGTTTTTCGGCGAACCAGCTTTCAAGCCGCCAGTGGTGTTGCACTTTTCGTAGTCGGCCCAAAGTCCACCCATCGAATAGTGCACTGCTGGGAAGATTTTCATGGGAACTTCTCGAGGATCAACGCCTTGGAACTTTTCGTAGATTTCCAAGATACCGCCCAGCTTGCGAGTCAATTCGTGGCGATCAATGTGCGTCAGATCCAGGTAAACGCACTGCCGCCCCGATTCGACACTCAGCCCGCCGTTGACACAGACGTCAAAGATTTCACGCGTCGCGATGTCTCGAGGCACCAAGTTTCCGTACGTAGGATACCGTTCTTCCAAGAAGTAATATCGTTCATCTTCCGCGATGTCTCGCGGAGCACGCGGATCTTGTGGCATACGAGGCACCCAGACTCGGCCGCCTTCACCTCGCGCCGATTCGCTCATCAGTCGCAACTTATCGGCACCTGGAATCGCCGTGGGATGTACTTGAATGAATTCGCCATTTCCGTATTTCACGCCAGCTCGGAAACAGCGACTGGCAGCGCTACCGGTACAAGCCATGGACATGGTGGATCGACCGTAGACCAAGCCACAACCACCAGACGCAATGATCAACGCGTCCGCGGCGAACGAACGAATTTCCATCGACACCAAATCTTGGCCGACACAGCCTTTGCAGACGCCGTTTTCGTCCAGAATGGGACCCAGGAAATCCCAATATTCGAATTTGCGAATCAGTCCTTCGGTTTCCCAACGACGCACCTGTTCGTCCAAGGCGTACAACAGTTGTTGGCCGGTGGTGGCGCCGGCAAAGGCGGTTCGTTTGTAAAGCGTGCCGCCGAAGCGTCGTCGATCCAGAAAGCCTTCCATGGTTCGATTGAACGTGACGCCCAAGCGATCCATCAGGTCGATTACTTTGGGAGCCCAGTCGGCCATTTCTTTGACCGGCGGTTGGTGTTGGAGGAAGTCACCGCCGTAAACCGTGTCATCAAAGTGCTTCCATTCGCTGTCGCCCAGCTGCCGAGTTTGATCGTTGCAGCTGTTGATGCCACCTTGAGCACAAACGCTGTGAGAACGCTTGACCGGCGTGAGACTCATGATGTCGACCGGAATTCCCAGTTCGGCCAGCTTCATTGCCGCTCCCAAACCTGCCAGTCCACCACCAATGATCATTACTCGTTGATTTGCCATCGATCTAATCCAATTTCGTTTCCGTTAAAGGAAAGACTTGCTTGATGCGTGCGTTATCCAATGCATTCGCCGTTAATGAACGGTTTCTTCTTCCTGATCTGATTCGTCATGTGCCGGTTCGGCGCCCAGGAACTTGGCCTTATCTTCTTCAGACGCGGCTTTGTGTTCTGCTTGCTCTTCCGATATTTCTCCGGATTCGATTTTCGCTTCTAGCGCCGCTTCTTCTACGGCAATTGCGTTCTCAATGTCGATTCGTTTTGCGCCCACCATGGCGGTAATGCTGACGACAGACAGCCCGATTCCAAATGCCAGGGCAACCCAAGCGGCACGAGTCTGAGCTTGCGGAGATGTCCACACGCCCCAAGTAATTCCCATGGTCCAAATGCCGTTTGCCAAATGGAAGATACAGGAACCGACACCAATGACATACATCACAGGCACGACGAACCCTTGCATAGCGTACGCCAAGGACGAAGCGGCATTGTAGGGCCGAAAGTTGGCACCGTTCACGTTTTCCGCCATCGCTAACCACGAATCAAAGTGAAACCAGCCGTGTAAATGGAAGACGTGCCAGACGATAAACACAAAGGCAATCATCCCGGTCACGCGCTGAGCGGTATAACGAGCATTCCGGGCGTACGGATAGGCCGAATTGTTGGTCAGTCCGCCTTGAATGATCACCACGCCCACAATGGCGTGAAACAAAATGGGCAGAAAGATGAATGCCCATTCGACCAAAGGCAAGATGGCGCCCAAGCTGTGAATGGTGTAGACATTTTTTTGGAACGCTGCCGCCGAATCCATGATCGATGCGTTCGTGATCAAGTGAACGCACATGTATGCACCCACTGGAATCAGTCCACTTAGCGAATGCAGGCGACGAATCAGGAATTCGTGACGACTAAGAAATGACGAATCGGCTGAAGACACTTCCGTACCTCGTTTGGATTGTGACACCCAACTAACCGAGAAAAAACGAGCAGGCAAACACAAGTCGCTCAAAAAAATCATATTTGAGGACTGCGATCAGGCGCACATACACCCGATTAGAAGACGTCACGCTTGAAAAGCGATTCCCCTTCGGGTGACTAGGATAAATCGCTGGCACGTTGCGTGGCAAGCCGTCTATCGTGCGGTTGCCCCACTTTCACGATTCGATTTCAAAACACCGACCAACTTCCGGTAACACGAGCGATCTAGCACGGTCGATTCGGCACACTTGAGACGTCGTAGACTTGTTGCTAGACCGGCTTGCAAAGCTTCAAAACAGTCCCTTGCCAAGCCCAAGTTTGGAAGTTGCGCATCTGCATGGTTTTGCGGAACATGATAGCTCGACGCGTGAGCTTGGAAGTTGCGCATTCGCGTTTTCTCGGCGGAATTTCCTAGCCCAAAGCGTCAGCGAGGGACTGCAGAAGCAATCAATTTCCCCTCACTTACGTTTCGGGCTATGAAAAAGCGCACTACCATGAAGCGCAACTTCATACGGCACAAGCGGCGTCTTGCAGCCGATTTGCGTGAACCGCCGAGCATCCTCAAAACATATGCTCAGCGATAATGCCCAAGGCCAATCACTACACAGCGTCTTTAAGTCGCTTCAGCGGACGAACTTTGACCACATTTGTGGCCGGCTTAGCCTTGAAAATCTGCTCTTCCTTGGTGAAAGGATTAATCCCTTTGCGTTCCGGCGTCGCCGGTTTGCGCTGTACTGTTACCTTCATCAGCCCAGGTATATTCACCACGCCCGGACCAGAATCGCTAAGGTTTTCACTAATCAGCCCCAGTAATTCTTCAAAGAAACCGTCCACCTGCTGCTTCGTCAGGCCGGTTCGCGAAGCCATGGCGGACAGAATTTCCGTTTTTGACATTGGTTTCTTGTCTGACATTCTCTTGCTCTCTCACTTCGATCAACAAATGTTGTTGGTTGGTAAGCCACCGCCAATCGAGGCCCACATGGATGTAGACGATCCTGAAATCATCTGTTCCCAAGTAATTTCGCCGCTAATTGACCCGTTTCCACGGAAATCGTGCAAACTTTTCGACCAAAATTAGCCCACCCCACTGGAAACTGCTGAGTTTATCGATCATGCGGTCTTTGGGAACATGTCAATTTGGCAGGCGGCCCATTTTCTTTGCCTGGCAATTCAAATAGGGTTTTCTGGTCTTTTTTTGTGCAACGAGCCAAATTTATCGATAAAAAGGTAAGTTTAAGTATTCTGCTGGCGCTGCTAATATGCCATTGGCACCGCTCTTGCACAACGGTTCGTGGGGTAGCCTCACTACTAGATTTGCAGTTTGACTGATTTGGAAAAGGGAATTGAGATCGTGGTGTTTTGTCCATCACTCTTGATCACCGACGACGACCGAGACTTTCGGGAAACGCTGGTCGAAGTATTTGAACCTCAGGGCTTCAAGACACTGACTGCCACCAACGGTGAAGAGGCAGTGCGAGTTGTCCGGACGCAGGAAATTCATCTCGTGCTGATCGATATGCACATGCCGCGTCTAACGGGCTTGGAAGCCATTGAACAAATCAAGTCGCTCAAGGCACGATTACCCTGTATCTTGCTTTCCGGAATGATCGACGAAAAAACGCGTCTCGCCGCCAAGGCCTTCCGCATTTTGACCAAACCCGTCAGCTTTCGCGAAGTAACGGCCACCGTCCAGGACGCGCTGCAAGCCACCTACAATTGGCCCCGCGAAGCCTGATTCGTTCCCGGGATTACGATCCTTGCGAGTTTCAAGAGCCGACGAGTTCGATTCGGATGGGGCGAACCGATTCATCGGCATTACCAAACTTCTGCTCGCACATTTCGCATCAATCAGTGTGCGACTTTAGTTGATCCGCAATTTGAAACCGGTATGCTAACGGCCGCGCGGTACTCAAGGTCAGTGTTCCATGCGTGCGCTATTGCGCCAAAAAACTTTCAAAGGGCAAACCGATATGCGAATTCGCCTCCATTTATCAACGTTGTGCGCGGCAATGGTCGCGGCGTTGCTGTTTCATTCGTCTCTTTACGCTCAGCGACAATCGGGACCGCAAGTTGTTTCGCCCGAGGAACAAGACGGAAAAATTACCTTTCGCATACTGGCACCATCCGCCGACAAGGTGGAACTATCGGCCGGTGACATTCCTGGCGTGGGACGTAGCAAGGAAATGGCCAAGTCAGACGATGGCGTGTGGGAAGTTACGCTAGACATAACGCCCGGATATTATCGATATCGTTTTGACGTGGACGGCGTTTCCGTCATCGATCCACGAAACCCTGCGACCAGTGAATCGGTGGGCAATGCGTGGAGCCTGGTCGGTGTTCCGGGCGAATCCTGGATGGACACGCAAGATGTACCGCACGGCGCAATTGCCGAAGTAACCTATCGGTCTGCTTCGCTGGATCGATTTCGTCGAATGCACGTCTACACGCCGCCCGGCTACCAAGATGGCACCGGTTCGTTCCCCGTTTTCTATTTGCTGCACGGTGCCGGTGACAGTGATGATTCGTGGAGCACCGTCGGGCGAGCGGGATTCATCTTGGACAACTTGATTGCGGCGGGAAAAGCGAAGCCGATGATTGTCGTCATGACCGCAGGCCACGCAGGTCCGTTTCGCTTCGGTGGTCCTCGTCCCGCCGTCGACGAATTCTCTGAAGACTTCACCAAGGACGTGATGCCGTATGTGGAGAGTCATTATCGAGTGAAAACGGGTCGAGCAAATACGGCTCTTGCCGGTCTGTCGATGGGAGGAGGCCAAACGCTGAATATTGGCATTCCGAACCTGGAAAAATTTGCCTATTTGGGCGTCTATAGTTCAGGCATCTTCGGCATTATTCCTCGACCCAACGCTCCGCCGCGCGAAGGCCCGTCATTCGAAGAACAACATCAAGCGGTTCTGGATAACGCCCAGCTCAAAGATGGATTGAAGCTCTTCTGGTTCGCAACGGGGAAAGACGACTTTCTTGTCGAGACGTCTCGAGCGACCGTGGAAATGCTAAAGAACCACAAGTTTGACGTGGTCTATCAAGAAGGCGAAGGTGGCCACACCTGGATCGTTTGGCGACAGTATTTAAATGAATTCGCGCCTCTGCTGTTTCAAGAATAACGCGGCCCAAGTACACGGGAGACCGAGATTCCCGCCGAGCTTTTCAGCGGGCCGCACGTACTTTTTTGGTCGGTGCCATCCACAAGCCAATCTCCTTTCCGCCTGAAGGCGGCACTACGAACGGCTAGTGGCAGCTGAAACGTGCGAATGATGCGGAAAACATGAAACCAAGTTGTACGCGACGCTTTGCGACTGTCCGGCAATTTCGTCCGCCAAGGCCGGACAGAGAATAAAACGCCGAGGCGCCGAGAATCGCAGAGCTGGAAACTCGTGGTAGTCATCTCCTCTGCTTAACTCGGCGCTTCGCGTTAATTTTAGTGAGTGCTACGCCACAAATCGCCGGCGACGCACCAGCCAACCGATCAAAAATCCAAACAAAACTGCCACGCCAGATCCGATTGGTTCGGGCACGCTACGAACCGCTTCGCGAGGCCCTAGTTCGTAGCCGCCATCCTGAAACGCCAACACCAGATCCGCACTATCGAACTCGCCATTGCCCGACCAACCGGTCGCCCAAGTAGAGTTTCCATCGATTGCATCTTCGTATTCGCCAGCTGCGAAAATGTTGACCAAGTCCGCACTGTTGAACTCGCCGTCCAGATTGGAATCACCGAAGTAAGTGTTCGCTAATTCATGAATCCAGTAGTCGAGATCGTCGTCATTCACTTGATCGCTTGAGTTGACGTCCAATAGGAAGCTAGACGATTCGAATCCTCGCACCAGTAGATCGACGTCGCTGACTCCAAGAACGCCATCGCCATCGAAGTCGCCTGTCACCGAATGCGGCCAAATCGACCATGCCGCCAGTCCGCCATTCGCAATGCCACCGTCCACCGCGCCAAAAGATAATTCTGCGGTCATGTCGCCTTCGGGCAATGGCCGAAGTGTTGCGTCTGGAAAGTATGTACGAGATTCACCTTGCGGACCATCGTTGTTGTACCACACTTGCGCTTGGTTCGTGGTTGCATCAAAGTCGATGCCTATTTGCAGTCGGTCGCCTCTAGGTACGATTGCGTTTTGTTGTCGCTGGCCACTTCTGATGGCAATGGCCCATTGAGTGTTGTCATCAACTTCGGGTGCGTCACTGTATTCGGAAACACCGAACGTAATCACGTTTTCACTACCACTACCGAATCGCATTCGAAATACAAAAAAACTATTCGCATTGATGTTCTCTGTCTCGACGTCAAACGAACCTACGTCGAGATGCGTTAAATCCAGGATTGTCGAGAAGCTACCGAAGTCACCAACGCTCCGTAGTGCGAAATCCTTTCGTCAAATTCGTCGCCCTCTTCCGTCTCGTTTATGAACACCAGTGAACCATCGGCGAAAGTTGGATCTCCTTGTATGCTCCAGTCCGGTAGATCTAGACCAATAAAACTTCCGTTATTTGACGCGTTCTCTCCCGTTCCGTCGAACGATTCGACTAAGTAGTCGACCGCGAAGGCGTTGGCCCCAGTCATCAGCCCTATCCATAGACACAATGAACGTCTGAATCGACGATACGACCTGGATCGTTTGGCGACAGTATTTAAATGAATTCGCGCCTCTGCTGTTTCAAGAATAACGCGGCCCAAGTACACGGGAGACCGAGATTCCCGCCGAGCTTTTCAGCGGGCCGCACGTACTTTTTTGGTCGGTGCCATCCACAAGCCAATCTCCCTTTCCGCCTGAAGGCGGCACTACGAACGGCTAGTGGCAACTGAACTACGCGAATGATGCGGAAAACATGAAACCAAGTTGTACTCGACGCTTTGCGACTGTTCGGCAATTTCGTCCGCCAAGACCGAACAGAGAATAAAACGCCGAGGCGCCGAGAATCGCAGAGCAGGAGACTCGTGGTAGTCATGACCTCTGCGTAACTCGGCGCCTCTGCGTTTTTTTTAGTGAGTGCTACGCCACAAATCGCCGGCGACGCACCAGCCAAACGAGCAGAACTGCAAACGAGACTGCCGCTCTAGATTCATTTGGTTCGGGCACGCTGCGAACCGCTTCGCGAGGCCCCAGTTCGTAGCCGCCATCCTGAAACGCCAGAACCAAATCGGCGGTTGTGAAGTCACCGTCGCCATTCCAATCTCCGCTTGACCAAGTCGAGTTTCGAGGAATGTCGTCTTCATATTCACCGCCTTGTAATGCGATGACTAAATCAGAGCTAGAGAACTGTCCGTTGAGATTCGCATCGCCGTAGAAAGTGGATTTCAAATCGTGTACCCAGTATTCCAGGTCGAAAGCATCGGCAATGCCATCGTTGGTTAGATCCACAAATTCATATTCATTGCGAATGCCATTGATCAAGAAATCAACATCATTCACATCCAAAACGTCGTTTCCGCTAGAGTCTCCTGCCACGTCGGGTTCCCCAATGATAACGACGCGATCTAACGTTGCTGTCACTGGCCCAGCACCCGCAAGGTTCTTGACGGCGACAGTCAACTGTGATTCAGCTGCTTTCGATGCCGAAGTGAAAGGACCAAATGTCATCGACGCCGACCCATTCACTAATTCGAAAAAATATGTAATCGTATACTCTTGCCTAAGGTAATCGTAATACCATTCGAATGCGATTGCGCCTTGCGATTCAGGGACATCTGTGCCCCGTGGTAAGTTGTCATTAATCTGAATGTTAAACGTGTTGTCGTCGTTCAGATTCTGGGGCAATTCGTTTAGAAGTACGACAAAACCACTTCCATCGCTGGAGATGCCCTGGCTCAATGTCAGTCCGGATACAGCCATAGGCGAATCCGGTTCGAGAGTCAATTCTGGAAAGTCTACTTCAGAAAATTCAATTCGAACCGTGAAACTCCCGATGCCAAATCATTTCGTCGTAGTATGTAGGTTGTATTCGCAAATTTCTCCATGCTAAAGTCCAAGCCACTGTCGTTAAACGAGACTGGAAAATTCGTTGCCCATCCCGGATTGTCGAACCCGTCAAAGATGCCAGCGCGAAAACTCTTCGACCAGGAATGGGACTGCCGCATCCGTCACCAAACACGGCAGCCAAACTGTCGACACGATGAGACCGACAATCCAATGTCGAGCTCGCGTAGGACATGTCATTGAAATAACTCCTCTTCAATAGCGCCGATATCCTTATTCGCACCTCGCCAAAAAAACCAAAAGTCTCTGGATACGCCCATATACCGATGGATTGGCAGCGATACACGGTGAATTGGGGCTCAATTCGTAACCGGTAATGCCATTTGGATCGAACTGCGGATCTACACCATAAAGATTGCTACTAAGAAAAATGGTCCGTAGCAATCTGGAAAAACTTCGGCACCGTTACTGTCAGGGTTGAAAATACAGGAATCGGTGATTGCAAATCCCGTGACGTATTTGTCATTCTGTTGCTGTGAATTGGTGTAGCTTGTTGCAAGCGGAATCTTGCTGCGATTGTTCGCATAGTTCGAGTCTTCGGCTGCGTACGTCTTGAATCCCTTGATAATGCAATTTTGAATCACATTAGACTCGGCATGTCGCGCCGCATGAAAAATGCATTTTCGTCCGTGACGAACGGCGCGAAACTGACTTGACTTCTTCGTTCCAAATGAACGTACAAAAGTGGAAGCCATTGCCCTTGACTTTCAAGGCGATGTTGTCGTTAAGGTCGTTGAACCCAATATCAGGAATGGTCTTTCCTTGTTCGTCGACTGCGTCGTTACACGAGATGGCGACTTCACAGTCAAAGATGCAGTTATCGAAATGATTGTCCTTAGCAGTGCATTTGTCGCCTGCAAAAATCTCGGTCCATTCGTCCCATGTTCCGATAGGATTCGTACTTGCGAGAAAGTCGATGGCCACATCAAGAGTTCTTCAACCAGATCTGCGTGAATCTATTGTTAGATGGACCGTTGGAGAGCTGAATGCACCTAGCGGTACCCACCATAGAGCGGGCTGCTACTTGTTTCTTGCTCTTCCACAATCTCGGACGTAATCGCCTTAAATGTGTTGTACTGGGCATCGAGTCCGCGAAGCAAGATGACGTCCCGCATATTTAGAGCATTACATCCCGAGTACGTGTTTCCCGTTGATACTTGGTCGCCGCTCCGGAGGCCTTGCACTACAAACCCGTGCCCTTGGTGAGCTAGATGCCTTGACGGATTCTGTCCTTCGAAATAGTCGGGATGTCGTTCTGCGTCGCAGTTCTTGATCAGATTGTCGTCGGAGTTCGTGATCAAGTAATAGTAGTCACAGCTCGAGACGAGTCCAGTGCTGTTGTCATCCGCATATACTTTGCAATTCACAATATAGTTGTCATCTGCATCTGCCATCCAAATGCCGGAATAGGAATTATTGTAGACGACACAGGTTTTTACGGTGTTTCGATCACTAGCTGAATTTTTATGCCACAGGAGAGATAGGTTGTCGAATTCAGGTTTCCTGTGGAATAGACGAAGACATTTCTGATTTCATTATCGTCAGTAAAATATGCGCGAACGCCAACATCGACGTTCCTTACATAGAAATTCTTGATCGTCACATTTTCCCTTGTCTTGTGGGTTAGACGCTGGGTCTGCTAGATCGTACGATTCCAGAACTTCGACTGGCACCATGGATTATGGGAACAATTGTTTCCATTTGAATAGTAAACTTGCTCAAACGCCGCGTTACGGGATTCGGGGATTCCGGTTCCGTCGCTTAAATCGCTATCGCCGGTTGTAGTGGTCGCATTTGCATCATACGTAGTGTTGTAGCCAACAAACTTGACGTTGCTGCATTTAACGACAAATGGATCGTAAGTGAAATTGGTTGCCTTAACAAGATGATATCCCCGGATGCTGCAATGTCGGCAGCCTGCTAGATTGTTGCGAAAGCCCTCGAAGCTGCCGGAATCGCCGTGTCCTCTGTACCATTGAAATCGTTCGAGCCAGTTTGATTATTCACAAAATAGACAGTCGCGTGGCTGCTAGAATGGATTGCCAGAACTAGGACAATTGTGATGAAGGCCCGAATGCCCGAATTGGCGCCCAACTGAATTTTGCTAAGAAGTTTCTCATGTCATTTAACCTCAAGTGGAAAGTTCAAAATGTGAATCACGGTGCCTGCAGGTCATCCATCCTGGTCTTCCTAAATTGACATGCCCCCACGGCAAACCAGAACTTATCAGGGAATGCATGTCCGTCAACTACTAAAATCCACACTTTTTGAAATGGCGGTAGTCCTCCACACGAGCGTTTTCTTGGCGTTTTTTGCTTACTACCCGTGATGTCGTTGTTACAACAAAGGGTGGTTCAATCGATTGTGATTAAAAGGTGCGAATCGGGCAAACGAATTTATTGGTCGCCGGTTCGCATTAGCGGCCCCGATTCGTACCAACCGACTTGGAAGGCAGCAATCAGATCGGCTGTGCCAAAGAATCCGTCGCCGTTCCAATCGCCCTGTTGCCACTGTGCCGATTGACCCGTTTCGTACAAACCGGCGATGAAGACCAAGACCAGATCTGACGTGTCAAATACGCCGTCCAAGTTCGCGTCACCTCGTTCTGTATGCAAGTAATCTCGCAACATAACCGTCTGGTCTTGCGAATCCAGCAATCCATCTCCGTTCAAGTCAAACCGAGCATCGCTGTCTTGACCGGCAATGGCTTGGAGCAACAGATTCAGATCGCTCACATCCAACTGGCCATCGCCGCTAAAATCAGCCGGATTCGTCGCGGGTGTTGCCACGTGCAGCGGCCCCAGCAGCAAGGCGTTCCCAAACGGCGTCGGATTGTTGTTGCGTAATTGAATCGACTTGATGGAAGCCTGATTGTCTTCCGTGCGAACTCCAAAAAAGCCTTCTCGGTTGTCCGAATCAGCAAACAAATGGACCGTGGCTGGATATGAAAACAACAGGTGACCGTCCACATCGAAGGCACTGACCGTAATCGTTTCGATTGTCCCTTCGGCCCCGGTGCCGATAAAACCAGTCACGCCGGAAACGAGTTGGTCGAAGACAATCTCGAGTGCTTCGCCCGCATCGTTGTCCAGTTTCACCAGCACGCGGTCTCCGTCGGGAAGATACTGTCCATCAAATCCGTCCAGTTGTTCCACTGAAGTCGGATCGCCTTCCTGTCCCATCGAATACGAACCTCGATTGTTAATCGCAATCCCATGCGCTGCCAACAAGGTGTCATTGTCGGGAAGTGATTCGAATTCGCTCAAATCGATGGTTCGCACGTTTTGGTGGGATGGCAAAAAAGTATCTGCCGCTCGAGCAACCTGGGCAAACGGTGCCGGATCATATTCGAATCCCACCAATCCACCTATTCCTGTACCGGGCGACATGCCAACTCGATAGTCTTCCACTTCGCCGGGTCCGCCAAACCCCGTCGGCCCAGCAACGCCCGACGTGCTCACTCGGAAACGAGCGTACGTGGAGATAACCGAACTTGCCGGAACGGTGAACCCAAAGAAATTTATGCCGGCAAATATAGGCTGAGCCGCTAAGATTTGTTCGGCCGGATGATCGAACACGCCATTGCCGTTGAAATCCATCCAGCCGTCCACCACAGCGTTGGTCGCGTTGCTGAGCGTCACGCCAATTTCCGTCTGTCCGCCCGGTGTCATCGGAAAGAACATGATGCCTTCTTCGTCATCGAGCGCCACGTTGTCGTCCAGAAACGCACCGACCGAAGGCTGACCGTCTGGTTCGGCGTCAATGACCGTGCCCAGTTGTGGCCCGCCCAGCAAATGACGAGCTCCATTGTTGGCCAGCGTGGTGCCGTAGCTGTCGGGTGCATCGCTAAAGTCCAGTTCTGGTTCTCGAGGCCGAATCTGCACGGCATAGTCTTCGACTTCGCCGTCCAACGCCATGCCCAATGGTGTCAAGCCGCCCGACAAACTCACTCGGAAGCGAGCGTACGTATTTCCCAGAGTGGCACTGCCGGGGATGCTGATGGGTACCGAATTCGATCCTGGCACCAACGGAAATCCGGCGGCGACTTGTTCCAATGGATGATCGAAGATACCGTTGGCGTTGAAGTCGACCCAAGCGTCGAGTCGAGCGTTTGCGGCGTTGGACATGGAAACGCTGATCACGGTGGTACTGCCGGCGGTCAACGCACTGAGACTGACGCCGTCTTCATCGTCCACCGAATTGGTGTCGTCTCCATTCGCGCCCACAGTCGGTTGACCGTTCGCTTCGTCATCAATGGACGAACCAAGACGAGGCCCCGCGAGTCCGTGCCGAGGTCCGTTCGGAAGCAAGGTGGAATAGCTATTCGGTGCGTCCCCAAAGTCGAACTTGCAAGGCAAAATCACGCAACTGCAAGACAGGCCACTGGAATCAGAACCACCTTGCGTTTTCGAGTCGCTGCCGGAACCGCCGACCAACAGGTCTGCGCCGGAACCACCGATCAATGTATCGTTGCCGCCGTTGCCGAACAGCGCATCCCAACCGGGACCGCCCCACATTTGATCGTTGCCGCTGCCACCGGACATCACATCGGCACTCGACCCACCATCCATGCGGTCATGGCCATCTTGGCCGAACATCATGTCTGGCCCCGCTTCGCCAAACATGGTGTCATTGCCGCTGCCGCCGTACATCCAATCCAGGAAGTTACCACCGTACATGCAGTCGTTGCCGTTGCCGCCGAATAAAATGTCTAGGCCGTCGTCACCGTACAAGCAGTCGTCACCATCTTGGCCCAGGATTAGGTCTGGACCGTCGTTGCCGTGCATCACATCACCGTCATTGCCGCCGGTCATGATGTCGGCGAAATCGCCTCCGTTCATTCGATCCGTGCCGTCATTTCCTGCCATGATGTCCAAGCCCCATTGCCCGTCCATGGTGTCAATGTCTCCACCGCCAAACATTAAATCGGCCGATCGACCGCCGTACATTTCGTCGCAGCCAGAACCACCGTGCATGACGTCCAGCGAAAGGATCATCCAAGACGCACCGTTGTCACCCAGCATGTAGTCGCATCCCGCTTGGCCGAACAGCAAGTCCTGGTTCACACCGCCGTCAATGTAGTCGTCACCGTCGCCGCCGAAGACCAAATCTTGTGACGTGACCATGCCAAACGAACTCGCATCGCCTTGGATTCGATCGTCACCGTCTTGGCCCAGAATTAAGTCCTTGCCGTTGCCGCCATCCATGGTGTCGTTTCCTGCGCCGCCCAACATCAAGTCGTTGGAATTGACCAGCAGCAGCGAATTGCTGTCGCCGTTGATCAGATCGTTTCCTTGCTGGCCAAACAGTTTGTCACTCTGGCTGCCACCTCGCATCGTGTCATTACCGTCACCGCCGAACATCCAGTCGGCTGACGTTACCAACCACAACGATTCGTTGTCGCCCGTCATGTCATCGTCGCCATTGCCGCCCAGCATCACGTCAATGCCGTTGCCGCCTTGCAGCGTGTCGTTCCCATCGCCTCCGACAATCAGATCGTTCGATAGCAGCAACAGCGGGCCTTCGCTGTCGCCGGTGATGGTGTCATCGCCGTTACCGCCAAACAGGAAATCTCCCTGACGACCACCTCGGATGGTGTCATCACCGTCTTGGCCCCACATCCAATCATGCGAAGTCAATAACAACAGCGATTCGTCGTCTCCTTCCATGGTGTCATTACCGGTGCCGCCGAACATGATATCACCGTCGATGCCGAACAGTTCGAAGTTGCCGTCATAGCCGTACATCGTGTCGTCGTGCGAACCACCCAACATGATGTCCAAATCGCCGCCGCCCCACATCTGATCCAATTCGGTGCCACCCAACATGATATTGCCAAAACGGATGGGCACATTGCTGATCATGAACAACGCACCGCCCGATTCGCCGTACATGGTGTCGTTGTCTGGACCGCCCAATTGGAAGTCAATGTAGTCCTTGCCATAGATGGTATCCTGATCGGTGCCACCCACTTGGACGTCTATCCCGTTCGCTCCGTAAATCGTATCTGCGCCAGCACCGCCCACTTGCAGACTACCAATCACAATCGGTGTGCTGCCAATGGTCAGGCCGTCATTCAGGTAGGACGAATCATTCGCATATAGCGTGTCGTCACCTTGTCCGCCAAACATGGCGTCAATATGGAGTCCGCCAAACACGGTGTCGTTACCACCGGTGGCAAACAGGATGTCCAAGTCGTCGTCGCCGTGGATCGTGTCATTGTCTCCCGGTCCGTTGGTAAAGACGTCCGTGAGATCATCACCCAGAACGATGTCGACGCCTTTGCCGCCATGCAGGTCGTCTTTGCCGCCGATGTTTCCCGTATCGATGGCGTTGTCGCCCATGATCAAGTCGGTGCCATCGTCGCCGTAGACGCAGTCATCGCCCGAGAAAAACGGGATGTCGACCAAGAATTCGCCGAACAGGAAGTCGGTGCCATCATCGCCGTGAATCAGATCGTTGCCTCGCAATCCAAACAGCCAATCTGAACCGGCGCCGCCGCTGATGATGTCATCCACAAACCCACCGAACAAAATGTCCGTACCTGCGCCGCCGGAAATCGACCAACTTTGAAATGGCGAAGAAAACGGAAAGAAGATGTCCAATCCCGCTCCACCTTGAAACTGATGCTTGGGAGTCACTTGACACCGACTGTCACTGTTGGGCAATCCAGCCACTTTTGCCGCCGATTGTTCCAGTTGAGCTGTCGCGTGTGCCAGCAGAGGCGCAACTTGGTCCATCATCGTTCGCACGTTGGCCAATTGATTCTGCAGGTCCATTTCCGCACGGATTCTGGATGCTTCGACACCATCTGCCCATGATTCGCTTCGCGCTGCAAGCTCTGCGGCCTGCGAAGCAATCTGTTCGGCCAAGGTGCGCGAACCATCGACACTCGTTTGCAGCTGGTCTGCTTGAGAAGAAAACAATACTTCGGCTTCTTCGGTTCGAACGGGCGCGGCATTGGTCAAGCTTGTCAGCTGGTCACCGAGTCCTTGATGTTCGACTTCCCAATTCTGATCCTGAATCACTGCGTCCACATCTGTTTCGCCTTCGACAAATTCATCGGGATAATCACCAGGCCCCGGAATTGCGGCCATCGGTTGGCCATCGATGGTCACCAGATGGTCACCCGCGCTGGGCGGCTCCAGCAAACTTTGGCTTTCGGCAACCAACACTTCTGCTCGATTGGCTAGTTCCGCAAATTCGCCCAGCAAGGAATCAAACTGGCCCATGATTTTCGCATCAAACTGTCCGGCGGCTGCTTCCAACTGCGGAAAGATTTCCGCATCCGCTTGTTGCCGCCAAGCGTCGGTCAGGTTGGTGATTTGGTCACGAGCTTCCTGGATCGACTCTTCGGCAGCCTCCGTCAGAGATCCGGTTAAGATTTGGTCCATGGCATTGGCGATCGTTTCCAGTTCTGTCCAGAGCGACGCCATGGTTCGCATCGCTTGCCATTGATCAAGCGAATTCCGTTCGCCGGTTAGCAGCACGGTATCGTCACCTTCGCCCGCGTCAATGGACCAAGCGATGCCGCGCGCATCAATTCGTTGGCTGGATCGATGACCTCCAGCGTGTCGTCACCCGATCCCAGTTGAACAATGACTTGCGTTATTTCTTGCAAACGGAACTCGCCGATCGATTCGCCACTATCAAACACCTCCAGATGGGCCGCTGCGGCGTGCACCTGAATGATGGCGTTGTCGATGGCCGCTCCACCGGTAATTACCAGTCCGCCGTCCGGATTCAAACTTGCCGCCAAATCGCCAGCCAAAAGTTGTCGGTTTTCAAGCGATTCCAGCGAAGGTCGAGCCTCGTTTCGGTACTGAAACGGACGGTTGCGTCGAAACGATGAACTTGACTTTTGTGTCGAATATTTTCGAAACGGCCACATAGCTACACCTCTTTTTTGCTTACGAATTTGCCTGATTTGCCCGCGAAACATGTCCGCAATAGCCCGCGCGGAATGTCGACTCGACCGGTCGTCGGGAACAAAGAATGCAAAATCTGGCAAAAGCGCGCGCGCCGATCTAAAAAAATCTCGTTGACCCAACGTAAGAGTGTGATATTGTCAAAGACAGATCACCGTGGATCTGACGCAAGTTGTTTTCTGGCAACCGCTTGCGTTGTCTTGCAAAAAGTGCAAGCGGTAGAAACTTTGCCGGTGGTGCCAACCATGGAAATGTCCGAACAACAACGGCTCGTTGCCGCCCGTCAAGGCGATTTAGAAACGACGGCTCGGTTGCTTGTCGCGTACACTCGGCATCTCACCATCCGGATTTCTCGACGCATTGAACTGAACCCGGTCGTCACGTTTCAAGTGGAAGATGTTTTGCAAGAAGTCTTTATTGACGTTGTTCGTGGGATCGGTTCGTTTCAAGCAGAAGGAACGTATTCTTTTCCGGCATGGCTTAACCGAATCTGCGACCGCCGTTTGGCGCAGATGCTACGAGACCAGGCGGCAGTGAAACGAGGCGGAAAGGTGCATCATGTTTCCGAAGCTGCTGGTTCGCTTCATGGTTCCATTCGCCAGTTGACAGCGCTGCTGGCTGATGAACGAGGTGACATGCCGAGTGCGGCTGCGGCGCGAGAAGAAATTTCGCAAGCGATTCTCAGCGGCATTCGAAATTTGCCAGACGACCAACAGGCCGCTGTCCGCTTGCACTACATGCACGGAAACAGCGTGGATGATACGGCCGTACAGATGGAGCGAACCAATGGAGCTGTTCGAGGCTTATTGCATCGTGCCAAGCAATCACTGCGTACGGCACTTGGAAATTCATCTCGCTGGTTCGTCCGCAAGTGACGCATTGAATCGGTCCGAACCAACGTCCCAAACCTGAATTCGCCGTTGAAAATGGACGGTCGTTAGTCGTTGCGAATTCGCCGATAAGGCCACACCGACAACCGCACCGTCTTTATTCGCTAAGCTGGCTAACGGCAAACCGGTTTCCAAATCCCAACAGCGAACTTCGCCCTGCGAATGGGCACTCACACCAAAGTTGCCCAGCGCCACAAGTAACGTCTTGCCGTCATTAGTAATTGCCAAATCGTTGACTCGCGTCCCGGGGTGCACCAGCTGCAACTCGACCTTCCCAGACTTGGTGTCCAGAACATAAACAGAACCGTTGGCGTAACCAATGGCCAACCGGTCTCGCGCAGTTGCGGTGATCAGACGGCTGGCAAAACCGTCCGATTCATTGGACCATTCCCAATCAGCTTGGTCCGTTTCCAGATTCCACTTGCTAAGCTTGGCTCCAGATTCTTTCAGGTACAAGTAGCGTCCACTTCGATCAAAGGCCAGATAGGTAAATGACATTCCGGTTCGCACTGATAGGAATCGAGTTGCACCAGAAATGCGGTCAAACAGCAGTACGCCGGGCTGATCCGACGAGTTGTCTTGGTTTGAATCCATATTTATCGCTTCGCCAATGGCGATTTGCTGGCCATCGTTGGAGACTGCGATACTGTTGATCGACATGCCAGGACGATCGTGTTGATAGATCACTTGCCCGGAAAGTTGACCAAACGGCTGTAACTGAATGTGAGTGTGGCTGTAACGAATGAGCGCATTCCCGGCGGGCATAAGCTGACAACGTCCTTCCACGGCAGGTGACGTATGCACACAGCGTTGATTGGCCACATCCCAAACTTGTTGAACATTCCACGACGTATCGACATGAATATGCGAACCATTTACGTCTCGTGACGCATTCCAAATGACGGGGCCAGCGATGGGGCCCAACGAATCGGACGCGGGCACGATGTTCGAATCCCACGTTCGCACAATACCATCGTGTCCCACGGTCACCAGTTGGCCATTGCGACACCAATCGCCATGCGTAACGGTATTGTGCCAAAACGACGGCGCTACCAACTTTCCGGACGGTAGTTCCCAGCGTAAGACGTTACTACTGAGTTGCTCGACAGCCACCAATTGGTTTCCGTCGGGCGAAAACGAGGTCCAGGTGAGCGAGTTGGATCGAGCGTCCAGACGAACGGCCGTCTCGCCCGTTTCTGCATCCAAAATCTTGGGTGCACCCAAACTGATGGTCAGAGCAACCGTTTTACCATCCGGAGCGAAGCACGTGCTGGTGGCAGATCCTTCCAGTGTTTTCCTCCAAATTTCGTTTCCAGAAACCAGATCGATCATCACCACCACGGCATGTCGAATCGATCCAGAAAGCGCGTTCACGTGTCCAATCCCGATAGCTCGTGTCGCTTCTGGTGAAACCGAAAACGCCTGCCACGCCAGCGAATTGCTGACAAGTTGTTGCGAATGCAATTCGTTCAATTCGAAATCCCAAGTTTGCAAGATGCCGTCCGCTGTGCAAGTCATCCACGCGGCGTCCGCACCTTTCGCCTGTTCGTCCGCGGGTGCCGTAATGGTCGATACTGAATCTGTTCGAAACACACTCACAACGGCATTACCAGCCGAACGAACTCGAGCGACTTCGGTGCCGCTTTGGACGTCGTACGCAACAAGTGTTCCGTCACTACCGCCGACCAGGACACGGTTTTCTTGGTAATCGAATTCACAACATTCAATGCGATAGAAGGGCGCCTGGACTTGCCAGCGAATACTGCGGTTGGACCCATCAAACATCGTAAGCTGTGCAAATTCGTTGCTGACCGCAATGTTCGTTGCTTGCCGGGAAATTCGAATTCGATGTGCTGTCTTGCCGATCGAAGCCTGCCACTGAAACGGTCGTTGTAATTCGTTCCAGTGCAGATACCATTCGATCCCACGAAAATCGTGCTGACCCGGCTGCGGAATTTGCAAGTTCAACATGCGTCGCGCCGTGGCGCTGTCATGATTTTCGAGCGCTCGTTCCACAAGCTGCATATGTGCCGCGTAACTTTGATGACGAGCAATCCGTTCTGACGCCAGCGTGGCCGCTTGGGCTGTCGCCAGTCTACGACGAGCGTCAATGGCTTCGTCTCGGCTGCGTTCCGCTTCCGATCGCAATTGCCGTTCCGTAAGTTCAGCCTCCACTGTCCGTTGCCGCAACGTACGTTCTCGCATTGCCCAGATGGGACCTGCAACCGCAATTGCCGTTACCAGTAGCAGAGTGGTTGCGATCAGTGGTTTGCGCCGCGCCCAACGCACGGTACGGCGCAGTCGGCCGATGCGACGAGCATGAATCGGCTTGCCATCGAGCCAACGCTGTAGTTCGTTCACGACATCGGCGGCCGTTTGATAACGCTTATCCGGAGATTTTTCCAGACACCGCATACAGATGGTTTCTAGATCGCCAGGCACCGATCGCTTGCGACGTCGCAACGACGGCGCCGGATCATGGATAACGCGATGCAGCAGTTGATGGGGCGAACCCTGGAACGGCAGCGTTTGCGTCAGCAGCTGATACAAGATCACACCCAGCGAATAGATATCGCTCCGCGCGTCCGCTCGATGCGATTCCCCTTTCGCCTGCTCCGGCGACATGTAGGTGGGCGTGCCGACCACTTGCCCGTCCACCGTCATGGTCAATTCGCCCGACGTGCGCCGCGCTAAACCAAAGTCGGTTAAGCGAGGTGTCGCGGTCGGATCCATCATGACGTTGCCGGGCTTCAAGTCGCGATGGATCACGCCCGATTCGTGGATCGTTTGCAGCGCGAGTCCAATTGCGGCACAAATCTCCGCCGCTTGGCGAAACGGCACGGCTCGATTCGCCATCCAGTCATCCAATGTTTCGCCGATGACAAATTCGCTGACCAGATACAGATAATCCCCGTCTCGTCCTACTTCGTGGATGTCAACGATATTCGGGTGCCGAACCTGCGCTGCGGATCTGGCTTCGCGCAGAAAAAGTTCGGCGTCGGTGGCCGAAAGTTGATCGCTGCGAGGAATCTTCAGTGCGACGGATCGTTCCAGATGCGGATCGAAGGCTTCCCAAACGAACCCAAAACCACCCGCTCCCAACGGCCGAATTAACTGGAAGCGGCCAATCGTCATCCCTTCACGCAGACGCGATACACCTCGCCCAGTATCGACAACGTTGAACGTATGACCGCAACTTTCGCAGACAATCTGAGACCAAGACGCACGCTGAGCCAATGGTTGAGACCGTTGGCATTCCGGACAACTCACCTGGATTCGATCTGCCGACGTGTTGGACGTATTCACTCGCGCGCACCATTAGCAATTCACGATCTTTCTTGTCCGGTCCTTTCGCTAACATATCGTATCTGGAATGCATTTGCTACGAACGGCAACGCGTCTTACCAGAACGGCACCAAACGGTGTTTTCGGCGAACGCTGACGCCATCGAACACTACCTATTCTTGGGCGTTATCGCCTAAGTTGTCGTTGTCGACATTCGAATCTGGCGGAGTTTCGTCGTTATCGTTTCCGGTTTGACGTGTCAGCGAATCGATGGCGGTTTGGGCCATGCCACGAATCTGCGAATCGATGACGGTTTGGCGCATGCCAGGAATCTGCGGTGAAATCGGAGGTTTTGCATATTGTCGTAGCAATGGCAGTGCGGATTGGGCTTCATGCGGAAACGCCTTCAGAAATTGAATGATGGCGTCGAAGACTTCCGGAGCTATCGACGAATTTTCCGTTTTGTCGGCAAGATGTTGCTCTAAGATTTTCACCGCCAGCGGAATGCCTTCCACAGCGCGAGGATGTTTCGAATTGGCGAGATTGTAAAATGCACCTCTAATGTCGGCGGTCACATCGTTGGAAGTGATGTAGTTGGTCAAGTGATTCAATTGGCAATCAACCAACAATTCAGAGCCTGGCTTTAGGGCGACAAGGCGACGGCTAAGTGAACCGTCCTCGGCCATGGGATCTTTCGCAAGTTTCTCCTCGATCCATTTCACAATTATCTGCTTTGATTCATCCGATGCCACTGGTAGCCACGAAGCGGTTCCCTCGCGAAACATTTGAAATCTTGGCGGCTCCATGGGGTGTTGGTCTACAATCTTCAAGGCCTCTTCAAGACGCTGCTCGATCGCTTGTATGAAGTACGGAGCGTTGCCCATTCTGCCGGGAGGAATTATTTCCGCAACTAAAGTCACGCTATTTTCATTCCCCACGGCGAATTCATTCACAATCGCATCAGCCAGAACCTCCATGTCAATGGCAGACACCAATTCCCAGAACTCCTTGATGCGCACAAATGTATTTGAGTTCATGCGAGCGATTTCGAAAATAGCCTCGCACGTAGTCGCGCTATTCTGCTTTGTCGATAGCGCGATGATTGCCGTTAATGCTTCGGCAAGTTTTTCGGGACTGCGTTCTTTCTTGAGAACCGACAGCCATTCGTTGTACGTTTTGTCGTTGTACGTTGTTGGTTCTGGAGCGAACAGGGCCTTTACTTCTTCTCTGGGTCCGATTTGTTGGAACAACATCACCGATTCATATCCGAGCCGTTTATTCGAGCTGGACCTATACGAGCGAACGAATGGCAATGCATCGTCCGGAGAAAGCTTCGCCAGTAGCATCAACATGTGAACAACACATAGTTCGCCGTCTTCGTCTTCCACCTTGGGCGATTTTTCGAGTACTTGTACCAAGGCCGGAACACTACGATTGCCAAGTTGTTCGAAAATCTTGAGCTCTCGCACATCGCCTAGGTTTTTCGTCTCGAAGCGAGAGCTTAGCGATCGAACCAACGTGTCCAGCAGCACTTTAGAATCGGGTGACAATTCGGCTAGGCGCCTGGCCAATCTGAGTTGCTCTTGCGACAGCCATTGATATGGAATCTGCCGCTTGATCAGATCTTCATAAATCGACACCATCGTCTGCATCGTTATTGGGTCAAACGTCAATCGTTCGGGAAGCCGATACAAGCAATCAAAGGCAAGCCTCTGCGTCCGCGTATCTTTAAAACCGGTTAGTCGAGCCAGCATGGGCAGGATATTCGGTAAGGCAGGCATTAATTCGCGAGCGAGTTCCTTTTCGTTCCAAATGGCGTCGTTGAGAACGCTTGCTAGAAGATGCGGAGGACTACCTTGACGAACCTCGCGTTCCAGAAACGACACCAATACCTTGGGATCGACCGATCGCAACGCGGGTATGAAACTAACCGCATTCGTCTCTTTAGCCAACGCAAAACAGGCTTTGCAAACGGTTTGACTATCTTCGCGAGTTGCCAGAGTGCCGATAGCTTGCAGAGCAGCGGCTAATCGTTCGGGACTGCGTTCTACCTTGATGACGCTCAGCCAATCGGACAGTGTCTTGCCTTCGTAAAGTCGAACGTCAGAATCATTCGCCGCCAATGGATCGGAAGTCGCTTGCGGAGCCGTATTCCCAGCCAATTGCGAGTCAGACTTCCGCATGATCTTGACAATTTCCTTGGCTCCTCGAATCAACGTAAGCTGATTCGACTGCAGCGAAACTTGGCTGGACGCGTTCTTCAATTGAAGATCATATTCGCCGGAACGAAGCGTGATCGAATCATTCGTTTCAACATCCAACACAGCTACTTCGCGACCTCCCTGTAAGACTTGGACTTGGATATTCGGATCGAACGATTCCACCGTGATTTCGCCAAAATCGGTCGACAATCGATACAGAAACGGAGCGGCCGCCAGTCCCAAGAACGCCATGGCCAGCGCCACCATTTTTCCAATTCCTCGGCCGTTGCCACTTTGTTTTGCTTGTGTGCGAACCGACGCTTCCACGCTGGTTGGACGAGGCGGACGTTGGGAACGACTTAAACATTCCGCCACCGAGTGGGCATCGGTGGGACGAAGTCGCACGTCTTTTTCCAGCAGATCCATCACCGTATCCGACAGAAACGTGGGCACGGACGAATTCCGTTGCTTGGGCGATTCCGGCTGATCCGTCTGAATGGACCGAATAGCAGCCAGCGCGTTGCTGCACGCAAATGGGAGTTCGCCGGTCAGCATGCGGTACATGACCGTGCCCAAACTGAACAAATCGCTCCGTTCGTCCACCGCTTCGCCTCGAGCTTGTTCGGGCGACATATACGCCGGCGTGCCGGCCAGCATGCCGGTTTCGGTAAGCTGAGGATTATTGTCCATGGCGCGAGCTAACCCGAAATCCAACAGTCGAATGCGAGGCTGATTCGCTTCCAGCCAGATATTGGCCGGCTTGATATCTCGATGAATCAAATGTTTGTCGTGCGCCGCCGCCAAGCCGCTGGCAATCTGGCTGGAAATACGCACCACTTCGTCCGTGGACAGTACGGGCGGCCGTTGCAATCGATCTTCCAACGTTTCGCCGTCCAACCATTGCATGGCCAGAAACGCCAGCTGGTTTTCATCGTCCACTTGGTAAATCGTGACCACACATTCATGTTCGATGGCGGCAGCGGCGCGAGCCTCCTGCAGAAAACGTTCTCGCGCTGCTTCGCCTAACGACGGCCGCAAAATCTTCAGCACCACCAGCCGTTTCAGCGAAGTGTCTTCCGCTTGGTAGACAACGCCCATACCGCCTGCGCCCAAACGTTTGAGAATGCGATAGTTGCGCAAGCGTCCCAATTCGTCCGCTTCGATGGCCGGTTCGAAGCGAACTTCCACCTCGATCGCTCGGTTCCATAAATCCGCATCCGAAGCGGACACGACGGGAGATTTCGAATCGACCAATTCGTCTAACTTTTGATAAAGCGAATCAAGCCGAGCGTCGTCGATTTCGGACGGCGTCGGCGTACCAGCGGCAGATGTGCGTACCAGTTCGACAAAGGTATCCGATGCATTCAGGTTACGCACGGTGTCGCCGCATCGAGTGCACGATGCCAAGTGATGTTCCAGAGAAACAATTTGCGATTCTTCCAAATTCCCGGAAACAAAGCCTTGAATCACGGACTGGGTAGGACACGACTGTTTTTGAACCATCTGAAAATCCCTACAAAACAAGCAATTGCGAACCGAAATCGAGTCTGCCATTGGCGGCAATGGCGTTCTGGTGTCCATAGATACGCATGGTTCGCAGCGGTTTTGTATCGAAAAAAACGAAAACGCAAGACGTTTCTTGTCGTTTGTAGTCCCGTCTTCAGACGCATCCAACCGATCACGCGATCTGACTTATCCACTAGTCCAGCAACCCGTCCAATTCGTTTCGCAAACGTTTGATGATACGCGACTTGGCGGAATAAATTGTCCAGACGCTGATGTTGTATTCGGCGGCCAGTTGGTCGGGCGTGGCTTCGCCTAAAATGTATCGCCGACACGCTTCCCAAGTGGTTGGCTGAAAATCACACCGCATCAACTCCATCGCTCGCAACACCACTTCACACCGATATTCGGTCTCCCAGAAGGCGTCATCCGCCGACGCATCGGCCAGTCCGCTCAGCGACGCATCGGCCAGCGGCAATTGCTTTCTTCGCCAGCGATCGTTCAATTTATTCAGAGTGACGGTCTTCAACCAATTCCGAAAACGCAACTTCGCATCGTACTGGAACGTAGGTAGTTTGCGAACCAAAACGGCCATCACGTCTTGGACCAGATCTGCCGCGTCGTCAGATGGCAGACCTTGTTGCCCCGCCCATTTCAGAATCAGTGGAGTGTAGATGCGAACAAACCGTTGCCACGCGTCCTTGTCTTGCACACTTTGCAGGCGAATCAACAGACTGGATGACGTTGTCAGCAATGCGAGTTCCTTCGTGAGGTGCGTAAGGTTGCCGTGATCGACGAATATTCTGGCATACCAAGGCGATTCGTTCAATCAATTGCCGGGCATTCTGTCACGAAGGCTCTTTCACAAACCATTCGATTCTGGGCCAAGCCCCTGGTTCCTATCGAACGAATTCGTGAGATAATTCGCGGCAACCGATTGGCTTTCTTCGGCCACCATCGTTTCGTCAAATGGATCACGGCTCCGAATAGGAATTTCGCATGGCTGATAATCGTTCGAATAAATCGTCCGGTCCCCAAAAATACGAACTGACCATCACCGCCGTCGTATTGGGCGTGGTGTTGTCGGTGATCATGGGCGCGGCGAATGTCTATTTGGGGCTGAAGGCCGGCATGACCGTTTCCGCCTCCATTCCGGCCGCCGTGGTGTCAATGGGTATTTTGCGAGGCATCTTTCGGCGGTCGTCCACGTTGGAATCAAATTTGGTCCAAACGGCTGCTTCTGCTGGAGAATCGCTGGCCGCCGGAATCGTCTTTACCATGCCGGCGTTGATCATTGTGGGCGTTTGGAATGATTTTGATTTTTGGGTCACGTCACTGATTGCCTTGACCGGCGGGTTGCTGGGCATCTTGCTGATGATCCCCATGCGGCAAGTTTTTGTGGTGGACAACCAAGAGCTGAAGTATCCGGAAGGCGTGGCGTGTGCCGAGGTTTTGCGGGCGGGCGAAGGCAATGATTCGAAAAGCGACGGCCTGCTGCTGATGTTGGTGGGTATCTGCGTGGGAGGCATCTTCAAGCTGGCTCAGTCGACTTTGGGATTGTTACACGGTTCCATCGAAGGAGCGGTGGTTCGCGCAAATCGAGTCTTCTTCTTTGGTTGTGACATTTCGCCAGCTCTGTTTTCTGTCGGCTACATTATCACGCTGCCCATTGCGCTGGAAATTTTTGCCGGTGGCTTTATTGGTTGGCTGGTTGGCATTCCGTTGTTGGGACTTCCCGATAGTTCAACCGGTGATTTGTCGACAGTGGAATTAGCTTATCAATTGTGGAGCACCAAAATTCGCTACATCGGTGTCGGAGCGATGATTGTGGGCGGAGTGGTCTCGATTTGGAGTGTGCGAAAAGGTTTGGCTGCGGCAGTGAAACAGTTGGTCGACCTGCTTTCGAATACAACTGTTTCCGATGCCGACGTTTTGCCTACCGAACGAAATCTATCCAGCAAGACCATTTTGCTGTGGGGTGTCCTGACCGTCGCGACCATTGCCGGATTGTATTGGAAAGTCTTGGGCGGCAACGTACCACTGACCTTGATGATCACCGCCGTGATGCTACTGATGTCGTTTTTCTTTTCAGCGGTGGCCAGCTACATCGTAGGATTAGTGGGAAATTCCAACAGTCCCGTGTCGGGAATGACTATCACGGCCGTGTTGGGAACGGGCGTCTTACTTTACGTGCTTGGATTTACCGGGCACGACGCCATCTTGGCCACGCTGGGCGTAGCGGGTGTGGTCTGTTGCGTGGCCTGCACGTCCGGCGATGTTTGTAACGACCTGAAAACCGGACACATGATTGGCGCGTCACCTCGCAGCCAACAGATCATGCAAATCATTGGAGTGAGTGTGGCGGCTTTTGTGATGGCCCCGGTGATGACCATCTTGCATCAAGGTTCGCTGAACGCAGGCAAGGGAGGCATTGGCGGCGAAGAACTCGCCGCGCCACAAGCCGGTTTGTTCGCGGCGTTGGTCAACGGCTTCTTCGGCAGTGACGGTCAAGCCATTCCCAAAGACATGGTGGCTTATGGAGCGATCGTGGGCGTTTGCATTCTGATAGCCGATAACGTGTTGTGTAAAATCGGTTCCAAAGTTCGCCTGCACTTGATGCCGGTTGCGGTAGGCATCTATCTGCCGTTAGGAATCTCCGTGCCGATGGTCTTGGGCGGTTTGGTACGAACCGCAGTAGACCGTTTGGATGCGCCCGGTACGGAAACGAAGGCCCATCGAGGCATCTTGATTGTGTCCGGATTGATTGCCGGCGAATCGCTGATGGGTGTGTTCACGCAATTGCTGTCGTATCTAGGAGTTCCCGTCGTCCATGGTGCCGATGGGATCGGAAAAGTATTGAGTCTCTCCGACGGCGTCGTCGACTTGGCTGGACAGTGGATTTCGCTGGCGGCGTTGTTGGCGATTGCGGCACTGGTATTTATGTGGTCCAGTCGCACGCGAGAAGAAAAATAGCGTTCATGCAAGAAAAACAACTGCGGCGAGAAATCGGCGTCTTCGGCGCGACCATGATGGGACTCGGCTCCATCGTCGGGACCGGCGTGTTTGTCAGTATTGGTTTAGGCGCACAAACGACGGGCGTTTCCGTATTGTTGGCCATCTTCCTGGCGTCGTTGGTCGCCATTTGTAATGGACTCAGCAGCGCTCAACTGGCCGCGAACCATCCGGTCAGCGGCGGAACGTATGAATATGGTTATCGTTGGCTTTCGCCGAATTTAGGTTTTGTGGCAGGCTGGATGTTCCTGTGCGCCAAGAGCGCTTCCGCCGCCACCGCCGCATTGGGTTTTGCCGGTTACTTGACCACCATGTTAGATCTGCCGGTGGAAACGTGGAAAATCCCGTTGGCGACAGGTGTGTTAGTGGTGGTGACCGTGGTGGTGTTGATGGGGATTTCCCGAGCGAACTGGGCGAACATTGTCATTGTCACGGTAACGCTGATTTCGCTGTTGACGTTGGTGGTGGCCGGATTGCCGTCGACCGTTCGAGGTTTCGAAGCGAATGTCTTGAACGCGGTTCGCGCCGAATTTTCTTGGGCTCGGTTTCTGCAAGCCACAGCGTTGATGTTTGTGGCGTACACCGGATACGGACGCATCGCCACCTTGGGCGAAGAAGTCCGTGATCCTCGACACACGATTCCCAAAGCCGTGATCGTCACGCTGTTGGCTTCCATGTTGCTATATTTGTTGGTGGCGGTGACGGCTGTCGGCACATTGGGCGCGGAAGAATTTGGAGCAGCCACGCAACAGCGCATGGCACCTTTAGAGGAAGTGGCGGCAGCGTTGTCAGTGCCAGGCGTGGCGACGTTGTTAAGTATCGGTGCCATGACGGCCATGGCTGGCGTTTTGCTGAATCTGCTGCTGGGGTTATCTCGAGTATTGCTGGCGATGGGTCGGCGTCGTGATATGCCGGTTGGCGTGGCGGTGATCAGCGGCCAAGGAGTGCCGGTCGTGGCTACGTTGGTGGTGGCAGGAATCGTCGCCGCGTTTGTGCTGACGGGCAGTGTGAAGACCACGTGGTCGTTCAGCGCGTTTACCGTGTTGGTTTATTACGCATTGACCAATGCGTGTGCCATTCGTATCGCACCGGCGGAACGCTTGTTTCCCATTTGGCCCGCGTATGTCGGTTTGGCGGCGTGTCTGTTTCTGGCCTTCTGGGTCGAACCGATCTGGTCAATCGGGTTAGGCTTGATCGCCATAGGCTTGTTGTTGCGGTTGGACGTTTCAAGATGGACAAACGATAAGGCGAAGTAAACGGCTGGTTAGTAGAAACGCCATGATGCGCCGAAGCGGATGTTGTCGTCCAGCTAAGAACGTTTGCCTTGGTACTCGGCGTCCCAGCCCATGGTTCGCAGCACATCCGCAAACTCGGGCTGACCATGCACGCAGTAGACTTTGTCTGGTTGAACGATTTCAACGGCTTGTACAAGCTGTGAAAAGTCGGCGTGATCAGAAAGCGGAAATACGTGGTCTAATTGGAGTCGCCGCTTAGTCTTGGTGTCGATGGCCCAGCCTGTAACGCCCAAGTGGACGGAACGAGGAATCCGGATGGTTCGCACACCTGGTTGTGACTTGGGCGGAGCCAGATAGACACGGCCGGTTGGTGGCGAATTGCCGATGATTTCGAATTCGCCCAAGTCGACTCCCAGCTGCTGATACAGTTGACAATATTTGGCGATCTCTGGGTGCACGCACAAACGGAAGCCTCGTTGCTGAAATTGCCAGACCAGTTCTTGCGCCTTTCCCAAGACGTAGGTGTGAACAATGGGGACTTTTCCTTGGGCAAGACTGCGCCGTAGGGAATTCGCCAAGGCGTCTAGCACTTCATCGCTTGGCGGAAACACATATTCGGGTCTACCAAAAGTGCATTCCATCACCAAGATGTTGGCTTGTGGCAATCGAGCGGGTTCGGTCGTGGCTTTGGGAGCGAGATCAAATCGCCAGTGTACAGTAACGATCTTGTTGGCCTTGCACGTGGATCAGCGACGATCCCAACATGTGCCCGGCCGGTAGCAAAAGGGATTTCAGGTGGTTGAACCGAACGCTCTGGCGAATCCAACGGCAGGATGCGAACAGGTCGTTGTTGCCCGAGTCGAAAGCGATAGAATTCGGCCGTTTGACGAGTGCAAATGGTCAGTTGATGCGGTGCCATGTGATCGGCATGCGCGTGCGAAATGTATCCGGTTCGCAAAGGCCTGGTGACATCCAGCCCCAGGCCTATTTCTGTTAAAAATACTCCATTGTGGAAGTGGAGCATCTTTGGTTACGAACTGGCGGCGACAGTGGCTACCACCTCGGCCGTCTCGTCGCCAACGGGTGGAGAAATGAATTCTTTCAACGACTTGGCCGCCGCTTTGGCCACTTGGTCCTTGGACATTCCCGTCACCTGCAGCGAATGACACGCCGGTGCAATCAAACCATCGTAGCCAACCTCTTCCAGCAACGTGCGGAATTCGGCAGTGGGCACGGTCTGGTCGTTTTGTGAAAGCAAACATCGACTGGAAGCCGGTACCAATTCTCCTGAAGAATCTTCTACGGGTTCAGCGACACCTGACAAGCGGAACGTACAGAATCTTGTCAGACGGCAACGCCTGAATTTGCTGAACCGTGCCTGTTCTGAAACCAGCTCGACGTATCAATGCAGATTCCGATCTGATCATGCGACACTGTCTGCATCAACGCGATTAATGCTTCCGGCGAACGAATAAAGGAATGGCCACCCTCCGCTGACGGCTGGCAGTCTTCGCCCAGATCAATGGCCAAACGCATTCCATGCTGTGCGAGAGCTCTGCGGCTATGGTATCGAGTCGCTGGCGATGACGTTCAAAGTTTTCCTGATATGGCAAACTTGGATGGTGCGGTGACACGGTTGCGATGCCGACACTTGTGCCAAAAGAAGCGATCGTGCCAAGGCAGTTTTGCAGCGACTGCCACTGATCGTTAAATTCCGCATCATCGACACTTAAATCTACGGGTACAGTGAAGCTTCCGATCTTGATGTTTCCACTGGAAATAAAGCGAGTAGCGGTTTCGGGACCTCGAGTCTGCAGATTTCCGATAAAACTGTTCGCATCTAAGTCAAATGTCGCAAATCCGTAGGTCAAAGCTAATTCGATAACTTCGTTTTCTCGAGCTCGAATACCCAGACAACTGGCGTTTAGATTCCACTTCATCAAAAAAACACTCCCTCCTTGCCAAAATTCATTGGCAAAATAACTAGTACTACTTCGAGTAAACTGCTTCTGTTCGCGATTATGTCGACCATCCCAATTGAATCAATGGGGATTGTGGCCAGCCGCTTTCGCCCCTAAATGCGACGAAAGCCTGTGCGTATTGTTAAAAAAGGCTTAACCTTGGTAGTTCTAGAGACGTGGGGATAGCGAATATGGCCCATAGTTTCATAATGGATTTTTTACTTCAGATCTTTTTCATAACACCTAGAAGCTCTAAGTATGTCTTGGTGGAAGCTGTAATCATTGGGTTGTGTTGAAGGACTTCACCGAGTACCTGCCGGTAAGTTCCACTGTTGCTACTGCTGGTTCAACGCGCTAGGAATTCCGGAATCGGAAGCAGCCAACGCGTATGCGGTCTGCATCCAGACTGGGGCCATATTGGCTGTTCTTGGCATTTACTGGCAGCAAGTGCGTAACGCCGTGGTGGGCACGCTGGGCGTATTCGGCATTGGCCCTGGTAATGCGAACGGCGCAAAGCTGTCACTGAACCTGATCGTGGCATTTATCCCCGCAGCGGTGGTAGGCCTGCTATTCGACGATTTGATCGAAGAAAAGTTGTTTCGTCTCTGGACCATTGTCGCGGCGTGGTTTGTGGGCGGCATTGCGATTCTGTTAGCATCGTATTGGCTCCGTTCAAGCGACTCGAATCGTCCAACGCGAAGTCTTCCGCTGGAACAGATGAGCTGGAAAATCGCATTAGGAATTGGACTGATTCAATGCTTGGCAATGTGGCCGGGAACCAGCCGCAGCTTAGTAACCATTTGCGGCGGCGTGCTGCTGGGAATGAGTCTTTCTGCAGCGGTCGAATTTAGTTTTTTGCTGGGCGTGATCACATTACTGGCTGCCACGGTTTACAAAGCAGGATCGGCCGGACCTGTCATGCTAGCCGAACACAGTATTGCCACCATGATTTACGGATCGTTGGCCGCTTGGGTGGCGGCATTTGTCGCCGTGAAATGGATGGTGGCCTACCTCAAGCGTAACGGCATGGAGCTTTTTGGTTATTACCGAGTTGGCTTGGCTGTCGTCGTGGGAACCTGTTTGATCCTAGGCGTACTGAGCGAACAACATTCGCTGGATATCACTGGTCCTAACACTCCGATGAATACTCGCAGCGTATTCGTTGACGGCCCAGAAAAAAAAATGCCATTTCAGCAATTCGGCGACAAAGTAAATTCGTCGACGCCCATTTCCGGCGAAACGGGCGCGAGTCCGCAGCTCTAAGCGGCTCGTCATCGTCGCAATTTCCAGCGATAAATCTTGATTCTGCTTGAACTTGCAGAACACCGTTGGACGTCTTTCGACATTCTGGCTTCGGGCGAATTCTGTTACGATGCGGTGATGCTGGCGGTTCGCATGCGACACCAGCCGTCGCGTTCGCCGGCATTTCGCAACGCCGAATTCCACTGGAAATCGTTTTCCATTACCTCAAACTTGATGGACTTCCTATGAATAAGATGTGTTCCCGAATTGTCTGTTGCCTTTTGTTTGCCTTTTTGACGAGTGCCACTATGCATGCTGAATCGCCGCTATTGGATCGAGAGCTTTTCTTTGGGAATCCGCAAATTGCCGGCGGAAAGCTCAGTCCGGACGGCAAATTCATAACGTTCATGAAGCCCTACAACGGCATTATGAATGTCTGGGTCAAAGAATTCGCCGAACCGTTTGAAGCAGCCCGACCCATCACCGATAGCGTTCGACCTTTGTACGGCTACACTTGGACCGATGACGGCAAGTACATCTTGTTTGTGAAAGATTCAGACGGTGACGAAAACATGAACCTGTTTGCCGTCGATCCGAAGGCACCGGCGGCAGAAGGCAAAGACGTCCCGGACGCTCGCAATTTGACGCCCATGAAGGAAGTCACGGCGCAGATTGTTCATGCCAGCGAAAACAATCCGGATCTCTTGTGGGTGGGGCTGAATGATCGAGACAAAGCGTGGCACGATCTTTATCGACTGGAAATTTCCACCGGCGAATTGAAGCTACTGTACGAAAACACTGACCGTATCACCGGCTATGAATTCGATTGGGATGACAACCTGCGTTTGCTCAGTCGCACCGACCCAGCCGGCAATACCACGCTGCTGCGCAAAGACGGCGACCAGCTGGAGCCCATCTACGAAACTTCGGTCACCGAAAATGCCGGAGTCAGCGGCTGGGATCCGAAAAACGAAAAGTTGTATCTAGTCACCAACAAAGGCGACTTGGATTTGCTGACGCTGTTTATCATGGATCCGCAAACCAAAGAATTGACCAAAGTGGAAAGTGATCCGGAAAATCGAGTTGACTTTGGTGGCCTGCGGTTGGACCGTAACACTCGAGAAATCATTTCTACTTCCTACACCGACGATAAGACTCGATACTATTGGCACAACCAAACTTGGGAAGACAACTACAAGTTTCTTCGAGAAAAATTTCCGGGTCGAGAAATCGCGTTTCAAAGTTCGACCAAAGATTACAGCAAGTTTCTGATTGCCGTACACGGTGACAAGTTCGCTGCAGAAGCGTGGTACTTCGATGCGAAGACGCGCGAACTGATTCATCAATACACGCCTCGTCCCGAACTGAAAGCGGTCGAAGAACATCTGGCGCCGATGACACCTGTGCGCTATCCCAGCAGTGACGGACTGGAGATTCCCGCGTACTTGACCGTCCCTGCCGGCATGGAAGCCAAAAACCTGCCTGTGGTGATCTTGGTGCACGGTGGCCCCAAAGGGCCTCGAGACTCCTGGGGATATGATCCGCAAGTTCAGTTCTTGGCCAATCGAGGTTACGCGGTGTTGCAACCTAATTTCCGCGCCAGCGGAGGTTATGGCAAAAAGTTTCTGAACGCAGGCGACCTGCAATGGGGCAAACTGATGCAGGACGATATCACTTGGGGCGTTAAGTATCTGATCGAAAAGGGAATTGCCGACAAGAATCGAATCGCCATCATGGGCGGCAGCTACGGTGGATACGCCACGTTGGCGGGTTTGGCCTTTACGCCCGAAGTCTACACCTGCGGCGTCGATATCGTGGGTCCCAGCAACATCTTCACGTTGCTGGATTCGATTCCTCCGTATTGGGAAGCGGGCCGAGCGTTCCTGTATGGCATGGTGGGTGATCCCAGTTCGGACGAAGGCAAACAACGCATTCGGGAAGCGAGTCCGCTGTTCAGCGCCGACAAGATTTCTAAGCCGCTACTGATTGTGCAAGGCGCGAATGATCCTCGAGTCAAACAGGCCGAAGCAGATCAGATTGCCATTGCGTTGCGAGATCACGGTCATGATGTCAGCTACTTGCTGGCCGACGATGAAGGACATGGATTTGCTAAGCCCGTTAATCGCATGGCCATGTACGCCGAAATCGAACGCTTCTTGGCCGAACAAATCGGTGGCCGATTCCAAGAATCCATGCCCGATCCCGTGGCAAAGCGTCTGGAAGAACTCCGAGTGGACGTGGAGAAAGTGACCTACAAACCCGATGCGTCCGAATGAGCCGTTGCAACTAGCCCGTTTCGCGTCTTCGGATTTGCCGACGACGCTGATCGCGATTTCAAATCCGACTGGCGATTTTTTCACCCACTCTTGCAAAAACGTTCTCACTTGAAAATCAGCTAGACTATGTATGTCACTCCTTGATGCTGTTGCAATACGGATGCGTAATCTGGCAGTTTTCGACGGACCCTGCCCCACCTGATCGTCGCTGAATTATATGGTCGTATGACGCAGATTTTGCCGTGTCCAGTAGACCGTCACAAAGGGGGCAACGATTCGCCGCCCTTAGGCTTTCAGCAAGGTACACTGCAGATTTTGTATCAGTGGAAAACGTCTCTGGCGGATCAAGTAGTTTGAGCTCCGTAATCTTCCCCTGGAGACCGAGCAACGTTAGGATTTCGGCATTTCCAACCTTTGCCTTTCTACGACCATAATCGACTAACCCACCAAGCAAATTCGAGACACGATCAATTCTTTGTCGACTATTAACGTTAGCAAGTGCCTGATTAATCACCGCCTTCTTCTGAATTAGCACTCTCTCAAGAGATTTCCGCGACTCGGTAAAATGTCGAAAAAAACTGTCGTCATTGTTCCCGATTCGTTCAGCAAAATGCTTCAAAGTCCCAAGAAACAGGTATCTACTGTGCTTACCTTTGTCATTGTAGAAATATACGGCGGGGTGAAGTCCTAGACTTGGAGGGGCATTGCCCGTCAATCGACCGACGACTCGATCTGTCTTTTTCAAAATACCAATCGTCTCTTTGCCTTGAACGTCGTCGTCGAGCTCCGAAATCGCTTTGGTCGGGTCTGCTTTACCGTCGACTATGCCGAACATGTCTATCAACATTTTCAATGCATCTACTGGCGACGTTGATCCACCTAACGGAAGATCCAACGTCTTAATCGGCTCCGACATATATGGCTGAAATAGCGCCCCAAAAAGCTTCCCGGAAAGCTCTTCAATCTTTGTCTGCGTAGGCTCGTCAAACTTAGACCAATACTTGTGACCAGTACCCGATCGAACCACCGCACGGGCAGCGAGTGCATACGACTTTTTGCGGTTTCGCAAGATCAACTCTTCCGTTTTGTCAAGTTCCGTGCCCTGGGAATTGATTTTGAAGAATGATGCTTCTGCGACTTCCTGAGACCCTTGAATCCACTGAATTGGAATTGCCTTTGTGAAAATCGTGGCTGCAGCTGCTTTCAGCTTGAATGCTGAATCGCCTTCGTTTTCGACGTCCATGGAACGCACGTAATCAGAATAGCGACCGATTTCCTTTTCGACTTCCCTTCTTGTCCGCGCGGCGATCTTCTTTTGTTCTTCTGGTATCTCCCCCGCGAAAAAAGAATGCGAAATTGGCCCGTCTCCATAGTCGTTTTCTACCCAGGCTCTTAACGCGCTAAGTCTATGGCCCCCATCAATAACAAACACGAAGGATGAAGACTTCCAAAGAATCAAAGACGGAATGAGGTCGCCGTTCGCGAAGCTCGCAATAAACGTCGCAATCTGGGATGGTTTCCAATGATTCGTCTCACGTTGAAAATCGGGTTTTCTGAGCAGCTTTAAAATCGGACTCTTAGATTCAAGCTGGGTAATCTGGATTTTTTCGAATAGATCAAACGTCGCGGACTCTTCTTGCTGTGCAAAATCAGCTCTCTTTATCATTCCATCAAGAACGGCGGTCTTGGCCATCTTTTCTTCCCGGTTTCCGAAAGCAAAATTCTAATACGCGAAACAGACGATACGGACGGACGAAAATTTTGACATCACTGCGTTCATTCTACACGGCCGGTGGAATCCAACGGGGACATCGGTGGTAGCCAGGACAGCTAAGTTGATTGCTCGATAGATCCGTCATTTTACGACATGGACGTGGCAAGTATAGGCAAAGCTATGCTGATCGAAAACTGGTGTCGCTTTGAAAGAACCGATCTCCATTGTCGCGACTACAGGGTGGGTAACCGGAAATGACGCGTCGCGTTCAACGCGTGTCAAGCCCGTCAAAAAAACCGTTCACCATGGTTTCGTTGATAAATGCTACTCGGGAATGTCCAGACCGCCGGTGCCGAGAACTGGTGCTGGCTGTTCGGAGTCTGCCGAGCTTTCTTCGGCGGGATTGTCTTCGGCAGGCGTTTCTTCAGGTACCGAATCGGTTTCCGAATCACCGGCCGAACTATCTGCGGCGGATTCGGATGGATTCGAATCGGCACTTTCCTCGTCGCCGGATTCCTCCGTGTTGTCATCGCCAGGAATGTCTAGGATCAAGTTGCATGTGTGCCTCGTTCTGGATTCTTTCTGCCTACATTTCTTGTTGTGATTCAATAAAAAAACCTGGATTACTTCCGCCCCTGATGGTCAGCGGTGGAAGCAGATAGAATACCTGCCATAGAGTACGTGCATTCAGGAGTCGTTGTTTGGCTTCCGAAAAAAAGTTGCATTTAAGGAGCAATCATGAAGTTTACAAGTTGGGTGGTTGGTTTGTTTGCGTTGCTGCTGATGTTGGGCGTGGCCGGTTGCCAAAACGGTACCGAGACGGAAACGGCAGATCATGACCACAGCAGCGAAGGTGGTGGCGATTCGCACGCAGCGATGAGTTTTGGCGATATCGTTTCGAAAGTGGTGGAACTCAAGACCGCCATTCAAACCGCTTATGATGACGGCAATCCCGATAACGCTCACGACGCCATGCACGAAATCGGTCACATGATTATGCATCTGGGCGAAGCTGCTGGTAAGGCCGGCATGTCTACCGAAGATCAAGCGTCCGTGACTGCTGCGGCCGAACAGTTGATGGAAGACTTCGGCAAAATCGACGCAGGAATGCACGATGGAAATATCGTCCCTTACAGCGATGTTGCCGACAGCGTCGAAGAAAATTTGACTGTCTTGCAGTCCAAAGTCACCGAATAGCGGTCACTTTACTGCCGGCCCGTCACGTCGGCATCGTTCCTCGATCCGGCCTACTCGCGACAAACAGAATGTAGGCCGGATAGCCGCAGGGCCGAACGGAAACTCGTTCGCCGAACGGCAAGTCTGTGGCCCAGCCGAGCGATCGAGCGTACCTTCGACATGGTTGCGTTGACTGAGATTAGCTTGGCGTGTCCAAATACGGATCTTGGCCTAATTCCAGCTGCATTTTCTTGCGCTGCTTTTCGTGATGCAACAAGATCATTCGGTCGCGAAGGTGTCGCCGTTCCACTTTCCGTTGAGCTCGACGAAAGAGGTTCGACATGTTTGCCACGCTGCCGCTTTTGCCTTGCAGGTTTTTTTGCATTTTCTTGGCGGGGCCGGGGCCATAGCCTGTGGTCAAGATGTCATCATCAATGGAAAGATAAACTCGTACTGAACCAGGGTCGCCTTGTCGTCCGCAACGACCAGCCAACTGCCGATCGATTCGCGCCGAATCGTGGATTTCGGTACAGATCACGTGCAGCCCGCCGAGTTTGTCGATGCCTTCGCCCAGCTTGATGTCGGTACCACGACCAGCCATGTTCGTCGCCACCGTCACTTTGCCTCGTTGACCGGCCAGTGACACAATGTCCGCTTCACGTTCAATGTGATGCGCGTTGAGAACTTCGTGCTCGATCCGCTTTTGGTGTAGCAAACGAGACAGCAGTTCGGATCGTTCGATTGTTTTGGTTCCAATCAGAACGGGACGACCTGTGGCATGATGTTCGGCAATTTCTTCCACAATCGCGTCCCACTTTTCGTCTGCCGTCTTGAACACTCGATCCGCCAGCATTTGGCGTTGCACCGGGCGATTGGTGGGAATTCGAAAGACCAACGTTTTGTAGATTTTGCGAAATTCACGAGCCGACGTGGCTGCGGTACCGGTCATGCCGGACAGCACATCATAGCGAAGAAACAGGTCCTGGACCGTGATTCTGGCTGCTTGGCCCGTGTCCACCGTGATATCAATGTTCTCTTTCGCTTCAATCGCTTGATGAATTCCGTCTCGCCATTTTCGGCCTTCGGCCAAGCGTCCGGTGAATTCGTCCACGATGACAATTTCCTTGTCGTCGGAAACCACATAATGGGTGTCTCGTAGAAAGTCGCGGCTAACCTTGATGCTGCGTTCGATAAATTCGTAGGCATCAATCAGACCCACACCATCCATGTCCTCGGGCTGCGGAAGAGAGCGAACGAGTTGTCGTCCGGAGGCGGTTAGTTCAACTTTCTTTTTTTCGTGGTCGTAGTCGTAGTGTTCGTCTTCTTCGAATTGAGACGCATGATGCGAAGCCCACATGTAGGTGGCCTTGAGTTTGTCTTCGCCTTCGCTGCCCATGGCGCTGATGATCAAAGGTGTTCTGGCTTCGTCAATTAGAATACTGTCGGCTTCGTCCACTAGGCCGAAGTACGGTTCTCGCTGAACCGGTTTTTCTCCGCCCGAACCTTGGCCGTTGTTTCCTACCGATTCCAGGAATGCCAGCTGTGTTTGGCGAATCTGCCGCAATACCAAACGATCGCGTAAAAAGTCGAATCCAAATTCCTTGGCCGTACCGTAAGTGATATCGCAGGCGTACGCTTGGCGACGCTGAGGCCGGCTCATGTTGGTTTGGATCACACCCACCGACATGCCTAAGGCTTCGTATAACGGACGCATAATTTCTGCGTCACGAGCGGCCAAGTAATCATTGACCGTAGCCAACTGCGCTCCTTTGCCTTTGAGCGCGTGGACGTACATGGGCAGCGTAGCAGTCAACGTTTTGCCTTCGCCCGTTTCCATTTCGGCAATGTTGCCGTGGAACAGAGCAATTCCGCCTAACAATTGGACGGGGAAATGACGCATGTTCAAAGTTCGCCGCCCGGCCTCTCGAACTAAGCCAAACGCAGGAGGCAGCAGTTCGACCAGCGGTTCGCCCGCCTTCGCTCGGTAACGTAAGGACAGGCTCTCTTTTCGCAAATCGGCGTCGGACAGCTTGGTGAATTGGCTTTCGTATCGTTCGATAACGGGTAACAACGCTTTCCAACGGTCCATGTACCATTTGGTCCGACCTGCCATCAGCGATGCCAGCTTCAACGGAGGCCGATTCTTCTTCGAATTTTCCGTATCGTCGCTCATTGTCGTAACTTGCGTTGGTAGCGGTTCGCTACGTTCCATTGCGTTCCCCGATTAGGTTCACTTGGCTAGCGTATGGTCCATTCCATCTACGTTAACTGTTCATAATACCGCACAATGCCGTTGTTGGGTCTCCCTAGTTTGCGGTAATGCGAGACGTGAAAGCAGATTCACTGCTAGCCGCGGCAAAGCGGTCGCAGGCTGGACGTTCGGCAAAACCGGAGAATTCCATTCAACCCGCAGGGTTTATCTCGCCGAGTGTTACAGTGATGCGTTGTTTTGGTTTTTACTGGCCGAAGCAGATACTGCCATTTGGGGACGGATTTTCAGGTAGTTAACATGATTCGCAATCGCTTACTTCCGTATTTGGCCTGTTTGAGCGGGCTAATGTTTTCGGGAATCTCGGATCACGCGGTTGGCCAAGTTCCCTTGGGACAGCGTCAACCGGCTCGTTCCTCGGTTCGTTCCGGCCTCAGCGGGCTGAAGCAGATGGTGCCGTCGATGGGCCATTCGATGCATCAGGACCAACAGGTGGCTCAAGCGTCTTGCACCAGTTGCGGTGATGCTGGCTGTGCCGACTGTGGTGCTGTCACGATGGATTCCGGCTGTTACGATCCCTGTTCGCGGCGAACCTGGGGCAACATCGAATATCTGATGTGGTGGCAAGAAGACGCTCGGTTCCCCAGTTTGGTGACGACCAGTCCCGACGGGACGGCTCGAGACGACGCGGGTGTGCTAGGATCATCAACGGCCCTGTTTGGCGGAACCATTGACAGCGGCACGCACAATGGAGCTCGTTTGACACTGGGTATGGATTGGCCCGGCGGGGCGTCTGGCATTGGCGCAACGCTATTTGCTTTGGGCGAAGAAACGAGTGAATTCCGTGGTTCGTCCGATACCATTCCCATTCTCGGTCGTCCCTTCTTCAACACTGCTTTGAACGAAGAAGACGCGTTGCTGTTGTGATTTCCCAACGAACTGTCCGGCAGTGTGGACGCTTTGTATTCTACCGAAACGATGGGCACTGAAGTTTTTCTGCGTAAAGCCTATACCGCCAACAATGCAACTATCGATTGACTTCATTTATGGTTATCGTTATCTGGGCCACGACGAAACACTTCGCATTAACAACCAGCTAACCTTCATCGACCCAGCGGCCAATACGGTGGGAACCGAGATTTCGCAACGAGACTTATTTGGCGTTGAAAACGTTTTCCATGGAGGCGAATTGGGCATCATGGGCCATTCCGTGGACGGCTGCTGGACATTAGATTTCGCCGCCAAAATTGCGTTGGGAAACATGAACCGCATGGTCAATATCGACGGTTCGACCACAACCACTGCCGGCAGCGGATTGGCGTCAACGGTGAACGGTGGCTTACTGACTCAGAATTCCAACATGGGAAAATTTGAAACGGACGAATTCACCGTTGTTCCAGAATTCACGCTGACACTGGGCTACGCCTTGAACCATTGTCTGGACTTCACCGTCGGTTACACGCTGTTGTATGTGGACAATGTGATCCGAGCGGATTCGGTGATTGATCGACAAGTGAATCTGACGCAGCAAACAGGAACACTGATTGGCGAAGCCAGACCAGCCGCCAATTTCACGGAAACCGATTTGCTGCTGCAAGGCCTGAACCTAGGTTTAAACCTGAAGTTCTAGTCGCGTCGAAACAAAATCATTTTCCAACGCCAAATTCGCAACATGCGGTTTGGCGTTTTTTTTGTTTCGTTTCATAACAGCGTGTCCCTGGGAACATTCGCCGGGAACAATCGAGAACAATCCCGGCCGTGAGTCATGAGCTTGTGCAAGCAGCTATCATGCTGGGTACCAACTTCTATTGGAATTCGTCGGTGCACCTACTAGGATAAGCAAGCTGTCGGCCGGGATGCCGACTCATTTGCTGCGACTTTGTAGGAACGGAATTCATGTCTGATGCGGCTGGCTTGCGAAACCACGTGATCGCGCTGAGCGAGAAGCCTCGTATTCTGATCGCTCGGCTTAGCGCCATTGGCGATTGTGTCCATTCGGTCCCGTTGGTGCACGCTTTGCGAGATCGTTTTCCTGACGCGTACATCGCATGGGCCACCCAAAACGCCGCGGCCTCCTTACTGAGCGGACTTGGTGGTTTGGATGAAGTGCTGGTGGTTCGCAAAGATTGGCTAAAATCCATCGGCGAAATCCGGCGTATTCGGCGCGAACTGCTTTGTCGCCAATTTGACGTAGCGTTAGACATACAAAGTCTGACCAAGAGCAGTGCCATCGCATGGTTGTCCGGAGCCAAACATCGAATCGGCTTTGCGGCGCCTCAAGGACGCGAGCTGAGTCTGCTACTGAACAACGTCCGTCAACCGCCGCAAGCCAATCACGTGGTGGATCGCTATCTGGAGTTACTTCAGCCACTGGGCATCCACAAACCTCGTATCTGTTTTGAAATGCCGCACTACACTGATGCTCGGCGGCAAGTCGATACGTGGCTTCAGCCTTGGCTGCAACAACAGCCAGACGATCAGAGATTGTTTGCTGTGATCAACCCCGGTGCGGGTTGGGGATCCAAGGTCTGGCCGGCCGAACGTTACGCGAGTGTCGCCCGGCACCTGCACCGGCGGCACGGAATACGAAGCGTCGTGGTCTGGGCCGGATCGGAAGAACATCAGTGGGCTCGAACCATTCAACACGCAAGTGACGATTCTGCGTGGCTGGCCCCTGAGACAAGCTTGCCAGAATTGGTGGAACTTCTGAGACAATGCCGACTATTCGTTGGTTCAGACACCGGCCCCTTGCACATGGCAGCGGCCGTGAACATTCCGTGCGTGGCACTTTTCGGGCCAACGTCACCAGAACGCTGTGGTCCGTACGGTTCGCAGCATCAGGTTGTGACCAGCCCCGGTGCGGTGCGAAGAACGAGCATGCGGAAGGTGGATGTCATGGAAGGTATTTCGACCGAAGCGGTCTGCCAAGCATGCGATCGGCTGTGCGAACTATTCAGTCAAGAACAAGCTGCGCGTAAACCATCAGCCGTCGGTAGGCAAATCTGCTATCAATACGACATGAAATCTACACGTTCCGCAGGTATTGGACGGCGTTGGAGATTTCTTCCACGGATGCTTCTGCGTTTTCGTTCTACTGTGAAGTAGCCTCGATAACCCGCTTTCCAAAACGCCCAAGATGGGAAAGTCCGCAGAACCCTGACCCAGCATCACTCGGGCTCTCGACCCTGAGCTAAATCTCTCGCACGGCGTCTTTAGCATGACGTAAGGCGCCAAAGTTTGAATGGCATCAGTGGCGGAAAAGCCATTGATGATCAGATTGCCCGGATCAAAATTGACGGTCACACTGTAGTCTGGTAATTCTTGAATCAGCATCTTCATTTGGTCTGCCGATTCGCTGCCGGTTTCCATGGCCAAGAACGCGCCGATCATCTGGCTGGTGCGCCCCAAATCGGACAACGCTTCTAGCAGTGTTTGCCAACCGGGCGCATCTTGGTCCGGTATCGCTCCGACATGATTCACCACCACAGACGCGCCCAGCGAATAAGCGAACCGCATGGCCTCCTTGGTGGCATCCAGCCGCGCCTGTAGGTCGTCCGCGACGTCGTAACCTCGTCGAGTCTGAAAGCCGACGGCGCAGACCTTCAGATTATGATCGTCCAACCATTTGCGAATTTGACGCAAGCCGGTTTGGCTTATTTCGCGAGGCTTCAGTTCACCTCGCGCATCAATCTCGACCGCATCCACGCCCATTTCAGCCACAATTGGCAAGGCTTTTCGAAACGGCATTCCCAGACTGGACAACTTGACTCCGACTTTGACTTCGGCCAAGACGTTGTGCTCCTTACGCGAATAGCAGATGATTCTTACGGCTCAATCAGTTCCAACACCAAACGATTCGTTCCGCCTGCGATGCCGTACTCTTTTCGTTCGACCGCAACCGCAACAAATCGGGCACGGAACTTGGATTCACCGTTGGGGTTCGCAATAGTTTTGCCAACCCGCCGTATTTTGGAAAGGCCACTCCGCCACTGATTGCCGCCACCACATGTCGCTGACGGATCACTCGATGACTAACCACTGTCTTCACCTCCTTGGGAACTCGTTGCCGCAATACTTCATGCGTTTCCAGCAGGTACTGCCAAGCGGAATCGGATGTGATTTGGCTTTGGTGACGAGCGGCAATCGAGGCGACCATGGCCAAGTCAAACACGTTTTCCAAGTCCCAATAGATGGGATATTTGTCCGCCATCAAAGTGAAGTTGGTCGTGAACGTCTGGGCGAACTGTCGATTCCATTTGTCGGCATCACCCGTGTGAACTCGGCGACCATTTTCTGCCAGCAATTCGTTTTCGCTGAGCAACTTCACGGACGGTCCAGCAAAATCGAACAACAATCCATCTTCCGAAGTGGCAAACGCATCTTCGTTTAGTGTGAACCACCAACGCAAAACGCCCATTGCCGGTGGAGCACCTGCGACTTCCGCTTCCAACAAATCCAAGTAGTTGGGCACTTGCGGAATCGAATCGGCCAACCCCAAGCCCACCAGCTTCATGTGATAATCGGCTTCCACAATCGTTCTGGCAACTCGCGTTTCTGCTGGAATCCCTTTCACATCAATCCGCTGATTCCCCAACGTGTCTTGCAATTGCCGAGCCCACGGTTCGTGATCGTTGGTGGCGAATGGTTTGGCTGTCGTGCGTTGAATGAAGGCCTGAGTGTCAGCCAATTTTTCTTGGTAAGGCGTGATGGAACACAAAAACTGTCCGCCATCTTGGATGCAGCATCGCAGCAAGACCACTAGATCATCCAACTGTAAGACGGGTCGGCCCGTTTCCGCATGCACCGGCCGACCTTCCGCGTCCCAGTGCCACGGTCCAGCCAGCCCTGCCAACAAGATGTCACTTTCGTCAGAGACAAATTGCACGAAACGAATTTCGTACATGCCCGCCAGAAAACGAACGTCGTCCGGCAAAGGCTGTTGGTGAATCAAGTGATTCGGCAGCGGTTCGCAATGCTTTTAACGACACGATTCGCAAATCTGATTGTGCTAAGGGTTTGGCGTCTTGAGCCGTGTTGGTTTGTTGCGAGTCAACGATCTTGGCCCACTGGCGACCGACGTCGGGCTGCAGGCGTTGCAACACGCCGTTCGCATCTACGTAAACACCGCCGGGAAAACCCTGAATGGAACCTTCGCCGCCGAATTCGTCCCACGAATCGGGATCCACTGTGGACGTGATCAGTTCAATCAACGTGTCAAAGTCCGCCTGCTGGGCGCCGCCCAAATTGCTCGCTGCCGTACGGTTGGTCGCTGCGTTGTTGGAAGAATTTTCGGTCGACGGCGGTTGTGCCAGCGTGGTTTGGTTGACGCCACCATGCGCTATCACCAGTCCAAGAATGAACAGGCAAAGCGACCGCTTTGCCGCGAAAATCCCGTGAATACAACGTTTCATTTCGATACCTCCGTCTTCGGTTCCCAGGCGAATCCAGCGTTTGCTGGTGGAACGATTGCCGCCCCACCGGACGGCAATCCCTTTCGCCACATCCTTAGCCTAGCGATTGGCCAGAAACTACGTCAACGGTTTTAGGTCAGAATATGCCAAAACAAAGCTCACTTGCCCGGCACCGGTGGCAAAGTTGACTGTGGCACTACGTCCGTTTCCACTGCCGCTCATCGCAATCACTTTTCCCAAGCCGTACTCCGGATGCATCACGGGAATGCCGACTTTGAAATCCGCAAGATCCGTTCTGCGAATGGGCTTGCTTTTGCGTTTGGATTTGGATTTAGACGGTGCATTTGGTTCCGTCACAGCGTCTTGTGACATGTCAGTGTCATCGAACGGTACCGACTGACCTTCCAGCATGTCGGCTGCCGTCATCAGCGAAGCAGATGGCATTTGCGATACGTCTTGTGACACGTCGCTGTCATCGGATACATCAATCATGTCCGTGTCCCAATCGTCGTCTGCGGCATCAAAGTGGTCGTCAAATTCGTCAGCCGAATCGTCCCAGCTGGCATATCCGCCGCGGACTTGCATGCCGGTGAAGGAATTCGAGTAAGAATCTACCTGCATTTCGTCACGAGGCAGTTCCATCAGGAACATGCTGGGAACTTTATTCGAAATGCTACCTCGAAACGAACGCGTCTTGGCGTAACTGAGCTGCAGGTCTTGTTCGGCGCGAGTAATCCCCACAAACAACAGACGTCGCTCTTCTTCTAATTGCGAATCATCTTGCAGACTTCGTTCGTGCGGAAGCAAGCCTTGTTCCATCGCGATGATGAATACCGAGGGAAATTCGAGCCCCTTAGCGGCATGCAGCGTCATCAGCGTCACTCGGTCCGATTCTTCTTCCCACTGGTCGACGTCATTGACCAGCGACGTTTCTTCCAGAAAGCCTTCCAAGCTGCCGATGCCCGGATTCTGTTCGTCGTACTCTCGCGCGGCCGTTAGCAGTTCTTCAATATTGGCCAAGCGTTCTTCATCGGCGGGGTCCGAACTTTGCAACAACATTTCTTGATAGCCCGATTCAGAAACGACATGGCCAATGATTTCTTCCACCGGCCGAGTGGCAAGTTCGCTCAAACGATCCATCAGCGAAACGAACTTGGCAATACGCACCGCCGCCGTCTTCAGTTTGGGATGCAAGCCACAGGTGCGCGCCGCGTCCATCAAGCTGGTGCCACTTTCATCTGCGAATTGATTCAATCGCTTCAGCGAGACTTGGCCGATACTGCGAGCCGGCACGTTGACGATGCGATTGAAGGCCACGTCGTTACGAGAATTATTGATCAAGTGCAAATACGCAAAGATGTCTTTGATCTCTTTTCGCTGATAAAACTCAACGCCGTTGATCATCTGAAACGGCACCTGAGCTTCTCGAAGAGCGTGCTCCAGTGAACGAGACAGCGCGTTGGTTCGATACAAAATGGCGAAGTCGCGGTATCGTCGTTCGGCGCGAGCGACACTGGAGGCAATGCGATCCACAATGTCATTGGCCTCTTCTTTTTGCGAAGGATAGACGGCCAAACGCACGGCCGGTCCTTCCGCATTTTCTGTATTCAACGACTTTTTCACGCGTCGGCGATTGTTGGCAATCAATGCGTCGGCAATGCGAAGAATGCTGGGCGTGCTGCGATAGTTGCTTTCCAGTTTGACAATAGCCGCGTCGGGATAGTGCCGCTGAAACTCCAAAATGTTGCCAATATCCGCACCTCGCCAACCGTAAATCGATTGATCCGGATCGCCAGTGACCGCCAAGTTAGGATGGTCCAACGAGAGGCCTCGGACAATGGCGTATTGCGCCATGTTGGTGTCTTGATATTCATCTACCATGATGTAGCGAAAGCGTTCGTCCAAAGTGGAACGCAGTTCCGGTGATCGTTTCAGTAGCAGCGCCACGTGCATTAACAGATCATCAAAATCCACCGCGTTGGCTTCCATCAACCGACGTTGATAGGCCGGATAAACTTTTTCCATGATTCGGCCCATGGCGCTGCCGCGAGGCGCCTGATATTCTTCGGGCGAAATCAAATTCGTTTTGGTGTGGCTGATGGACCAGGCAATCGCTTCCGGTTTGGTATGCGTCAGATCAATGTCGGTTCGCTCCAATGCCTGTCGCAACGCGGCCTTGCTGTCCGAAGTGTCATAGATGGAGAAATTGGAGTCCAATCCGACCATGTTGGCGTAGCGACGCAACAGCTGAGAACAAAAGCGATGAAACGTTCCCATCCAAACTTGGTAACCCGGCGCCAGTTTGTGAATCCGGCTTCGCATTTCGTCGGCCGCTTTGTTGGTGAACGTCAATGCCAGAATCGATTCCGCCGGAATACCCAAGTTCAGCATGTGCGCAATGCGATGCGTTATCACTCGCGTCTTTCCGCTGCCAGGCCCTGCCAGAATCAGCAATGGCCCATCCACTTGCTGGACCGCGTCCGCTTGAGCGGGATTGAGCGAAGCAAAGATTTCATCGGACATTCCGTTACCCCTATCGCCACGATTTGCTTGACATGCGTCGTGACGAATTATACCGCGACATGTGTACGCGTGTCACCCTGCTTGGATCGCGTCTCAGTCTGACCGTCAATTGACTGACGATTCAAATGGGAAACATTCATCAATGGGAGTGTTCGACAATTCGACCAAGAAGGGCGCAAGACGTTGCACCAGCACTTCCATCATGCGGTGTCCTTTTTCTGCAGATGCTTCGTGCGGGTTCGCTGCCCCGGAATTGGTGGTTAGCAGATGCCAAGGACGAGTGATCGAGACCCAGCCTTCTTGCAACGCTTGAAAGCGAAGCGAACGTTTGGAGCCATCGTCGGCGTCCAGCGAACCGTCTGCATGACGCCGGATCAGATCGGGATAGTAGGCCATGATGAACGAAGTCTCCATTTCGCCCGCGTGATCTTCCGGATGCGTAAAGATTTGGTGGTAAACACCGGACAAGCATTCGTACCAGTTGCACAGGAATACATGGGCTTCCGTCTTACCGTAGATTTCTCGCAAATACGGCTTCAGACTATTTCCGCCATGACTGTTCAGCAGCACCACTTTGCGAACGCCACTTAGCACTAACGATTCAATCAGGTCCGTAATGACAGCAAACAGCGTTGACGGATTGACGTTCATGGCCAGCGGAAATTCGCGAAGATTGGTCTCCGTTCCATACGGTATGGTGGGCAGCAAGATGACTTTGCCACCTTGCTTGGTGGCGGCCGCACAGATTTTTTCGCCAACAATCGTCCCTTCGAACACATCCGTTCCGTAGGGCAAGTGCAGATTGTGAGGTTCGGTTGCGCCTAACGGCAAAACGGCAACTTCGTATTGTTGATTCTTGATGTCGCCGTAATTGGCATTCAATAGGTTCCACGTCATGGTTCGAATCCGCTGAAACTGAGAACGTTGCTTTGGTCCATTCGACCTGTCGGTCGTAGAGCCCGAGTTTAGCGCATTTCAGCAGGATTCGATAGTACGCCAAGCTACCAGGAGCATTGCAACCAGCTGACGACGGCTTTGCACTGACCCGCGTAGGTGAAACTACGCCTGCGCTGCTGCGACCATCTGCTGCCAAACCGCGTGCTGTTCTACCAATGCGGCAATTCGGTCATCTGGCTTGGTTCTGGCTTCCAAAAGGATCCAGCCCGCATAGTCGATGTCCACAAACAACTTCATCAGCTGTTGGTAGGTATAGTCACCGATATTTAGTTCGCGAACGTGCGCCGTATCACCGAATCGGTCTTGGACCAAACGGAAATTATGCTCCAGTCCTGCACCTTTCAGATCTTCTGCATTGCTGTTCCAGCACACCGTGGCATTGGGGTGATCGGCCACATCCATGATGGCCTTGATGGTGGGCAACTCGGCGCATTGGCCATGCACTTCCAGTCTGACTTGTTGCCCCAGATCCTGACCGAACTTGGCGATTTCGTTTAACGATTTGCCAATCTGCTGAACGGTTTGTTCGAACGGCACATCCTTGGGCAAATTGTTGGGTTTGACCTTCACTCCGGAAGCACCAATGTCATGACTGAGCTGCAGGAACGCTTTGGATCGTTCGATGGACGCTTTCAGTTTCTCCGGCTCCACATCATGAAACTGTTCGTTACTGCCCAGGCCGACGCACGTAACCGGACTATCCGCAAAACGTTGTTTGACTTCCTGTCGCTGTGCTGCCGAGATATCTGGTTCGACACCATGCTTGTGTTCCGTGCGAAGTTCCACGCCCAGAATATTGGCCTGTTCACAGTTACCGATCAATGTCGGCAAATCCCAATCCTGACCCCACAGATACGTTACCAAGCCGAACTTCATTTTGGTTTGCACTTGCCAAGAAAGTACTGGCTTTGCAAATGCAAATGGCAACGCGCTGGCAGCGGCAGCTTGTAGAAAAATTCGGCGATGCATGTCGAGGTCCTGTATTGGATGGGGATGAAAAGCGGATGGTTGATTCGCACAAGAGGCTTAAGGCGACTGACGTTTCGTCTTGGTGCTGCTACTTGGTGCGTTCGTACGAAATCTGCATGCTCAGCAACTCTTTGCCGTCTTTCAATTCATACATTTTGACTTCGCGATGATCTTTATCCGGATACGTCGCCACGCTTTTTCCCAAAGTAGGTTTGCCGTCCATGCCAATTCCACGAGTTTGATAGGTGAAGGTTCGACTGTCCTTGTCAAACGTTCCCGTCATCTGCAAGGCGTGCGGAGAAAAGGTGTCGAACCAAGTGCCAACATACTGTTTCTTGTTGACGTCATAACCATTGACGCTTTTTCCTTCGAAGGGCATACCGGCGAATTCGCCTTTGAATTCACTGTGCATCCAAAACGGTCCCATCATCTGATTGACTTCAGTTCCTTCCGACACCATGGGTTCGGCATTGGGGTCCGTCTGGCCGTCTGCTCCCATCCACATTTTGACGGTGGCCTTCCACGTGCCTACGTCTAGTTTCAGATGTTCATGTTCGGCAGCAGGTTCGACCACTTGCGCCTGCGACAAACCGCCACAAAGAGCAACAATTAAACAAACGCCAACAAAGTTCAAACGCAACATGAACCGCTCCTATCTGATTGAATGGCAAGACAATGAAAGAATCACGACCGAATTCTAGCAAGATCACTCGCGTCCTGCACCTTACTGGGAAATTCGCCCAAGTAGCGAAGTCTCGATTCATTCCCGAAGCGGACCGACAACCCCAGTTCACTGGAAAAATCCTGGCAAACCGGTTGCTTCATGCAGCTATTGTCGCTCGGCTAGGGCCCACGTCGAACTCTTCGACTCCGACACGTCGCCAAAGCACGTCGCCAAAGTGCCTGTCACAAGAATCCGCAGATTCGGATTGCGTAACAGCCGAGGTTACCTCGCTTCTTGAATGACGAATCACACTGTGGGCTCGAGCGACGGGCTCGAGCGACTCGGCTTGGTTCGCTTCGTTGACTCCGTTTCCGACAGAAAGGCAGTTCGAATGGCCCCTTACCGCAAGTGCGTCGCGAATCTTCCAGTACCGCCGCGGCGAGATGTCGAATCCGGCGCGGCGGCGGCCTTTCGTTTGCAACGAACGGTCGGTTCGCAGACGCAAACTAGAAGCGGAAGTCAATCCTGGCAGTAAAGCCGTCAAAGGTGAGCGTGTCGTGCAGATCCAGGAAGTTGTTTTGCTGCACCGCGTAGATGTATTCGTCAGCCTGAACGGTATTGAACCAAGATTGGAACAAGTAGCCGCCGGAGATTTTGCAGCGACCTTGTGGGCTGGCCCAGCCGAGTCCCATTTCCATTTCCACTACAGGCACAAGTCGGTCGGCTGACCAGCTATTCTGAACTACTCGAGTAGCTGCTTGATCACTTTGAGCATACGCGGCATCAAATTGTCCAACCAGCAAATTGCCGATGGCATTGCCGTAGAAAAAGACGCCGGTTTGCGGAATGCGGCGGTCGTATTCTAGGCCCAAACGAGCTCCAATGCCGTCAAAATCGATGTCGGCGCCCACCATCGTGCGGCCGGTCCCTTGGAAATTGCCAACGAAGTTTTGTTCCAGCTTGGCGTAACGCAATCCGGCCAAAACGGCCATCGAATTGGCATCCGTTCGCGACACAAGTCCTCGGAAGTTCAGGTCAATCATCTGCAAATCGATACTCGCCGAACCAGACGCCGCCAAAGCGTCCGTCGCAGCGTTCACTGTGGATGGATGAATTACTAACGGTCGAATCGCCAATGGATTGTCGACGGAAATGGCGTCACTGGCGGCGGTTTCGTAAAAGGTGTATTCGAAACCCAAGGCCGACGTCGCGTCCAAGAAACGGTTCGCACCAAGCTTGAACCCTGAATCGTATTCCATGTTGATCACGCCACTACGTCCTGCCGCAACCGGTGGAAAGAACGAATTGGACGGCCCGTCCATCGGCATGGCGTAGGTGAGTTCCACATGACGAGGTCGTAAGAAAAGGTATTCACCAAAGAATTGCCAGTTCGACAAAATGCCCTGGACACCGTTGGTGGCCGACATCATGCCGCCTGCCGGACCTTGGTTGTTACGACCGAACAGTCCGCCTGGACGATTGAACAGTCCCAACCCTCCTTGGCCTTGCATTGGATTTCCGAACGTGCCACCGAACGGCCCGCCGAATCCGTTCGGCCCGTTGGGCGAAAAATTCCTGCTGGCCGTGTGAGGAACGAAGTCGCCTTGATGATAAGGGACCATTCCGTTAGCTACGGCGTTGGCATAACACGTTGGACAGTGGTCTGGGTGCCCATGTGGTACCGCCGAACCGTGCGCGGCGGTGTAGCCACCGCCTTGGATGTACGCTCCGGGAGGCATTTCGGCCACAATCGGTTCATTGGGCGCCGGCAAGGAATAGCTTTGCACATCGGGGTTCATCGGAACGGCCCCTAAGGAAGCAGGCGGCATGGGCTGATCATCTTGGAACGGAGATCCAGGCTCCTCTTCGTTCACAATGAACGGTTCGGCCCCGTCTGAATTCTGACTCCAGGCGTTCCCAGTAAACAACGTGGCAGTTGCGAACACGACGATCGCGATTCGCTTCACAAAAATTTTCGTCTGTTGCTTGGACATGAACTTCATGCTGTCCTTAAGCCCCCATGACTCGAGGTTTGGTAAATTCGGCCGCTCGACCGAAGTGGGCAAGGAAGTACCAAAAACAACGAATCTGCGTCAAGACTTTTCGATGGAAAATCTTTAGGCAAAATCGGATTCGGCGAAAATTTGTCGAAATTCTTCGCTCCATGACCCTCGACCAGCGCCAAAAATATTTTTTTACAAAAATGAGCTTGACGCACTTTTGGTGGTCTCGTACAAACCCGCCACTCGTTGTCTCATTTGTTGTTTACGAAAACCGAGATCACCTCACAGCAGAACCCCCAATTCACTATGAACGCACGTTTCCTTACGCAGCGCTTAGCATTGTTGCTTTCGGTGGCCATGCTCAGCCAAGTTGTCACTTCCGAGTCGCTTGCTCAAACTGAACAAGCGGCTCCTCCCCAGCAGTCGATTACTGTTGGCAAGTTGATTCGTTCTGGGCGAACTCAGAACGGCAAGCCCAAGTTTGCCTTGTTGGATGCCGAAGGCAACATTACGGGCTACGTGGTCCCCGCGGCCGGATTGAATCTTTCGCCGTACGTCAACCAAGAAGTGGGCGTGACGGCTCGAGCATCCAAGCAGGGCAGCGATGGTCTGCCTTACATTTTGGCGCAGAACGCCACGCCGTTAAGCGGCACCGGGAATGACACCACGTTGTCATCCGGAAAATCGCGAGGCACGGCAGACGATGTCTTTTCGGACGAAGAGCTGGAATTCGCTCTAGATGAAAAGGCAGCATCGCCCCCAGCCGCTCGATCCTATCCGGCTCGACCTGCAGCGAACGAACCTCAGCTGTTACCAAATGATCGTTCGTTCCAGCAGCTGGGTGCCAATCGCATGCGCGATGGTCAGATCAGTCGCACGAACATGCAGATGCCGTACGAAGGTGAAGTCATCGTAGACGATTCAGGGATGGGCATGCCATTTCACGGTTCGTCCTGTGGCGATCCTGGCTGCACATCTTGCGGCGGTGGCTACGGCGGTTGCACCGTGAACACGGCAGGGCCTTGCGGACCGTCCGGTCACTTTTGGGCTCGCGCAGAATACTTGCTGTGGTGGACCAAAGGCATGAATGTTCCGCCGTTGGTTACCACCAGTCCCGGCACGGCCTTGCCACAAAACGCAGGTGTGTTGGGTCAAGACACCACCGTCCTGTATGGTGACGGTGACATTCTGGATAACGCTCGGAACGGAGGTCGTTTCCGCATTGGTAAATGGTGGGACGCCTGTCAGGGGCTCGGGATTGAAGCCGAGTACATCATTTTGGGCGAAGAATCTGACGAATTCTTACAGTCCTCTTCGGGCTCTCCCATTTTGGCTCGTCCCTTCATCAACAGTCAAACAGGCCAAGATTCCGAATTGGTCGCCTATCCGGGCATTGTGACGGGAACAATTGGCATCAATTCGTCCAGCGAATTCCAATCCTTGGCACCTCGCTTCCGCATGAACCTGTGTTGCTTCAACGCATGTGCTAGTCCGGCCGACGCTTGTTCCGGTTGCAACAGTTGCGGCGGAGTTGGTTGTTATCAGCCTGCGACACGACGCCTGGATTTGTTGCTGGGCTATCGTTACTTGGGACTGGACGAATCGCTGACGATGCGAGAACAATTGGTTTCGTCTTTGAACAACACGTCTACTTCGTTTGATCTGTTTGATTCGTTCCGAGCGGAAAATGAATTTCACGGTGGTGAAGTTGGTTTGGCTTGGGAAAAGTACCAAGGACCGTGGAGCTTGGAAGTGCTGGGCCGGCTGGCCATGGGTAACAATCGTCGAATTGTGACCATTAGCGGTTCAACCACATCCGCGTCCGGCGGCACGACGTTCCAAGACCAAGGAGGTCTATTGGCACAGAGCAGCAACATCGGGCGTTACACCAGCGACACGTTTGCGGTCATTCCCGAAGTCGACCTGACGCTGGGCTACCAGATTGCCACAAACCTGCGATTCCTGTTTGGCTATTCGTTCCTATACTGGGATGCGGTATCACGACCAGGTGACGCGATTGATCTGACGGTGAATCCAAATTTGATTCCACCGGCCACGGCGAATCCAGGCGTTTTGCGTCCTCGCTTCGCCTTCAACGAATCCAGCTTCTGGACTCAAGGCCTGAGCTTTGGTTTTGACCTTCGCTGGTAGTCGTTCGCAAGAGAAGAATTCGTTCGAACAACATGACGAGAAACGTGATCTTGGCAACGCGTTCGGTTTCGGCCGAACGCGTTTTTTTTTTCGCATTGAACGAACTTCGAGTGGAAATGCGATTCTTCGACCATTTGGTCCCAAACGACTGGTAATCGTTCTCCGTCGTCTTACAAGTTTTACGTCGGTTCGATGTGGGATGGTGCTGTCCGCCACTATTACGAATGGACCATGTTTCGGACATACTCAAACCAACGGAGGCGGCGTTTGGGTTGCGTACGATCGAAACTCGGAGCACACGAGCGAACTCCGCACTAACAACCAGCCCTGTACTCGGCGAGTCGTACTCGTTGTCCGAGCTGGAAGTCGAATTCGGTCATCGTCGCGGTTACGCCATTCCTTCACGGCCAAGTAGCTTCTGCAAAACTTGCTGAACTCCGCCAACAAACACGCCAAAGCTGTGCGAGCTGTTTTGCGCAGGATCAACGGAAATGTGTTTTCCAATCTCACGAGAGCCTCCAACCTTTTGGTAGGCGCCTTTGGTCATTCGCTCAAGTTCTGCCGCAGGGCTGCCAATCGAATCGGGGGTGCGGAATTTTGCTTTGTTTTGCTGACCAGCAAGATTGTTCGAGCCAATGGCAGCATCGACGGCTGAAAGATCACCAAGATACCAGCTCTCAAGCTCGCGGCATGCGATCCGGATTAGGGAGTCGTGACAAGTTGTGGAGCACTTGTTCACAAGATCGGTCTTGATTGTCGTGCAGTCGCCCGAATCTTGGTCTCGCAAAACGACAAATGTTGTGTTTTGACGTAGCCATCCTCGGACGCGGCGTTCAAGCCGCTTGTCCATATCGCTCTTGCCTTCGAATACAATGTATTGGGTCTCGATTGTCGAGATTTTCGGATTCAATCGAGGTAGAAACGATTCCAGGAACCTTCTCGCTGACAACTCTTCCAGACAAAACACTAACGAAGGCTTTTCAAATTGTTCATTACTCACGCGGATCGGCTCCTTGGAACAAACCTTCCTTCCAAAGATAACCGAGTTGATCTCCTTCGTTTACGTAGTTCGCAATCTGTGCGTCATCATTCGCCCGTTTGATTTCCGTGTAACCGCCTGCCTTTACCAGCCAGAATACTTCGTCAAGATTCGTCGCGTTGAGGAAGTCTGGCGAGTGTGTCGAAACAAACACCTGACCTCCGCGGTTGGCATACAATCTGAACTCCTCGGCAAGCTCCGCCAGCAGCGACGGATAGAGCTGGTTTTCTGGCTCTTCGACACACAGCAAAGGATGCGGGTTTGGGTCGTGAAGCAACACCAGGTATGCCAACATCTTGATCGTTCCATCTGAGACGTGCCTCGCCAGGAACGGGTCCTCAAACGAGCCGTCTTGAAACCGAAGTAAGACTCGTCCCTCTTCCGTCGTCTTGGCCTCAACACTGGCAAGCCCAGGAATTCGCGCAGCGATCTTCTTCAGAATAGTCTGAAAGATTTCTGAATGCTTCTTGTAAAGGAACTGAATGACCAGCGCCAGGTTATCGCCCTCGGTTGAAAGATGTTCGGCGTGCTGGAACTCTGGTTCCGGTCTTGCCTTACTTATGTGGAAGTCGGATACATGCCAGTTTTCAATCAACTCGCCCAATGCCACGACAGCTGGAAACCGCTCGAACTGAGCAAGCCCCTTGATTGCCAGAATATCTTTGCTCTTCAGAGTCTGATCTTCGCGAACTAAGTCGTTCTCGTCCTGCACCTCGTCAATTTCATTGGTGACGGCAACTCCTTTTCCGCCAGAGAAGTTAAGGAAGTGCCAAGGTTGCCCCTTGCTACCGCGGCGATATTTTAGAACTTCCTTCGCAACGATCGGATCACCGTCTTCTTGGCCAATATGGAGTTCGTACGATATTCGTGGAGACGAATCCGAAGTGCGAAATTTGATTTCAATTTCAATATCGCCATCGCATCCACGACTGCGAACCTCATCTAACCCACGGCTACCTCCGAGTCTAGTCAGAGCAGAATGAACGTTGTCACGCATCGCATCGCGCAGGAAGCCAAAAACCTGAAATAGAGTTGACTTGCCTGTCCCGTTAGCTCCGACGATGACGGCGAAACGGGGAATGTCGCGCATTTCGACTTCTCGAAATGCACGAAAGTTTTTGAGTCTTAGGTACTCAATTTTCATTGTGGCCTTTCACAATCTCTTGGCCTTCAATCGAAATTGGTATTATTCGGCGATTTCGGTTCATGGTGGTCAGGAAATCCTCGGATGGTAAATCTCACGCTGAATGCGGTCGGAACCGTGTATTTCGTTCAGGTTAATGGCGGCACGGTAGAATAGGGCAGTTTCGCTGAGGTAAGACTTGGTGTTCGGTTTTCCGGAGATCGTTCTTGATCTGATCGCATTTTCGTTTAAAAGATTTTGATTCCACGATTTGTCTTTTCGTCTTTTTTACCAAAATGGCAGCGATGTCGGGATGCGTCAATATACAAACCAAGACGAAAGGTCAGCGAGTGACGCGTTGGTTCGCTCTGAGCACAGCAATGCTGAAATTTGTGACGTGCTGCACGTCAAAGAAAGCCTTGGTACGCGTCAGCAAGAATCTACTCTCACGGCAGTCGCTTCTTTCGTAACGAATGGTGCGTAATGCAAGCGACAAAACTGCCCTGTCGGAGAATGAACACGCGGGCTTCCGTCGATTCTCAGAAAAACCGAACACCAAGTCTTGCCTCCGCAAAACTCTCCATATTGCGCCGACACAGTATTTTCTTATCCCGAATACGACTTTCTGTTCATGTCTGCGACTAAACGTTCCAGCGTGATGGATCGTCCGATCGCAACGCTTTGCCCATCAAGGTCGCTAAATTCTTCGCGTAGTTCTTCAATCGTGTCGCAATCATTGCCATGCATTATCCCCCGATCACCTGGTTTCATACGTATCACGACTAAAGGCCCAACCTCCGTTAAGAGACTAATCGCACGTTTAAGAAATTCGCTGTTAACGATGCCATGCAACACCAGTTGGCTTGCCGGGAAGACTCCGAACGCGAACGTTTTGTACTCGGGAGCCGTGTTCCTGATAAAGGTCAAGACTTCATTCAAGGACTTTGCCACCATGTAGTCCCGATCTCCTGCACCATAGCCTGATACGACAAGGACTTCTTGATTAGCATCGAAGAAGGCTTGAGCCCGGCACAATACTCTGCTGGTCTGCGGTTCCATGCTTAACGGCATTCGAGAAATCAATTCGGCTTTATCATCTTAAGCCTTCGGGGCGACGATGGCTTGAGCATCTGATTCAACATACCAGATTCCGCCTCGGTGTCGGGCAGTTGATTTGGCCGCCCTACTCTTCAATCGCCGCGACCATACTGGCGACGATGTCCAGCGACGAAACCACTCCGGCCACTCGACCCGATTCATCCAGCACAATCAAGCGATGGAGATGGTCACCGCACATAGATCGAGAAGCTTCCATGATGGTGGCTTCGGGGCGAACGCTGCGTACCGCTGTGCACATGTGCTGGCGCACTCCTTGCGAATTGACCTCGTCAATGGACAAAGGCCGACACGGAGTCCCTTCGGTAACCACATGTTGCGAACCAAATCCCAGTTCTTCAGAACAAGTGTCCCTGGCTTCTTTGGTGACAAAATCGCTGGTGCTGATCACGCCGACACACTTCCCTAAGCTGTCGACAACGGGTGCACCGCTAATATGATTCTGCTTTAGCAAACAGGCAGCCTCGGACATGGTGTAATGATCTGGGATCGGAACCACTTGCGAATTCATTACGTCTTGAACTCGCAAGCTAAGCAGACGTTCAATCGCACTGTTCATTCTGGTCTTCCACGTTTTGGGTCAGGATGGGTTCTAGGTTTTTGGTATCGGGCCGAACGGTCAAGACGGGCACTTTGGCGTCTCGCATCACTTCTTCCGCCACACTGCCCAGCAACGCTCGCGACAGCCCGCGGCGACCAAATGTTCCCAGCACAATCACGTCGACATTGTTTTCTTCGGCAAAACGCTTAATCTCTTCCGCCGGATGACCGTGCAGCAGGTGATGTTCGAACTCAACATTGGTCGCTCGAGGCAGCGTCTTCCACAGCTCGTGGTACCGACCGACATCGTTTCCCAATTCCTGTGCGTGCTCTTGAACAAATACAATGTGGAGCATGGCATTGGAATCGCGAGCCAGCGATGACGCTAAAGTGAGTGCTGCCTTACTGGCCGAAGTGAAGTCCACCGGGCACAGGATATTCTTGAATTGGACCGTCATAACCATCTTCCTTTGCTATGCGAAACCCGCGAAGGTCGGATCGGGGTTTCGCAAAATCACAACGTGCCAAACTGCCCTAAACGGGTTGGCCTTCCGAAACGGGTTGCTTGATTGTCAGAACGGGGCACGGTGCCGTTCGTACGATGGCTTCGGCCACACTGCCCATGAGCAATCTTTCAATGCCAGACCGCCCATGCGTACCCATGACAATCAAATCCATATCGTTGTCTTTGGCGTAATCCACCAGTGCATCAGCAGGGTTGCCGACCAAAAACTTGCGACAGAAGCGAACCGACGGATCGGTTGGCGTTAGCTTCTCCAAACGCTCGCGGTCCGGTTCCATATCGGCCGGTGGTACGTATCCCGCAAAGCCACCGTCAGTGTAGGCATAGGGTTCTTGGTAGGTGTAGACCAAGTGCAATTCCGCATCCGAGTCCTTGGCTAACGCCGTTGCGTATGCCAGGGCCGACTGGCTATGCTTCGAAAAATCAACGGGACAAAGGATCGTTCGAATTTTCATGGCTTTCTCCCTTCAAACATAAGTCCACAAGCCGGAAACTGTATCCTATTGAACGGCAAACTGCATGCCATGTGACGAAACGTCCATTTTCCGCTGAAATTTGCCAAAGAGGTCGCGCCAACCAGGAGCCGACGGCGCGCTGTTGTGCGACATCGCACGAAAACCAATCGCACAGCGCGCGTTTCTGTAGATTCGCATAAGATCGCACAGATCTTTGGTTGGTCGTGCTCGCCCCCATCTTGAATGACGTAGATGGGCAATCGCGCAACGTTAAATAGCGAGTCCTGTTTCGACCTTGCCACAGTCGGTGCGAATTTGAATCCATGCTCTTGTTCCACTTGAATGTTTCATGTCTTGTCAAATCGATGCACAACAACTGGCCGCAATCAGTCCGAAATGAAAGTCGCATTTGACACATGCATCGAGTGCAAGTCGCATCTACGTTGAACATGATTTGCCAAACGCCGGACGCGAAAGACAGCTGTGCCCAGGCGGAACATTCGAGCACAGTTGCAATGCACACTTGGTATATAGATTTTCCAGGGTTCGCTGATCGAATCAGGAAAACCGACAAGGGTACCTGGCACGAATTACCGATTTCAGGCGACGGGCATAAATCCTGGTGGTTTCCTGAGGATGGTACGGCGGTTGCTTATTAACTATTCACACAATCTGCATTTTCTTGAAAGGAGCCGTGTGATGAACACTAACCCAGTCGTAACCGCCAATCGTATTCTTCAAGAGCAAGTCGAGATCGAAGAGTTGACTGTCCATCTGCTTAGCGAATTGGCCAAGCGCCAATGCGTGCGGCAACGCATCGTCAAACTGTTTCAAGATCTTCGCGAACGCGTGGTCGCGCACTTTTGTGACGAAGAACGCGGAGGATTTGTCGAACAGCAGGTTCGCGAGAACCCAGAACTGGCAGCCATGTGCCGAGATCTCTGTCGTGAACACCAAGGATTACAAGCCGAATTGGACGAATTGCTGCGAATTGCCGAAGATCGCCTCGTGGACAACCAATGGTGGGAGACCCTGGAAAGCCGCTTCCATGACGTCAGCATCAAATTGGCGAACCACGAATTCCGAGAAAACGCTATCCTACAGGAATTAGTTGACGAAGAATGATAGTCCCAGCAGCCCGATTCGCTGTTGGGTTTACGCCAAAGGATGAAACCATGGACACAACGGATCGCTTGCGAAACGAAATCGATACGCTGCAATCGCTTTTAGAAAACGATGCGCCATTATCAGAAGACGCCAAGCAAACACTAGCCGATATCGCTCGCGATATTCATTTGGTGCTGCAACAAGAGAATTCGGAAAGCAGCCCAACAACGGATGTGCAAGGAATTCGCGAGCGACTTCGTGGTTGGATGGTCGATTTTGAAGTAGAACACCCCGTGTTGGCCAATACGTTGACTCGCGTTAATGACCTATTGTCCTCGATTGGCATTTAGTGACCAACCATTGGCAACCAGACCGAGTGACGACGATGAACGCTTACGATATTTTGAATCAGGTTGTTCAGCATTCCATTTACTCTACTTTTGGCGACGCTTGGTTTGCCTTTGAAGCCTGGGAACGAGCTCGCAGATTTCGCGATGACCCCAGTGCTCCTTCCAAGGAAACGCTGGAATGGATTCGTACATTGCACGAACTGACCGTCCAGTTGGAGGCATTTGAAGGTCCCGGCAAGCCTTCGTGCCAAACAGCGTTGGAAACTGTCTTTCGCGAATTCGCTCGTTTGGATCATCATCACGAAGTCACCAATGCGCTGCAGATCTGGCGAGATGCCGTGCGGGAAGCAATCCCCGCAAGCCAGGAAAGTGCAGGAATGTGATGAGGCGGTTCGCTTTTCACTTCCTGTGATGCCCCAGGATCGCGTAGACTACGCGTGCCTGATTTACCAACCAGCGGAATGAATAGATCGCGGAGTTTTTAGGATGAAGGTTCTTATTGGTGTTGATGGTTCGCAGCGCAGTCTGCAAGCGGTGGAGTTTGTCAGCGAAATTCTGTCTGCCGAAAAAGACGAAATCGCGTTGTATTTTTCTCCGCCTCGCTTAGAAGTCGCAGGCGCTAAGCAGCACACCGAAGTTGCCGAACTGGCTCAACAAGCTTTTGTAGACGCCGTATTTGCCAAGGCCAAGTCAAAATTACCAGAGTCGATGGCCACCAAAGCCACCACGCACACCAGCAACGGCAAGCCCGCGGAAGGGCTGCTGAAACTGGCCGATGAATTGCAAGTGGGATTGATTGTCGTTGGCGCACAGGGTGGTTCGCGCCGATTGCAATTCTTCACCGGCGGGACTGCTCGAGCCGTAGCGCACGCCGCTGTACATCCGGTGTTGGTGGTTCGCGGCGACGAACTTCCTCGCGAACCTCCGTTCCGAGTGCTCGTGGCTTCCGGCTGTGACAACGTCTGGCGGCGAGCGGCCGAGCCATTAAATCGATTCACATGGCCGTCGGGCACGGAAAGTAAACTGCTGCACGTCGTGGAAGCCATTGACGAAGATCACTACGGTGCGCTCTTGGCCGAAGCACATCCCTCTGTGCCGCATGCCGAAGAATTGGTCAACGAGTTTCGGACGCTAACTGCCGTACAGCGTTCCAATTGCCTGGAACAGCTGACGGCCAATCGCGAATCGATGCCGGCCATCATTAAAGATGCCGAAGTGGACGTGGCGCAAGGACATGTCGTGGAACAGATCATCCATCAAGTTCACCAAGACAAAATCGACTTGCTGGTGGTAGGTGTCCATCGACACAGCGCCATTCGTCGGTTGCTGGGCAGCACCAGCGAAGGCCTGCTACTACAAAGCCCCTGCTCGCTGCTCATTTGCCATGCGGATGATGCTCACTAAGCGCGGCCGTCGAGTTTGCGGGCAAAGGAAAGATTGGGATTGCGGTACGGACGAACAGATTGGGCCAGACACTGCGAAAAAAGCATTCCGGCGTCTTCGGACTAACTGACACAATTGCAACCAAAAGTCACCGTTGATTCGTCCTCTTGGCAGCGGGGCAGCATCTAGACGCGAACTACACTTCATCAAGGATGGCCAATCGGGCCATCCGATGTCGTTTCCTTCGCAGCGAACGTTCCCTGCGATAGCAAGAGAGGAATACGTATGGAATCCATCGCGTCTGTGTTGGTGATTTTTGGACTGATGATTTGTGTGACTGGTGGCATTTGGTTTCTAATTGCCGCCTTTAGCGAAAGCATCCTGTGGGGTATCAGCTGCCTTTTGTTTTCGCCGATTTCACTGGTCTTCTTGGTGCTGCATTGGAATCGAGCGTACAAGCCATTCTTGGTGCAACTGGCCGGTCTGGCACCGGTTGTCGCCGGTGTTCTCTTGTCACCACCACCGGTTGTGTAAGGCAAGCGACGGTTGAGGATCGGCCGGTATTTGCGAATCTCAAGGTGCCAACTCTATCTGGGCGCACAAAAAAAAGGGTCCAGCAAGCTGCTGCGACCCTTTTTGCATCGGTTTCATTGTGATGGACGAACTAACGTCGACGACGGAACATGGTCAAACCGCACAGCGAAGTCAACAAGACCACAAATCCGGTTGGTTCCGGTACGGCGCTCACGCCGGCTCGTGGCCCAAGTTCGTAACCGCCTTCGGTGAACGCAGCTACGAAGTCGCTGGTGGTGAACTCGCCATCCAAGTTCCAGTCCCCTTCTGACCAGGTCGCGGCTTCGCCGGTTTCGAACTTGCCAACGCCGAAGACTTGGACGAAGTCTCCAGAGCTGAATTCGCCGTCACCGTTCGAATCGCCAATCCACGTGCCAATCAAATTGGTCACCATTTCGGACACGTCGGCCGCATCCGCCGCTCCATCTCCGGTGACATCATACGCGGCGTTACCCAGCACCATGACGTCCAAGTCCGCCGTGGTGACCGAACCATCATTGTTGAAGTCGCCCGTTAAGCCACCGCCGTGAGGGGTGAAGCGATTGACATTTCCAATGACAAACATGAACGTGGTGCCATCACTTCCATCGGCAATCAAGTCCAGGCTGAACGGATCATCTGGATTAAAGTTCCCGGCACCGTCTGAATCAATCGCAAAGTCCAAAATCGAACCCTGCGACACGTTCAGAACAAGATCAACCGGAACCGCATTGCCATTAGACTCGGAAGACCAAACTTCTTCTCCATCCAGGAAAATGCGACCTACCGTGCCGTCACCGTTGGCGCTGACATTGTTCAGAATACCATCAACGCGGACTTCGCCGTCCACTTCGCTAACCCAACGACGCATGGCCCAATGGACTTCAGGAGTTCCTTGTCCATTCGCTGCCGGATGCCCGCCAGAAGCTGTGGTGGCCGTCCAGGGCCCCGTTCCAGCAACTCCGTTGTCAACGATATCCCACGCAGAACCACTCCAGTGATTCTCGCTGTCTTCCCAGAAAAACGCATCTTGTTCAATTAGTTCAGAACCGTCGTTCAGGTAAGGCACGAAATCTTCGGCAGCGTAAACGCCGTCGCCGTCTTCCACGTCCGCTCGCTGATCATAGAACCCATAGAACCAGTTGTCTTGACCTTGGGTCCCCGAGAATTCTGCAAACGAATCTGCGTAGATGACATCGGAAGGATTGTACAGGTCACCGTCTGGCAATTCGGTTCGCAACGTCAGCTGATTGACCGAACCATCCGATCCGTCGTTGGTGTTGGTGACACCAACCGGAGTCAACGCCAAGTCAATCACGTCACCTGGTTCGGCATTTAGATAGAACGTTCGGCTAACGCCACTACCGTCGTTGCCGGCAATGGTGCGTTGATCCACGGCTTGTCCATTGACAAACAGAATACCGGTGACGCCGTCACCATTCAGATTTGACTTGGCCATGTTCCAAGTGACTTCCAAGGGCGTTGTGCCAGCCAAATCATTGGCAACATAACGGCGGATCGACCACTGTTCGCCACCGTTGTTGTCACCGTTGGGATGCGTAGCGTTGGCACCGATTTCTGTCCAAGGTGCGCCGCCGGCAAACAAGTCCCATTTGGTGCCGTCCCAGTGGTTGCCGAATGGATCGACAGGACCACCGGCTTCGCCCGCCTCGTTGGTAAACGGTACGAATTCATCCATCGCGTACTGGCCGTCATCGTCCAGTGACAAGTCAAAGTAACCGTTGAACCAATTGCGTTCGCCTTGCGTCCCGGTGATGGACCAATCCGCTGCCGAATCAGCATAAGGTGGTATCGGTGGCGGTGGTGGTGGATCATCGCTAATGACCAGGGCAAAATTCGAACCGTCACAGCCGTCACCTCGAGCGGCATCGGCACCGACTGGTGTCAACGCGAAATCGATAATGTCGCCAACACTTAGTGTGGCTCCGATGGTGTTCGTGACACCGTTCGCCGTGGCGGTGGTCAGCGTGTCCAACAGCGTGCCATTCTGAAACAGATGAACAGACGTGCCGTTTCCGCAGCCCGTATTGGTGGCTGCCAGAGTGGACGTGAGCGAAGCTTCGCCCGAATAGTCCGAAACCCAACGACGTACCGACCAATGTTCTTCGGGAACCGAATTCAATACAGACGGCGGCGCCAAACTGTTTTCGCCATTCGGATGTCCACCCGCTTGATTGATACTAGTCCACGGTCCCGTCTGTGGATCGGTATCCCGATACAATGCCCAGCTATTCCCTGTCCAATGGTTTTCGCCATCGAAATCCACGAAGGCCGAACCGTCATTAATGAATGGTTCAAAATCGTCCGGCGCAAATGTCTGATCGTCGTCGGCCGTATAGTTGTACCAGCCGTTGAACCAACCGCTTTCACCTTGGACACCGTCCAAGGACCAATCCGCTTCGGAATCGGCAATAATTTCAGCACTCGCCGGAATTGCCATACTCAGGCAAATCGTGGCTAATGCTATTCGTCCCCAAGATATTCGCATGCTTTCTCCTCCAAAGAACCAACTAGTTAGTTACACTGCCAACTGGCCAGTATAACCAGCAGCATCATTATGATCGATGCTTCTTGTTGTTCAATATTCTGAACACAAGGCCGTTTTACGCATGATGCGAAAGGAATAACATGTCCCACCCCAACGTATTGATGGTTGGCACGGGCGAATACACCACCGGCTACGTGGAAGGTTCGGAAGCAGCGACGGACAAGCGGGCCGGCGTGGTGGCGACCACCATGTTTGACCTGCGGCGCCGAGGCATCGTGGGTCGCTTGCTAATGTGTGGTACGAACGGGCGAAAGTTTCCAGCGATTCGAACACACTTGAATCAAGCGGTACGAGACGTCTATCGAGACATGGACGTGTCGTTCGAATCGTTTCCGGCTGATCAGAGTCGTCATTCCGAAGCCTACTTGGCTGCCATGGACTGTCTTTCACCGGGCGACGCCGTGTTGATTTTCACACCCGATGACACGCACTTTCGCATTGCCCTGGAAGCGGTTCGTCGCAAGCTGCACGTCTTGATTGCCAAACCACTGGTGAAATCGCTGGACGAACATCACCAACTCTTGGACGCCGCCCAACAGAACAATGTGCTAGTAGCGATGGAAGTGCACAAGCGTTGGGATCCCATTTACGCGGACGCTCGAGACCGTATGCGGCAGCTCGGGGACTTCAGCTTCTTTCAGTCTTACATGAGTCAGCCGAAGTCTCAGCTACGCACGTTTCAAGCGTGGGCTGGCAAATCCAGTGACATCAGCTATTACCTGAACGCGCATCATGTTGATTTTCATGTGTGGGCCTGCGCTCATCAGGCAAAGCCGATATCTGTCCGCGCTGCCGCCTCGACGGGAATTGCTACGAGCGCGGGCTTGCCCACGGAAGATTCGATTACGCTACTGGTCGAATGGCAGAACATTCACAGTGGAAACCGAGCCACAGCGGTATACACGGCGTCTTGGATTGCGCCCAAGTCAGACGTCCATTCGCAACAACGTTTCTTCTATATGGGACATCAAGGCGAAGTGACGGTGGATCAAGCGCATCGAGGATATTCGGTGGCGACCGATTCGCTCGGCTATCAGTCGGTCAATCCGTTGTTCATGAAATTCGAACCAGATGCAAATGGTCAGTTTGTCGGCCAGACCGGTTATGGATATCGCAGCATCGAAGCGTTTGTCAGTGGCGTGTCTGCGATTCGTCACGAACAAGCGCAACCGGCCGATTTCGACGGACAATTGGCAACCGTCAACGATACGCTGTGGGTCACCGCCATTCTAGAAGCGGGCCGCATCAGCTTGGATGAAAACCGAACCGTCTGCCTTCGACATGCTGACCATGGATCGACCGTGCGATTGGATTGAGCACGTTTGCCCAAAAATGACCAGTGGAACGCGCGTCTCGGTTGGCGCATACCAGAGCCTTGCTAGCCATGCATGTTAGGGCTAGCGGCCTAGTTGCTCTTGTCCCTGGTCCGACGTATTTCGTATAAGCCGAAATCGCAGACCAGCGTTGCAAATCGCGGTCACTCCCCAACATTGCAAGTCCATGTCGCAAAGCGATCTGGAGTGGCCATTCTCATGCAATTGCAAGATGTAGTTGTGGATCACAGACAAGGAATTCAGAATCGATCATGAATCACGTGACACCTAGAATTTGGATTGCCGTTTGGTTTGCCCTGTTTTCAGTGCGAACCGGTGTGGGCCAAACGGATGACTTAGAACTGTTACCGCCGGTCGAAGTGTCCGAATCGCAAGTCATCGGCGACGAACCTGTCTTCTTGCCAAGCGAACCCAACTGGACTCGTCCCACCACTTGGTTTGCTTCGCCCTTATGGGACTTCACGTACGAACTTGGCATCAACGGTTCGACCGGAAATGCGGAAGCGCTGTCGATCCTCACTTCCGCGAATCTGAAGAAAGAGACCGATCTAACCGCCCTGACCATGGGCCTGACCTATGCCAAGACGCAAGCCCAAGGCGTTGAAACACAACACTATGCAATCTTCAATTCTCGTTGGGATTACAAAGTCAATGATCGCTGGTTCTTCTACAACAAGAACACCATTGAATACGACGAATTCAAAGCGTTTGATTTGCGTTTAGTGCTCAGTGGCGGTTTGGGGTATCACTTGATCAAGAACGATCACACCACGCTGACCGGTCGATTAGGTTCGGGTGTTTCCAGAGAATTTGGTGGACCCGACGATGATTGGATTCCGGAAGCCAACTTTGGTGCCGACTTTGAACACAAACTGACCGAACGGCAAAAGGTGGCTGCCACCATTGACTACTATCCGGAATGGAGCAACTTTGCGGACTATCGTTTGGTCACCAACGCCTATTGGGAATTGCTGCTGGACGGCGAGCATAATCTGAGCTTGAAAGTTGGCGTCATCGATCGGTATGACAGTACTCCGAATGGCCGCAAACCAAACGACGTGGACTATTTCTTGACGTTGCTATGGAAAATGTAGTTCCGCGGCGTTGCGCTTCCAACGGGCAAAACAGCTACCGTTTCTGCCTTTCCAGCGAACCGTATTCAGGGAAATTCGTTCGGAAACATGCGCTCGTTTTACACATTCCGGTCGGGAACATTGCCAGCGAATGGTCCAACGCGTAAGATCAGTCTAGACGTTTACGGTATTGTTCGCGGCGTTTTACGAGTCTACAGAAATGGATCCGCACACGGCCGAAGTTGCCAAGCAATCCTTTGAATTGGAAGTGGTCGAACTGGCCAAGACCAAGCAAAGGGCCGTGCGCGCCAATGAATCGGTGGAAGCCACCGCGCCGTTTCGTTACCGTTTGTTCGGCCGGCCGATTCAGCTGACGTTGATTGAGTTTCGGATCATTTCGTTTCTGTCTGCCAAGCCATACAAAGCGTACACTCGTGGCCAAATCGTCCATGTTGTGGCAGACGAAAACAACCCGGTGACGGAAACAACATTGGACTAACACATTCGTTCGTTACGCAACAAACTGGGCATCTTCAGTGACTACATCCAGTCCGTGCCGTACATTGGCTATCGCTTCAAGCTGTAGTCACATTGCCAATCACGATTCATCTAATTCGCGTCCAGCAAGCCGGAAACTTTCATCCATTGTTCGGCCAATTTGGGCCATTGGGAAACCGGATCGTCTGATGGTCGCAAACCGTAGCCATGTCCACCTTTCGAGAAAACATGGAGTTCGGCAGGAACGTTGGCTTTGTGCAACGCGGCCAAGAATCGGCCCGACATAGCACCTCGATCCGCATCATCCCACGTCACCGCGATAAATGTGGGTGGTGTCTGTTCAGTGATGCGAACCAGCGGGCTCAGTTGCTCTGGAGCATCCTTGTCATGCAGATATGCCGGATAGATGGGCATCATGAAGTTGGGTTTGGCACTCACGGCATCGATATCATCCTGTGGATCATACGCCGGCTGGTCCCATTGCGTACCGGCCATGACCGTCAAGTGTCCACCGGCCGAAAACCCCAATACGCCAATGCGATCCGGATCGATCTTCCATTCTTGTGCGTGGTGACGAACCAAGCGGATGGCTCGCTGTACGTCTTGCAGCGGAGCTTGATGTGGCGAATCGGGACTTCGCCGAGGAACTCGATACTTTAAGACGACCGCCGTAACGCCAAACGAATTAAACCATTCGGCCACTTCCGTCCCTTCCAAGTCCCACGCCAAAATGTGATAACCACCACCGGGACAAACCACCACACCACAACCATTGGCCTTGTCCGCCGTCGGCGAATAGACGTGCAGCGTGGGCTTGCCGACATCGGTAATCCGAGTTACCGGTCGACCGCCTTGATCCGGCAGAATCCGTTCCTGCAATTCGGCTTCTTCGCCAGGAACCTCGCCGGGCCATACGGGCAGCACAATGGGTTCGACTGCATTCGTGACACTGGCCGTCCACGACAACACGATAAGAACCAGAACATGAAAAGGCTGTGGATGCGGCATGGGCTTTCCCTTGTGTTCGGATTGCGACTTGGCGAATGCGTTGCATTGTGCACCAAATTCCCACACCGTGCCACAACCAGCGCATGAAAAAGACTTGTGACCGTTTTCTGGCCACAAGTCGTCATTGCTGGGTGACGTTATTGGAAGGGACATCGTCATGCATGGTGACGATCTGCGTCCCATTGTTGCGCAAGTGCCAGAGGCACGATTCGAAACGAAAGCCGAGGTACTCGTTTACGGCTGATCGAATTCGCGATTTCCGTGCGAAGGCGACCTTCGTGCTGGCTGAGCAATTCCAGCTTGGACGCTAGATCTCCTGCTGCGTCTGTCGCCAGCGTCACCAGTAGATGAGCCGCATCGGGCGCGGGATCAACGGAAACAACCATGTAATCGCACAACCAATCGGCATCGGCTCCGTCCGACAAACAATAGTGCAGCGTCTCTTCCACTTGCCGACAAAGCTGTTGCGTCTTGCGATGGCTAGGTTGTCTGCCGGCGAACGAGCTTCCGGAACGAACTTTGCCACGGCTTTTGTGTTGACGTTTCATGTGGGAAACTCCGTGATTTTCAATGGCACGGCGAAGCAAGTCAATCGACGGTTGTGCCGCACCGAACTAGCGTGAATGAAGTATCTCCTGCGGAAATGGTTGTGTTACACGCATGGTTTTCCCCTTTGTCTAGGACGCGTACCGAAATAGATTCCTCCTGGGTCAGCAGACCGGCGCCAGCCGCCCGTTGATGCAAAAGACAATCATACCAGCAAACGGTTCGCGCCCCGTTTCGCTCGGTCCTGACAAGTTTGTCAACGGCCGCTTGCCTAATACGTAAACACACAAGTCGTTGGGCCGATTTTTTGAAACAATCCGGCCTTGGTGGTAACTTCAATGCCGCTTAATAGATCCTGCGCGTCGATGGCCAGCCCCTTCATGCAGATTGGGCAGGCATGCATCTGGACTCCTCGCTGCAACAAGCCTTCGATCTGACTGCGTATGGACGGTTCCGATCCAAACGCTGCGTCTTGCAGAATTTTTTCAGACGCAATGCGAACGCCTTTCACATTGAAGAACAGAAAGACGTCGCGACCTTCGTCTTTGCCGAATCCGGCCAACTTCATTGCCATGTCCACCGCTTGCGGATTGGAATCCATATCGCTAACAACGCTGATAAACATGGGCGAGTTGTTCGGTGCTACTCCACTGGCCACGGAAGTTGCGGAATTCGAATTACATCCGACAACCAGCAAACCGCTGACGAACAACAGAAACGCAGCAAATATTCGATTGATCATACAAGCCCTTCGATTCAACAAAAGAGAATTCGCACATGCACAAGTTTTTTTACATTGGAGCGTGACAATCGATGGCAGGCAACCTACCCACTCCTGCGAGAAGATTGGCAAGCCTGAAAGAAGACTTGCCTGCGAGTATTTGTGTCCGTGGAACACACAGTCCCACTTGGCCAATGCCTTTATCCGGTACTCGGTCTAATTGAAAACGTTTTGAAGCGCGTTTCAATCCTTAAACCAACTGACGTGCCTGTCTGCCAAGATTTGGCTGAAAACCGCTTCGTTGGCGGAAAGACGCTAAAAACGGCCGGGTTATTGTGATACGATGTTCGCTTGGAAATCCTGTAGTTATAGACTTCTTTGACGTTTGGAGTTGCAAATGAAATTGTCACGGCTTTTGTGCATCGCGGTCGTACTTTTGACCGCATCATGGTCACAAGCAGATGTCATCTGGGTGGGCGGCGTTAGTAGCGACGTGTTTGACGAAGCGAACTGGGATCTTTCGGGGACGGCGGTCACTGTGATTGATCCGAATGTAAGTATTGCCGACAACATTTTGATTGGTCCTGGCCCGTTTACGAATGATCCCATCATTCCCGACGTAGACGCTCAGCAAAGAATTCAATTGGGCGATGGCTTTTCGTTCACGCTGGATGCGGCTTCGATTACGGTCGCAGGAAATGACGGCGTGGGTGGTGAACCCGATTCGGCCAACGGACCTACCGTCAACGTCACCAACGGTTCTCAGTTCAATCCGTTTTTTGTCGTCAATGACGTCAAGGTTCTGATTGACGGAACTAGTTCGGCGACCTTTGGTGGCGGTGGTAATCCGATCAATCTTTCTATCGTGGACATGCAGCCCGGAGCCGTATTGGCATTTCTGAATGAAACTCCGGACGCCTTCATTGCAGAACACCTGGGCAAGACATTTGTCAACGGTGCGGCAGCGGTAGACGGCGTTAACATTTCCATCGCCAGTGACGGCGCGGCTGGTTCGGTGATCACGGCCGTACCGGAACCTTCGTCCATGGCGTTGGCCCTGTTTGGCGCGCTAGGCTTGTTGGGCCTGCGACGCCGCCAGTAAGTAATTCGAACCGAAGTGTTCGGCAGATAACTAACTAAAGACATAAGACGGATTCCGAGCTCCCAGGTTCGAATCCGTCTTTTTTTATGTCACACCGGTTTGCTCGCTCGCCATCCGACACTCAGCGAATAGCTACCTTGGGCCAAACGAATTGCCCCGCACCGAAAGCGCTCAAAGAGAATTGCCCAATGGCAAACAATCCTGTGGCAAATTGCCCGGCGCCAAATGCCAGCCCCACGGCAAACTGACCGACGGCGGTCAGTCCGAACGTGAATTGCCCCAAGCCAATTATTAAGCCCACGGACAACTGACCGATGGCCATCAAGCCGACGGCAAATTGCCCAATCGCAATCATTCCCACAGCAAATCGGCCAATCGCAATCCAGCCTCGTGCGGGCTTGCTGCGTCCCGTTTCCGGACAGATGCCTCGAGTGTAATGCAGTAGCGGCGCACCCAACAGACGCGTGTGCGATTGGAATTCATCAAAACGCCTGCCGTCCGGATAGCCGAACCGTTTCCAACTTCCCGCCAACGTCGATTCGCTTTTGTATTCGACCGGTTCGAACAGAACATTCCTGGACATGGCAGCACCTTTTGCGGCATGAGCTTGAAGATCCGAGCCTATTTTGAACGATTCGCTGTGCAATCGTTGATCTTGGCCCAATTTTCTTGGTTAGCGGCGTTTTTTAGATTTTCTTTCGAACATGCTGGTTCTATTTGGGGTCGCCACGCGAAAGCGGTATCGACTAGACTTCGCGTCGAAAAAAACGGCATTTCCGCGATGGAACGAACAATCATGGCCAAAGCATTTTCAGTAGCGTCTTGGAACGTCGAGCATTTCGGAGCAACCGACCGGAACACCAAGCGTCCCAAGAAACCGATCGAACCAATCATCGAATTCCTGGCAGCGCAAAAAGCGGATTTGGTGGCGCTGTACGAAGTGGAAAGCTCCGTCGTTTTTCAGCCCATTGTAGACGCCATGCCCGGTTACCAGTTTTACATCACGGAAGGGCCGCAAACACAAGAAATTCTGGTTGGCATCAAAAACGGGTTCAGCGGTTTTGTCACGCAAAAGCTGCAGTTCAAATCGAGTCAGCCGGGATTGCGTCCTGGAGTTCTGGTGACGCTGACGATTGATCAAGAATACTACCCCATTCTTTTTTTGCATCTGAAAAGTATGCCCGACCCTAAGGGTTTTGGCTTGCGAGACGACATGTTGCAATTGGCGTTGAAATTTCGCCGCACCTTGGATCGCTCCGGAGCCGATCACGCCAACTATCTGTTTGTGGGCGATCTGAATACGATGGGACTGGATTATCCCTATGCCGGTCACGATATTAGCGCCGTTGATGAATTGAACGAACTAAGCCGACGAGCTCGACATCCGAGCAAACGAATGCGATTGCTGGCCAAGACAAACGAATTCACTTTTTTCAACGGGACGCATTCCGCCTACCCAGAATCGAATCTGGATCATGTGGTGGCCGCAGATCACCTGCAATTCAAAGCCTTTGGCGATTGTGAGGTGGACGTCCGAGGTTGGCCGCAGGCCGACGATCCCGACCAATGGATTCAAACCTACTCGGACCACGCATTGCTGTACTTTGAAGTGCAAAAAGTCAGCCGAGTTGCGTAGGCGGACAACGCCGCGTTGACGCTTTCGTTAACGCCTGTAGCTTGTAGTGCCGCCTTTCAGACGGAAATTCCGTCGAGCAACAATTCCGCCTGAAGGCGGGACTACGAACCAATCAGGACTCTGCCCAAGTAGGCTATTTGTGTTTTTTGGCTGTCCGCCAACAGACGTCGCGCCTAGTTGGTCGATTCGGGATAGACAATATTCTGCAGCGCAGAAATGACGGCCGCTGCGTGCTGGTCCAACGAAACCTCTTGGCTTTCGCCGTTCGCCAAATTCTTGACTTGGCACGTTCCCGCATCCAATTCTCGTTGACCAGCAATCACCGCCGCCTTGAAGCCTCGTTTGTCGGCATACTTAAGTTGCTGGCCCAACTTTTTGGGCTCGGGATAAACTTCCACGCCCATGCCCGTCGACCGAATGGCGTTGGCAATCCGCAAATAATCGTGCAGCCGATCTTGATCAAAGTACGGAATGAACACCGGCGATGGCGTGCTGATTTTTTCAATCTTTTTCAGTTCTTCCAGCGCCGCCAGTAAACGATCCAGTCCCAAAGACGCCCCAATACCAGGCAGTTTCTGCTTGGTGTACAAACCGGCCAAGCTCGTCATCATACCGCCCGCCAGAACAGACACTGCCAATTTCCGGCAAGTCAGACAGAAACGTTTCCACAATCGTGCCGGTGTAATAGTCGAGTCCTCGCGCAATGGAAACATCCAACTTCAATGCGTCGTCCGCAACTCCGCCGGCGCGAGCTCCATCAATGACGGCGCGAAGCCGTTCCACGCCTGCTTGGCCCGTCGCCGTTTGGCTCGCAATGGAATCCAACTGATCCAGGATTTGATCATTCGAACCGGTCAGGCTGGACCACCGCAGCACTTGGTCCGCTTGTTCGACCGAAACATTGGCAACGGAAACCATTTCGGCCGCTACTTTTTCTGGACCGATCTTGGCGAGTTTATCCAAGGCGCGAAGTATCACCACAGCGTGTTCGGAAAGACCGAGCTGTTCCAGAAGGCCGGACAGCACTTGACGGTTGTTAATGTGAATCTGAAAGCGGTCGATCCCGATCGCTCGAATCAACTGGTGAATCACCAACACGGTTTCAATATCGGCGGCGGAGATTCGGTGCCAATCGTGTCAAAATCGCACTGCATGAATTCTCGGTAGCGACCGCGGTGCGTATTTTCACCTCGCCAAACTTTGGCAATGTGATACCGTTTGAACGGTGTTCCAAGTTCATGAATGTGCGCGCGGCAGCGAGCAACGTGGGACGGCCAGGTCAAAACGCATGCCCACTTTGCGACCGCCGTGATCTTCAAAGCTGTACATCAGGCGATCCGATTCGTCGCCTCCTTTGCCTTGCAAGACTTCCAACAGCTCCAACACGGGCGTATCAATCGGACTGAAACCAAACGAACGATAGACGGTTCGCGCCGTATCGATCAACTGTTCTCGAGCCATCATTGCTTCAGGCAGGAAGTCTCGGAAACCTTTTAGCGTACGCGGATCAATCATGAAATGGATTTCGTATCAAAACGGTGAATCGAAAAGGAAATGCGAAGTGGCACATCCGCAAGCATCGGCGCTTCGGCAGTAAGGCGACAACCAACCATGCGCGTGATTGGTTCGAATCAAACGAATCGACTAATTCAACACCGGCAACAGATTGGGCTTGCGACTACGAATCCCCTGGCCTCGCCGCGCCGGCAATACAGCTTCAGCATATTCGTAGATCTGTTCGGGCGTTTCAAAGTACAGATCGTATGTCCAGTCGTCGTCGTATTCGGCAGTTTTCCGTGGTGTAGTCTCGGCAGATTTGTGGCCTGGTTTCATAGATACCGCAGCGATGATCGTCTTGCAGATGCTTGCAAACCGTGTGCACCATCAGGTACCAGTCTTCGCCTTCGACAAACACGGTGGCATGTTCGTGCAACAGGTACCAACGAATGAATTCAAAGTCAGACCATTCAGTGGGTTTGTCAATGGGCAGCGCAAAATAGCGACAGCACTTGGCGGTGCAATGTTCGCACAGGTTTTCTCCCTCTTTCAGGTCTTCTCGTCGTATTTTGGTACGTTCCACAACTGCCATCGTTTTACCCGTCTGATAATTTGCCTTCGAATACCGTCCAAGTTGATTGCGACCAGAATTATAGCGACCTGTTGGTTCGCCGTAACGACACGAATTCTGCCGGGAAGCGAGTAAGTTTTTAAGAAATCGTGAAGTAAAAGTGAATAGTGATTGAAAGGTGGTCTTGCAAAGGATCGAACCGCGTAAACTAGAACGTTTCTGGCCGCAAATTGCTGGAATGTCAGTCAAATCGTTGTGTGGAGAGAGGCAAACGTGGTAATCTCACGTACTATGGACCAAGAAATTTTAGCTCTGGAAAATGAAGTCATTGCCATCGGGCAGCTGGTGGAAGTGGCTATTTCCCGAGCGATCACGGCGTTGGTTCATCGAGACACGTTGCTAGCCAAATCGGTGGTTAGTGACGACTACTATATTGACCACGCGTAGTCCAGCTGCAGGAACATTGTGTCAGCGTCTTAGAGAACGCTCGGCCAATTGGTTCGGAACTTCGGTTTGTCATTGCCGTCTTGAAGATTAACGACAGTCTGGAGCGAATTGGTGATTTGGCAGAAAATGTGGCTGCCATCATTGCCGACGTGGGTGACTGGGAACGCTTTACCAAAGTAGGCGGTCTGAACGAACTTGCCGAAATGGCACAGCACATGGTCAACCAAAGTCTCTCGGCGTTGATTCATCGCGATACGGATCTGGCGCACGAGGTGATTCGGAAAGACGGATAAGTGGATGCGTCGCAAAAGCGAATCTTGGAAAAGATTGAATATGAAATCGATCGCATTCCGGAAAACGCTCCGCCACTGATGCGTCTGGAACATATGACGCGTCAATTCGAACGCATCGGCGATATTTCTTGCAATATTGCCGAAGAAGTCATCTACCTAGTGGACGGTGAAATTGTCCGCCACAAAGTGTAAACGGCCCGTATCCAAATCTGATTCGAATTTGCAGAAAAAAACACGCTTTCTTTACGGCCTAACGGAATTTGTCACAACAATCTGGCGATCGATGGCTGGGTTTGGTAGTGTTGCCTGAAGGTGGTGTGTTTGTCATTCTGTTGTTCGAAAGAGATCGATGCCCCGTTCGCGTGAATCGAGTTTTTCCAGACATCCGAGTCGACGGGGTGCGATCGGTGTCTTCCTGCGCGAAGAAAAATTTCTGGTGATCCGCCGGTCTTTATACGTCCGAGCACCTCGGAAGTTTTGCTTTCCCGGTGGCGGCATCGAACCGGGCGAAACGGAAGAACAGGCGTTGGTCCGCGAAATGCAAGAAGAGCTATCGATTGAAGCGACGCCCATTCGACGGCTGTGGACCAATCGAGCTCGTTCTGGAATTCAGCTCCACTGGTGGCACGCCCACGTCGAGGATTTTGATTCCATTAAGCCAAACGACGAAGAAGTGGAATCGGTCCATTGGATGACCGCGCGGCAGATGCTGTCGCATAGCTTGTTGCCCACCAACCGCGAATTCTTGGAATCGATGCTGGTGCGTGTTCGCAATTGAATCACCGTAACGGCCCAGCGTTTGGCGGAATCAGTTTTTGGATTCGGGCGTTGTGGAACGAATCAGGGACGCCGTTCTCGCTGCTGGACTTGATACCGTTCGCCCAACATTTCCTTCAGCTTCTGCGTTTGAGAAATCGTCAGAACGTCGCTCATGATTTCGTCTTGCAGGTCTTGCTTGAGCCGATCAATTTCTTCTCGCAAACGCTGTTGATATTCGCGTTGTTTTTCTCGCAATTGCTGCCGCTGTTCGTCGGTCAGCGATAATGTTTCGGCCAACTTGTCGCCAGCCAACGTGGCAACACCTTGATTTCGAAAGCTCAATTGCGTTTGGACCTGTTCCAACCGTTCCAACTGATGAGGAAGCAAGATTTGCTGCAATCCTTCCTGTGTCTTTTTTCGAATCGTGGCCTGGACTTCTTGCATTTCTGCTTGCATGGCCTGAAAGTCTGGCGGTGCACTGGGACGCTCGCCCGGCTTGGGCATGTACTTGCTCATTACGCTGCGGTTGATCCGACCGACATCTTGTCGAAGTTGCCGAAGCTGCTGGATCTGGTCATCCACCAATTGGATTTCATTTTCGAATTGTGGCATTTGCAACATCTGCAGCGGATCATTCGGAATGAAACCACCTTCGCCCAACGAAAATGCCAGCGGACCTGGCAACGGCACGTCGTCGGGTGACGGAACGTAGGTAAACGCCACCGCATCTTGGCCGTCTTCCACTCCTGCGACAACCACTTCACTGGCGATGAAGACAAATTGTCCTGCGGAGTATCGGCCAGCGTGGCACCTGAACTCGAAAACGTCCACGTCCTGAGCCAACACGTTTTGAATACTGCCGAGAATACAATAGCACGCCGCGAAGAAAGTAACCATGAAACGCATGTAACGCACACAAGAATCCCTTTCAAGAAAAGTCCAACCAACGCCTGGGGAAAACGAATTCAACTGCTTCGAGCCTAGATGATACTCGCTAACTGTTGCCACTGCCGGAGAATTCTGGTGATTTTTCAGGCGTTGGTTGCTCGCGGACTTCGGCAGGCAATTACGTTGGGGCCACCGATGTTCTTGCCGAACCAGATCAACTTTGGTTCGGTACCTCGGCGACGTGACCACAGCCAAACCAGCCGCTTGGGCGCTAGCCCCGGACGAAACATCGACACGACCAACGCCTTCTTCGTATTCCTCGGCGACGTGACCACAAACAATCCAGCCGCTTGGGCGCTAGCCCCGGACGAAACATCTTGACGAGAAAGCGTTTGGAAACAATCGCTTACGCTTACTGAACTGACTGAAAGCGGTTTAAACCAGCCTGCCAGCTTTTTAATCTCGCAGCGCGTAGCGGCAGATGCAGTAGAACGCCGAGATGGCGTCTTTGATGCCGATTTTCTTGCCTTCTTGCCAGTCACGAGCGACATAGCGAATGGGCAATTCGACCACGCGGAGTCCTCGCCGAGCGATCTTGGCGGTCACCTCCGGTTCGAACCCAAAGCGATTTTGGCGAACGGGAATTTGGCGAATCACGTCACCGTCAAAGACCTTGTAACACGTTTCCATGTCGGTCAGGCCCAGGCCAGTGGTCACGTTAGAACACCACGTCAGAACTTTGTTCCCCAAGCGATGAATGAACGACGAATTTTCATGCTGTTCCGTCAGAAAGCGTGAACCGTACACCACGTCCGCCTGGTTCTCGATGATGGGCTGGATCAAACCGGGGATGTCTCGAGGATCATATTCCAAATCCGCGTCTTGCACCAAAACGACGTCACCCGTCGTGTGTTCAAAGCCCGTGCGCAACGCAGCGCCTTTCCCTGAATTCTGTGCCTTCAAGATGACTTTGACGTTGGGAAGCTTGGCTAGTTCATGAAGTTGTTCAATGGTGCCGTCCGTGCTGCCGTCGTCCACCATAACGATTTCTGTGTTCAGCGGAATGGACAGCAAGCGAGCGGTAATCTTTCGCAGTGTGTTTACTTCGTTAAAGATCGGCACCACGATCGAAACCAACGTATCGGTTTCGGGTAACGTCGCGGGAACGCTGGGCGAATATTGATCGTCTTCGTTTAGTTGTCTGGCCAGTTGATCAAGTTCGTTCAAAGTCTGCCGAACTCGTTCTTCCGTGGTCAGTCCGGCTGAACCAGTCGTCGCCGAACCAGTCGTCGCTGAACCAGTCGCGGGTGAACCAACGCTTGCCGACGTAATCGCAGAGACGGTATCGATCAGTTTATTGTGCGCATTCATTGCGAAGAACCTTGTTGGTTAGACATCAATGGTTGGCTGACGTAATGCAGCGAAGATTCTGGCGCAGCTGGAAACAGCGTGCGGCCGGATTCGAGTTGGTCGGCGGAATAGCGAGCGGCCAAGGGAACAAACGTGGCCAGTTCGGGATTGTCAAAACGATCTCGACGGCCCCACACTTCGGCCGTGGAATCTTGATAAAGTCGAACCCAGTCTTCTTCCATCTGGCTCATCACTGCCACCGAATGCGGCTTGGATCTGGAGATCAAAGCCAAGTCCGGCGATTCAAAACGAAGGACTCGTCGCGCATCGGCAGGTGGCGATTCAGGGCCTCGATATCGTTTACTGGCGTCGCCCGGACCAATCAAAAAGTCAAAGTGCATGTCGACCACTTTTTGCGGATAACAAGTGCGAAAGCGACCGTCAAACGCCACCAGATTCTTGATCGGTTTGCCGTTGGCATCGACAGCTTCTTCGGCAGATCGAGCGCCCGAGACCGCCAAGACGTATTGAGCCCATTCGGCCGAAACAACCACCTTGCCGTAGATGTCATGCTGTTGCATGTATTCCAGCGCGGACACGGGGTACACGGTTCGATCGACCCACACGCCTTGGAAACGAGGCAACGCTTTGAACGTAAACACCACGGCCAGAAATGCGCCGGCAAAGCCCAGTGTGCGCGCCAACCGAGCTTGTTTCTTTTCCGGTATCAGCGACAACGGCACGCTCCATCCCAGTTGGCGAAACGCGTTGGTCACATACGTTGGTGTCCACATGCCAAACAGGATCACCAGAAACGGCAAGTGACGTTGGTGCTGCAATGTCTGGTACAACACTAAACTCATCACCGCAATCTTGATCCAGTCTCGCTTCTGTTCGAACAGCAAGAATCCCGTCGCTGAAACTCCGATAATGGTCCAAATCTTCCAAGCGTCGGCGGACCACAAGTTTGTCGGATGCCATTCCAGAATCTCGGGCCGAGGAACACCCAGGGATCGAAACAGCCATAGATGCAATTCGATTCCGTAAGGGTTCACCAAGGTGGCGAGTGCTGAAACAACGCCGATGCCTGCCAGGAAACTTAACAAGCGAATGTCTAATCTTCGCAACCAAACAATCGATTCGAACATCCGGCCGGCGAGAATCGCGCCAAATACAAACAGTCCCGCCAAGAAACCTCCGTGCGAATTGGCCCAAATCCACAGGACCACTGGCACCAACAGTAGCAATCGCAGCGATCGACTCGACGCCCAGCGAAATTCGATCGTAGGTTCGCAACCAGAATCATGGTCTGGCGTGACAAACAAACTTCGCCAGGGATGAAACGCGGTTTCGCATAACCAAATCATCACAGCAAACAGCGTGAAGGAAAAGAACTGAGGTCGCATGCCCCAGTAGAATGACAAACTAATGGCACACAAGATCAGTGTGCCAATCAGTACCAAGAAGTCGACTGGTTGTTCCTGGTCGTTGCGTTTGGCGTTCCACAACATTAATCCCAACACCAACATTGCCATGGCTGCTTTTAGCCACAACACACTGCCGGCGCCTAGATTATCAACGCACAACGCGAAGGTGATTTCGGCTAGGTTTTCATGATTGATCCAAGGATAGCCAATCGCGGTATAGTTGTAGGTCGAAGTCTCAGGAACGCCGAACCGCAAGGTGTCTCGTCCATACTGCACGTGGCCCCAGAAGTCCGAATCGACCGTACTGGGCGAAAGCGGAATCATGCACCATGCCACCGCGGCAGCAAGACAGAATCGAATCGGCCAGCGAAAGACGGGCGGCAGACGATCAGAACCAGACATGTTCACAATGAACCTGTAGCGTGTTGACAAAAGAGAACAAACGTTGAGCAATTAACCAAGGATAGGTCACGTTTCGGCAAAAAAGTGACGGTTTGAATCTGGTGTCGTGTGGTTTGCTGACGCTCAAGTTCGCTCGTATTCGAGCCACGCATCGCCAGAATCGCTACAATCACCGCAAATACACCTGTTCGAACGATTGCCATGCCTGGACGCAAGCGGTAATTCCGTAATACTTGTCTGTTGTGGACTCGCGAAGGCTGTCGCCGTTCGTCCGAGTCCAAAAGGGACGAACGCTTCAGCTCATAGGACGAACATGCACAAGAAAGAGAATGCAGCGGAAGGTCGAGTGATCGAGATTGACGGAGTGGCGTTGCACCTGAGCCACCCCCATAACGTCGATAGCGAATGGATTGGCCAAACAGAGATCTTGCATCAGTTGTTGGCGTGCTGGCTGGTAGTGGACAAAGCGGACTTGCCGCTGGCTCCGCGATTGGTTGGCCCTCCGGGCATTGGCAAGACAGCGGCTGGGCATGGCCGCCGCCAAGATGCGAAAGCAACCGCTTTACATTTATCAATGTACCGCGGACACTCGGCCGGAAGACTTGTTGGTCACGCCCGTCTTGGCCGAAAACGGTAAGATTGCCTATCACGCTTCGCCGCTGGTAACCGCCATGTTGAAAGGTGGCGTTTGTCTCTTGGACGAAGGCAATCGTATGAACGAAAAGTCTTGGGCCAGCTTGGCGCCGTTGTTGGATCATCGACGCTATGTGGAATCGATTGTGGCCGGAATCTCCATTTCCGCTCACCCCGATTTTCGCTGTGCGGTCACCATGAACCAAGATGAATCCACGTACGAGATTCCAGACTACATCCTGAGTCGACTGCAACCGACTTTGCAATTGGGCTATCCCACCAAAGCGGATGAAATGGAGATCTTGAAATACCATCTGCCCTTTGCCGAAGCCGACATCTTAGCGCTAACCGTAGACTTCCTACAAAAATCACATGAATTGAAGCTCGATTTTTCCACTCGCGACGGCATCAACCTTTTGCGTTACGCCATGAAGCGCATGGCTCGGGCGGCGATCATCCCGTCAGCAAAGACCAGCTGTGGCAAGAAGCGTTGGCCGCGTGCTTGGGTGACGACGCACTGGATTTGGATTCGTTGGCCGAACGGCAACGTCGGACGCTGGGTGGCGACAGTGTGCCGCTAGGATTGGGCGACTTCTTCTTTTCGCAAGACGATCCCATGCACCCCGACTTCGACGACGATGATGATGACGACGAAGACGACGATCTGTTGTTTTAGAATTCCCTTCGCGCACAAGCGAATCCATTGATGCCTACATCAACTTGTTACAAATCGGTTCGAACATTACCGTCTTGCCAGTCATTCACGGCAGTGGCGACTTTGCCTTGCAAGTGCGGCGGATCATGTTGGAAAGCAAATTTGATTGCGTTGCCGTACCGCTGCCAGAATCGTTCCAGCAGCATGTGCAAGCGGGAATCCAATTGCTGCCGACGGCGTCGGTGGTAGTGCAAAAGGAACCGTCCGGCTATGCCGAATGGACGCCCGATAGTGAAGCGGCCGAACAGCCCGACCAACGCCTTAGCTATGTGCCGATTGACCCTTGCCAACCCGTCATTGCCGCGTTGCGAACCGCGCTGGGCGAACACATTCCAACTCGGTTTATAGATCTGGAAACGGCTCAATTCGAATCTCTTTCCGCCGTTTTGCCTGATCCGTACGCGTTAAAGAAGGTTCGCATTGAACAATTTGCGGCCGCCGTCTTGCCCGCCATTGGTCGTCCGCCTGACGGTCAGCCTACGCAGCGAATTCGCTATATGGCGCATCGCTTGCGCCAATTGGATACCGAATTTGAATCCATTCTATTTGTCTGTTCCATTTTGGATTGGCCTTGGATTCGCGAAGCATTCACAGAACAACATCCGGTAGACGCGGAAGGCGATTTTGTCGAAGAAACCGACTTGCTGGAGGTCGATCCACGCACACTGATCTTCCTGATGGGCGAACTGCCATTCATTACCGGGCTATACGAACGGGCTCGAGCGGAACTGGAAGACGACGAAAACCTGTCGGTCGACGGTATCAAAGAACTGTTGATTGCGGCGCGTAGTCGGTACTTGGATGATTTTCGCGGACGAGCTCGCAAGATTACGCCCCATCTGTTGTCTTGCTTGTTGCGCTACATTCGTAATCTGACGTTGATGGAGCGTCGTTTGACGCCCGATTTGTACAATATTGTCGTGGCTGCCAAGCAGGTTTGCGGTGACGGTTATGGCTGCACGTGGCCGAGACCGCTCGGGAATACCCGTACGAATTCACTCATGGTCTGCCGCACGCCCAACTGTCCATTGATCGCATCCGGTTGCCGGATGGCGATATCTTGGACGCTGTCAGTCGCCTTCCGGGTCCACCCGTCCTGTGGCGATCTTGCGACATTCAAACTCGGCCCGACAAGATCGACCAAAAGGAATGGCAGATGCGTTGGAATCCGCTGGGACAATGCAGTTGGCCACCGGAAGATCAGAAGATCGAAAACTTTCGTTCGCATGTGTTTGATCGAGCGAAACAGATTATGGGCACCGATCTGATCAAGACAGAAAAATTCACCACTAGTATCAAAGACGGGATCGACATTCGCGATACGCTGCGGAATTGGCATACGGGCGAAATCTATGTCAAGGAATTGCCTCCCAGCCGAGGCACCTTGGACGCGGCAGTGATGCTGTTCGATTCGCCAGCGGATCCGCGAGATTATCCGTGGCGGTCGACGTGGTTCGCAGAACATCAAGAAGAATCGACGTTGGCGTTTTATGCCACCGACTTTGCGGCCGAAATGGTTGGGCCCGGAATTGCATTGGCCACGTACGGCGGCGCCATGTTTCTGTTTCCGCCCATCATGATTCCCGATATCTGGCATGATCCTCGTTTGGATTTTACCGAAACCTTAGAGGAACGAATCTTGGCCGCCGCTTGCCTGCACAGCCAGTGTCCGCAAGTGGCGTTGCTGTCGGCCTATCCGCCCGGCGCTGGCTGGCGGCGACTGGCCAAGCGATTCAACAAGAAATGGGTACACGTGCCACTCGCGCAATTCAGCGACTCCACGGTACAGCAGTTGCGAATGGTGCACGTGCTGAACGGTCGGCAAGTTCGCAGCTACGCGGCGCATTTTATTCGCAAGTCATAGTCGGTTCGCTCCGTCGATTTTCTGTTTTTCATAGATTCGTAACCACAGTTTATAAGAAGGCGCACGAGATGAATATTCGAACAGGTATCTACAGTTGGATATGGGCGATGGCCATCACCAATTTCGCCATGGCGGACGAATGGCAATCGCTATTTAATGGCAAAAATCTAGACGGTTGGGTCCAAATGCACGGCGGACAATGGTCCGTGGATGATGGCGAGATTATCGGCCAGAAGGGCGAAAACTGGTCGACCAATCCTGAAGTCAGCGGATCGTGGCTACGCACGGAAAAGGAATACGACAACTTTGTGCTGGAGTTTGCGTTTGCCATCAACACCAAGGGAAACAGCGGAGTCTTCTTGCGATCCGGTACCGAAAAGAATCCAGCCTTTACCGGCCATGAAATGCAGATCCTGGACGATCATGGACGCGAACCTCAGACCTACACCACCGGCGCTTTATATGACGTGGTTGCCGCTTCCAAGAACATGTCCAAGCCTGCGGGCGAATGGAATCATGCCAAGATTGAAACGTCCGGCGCGAATATCAAGATTTGGCTCAACGGTGAAATGATTGTGGACCATGATTCGGACCGACAGCAAAAAGGATTCGTTGGGTTGCAAAACCACGATGATACGGCCGTGGTCCGCTTCAAAGATATTCGCATTCGCGAAAAACATTAGTCGAAAACGACTGGAAAGCGTTCGCTAAACGATGCGACTCTTAATTTTGTTTGTCGTTGTGCCGCTGGTCGAACTCCTATTGCTTATTCAGCTTTCAGGGCTAATTACGTGGCCGTATACCATTTTGATTGCCATCGTCACGGGTATCATCGGCACCTCGTTAGCTCGGCGGCAAGGCTTCAATACGCTGCGGCGGATTCAAGCCGAACTCAATGACGGCGGCATGCCAACCACATCCGTGGTGGACGCGTTCATGATTTTTGCCGCGGGACTGCTGCTCATGACACCCGGAATTCTCACCGATGTGCTGGGCTTCAGTCTGCTGGTGCCCGCGTGCCGCTCGCTGTATCGCCATTGGACTGTGGCTTGGTTAAAGGCCAACTTCCAAGTTCGCACGTTTACGTCCACTTCCGGTTGGTCGGTGCAAGGCAGTAGCCGCTCTGGTTCGCCCGATGACGACGTGATTGATTCGTACGTCGTCAATGAATCAGACGCGGAAGATCCAAAGCTCCCGCCATCGTGATTCGAACCCCTGACGAATCGTCCTTTTCTAGCGACAAAGCGGGGCGATGATTGTGGTGTCAAAGCTTGCGAGCGTCCGTGGGCCAGCGTACCATGTGAGTTCGAAGCTTCCGTTGAACAAAGAAATTTCGGAAGTTCTTTGGTTCAAAATCCCCAGTTGAAATGAAGGCCTATCGATGCAAAACAAAATGAACTGTTTGATTTGGTTGTGCTGCGGAATCGCTTGCGCATGGGCGACTGGCCAAGATGCCAATACCAAAATTCTGGGAACTGTGGAACGTCTTGATCCCGCCTTCGATGCATTGGTTCCGGAATCTTCTCAGATAGAAATTCTGGCAGACGGGTTTGAATGGTCTGAAGGTCCAGTGTGGATTGCCAGTCGCCAGGAACTGCTTTTTTCTGATATTCCTCGGAATCAGATCGTTCGCTGGGACGGCAAACAGAAGTCCGTTTTTCTCGAACGAAGTGGCTTCACCGGCGCGGAACCGTTCACGGGCGAAGAACCAGGTTCGAATGGCCTGATGCTGGATTCGCAAAAGCGGCTAGTGATGTGCCAACATGGTGATCGCCAAGTGGCACGTTTGAATGCCGATGGTTCGCGCACCGTGTTGGCCAGTCGATATCAAGGCAAGCGTTTCAACAGTCCCAATGACTTGGTGTTTCATTCCAACGGTGATTTGTATTTTACGGATCCGCCGTATGGCTTGCCCAAACGATATGAAGACCCCGCCCGAGAACTCGATTGGTGCGGCGTCTACCGTCTGTCTAAGGACGGCAACGTGACGTTGCTTACAAACGAGATGACTCGGCCCAACGGTATTGCGTTTTCTCCGGACGAAAAGACGCTGTACGTGGCTCAGTCCGATCCCGAAGCGGCCATCTGGAAAGCCTTTCCGGTCAAAGACGATGGCACCTTAGGCGAAGGCAAAATTTTCTATGATGCAACTCGATGGGTTGGTCAAAAGAAAGGGCTGCCGGACGGCATGGTGGTAGATCAAGCGGGCTATATTTGGGCAACCGGTCCCGGCGGCGTCTTGGTGTTCCATCCTTCGGGAAAATTGCTGGGCGTACTCAATACGGGCGAAGCAACTGCCAACTGCACGTTTGGCGAAGACGGTTCGACCCTTTTTATTACTGCCGACATGTACCTTTGCAAAATCAAGACGAACGCCAAAGGCATCGGGTTTTAGCAAAATTCGTCTCCGGTACCGTGATTTTCGGGGCGAAGATGCCAGAATCGGCATCGAGCCCCTCTTTGCCGTTTCCCAGCTTGTCGCGACACAAGATTCGCCGGCACGGCACGCTAAAATTCCTGACGGCTTTCAACGAACACAGGTCGTACGCCATATTGCGACAACGGTTTAGCTGCAGGTGTCGCGATGAATCGCATTATGAGGAAAAACTTTGGCTTCGGGGCTGCGATGCGATTCATCATCGCCCGCGGAGCCGTTCAGTTGCGAAGTCCGAACGCTCGGATCCTCGACAGCAGGGTTGTTGGCTTAAGCCCGAGCATTTCGGCGGCGCCACCACGACCGTAGACCTTTCCGCCTGTCGCAGCTAACGCCCGACGAATGTTTTCTCTTTCGAAGTCTCGCAACTCTTGGTCTGTCAGTACCCGCTCGTGTGAGGCTTCGTTCGCCTGCATTGGCATCTTTGGTTGCTGCATTGATGTCTCCTTTGGCAAGTCAAGTCGCAGCTTGCCGTCTGTGGCGATGATAACCGCTCGCTCTAAGACATGCTGCAGTTCGCGGACGTTTCCGGGCCAGTCGTACCGCTGCAACTGCTGGACGTTCGCCAGAGTGAGCTTCAAAGGCCTTCGCCCCAATCGTCGTGCGAATTTCGCAAGGAAGTGCTCTGCCAAAAGCGGGATATCTTGGGTACGTTCGCGCAGCGGAGCAAGTTCGATTGGAAACACACTGAGCCGATAAAAAAGATCCTGGCGGAATTTTCCCTCGGCGGACTCCTGACGAAGGTTGCGATTCGTGGCCGCAATCAGTCTCACATCCAATCGCCGCGTCCGTTCTTCGCCAATCCGTTCCAGTTCACCTTCCTGCAAGACTCGCAATAGCTTTGCCTGAAGATCGAGCGGGATCTCTCCGATTTCATCGAGAAACAACGTGCCGCCATCAGCCAGTTCGAACCGACCAGCACGATCTCGCAGCGCGCCGGTAAACGATCCTTTGGAGTGGCCGAAAAATTCGCTTTCGTACAATTCTCGAGGAACCGCCGCGCAGTTCACTTTGATCAGCGGACGATCGGACCGGTTGCTGCGACGATGCAGCTCTCGAGCGATCAGCTCCTTCCCCGTCCCGCTTTCGCCGAGAATCAAAACCGAAGAATCCGTAGGAGCGACCAGGTTGATCTGCTGACTGATCATCTGCAGCGCCGGACTGTTGCCAACCAATTCGCCAAACGACGCCACCTCGACTTCTTCACGCAGGTACTCGTTCTCTTGTTCCAGCCGCGCTTTAAGCAATTCAATCTCATCCACCGCTCGAGCGTTAGCGATCGCCGCAGCCAGATGATCGGCGATCATCCGCAGCCAATCGCAGCAGGAATCCTCCAGCGGTTCGCGGGAGAACAACGCCAGGACTCCGAGCGTTTCGTCGCGATACCGAAGCGGCAAACCAAAGAACGATTGACTGCGTCGTCGCGAACCCAATCGGGTCGTACAATCCACTGCGAGTTGGCCGAGACGTCTTTGATCTGAACTGTCTCTCCCGACGCGGCGATATGACCAATCTTGCGAACAGCGATTGGCATGCGACGGAAATCACCCGTCGTCCGTTCCCAATGTCGGTCGTGGCCATGGCGTGAATGCCCGTAGCTGGCCACCAAATGCAAACACCGCTGCCGTTGACTGCACTCGCTCGCCATCCGGCAGTTCGAGCAATCGCCTTCGTCCGGCGGACGCACCAACCAAATCCGAACCAAAGCAACTTGCTCATCGGGCGCCAATAATCGAACCGCCAAGGGGAGTAGTTCCGGCAAGTGATGCTTTCCGGAAATCGCCAGCAGAATCCTGGTCGGATCGCCGAATATCGCGTGTTTGTGAAGGCTCATTCAGTGGTCCCAGTCGCAACGTAAACTCGTGCAACGATCACGAAATTTCGATTATCCACGAAATATCGTGGCGTCGCAATCAGGCGATGAAATGACCGTAAGTGATTGACTAAAAACGACTTGCGCCATACAGGTCAGGGTTGGCACGGAAAATGATTAAGTGGTTCGCTCGCCCCGAATCGAGTGTCGTCGGAGCGTTTCTGTCTTTTGTTTCTGAACCTTTCTAACTGGAGAATCAAGTCATGACTCGAATTCATCAACTCTCGCCTGAAAACGCCACGGGCAAGTCCGCCGAACTGTTCTCGGCCGTCAAGAACAAGCTTGGTATGGTCCCCAATATGATGCGGGCGATCGGCAATTCCCCCGCCGCTCTGGGTGCTTACCTGCAATTCAGCGGCGAGCTGGCCAGCGGATCGTTAACCAACCAGCAGCGCGAGCAGATCGCCCTGGCTGTCGGCGAAGCGAACCATTGCGACTATTGCCTCGCCGCTCATTCAGCGCTCGGCAAGTCGGCGGGTCTGAGCCCGGATCAGATCCGCGACGCTCGTCAAGGATCCGCGATCGACACCAAGAGTGACTCGCTGATTCGGTTCGCACGCAAGCTGGTCGACCAGCGCGGCCGTGTCAGCGGCGACGACCTGCAAGAGCTGCGTGATCATGGCTTTACCGACGGCGATCTTGCCGAAGTGGTGGCGAACGTCGCCTTGAATATCTTCACCAACTACTTCAATCACGTCGCGGATCCAGACATCGACTTTCCGAAAGCCGAATGCCTGGCGTGCAGGGTTGCTTAGTCGTCCGTGTCCCAAGCTACTGCCCGACAACGCGTCGGGCAGTGGCCCGTCGGACGTCGCCATTCGTCAAAATCATTCAGCAAGTCCATGAACTCGAAAGAGCCATCATGTCCAACACACTTTCACTCGCACCACCCTACAATCTCGAATCGGCGTTAGCCAAAGTTCGCGGCTAAAGACGCGTGGAATTCGCAAGACCCGGCTCGCGTTGCACATGCCTACTCGATCGACTCAGAATGGCGCAATCGCTGCTTTGCTTTGTCTTTCGTGGTAAAATAACGAACAAGTCTTCGCGATTCGTGAACATCCCTTTTGGATCAGCTGGTCAGCAAGCAAAGGCAGGACAATGCCAAAACCAAGCAAAATCAACCCCGTTCATATTCAGCCCGAAGAGTGGCTCAAGAGCTCAAGTCCACCGCTGGGATCGCAAGAAGGACGTCATTTTGGCGTCGATTGTGTCGTCATTCGCTACAGCACCGATGTCATCGGTGAAGGCCCCAATCTGCATGTGCATCCGTATGACGAGATCTTTCATATCCTCGAGGGACGTGCACAATTTACAGTTGGCGATCAGCAATTTGAGGCGGCGGCGGGCTCGCTGGTGATTGGACCGGCGAATGTTCCGCACGCCTACAAGAATTTAGGCCCCGGTCGTTTGGATTCGATTGATTTTCATTTAAGCGCGGAATGGATCCAATATGACCTACCTCGGGATGGCGAGTCATTGAGCGCGCCGACGCTATCGTAGGTGTGACGCGAAATGCAGTGGTTTATTTAGCTTTCCATCACGCGGACGACTCGTTTCCCGACCGTGTGCCCAGTTTCCAACGCCTGCAACGCTTGGACGACTGACTCAAGCGTATGCACTTCTGATACAACCGGCCGAAGTATTTCATTGACAACCATTTCGCCGAGCACTTCAAGATCTTTGCGAGTTGGAGTCGAGAGGTATCGGCAAAGCCGCTGTTTGGTGAACGGAGAAAGAATCAGTGGCTTGAGCAAACGAACCCAAAACGTCAATCCGCTTGCGCCAGTTCCGCTGTTACAGATCAACGTTCCACTGGGTTTTAGTGCACGACGAACCTCGAATAGTTTGCGGTTCTCGACATTGTCCAGGATGCAGTCATATTGCAGTCCGAATTCGGTAAAATCCTCTTTTTCATAGTCAATAACGTGGTCGGCACCGAGCGATTTCACCAGTGTCACGTTCGAACCGCTGCAAACACCGGTCACTGTGGCGCCGAAAGCTCTGGCAATTTGCACTGCAAAAGTGCCAATGCCACCAGAAGCTCCATTGATCAACAAAGATTGGCCGGCCCGCAATTTGGCAACGTCTCGCAAAGCATGCAATGCCGCCAGCGCGGACGTGGGTAGGGCAGCGGCTTCGACAAAAGTTAGACTCTTTGGTTTCGCAGCCAGCTTGTTTTCGGCTACCGAGACAAATTCGGCGCAGCTACCCAAGCAATAACCGAATACCTCGTCGCCGATTTGAAAACCGTCGACAGTTTCGCCAACCTCTTCAACCACACCAGAGAAGTCGTACCCAGGAATACCGCTGGTCGGTCGCAAACAGCCCGTTTCCATGCGAACAATGAAAGGCTTACCACGAACGGTGAAGCAGTCCCCGACATGAAGGCCTGCGGCGTGCACTCGGACCAGAACGTTCGCACCGTCAAGCTGCGGTGTAGCCACTTGGCCAAGTAGTAAGCCTTCGAGCGGACCGTAGCGTGCTGCGAATACCGCTTTCATGTCGAACCTCCTTGCATTTAAGGAAATGCCGATGTTCTTCGCGGATGGTCTGGGCTGCGAAGCTGTCACGCCCTGAAGTCAGCGACGTCGGCGAGGAATATCTTTCTTACAAGGCTACTGGCCGTGCCGACCTGGGTTGGCGAAATTTTAGTGGCCGAGATTATTCGTTGCAGGGGCAAATAGCGGAAAATTTGGGTGAGTTTGGACGGCTTGTCATTGCCTTGGTCGTTGGATATCTTTTTGGAACTGGACATGAATCGACCAAAAACGGTGTCAGGTGTCACCTTCATTCTTGTCTGTCCGTTTCGGTCAATAAAGTCTTACTATTTAACGACTTGGCGGAATAGCTCAGTTGGTTAGAGCAGCGGAATCATAATCCGCGTGTCGGGGGTTCGAGTCCCTCTTCCGCTACTATCGTCACCCTCTGCCAGTTGTTGACAGAGGGTGACTAAAGCCTTTTGCGGCAAGGGTTTCTGGTCATTCTCGACCCGCCGCTCGTTCCCATCGTTGGTGACGAACTCTGCCAGCTCGGGACATCCCGAGCCAGAAGTTTGGACAACTATTTGGACAACGGGAGTTTCGTCGCCCATCTTCGGTGTCGTGTTGTCCAAACCGTTGTCCAAGGATTTCCGCACGATAGCGGCTGAGGTCACTGGCGGTGCCGGCAACGCATTGATCGCGGCGGCCTGTTCGTTCATTTCGACGTGCGAATAGACCCCCAAGGTAAGGTTCACGTCGCTGTGCCGAGCTACTGACTGTGCAAGTTTTGGCGTCACGCCTGCCTTTGCCAAGTTTGAAATAAAGGTATGACGGTTAGCGTGGAAGTCCGCATATAGCCCGTCTTCGTCGCAATATGGGATCCCAGCGTTTGTCAGGTCAACACGCATCATTTTGGAGGTTCGACGCAACCCACCACTTTTCGTTTGCAGCGAAAACAGTGGTTCACTTGCGGGGGTCTGTCCTCGTTGCTCTAGCCAACTTCGTAATCTTTCAACGACTATGTCGTGCAGGGGAACAATGTCATTTCTCTTGCGTTTGCTGTACCCGGCATCGCAGCGGACCGTAGGCGGAGAGCTCTCAAGGTCAAGCGAACGGATTGTCAACGACGCGAGTTCTTTCCGTCTGAATCCGGTCCAAGCGGCAAGAATGTAAAGCATTGCTCGGTCCGGTCCACTTAGGCACTCAATCGGTGGACCATTCATCGCCGATTCAATCAATGCGGCAAATTGTTCATCCGTTAGCGACCGGCGTTGGCGACGTACGTCTAGATCAGGATTCAGCGATTGCAGATGAGCGACCGGATTTGAGGGAACCCGTCCATCTTTGACCAACCAGTTGCAAAACTCTTTCAGCGCGGCCTGGTAATAGTTACTAGTCTTGACACCTATCGCCACCTATCGCCCCACGTTCCCGCTCTAACGCAAGCCAATTCACAACCGAAGATGGCGAAATATCCTTCCAATTCTCGAATTTGCAACCGCGACAAATTCGTTGGACTCGCTTCACAGTTTGCGCAACATGCTTCGTGGAATTTTCTTTATCGCCCAAGAATCGCTGAAATTCTGCTAGGTGCTCCTCTAGTGGACGGAGCTTCCCCGATTCATGTGGGTCTGTTAGTCCCGATTGAATCTGCTGCTGTTTTCTCTCCAATTCGGAGGCAAGCTGTGATGTCGCCATCTTATCTGTGTAGCCGGGAACTCGCTGCCAGACTCCATTGCGGTCCTTGAATTTGATATACCATTTTCTTGACTCATCTCGGTATTTTGTGCCGCATGAGCACGGCTTCCTGCCGAACGTACATCGCGACGAACAGGTCTGGGTTGGGAAGCACCGTTGCCACTCCGTCCAGTCGGCCTAGCGCTCGATCGGCGTCCGACAGCAGCTTCTGCAGCTCCGCGTCCATCGCAATCGGTGGATCGGGCGGTAGATCTGCCGGGATAAATGCCCGGTAATCGGTCGGCTGCTTGACGTAAATTCCTGCTCGCATTGGGTTTGGCTTTAGTTACTATCTGTTGAAATAATCGAATCCAGCTTGGCCGTTAGTTCAGTTTCTGGCGGATTTTGAAATAAGGCATCAGCCAAAGCTGTTATTACCGCATGTTGAAACAGCAACACCGGTAATCCTAGCCACCGGCGGGTGGTCGCTTGGTTCAGCCAACAGGAGGAACGGCATCTTCACCCTCTTCGCGAAGGGTCAGATCGATGTCGTTTTCCCACCTCTTCATTACCCGAATATCGGCAAGGCTGATTTCTGCTTCACTCCGTAGTTCCGAGGATTCCACCTCGATTCCATCGCATTGTTCCAGCTCTGCCTCAATCTTGTCGACCAGTTTTTGGGCCTCCCTGCGTTTTTTCGAGTCGTTGTGGTCGAGGACTCGCATAGCGCCAAAGATAACCAATTCATAGTCTTGGTCCCGGCCAAATTCTTCGTCCGAAACAGTTAGAAATATTGCCGATAGGAGTCCGCCCTGTTTCTTGAAGACTTTGCGAAGTTTGTTCGCTGCCGGACGTATCCGCTCGTTGAATTCGTCGGGAAATGCACTACGAATGTATTTCCTTGCGACCCAAGAAATTATGTGCTGGACCGTTTCTCGATCGAGCTGGTACTGTCTTGGCGTGTGCTGGGCAAGTAGCACGCGAGGCAACATCATGCGGGTAGCGGCGTCAAACTCGTAGGTCTTATCGTCGAACTCGATCTGGAGTTTGCGTGCGTTCTTGCCCTCCGTCCATGCGGTTGGGATCATCGATTTCCTCACCGAAAATGACTTCGACGTTCGGTTCATTTTTCAGGCTATGATTCGAAACGTCGCAATCGTGCGACACAACAAGCCAGACTCCTGTTGTATTTGGTTTTGGCAGACGACCGTTTTCCGTCAACTGGGTGACGGAAGTGTCCTTGATGATGCTCCCCTGTCGCCAGCCATTCTGCTTCACTTGCGAAGCATCGCCCTCTGGCGTCTGATCCAAGTTCGAATCAGCTCGAAGAGAATGGAAGTACTTTGCTAGGCACTCGCTACAAGACTTCAGCCACGACCAAAGCGTCGACTTTGAATCCACCTATTAGTCCTCATGAAACGGCTTGCCTGTGAGGACATCAAACTCGGCTTGCGATTCACGGACTTTGGTCAGGTCGATTCCGTGACGTTTTGCAATCTCGTGGATTCCCTTCGGTTTTGTGGCCTTAGCTTCTACTATCGACTGCATTCGCGAAAAAATCGCGACATCGTTGGGGCTGGACTCGGTGAACAAATCGACGAGTGACTTTCCATCTTCGCCCAACTCGTTGCGCACTGTCGCTCCGATTGGCGACTTGCTTAACGAGTTCCAGGCTTTCGCGAACTTCAGTAGGCGAGCTATCCTCTGTCGATTCTGTGGCTGGGGCTTTTCCTCGTCTCGCAGCCACGAATAAACCGTCGGCCGTGAGACGCCCAGGACATTCGCCAGCTCTTTCATCTGAAGGGACAACGTTGACCGTATGGTCGCCACGGCTTCAGATGTATCTAGGCTCTCGGCATATTCGGGATTATCGATCGGAATCTCGGAAGCAGCTTCCACCCAGCATCGTCCGAATGGTGAGCTCCCGCCGGTCCCAGCTTGATTGATCAGTGAAAGCAACTGATCGAACCTCGCCGCTTCATCGCGCAGCACCGCGTTGCGAGAATTCACGATGATTGGAGTGCCCGAGCGAGTCGGTGACGAAGAGTCGACAGGTACGTCCGCCCAACCAATGCCGGGAGACGTCGCCGAGCCTAGCAAAGCAAACCCATAGGCGAATGAATTGGAGAACCGGGCTTTGCTCATACGTTATCCCCTTTCCAATACTTCATGGCGTCACTGGTTGTCGCAACGTCGAACGCTTTTTTTGTTGCCTCGTGCAGCTTCCAGAGTAGGTCGCTTAGCCCATCTCCCTCGAAATCAACTTCCTCTTTGCTGATATGGTCAAAATCGAGAATGCGGAAATCTTCATCGTTTGCTGGCGGTGCGGGGAACGCAAGGTGTTGGGTCTGCAAGTCTGGAGGGAGAAACTGATCGCCCGTGTTTTCATAAGAACGTAAGAACAGCGTTCCTATCTCAGTCTGCGACTGAATCGCAAACTGGTGATTGGCTGTTTTCACTCCTAAATCAACGGCCGACAGCCCACGAAGCGACGGAGCGATGAAATCATCAACAGAGTATGAACCGCCCGACCGAACCAAGTCGACATACCTCAGGCCAATCTGTGCGGCGAAGTTCAGTCCTGCACGCTCCCGAATATGCTTAAACAACAAGAGTAGCCGCTCAACGTACCTTTCGAAAACTTCATATCGGCTCACTTGATAGACGAAAAAGTCGTTGGACAGAATTACGGACTCGTTTTGCAGCCGATTACTGAACACCCAACGCGTTGACTGATTTGTTTTCACGACCGGACCAAAAACAATCTGCTGTGTCTCCTCCGGAGTAAATCGAACTAGTCCCTCTTGTCGCATCTTGTCCTGGATATCCGGGACATAGTCCGCCATCTTCAGCACGGGGGTGAAACGGATCTGCGCCAGCACCAAAATAAGCGGGGATCGTTCGAGCTTTAGCGCAGGCTCTGTTCGCATGGCAAAGGGACCTCAATAGTACGGTGTTTCTCGTCTCAATAACAATACTTTACACGATTCTTTACGCGATCGCCAGTGATGTTGTTCAACCTGAACTGGTTCGAAACTCGCCCTGATAATCGCACCAACTGCATCTACCTGAAAAAGTTGGTCGAGTTTTGCCCCGGTGCCGCGAAAAACAACGCCGAGCTTTCGCCTGCACCTGATTGGTTCGACGGCGGTGCTCTCGTCGAGGCGGACGTCTGTGACAGCGGCTAAACTCGAATTATCACCTGCGCGAGTTTCTGTGGCGCCTAGCTGCTTTTCCTCCTAGCGCGTTTTCCAGTGCCCGACGACTGGACCGGCGCACTTAGCAAACTTTCGAGTGCCGCCTTTACTGCCGGGCTGGTTCGCTCGGCGACGAGTTTGTCGATGACCGGTTGCCAGCCGCCGGTGGGTTCTTCGAGGGGTTGGAAGCGGTCGCGGTCGTCTTGTGTCCAGAAGGTTTCTTCGAGCCCGTGGGCAATGGCGAGGCTGGCGTCGGTGACGCATTTGGGGACGACTCGTTCGGGCCAGAGGTGCATGGAAAGGTGCGCCCAGTCGTAATCACCGGCGACCAGTTTGTCCCAGACCTTCTTACATTCCTTTTGCCATGACTTGTTTTGCGGAACGAGCCGCCAGAGCGGCGCGAAGTTGATAATCACGCCGTCATTCAGGTTGGGATTCTACAGCGGGGCGATCCGCTCGACCTCTTCGACCATCGAGGCCAGTTCGGCGACGAACTTCTCCTGGTCTTAGATTTCCTTGCGTTGCGACCGAGTCGGCTCGGCCCCAGCTTCGCCCCGCAGCCTATCCAGCTTTTGCCGCACGTGGTCCAGCTTTGGCTTGACATATTCGTTCAGGACTTTGAAGAACGTGTCTTTGGTGAAGCGGTGATAGTAAAGCCAAACCGAGTAGGAGGCGGACGAAGTGGCCAGCTGCCAATATATGGGGCATTTGCGCCTGCTCTTTGTGTATGTCTTGATATGTTGGTCGAAATATGACTTTGCAAACCACGTTCGCAAGTCCTTCCGCTTGGGTGGCCCTTTGCAAAGCTTGCAGGCGATAGCCCATCGCGGAGACCAATTTGCCAAGCTCGACAAGTTCGAACAGGCCGCGCTCGAGTATGAAAACGCGATTAGATTGGGGGCCGGAATCCATACCAGGCAAAAACTGGCTTACTGCTACCTGGGCATGAACTGTCTTGATGAGTATCGGCGAGAATGCCGAGCAATGGTCGCGGAGGCTGAAAGCGAAACCATGCATCCCCGTGAACTGGTGGCTATCGCCGAGACATGTGTCGTCCGTCCAGATTCGTTGATCGATTGGGCTCCGTTACTCGCATGGGTGCGTCGTGATCAAGTTCAGTCACCGTGGTTGATCGCCGCCGTACTGAATCGCAATGGACGATTCGATGAATCACTTGAGTTGCGTGCATCGAAGGATGACACGCTCGAACAAAAAATTCTCATTGAAATTGCCGAGCGCTCTTTAGGAAACTCCACGGCCACACAATTCGATCTAGACGACGCTCAAGTGCAACAACAATTCGGTTGGGATTGGCGAGTCAAGTTTCGCATTACGCAACTATATTTTGAGCTACAATCCCTTCAATGAGCATCTCTTGCAAGACAATAAACCAGCGCTAGGCAACTCAGCCAAAAGCGCATGTTTGTTTCAGTTTTCGCGAGTCATCCAATACAGCCATCGTCGCAAGTGGCAAGGTTGCGCAGCAAGATGACACTTCGACCCACAGTCCGCAATATCCAGTGGCAACGACAAATTCGAGACGGCGACCATGCCTTTTTTTGCACAACCACGTCTGCGTGCCCGTTTACCAAGCGGGCCCCAAAAGCTGATGATTATGGAAAAAATTATTCGACGCGCTCGGCGGTTTGATGTTGCGGCTGAAGCGTTGGCAAGAATCGACGGCAGACAGAAGGCGCGAGAGCCGGGCGAGCCGACACGAAATTCTCGAAGTTGCGCATTCGCATGTTCGCCCGAAACCGGTATCGCGGCCTGCCAGGTTTGAAGTTGCTCACTTGAATGGCTTAATCGACGGAATCTCTTCGTCGCGCGAAGGACGGTCGAAAACGTTTTGTTTTCCCTCATTTTCGTTCTACCGCAGCACACGGAAGGCGGGCCAGTCTGATCGGTCGGTCCGCGTGACGTGCCGATAACGGAGACCACGTTAGTCTTGATTCAGGATGTCGCGTTCTGCCACGATTACGGCCCAGCGAGTCTTCGCGATTTCTTCGGGGCGACCAATGATCATGACGGGTGAAAAGCAGGCGGTCCAGTGATCTTCCGAATTCGCTGCGAACGGATCTCGGAAGTTTCGAATGATTTGATCTTCTGCGGCCAACGATGAAGTGTCGGACTGGCCTTCGCACGCCGGTAGGATTCGTTCTAGCATCGACGTCGAGATGGCAGCCAGCTTCGTTTCGCTTTGTTCTTGGTTTGGATGATGCAAGATTAATCCGTTCCAAGTCTGGCCGTTGATCTGGCTTTCTGCCACGTCGATCACCATGGCAACTTGGTTGGAACCGAGCTGCGTTTGCAGTTCACTAAATTCACCCAAGGGAACGGACATGCCCAGAATGCCCAAAAACTTCTGATCGGGCGACGCCTGGGTTTCGCTCCAAACGGGCACGGTCAACGCTACTTTCAGGCTATCCGTGGAAGTGCTGATGTACGCCTTGGATCGATGCGGTTGATCAATGTGTGGTGGATCGCCCGTTTGACCTTCCGGCAGATCTTGTCCGTTGCCATGAAAGTAGTCGCGATGCTGATACGATTCACCTAACGATCTCCGGCTGGTGGGAACTCGAGCTATTTGCCGGCCCGATGCATCGCACAGAAACCAACTATCGGGTTGCCCCGCGGCAGACTGATAGTTCTCTTTGATGGACGTCAACAATAGCTGCAGATCATTCCAAGGCGTTTCTTCCGAGCTGCTGTTGGCGGTTGTCAGGAGCTGGATCAAATTGCTTCTAGACGCTTCACTTTCCAGAATACGCCAGCGGTCGTTCATGCGAAACGCAACCGACCTGGCAGCAAAGTTGGCGGCCAAACGCAACGATTGATTTCTGGCTTCAATGGCCGCAATCCGAGCGGTACGTTCACGTTCTACCATGGTCGACACGACGGCCGAATAGCCCATCATGCCCAATACACTGGTGATCAACAGCAGCGCGGTCATGGCAGTCGCCGAACGATGTCGACGCATCCAACGAGCGGTTCGGCGAAGAAACGGTTCGTCATACGAAGTCACCGGTTCGTCGGCCAGGTATCGTTCAATGTCATTCGCCAATAGATCGGCCGTGGCGTAGCGATCTTCGGCCGCACAGCTCATGGCCTTCAAAGTGATCGATTCCAACGCGGGCGAAATCCATGGATTCCTGGAACGAGGTGTATCGAATTCGCTGCGAATCACTTGGGAGCGAATGTTCGCCAACGATTGCTTGGAATCGAACGGAGCCACATTGGTTGTAATAAAGTACAAGACGGCTCCCAACGCGTAGATGTCCGACGCCGGACCCAACGGGCTGCCGCTGTGCTGTTCCGGACTCATGTACGCAGGCGTCCCAGCGCCGGTGGCCACGCTCGGACGACGTTCTTCGGTAAACTCCAATGTCTGTTCGCCCGTATCCTGATGATATTCATCTCGACCCACTACCGCCGCCAAGCCCCAGTCCAGCACCACCGTCTCGCCATGCTGACCCACCATGATATTGTCTGGTTTGATGTCACAATGAATGATGCCTCGCGTATGCGAATGGTGGAGCGTGCGACAGATCAACGTAAACTGATTCAGCAACGTGCGAAAATCCACTTGCTGTTGTGATGTAAAGCGGCCAGATAGATCTTGGTGAAAGTCCCGCACGTGTTCTCGCAACGTTTTTCCGACCAGACGCCGCATCACATAAAACGGTTGACCTTCAGCCGTTCTGCCAACACCATAAATCGGCACGATCCCCGGATGATCCAAGCGACTGGTGATTTCTGCTTCGTGCTCGAACCGGGCGGTGGCGGATTCCGAACGAAGCTGACTCAGCTTCAGAAACTTCACCGCGACTTCTCGTTTCAACTTCGAATCCGTCCCGACAAAACTTGGCCTAATCCGCCCTGGCTCAAGAATGTCAAGCCTTCAAACGTTGTTTCTACCATCGCGGATGCCGACGCGGCTAATTCCACGTCTGTTTCATAATGCGATGTCGGCTCCGGTGAAGGCAACATCAGCGCGTTGGCTTTTTGGATGCGTTCAATTTTGGCACGCAGCAACGTTTCCAATTCGGGATGTTCCGCACAGGTCGGGAATATCGATGGGCTGGCCAACTTCCATGGCATCTTCCCATCGATCCAATAACGACTCCAGAATTTCGTCTTCTTCGTCCGTCGACATCAAACCACACTTGGGGCTATTCAAAATGGTCATGTCACCGCCAAACGATTCTGCCAACGCCAACTTGGCGTCTCGCCAACGTCGTTTGACTTGACGCACGCTGACACCCACACCTTTGCCACGGCGTCTTGTGGCATTTCATGGTACCAGAGCAAATCAAACATTTTGCGCAGTGGTTCCGGCAGGGCTTCAATCTTGGCGTGCAGGTCTTGCCAGTGAGCCAGCTTCGCGGATCGCAAGTCATTTCGCCGGGATCGTGTGCGGCAGGCAGCCCTTGGCTGGCGTCGTTGGGCTTGGGCATTGCGGTTCGATGATTCGCGCCCATGCCTTGCGGGCCTTGATAGTGTCGAGCGAGATCGATTAGTGTTTCGCGAATTTTTTTGCCGCCAACGCAAAGAAATGCCGAGGATCCTGAACGTCGACGTTCGCTAAAGCATCGTACAACTTCAGCGAAGCCATTTGGCACACATCTTCAGTTTGTTCCCAGCGGCCGACCGACGGAAAACCTTGCTTCAGTTTGCGAGTCAACGCTTCCAGGCGGTTACCCGCAATTACCAATAAGTCTTCTCGAGCCCGATCGTCTCCATCGCGAAGACGGTCCAGGCACTGCTGAACGGCCGTGTGTTGATCCGTTTCCATCGGCGTTGCATTCTCCCAGCCAGGCACAAAGCGTTAACAGATGTGGTCCGCAAAACAGGTAGAAACGGCATGGTGAGCAGAAAAGATCCATAAGTATACGTTACCAACCCTGAGTCGTCGAACGGTTCAGACCAATCCGCAAAAGGAAACCAAAAGGTCGAAGCATGCCAACAAAACGGCGGTAGACTTGGATTGCCGGCGTTCTGTTGCTTTGCCGATTGGAAAAAGGAGAGAGGCGTGGGATTCTTGATTTTGGCCTCGCGATGGCGTACATCTGCTTCAGTACCATTGGCATCGTCTGGATTGCGCCCCGAGTGCTCACGCCACCAAGCGTACACGTCGGTGAGACACCGGTTCGCTTCGAAACAACGGACCTGTTGGGATTGATGACGCTGGTCAGCCTGGGCTTGGCACCCATTGCCTATTGAAAGGCCCCATTTCGCTGGCTCTGGCGGTCGCCGCTATTGACGCTGTTTTGGTATTTAGCCGTCATGGGCCAGTGCGATGGGCGTCCAGTCGAACCTACATCGCCAGATGTTTTGTGCGGTCTGCGGCCCCATTGCCTACGTGCTGTCCGCGGCGTTGCCGTACGTGGGCTTCGCTTGGATTGTGACCATGGCCGAACAAGATCAGCGAGCGATCCATTTGGGGCTGTGGCTGGTGTTAGATGCAGCTGTCTTGGTATCGATTCGCTGGTATGCAGTGGTTGTATCGCGAATCTTCTACAGCGATTTGCGAATTTTCTGAAAGCCGGATTTGAGTTCGTCTCCGACCAATTCTGCCGCTTGCCAAACATCGTCGGCTGTTTCTGCGGCCGCTTTCTTGGCAGGTTCGTAATCGTCATTCAATTGGTTCCAGCGTGCTTCCAGCTTTTCCCATTCGTCCTTCAAATCTTCCTTTCCCAAATGGATTTTCAACGCAATTTCATCTCGTTCTTGCTTCAACGATGAAATAAGTTGAGCCAACATATCTTTCTTTTTCCGGCTGGTTGGAATCGGACATGGCGAAAACTCCTGAGTACTCAATGGGAAACCGGAGAGTAGATAATTCGGTATTCTATCCGAATGTCGGTCGCAGACCAGCTGCAAGGCCGAATTCTTCGATCCACACAGAAAGGTCACGAGCGTTGGTAAAAGAAAAAACGCTCGGCGAAAGAATTCGGCGAGCGTTTCTATGGAATCACGAATTCTTTCGCCGTTTGTTTTTGTCAAGCTTAGGTCGAAGCGTGGTGCTGACATCCACCCGGTTGACCAGGATAGACAGGTGGTTGGAAGAAGCGGTTTTCTACGTACATGGTGTCCTGATGCACATGGTCCGAACCTGCCTTCACATATCGCACTGTCGTGTCATACACGTGTCGCTCCAGTTCGTGCTCTGTCGAAACCGGTTGCCGTCTAGTCGAGTGATCACGTCGCCGACGGTCAGCCCGAGTTGATGTAGTGGCGAACCGTATTCGGGTTGCGAAACGATTCGAGCTGCCCAGACCGGTTCAAAGTTGCCAATCTGAATCGGCTGGATTTCGAATCGAGCTCCTAGGCGAGGCGAGAAGTAGGCCAGCACAGGTTGACCACCGTAGCCCGGATCCACAATCACTTGCTGCGTCTGCACTGGCGGTCGGTTCACGATCACTTGTCGAACGGCTGGAGGTGCACTGACCACTTGGCGGATCACCTGATTGACGTGGTGCTTTACGGCTTTCTTGCATTGGCTTCCACCGGCGAAGCTGGCGGATGTGATCGATACGGTGGCAACCAGGGTTAGGCTCAAAAGTTTTACTTGGCGATTCATCGTTAGGTCCTCCACGAAGAGTGTTTGAGTTGTTTTGTTTCCAATCGGTTTGGCTTACAACAACCCAGGCGGAAGCCAGCTTAGCAGCGGGGACTCTGTTTTGGGAATTTTTGAGAATTTAATCAGGCCGTCGCCAACTCCGTCATTTGTGGCCGAACCGCGAGTGTAGAGAACAGATGCCCTGAAATGTGAGGACTGAAGCTCGCACTCGCGTTTTCGGCGGAATTTCCTAGCCCGAAGCGTCCGTTTTGAAATTGCGCATTTTCATAGCCCGAAGCGTTAGCGAGGGAATACAGTGTGTTTTCTGGTCCCTCGCTAACGCGTCGGGCTAAGAAATTCCGCCGGAAAACGCGAACGGAAACTTCAAGAAGCGTGAGCGAGGATCAAGACTAATTTCTCACTACGTTTCGGCGACCATGCAACTCCAAGAGCGTGAGCGAGGGGACTGCTGAAGCACTCAATTTCCCTCACTTACGTTTCGGGCTATGACACCAGCCAAGCCGAACGGCTCGAGCCCACCTGCTTGTGTCACCGCATATCGCGAAGAGCTGGAAAGCCCTACGCCAGTCTTGAACCACTTTGGCGTCCACCGTCACCGTGAATGTCTGTTCGGCCGCATCGGCTTCAAAAGCTGATTGCCGTGCGGGTCGAATGCGGTGCTGCGGCCGTCGTACCGAAAACTGGGATCGGCACCGCACTGATTGACACCGATGGTATACGCTTGGTTTTCGATCGCTCGAGCTTGCAATAAGCGAACCCAATGTTCGGATCGAGCACACGGCCAACAGGCCATCAACACGATGAGCTCCGCTCCGTCTTTAGCCGCCGGCCGAAATATTTCCGGAAACCGCAAGTCATAACAAACAAATGGAGCGATACGGACTCCATCCCATTCAAAGATACGATGTTCGTTACCTGCTCCGTAATGCACATCTTCTTCCGCTGGTGTGAATGGTTGCATCTTTCGATAGCGGACCAATTCCGTTCCATCCGGCGCAAACGCGACCGCCAAATTGCTCGCTTGACCATTCACGTTTTCTCCAACCACGCCCGCCAGTACGGCGCATTCGGTCTGCCGAGCCAACGTCTTGAGAAACGATTCTGATTCGCGAGCTTTCGTCTGTGCGGTTACGGCTAAATTTGAACTGAATCCGGTATCAAACATTTCGGGCAGAACAATCAGTGAACCTGGTTCGCATGCGGTGGCCGACAGCAATTCGGTCACGCGTTGATGATTGGCCGCTTTGTCTTCCCACACCGTTTCCAATTGAACGCCGATAACTTGCATGCCCAATTCCTTCGCACCGCTGACTCTGTGAAACACAAGATTGTAACTGGTAGACGCACTTCATCGAAGCCGCAATCGCCGGGATTGTTGGTCACAAGATGTGCTTTAGTCCGGTCACTAATCGAGCCATCCCTGACGCCACCGTCTGTTTGTCTAATGCGCCGTAAGCGATGCGAATCGAACACCCTGTGTCGACTCCAAACGTGCTGCCGGGCATGACGGCAATTCCGAATTCGCGAATTAACCGCTGTACAATGTCCAGATCGGACTGCGCCGTTTCAAGACGAGCCAACGCGTAGAACGCACCTTGAGGCGTGGGAACCGTACAACGATCGCCTAACGTTGCCAGTTCGTGCAGCACTAAATTTCGCACTTCTTGAAAGCCGGCAATCTGCTGCTGACACCAACTTTGTCCAGCTTGCATGGCGGCGGCTGCCGCCAGTTGATTCACGATCGGCGGACAGACCAAATTGGTATCTTGAATCTTCTTGACGTTGGTCAGCAGGTCGCTGGGAATCACCATGTAACCCATACGCCAGCCGGCCATACCGTACGCCTTGGAAAGCGTAAACAAACTAATGGTGTGCGGACCACTGTTCGGCAATGACGCTGCTGAAAAGTGTGAAACTTGGTCATACAAAAAATATTCGTAGGCTTCGTCGCTGATATGGTAAATCTGTTTCTGTTGGCACAGCTGATTGATTTGCCGCAGATCTTCTGCGGAGTAGACGGCGCCGGTCGGGTTGTTGGGTGAAACCGTCACGATCGCTCGCGTCTTGTGCGTAATGGCGGCTGCCACAGCGGTCATGTCTAACTGGTAATCAGACTTGGCCGGCACAACTACGGGCACGCAGCCCGCCATGTCGATTGCCATTTCATGATTAAAGTAAAACGGGCTGACCAGAATGATCTCGTCGCCTGGGTCGGCAATTGCCAGAATCGCGTTTAGGAATCCCATGTTCGAACCGGAAGTCACCACGATGGCATAGCGATCATCCAAACGAATACCGTTTTCGCGAATCACCTTGTCGGCAATTTGCGATAGCAGTTCATCCACTCCCAAGACGGATGCATAGCGGTCGATGCGTCGCTGATGTGTGATGGCCTGGGCAGCGGCTGTTCGAGCGGCATTGGGAGCATCGTAGTGCACCACCCCTTGGCCTAGCGAAATGGTGCCCGGATGTTGACGAATCCATTCGCCCACGACGGGGACCATGGGAGTTTGTACCTGTGCCATGCGTTGAGACAACGGAGTTCGCATCAGATTGAATTCTATCGAATGAAACAACGGCATAAAAAAAGCCGAGCAAAACGAATTTGCTCGGCCACAATCTTCATCGCCCGACAAGGCACGAACAGCTTATTTGCCGCCGCCACCAGCAGCCGGTTGCTGTTGGACTCGCTTACGAACGTCGGTTTCCAATACACCAAACGCCGCTTCATGTCGCTGTACGGACATGCTGAGCGCGGCCAGCAATCGCTTGGCAGTATAGTGATTCAGAATGATGCGTTGGCTAACGGGAATCGGCTTATCGGGCACACCAACGGGCTGCGTGTTCAGACCAAAGTCAATGATCAATTCTTCAGGCGTGCCGGTAACTCGGCAAAAATTCGCGTACAAGCTGGCGACTTTCGAGTCATCCAATTGGACTTGTGGCTGCTGTTGTTGTTGGGCCGCTGCCGGAGCTGCCTCGGGTTTCTTTTCTTCTGCCATTTGATTTCTCCTCAAGCATATTACGGAAGGAAGCGAAAGCTATTCTGTGTGGTATCGTCACGGGGATCGGCCAAGATTGTGCTTTTTTCAGACGCTCCCCAGCGACCTCCTTTCGGATAGTCGCAATTGTGCCAATTGTGCGAAGATTAGCAAGCCAATTCGAATATTTCCTTTTTTGTTTGACTCGCGAATTCCAGGCGATCTTCCTTTTCGACTAAAGAAGTCGCAAGAACAGTCCGAGCGCCGTGCCCAGCACGACCATCACGGCAAGCATGCCGCCCAAACGAAACTGCCACCATTTTGCTTGGTCCAGCCACAAGTATCGCGCGGCCAATTTGCAAAGCAGCCAGCAGACCAGCCACGTCAGCCAGAACGTAGTGTAGAAATAGATTCGAGCGACTCCTTGCAACAGCCATATCGAATCCGCCAGCGACAGCGGTACGAATTGGCGAACCAGTTCGTACAGTTGCATGGTCGGGTGCATCACAACATGTGCCCAACCAGACCAACCGAACAGCACGGAATTAAAGATGGAAACATGCAGCGCCAAGCTCACCAGAAAAACTCGCGAAAGAAAATGCCGTTCCAGCCGAGGTCGGGTGCGCAAAATCCAAATACCAATCGCGGCTATAGCCAGATTGGCCAGCGTCAGGGCCAAGCTAAATGAGAACGAGGTTCCTGGCTTCAAATGCGTCAGATCTGGCGCTTCCGGTTCGTAAGCAATGGAGACGATTCGCACAAAGGGCCCGGGCGAAAGCATGACGTTGGACGCGTCACAACCGTCAAAAAACAGCACGGAAAAGAGCAACAAGAACCGCAAACCGTACGCTCGTTTCGTCCGACTCCAGTCGACCGGCGTTTCAAGATTGAACGAGGTTTCGCTTGGTTCGCTACGCATGAATCTGACCGAGTCCGACAAGGCGATGTTTTTCCGAGTTGGAACAGCTTACAATGCACGCTTCCCGTTTTGCAAATGAAGAAATCCTGTTAGCACGAGGTGGACCATGGATCGCCGCATCTTTTTGAAATCTTCCGCGTTGGCAACTGCCATCACCGCCAACGCCTATTCCACGTTGGCACAAGCCAAACCAACTCGACGAGTTGGCTTGATTGGTTCCGGCTGGTATGGCAAGTGCGATTTGCTGCGATTGATTCAGGTCGAACCAGTGGATGTCGTTTCGTTGTGTGATGTCGATAGTACCATGCTTTCCGAAGCGGCCGAATTGGTAGCTTCACGCCAAAAATCTGGCAAGAAACCTCGGACCTATGCCGACTATCGAGATTTGCTTTCAGAAAAAGATCTGGACATTGTTCTGATCGCCACGCCAGATCACTGGCACGCACTGTCTATGATTGAGGCGGTCAAGTCGGGCGCCGATGTCTACGTGCAAAAGCCAATCAGTGTCGATATCGCCGAAGGCCAAGCCATGTTAGCCGCAGCTCGGAAACATAACCGAGTGGTCCAGGTGGGAACGCAACGCCGCAGCACGCCACATATCATGGACGCCAAAAAGAAGATTGTCCAAGAAGGGAAGCTCGGCAAGATCGGCTTGGTAGAAATCTACTGTTATTATCACATGCGAGCTAACCGGAATCCGCCCGATACCGCTCCGCCCGCCAACCTGGACTACGAAATGTGGACCGGTCCTGCGCCCCTGCGGCCATACAATTCGCTGGTGCATCCGCGAAGTTGGCGAGCGTTCATGGAATACGGAAACGGCATTGTGGGTGATATGTGTATTCACATGTTAGATATGGTTCGCTGGATGTTAGATTTGGGCTGGCCGAAGTCGGTTTCGTCGAGTGGCGGAATCTTGGTCCAAAAGGACAGCAAGGCCAACATTGCTGATACGCAAACCGCTACCTTCGAATTTGACGATTTTCCCATGGTCTGGCAGCATCGAACCTACGGTCATTCGCCCGATCCAGAATATCCCTGGGGTGCCACTATCTACGGTGACAAGGGAACGCTGAAGGTAAGCGTCAACAAGTTCGATTTCACTCCGTTCGGTGGCGGTCAGCCGATCCATCAAGATGTCAAAATGGAGCTGGAAGAATTTCCGGAAGACCAAACGGAGAAGGATTTGGAAAAGCATGTGGCACCAGCGATTCGCGGACACATGAAAGACTTCTTGCACGCCATTGATAATCGAACCAAACCGGTAGCCGACATTGAAGAAGGATACATTTCGACCACCAGTTGCATCCTGGCCAATTTGTCGATGGACTTGGGGCGAACGCTAACCTGGGATCCAGCGGCAGGCACGATTGTGGGCGATGACGAAGCGAATCAACGGCTCAAGCGACCCTATCGAGCGCCGTGGGTGCACCCTAGTGACGCATAGTTGTTAGACCCGTTTTATAGTCATGGGCGCGAATGCTTTGGCTATTAATATCCTACCCCGACGCGTTAGTTTTGAAGTTGCGCGTTTACGTTATTCCGCAAAACATCTTAGCCCGAAGCGTCAGCAAGGGACTGCGTAGTGTCCGTTTTTCCCCTCACTTACGTTTCGGGCTATGAAAAAGCGCAACTTCAAAACGCGTTAGCCAGGGACCAAGGAGACAATCCGTTTTGCCTCACTTACGTTTCGGGTTAGGAAAAAGGCCACCGCCCCAGGTGGTAACACATCAAACTTGAACCTAACAAAGAAGGGATTGCGAAGTATTTATGATCTCACCAATTTGCCAAACATGGTTGCCAATTGTTGTTTGCATGGCAGTCTGGAGCGCCAATAGCATGTCAGTCCACGCGGAACGCTTTTTCACTTACGTCGGCACGTATACTGGCGGAGAAAGCCAAGGGATTTACCGAGCCATCTTTGATAGCGAAACGGGAACATTTGCAGACTTAGAACTTGCCGCTGAAGTAGAAAACCCTTCGTTCTTGGCTGTACATCCCAACGGCAAGTATCTGTATGCCGTCGGCGAAGTCTCGGAATTTGAAGATCAGCAGACCGGGTTCGTGGCTGCGTACCGGTTGGATCCCAAATCGGGCGAATTGACATTGCTAAACCGAGTGGCCTCCAGCGGAACCGCACCATGTCATTTGAATGTAGATCAAACGGGCCGGTTTGTTTTGGTTGCCAATTACGGCAGCGGCACGGCCAGCGTGATTCGAATCGAAGAAGATGGTTCGTTAGGCGATCGCACGGCTTTCCAGCAGCACGAAGGTTCCAGCGTGAACGCTCAGCGTCAAGAAGGTCCGCACGCTCATTCCATTAATTTGGACGCCCAGAATCGATTCGCGTTTGTGGCGGACTTGGGCTTGGACAAGGTGATGATCTATCGGTTCGATTCTGAGAAAGGTTCGCTGCAGCCGAACGATCCGGCGTTCGTACAAATCAAGGCCGGCGCGGGACCTCGTCATTTCAGCTTCCATCCTTCGCAGAAGTTTGCTTACGTCATCAACGAACTCGATTCCACCATCACCGCTCTAAAATACGATGCGGACAAGGGTTCGCTAGAGCCAATCCAAAGCGTTTCCACTCTGCCTAGCGATCATACGGACGCCAGCTACACGGCCGAAGTTGTGGTCCATCCGTCTGGCAAGTTTGTGTACGGTTCCAACCGAGGCCACGATAGCATTGCGTGTTTCCAAGTGGACGCCGAAACAGGCGAAATCTCGATCACGGCCATCGAATCAACTCGAGGCCAGACGCCTCGCAACTTTGTCATTGATCCCACGGGAAAATACTTATTGGCAGAGAACCAAGGGACCGACATGGTGACCATTTTTGAAATCGACGCCACGAAGGGAACTCTGCAAGGTTCCAACGAAACGCTAGATGTGCCCAGTCCCGTTTGCATTCGGTTTGCGAAAATACAAAGCGAATGACGACCACCGGCTGGACGAGTTTTACAACGTATTTTCCCAGCCGACCTTGCGAATCAAGCTCATTACCACGCCGCCGCACACGATCGCTCCGGCGGCGCAACCGGCGGCTTTGCCGAATTCGCTGAACAGCAGAAATCCGATGCCTGGAATCGTACAGTAGACAATTCCAGCGGCAAACAAAGCGGTCAAGAACGATAGGCCCAAGTGACGGTCGGGCATCACATCGGGATTGAGCGCCGCAATATTCTTCCAACCCGGGCCAGCCGGTCGGACTTTGCGATAGAAACTGGACAGGATTTCCGGCCTCTCTGGCGGAGTAACAAATGTCACGACCAGCCAAGTGACAATGGTGGCCACCGCCACGTAGACGCCGATAATTTCGTCTCGCGCTTCCAGCTTCAGTTGGTACTTAAATAGCCAGAAGAAGCCGAGCGAACCGAGCATCGCGACGATTTCCGTCCAAGCGTTGATTCGCCACCAAAACCAGCGAAGCATGAACACAGCTCCGGTTCCGGCACCTAAGGCCAACAGCATCTTCCAAATATCGCCGATGTCCATGCCGACCATTCGTTTTGACACAATGCCACCCACTACCAGCACCAATACAGACATGATTCGCGAAGCAGTTGTTAGTTGCCGGTCGGTCGCCTGCGGCGCAATGAATCGTTGGTAGACATCGCGAACCAAATAGGACGCACCCCAGTTCATTTGCGTACTGATGGTGGACATGAAGGCCGAAAAGAACGTCACCAACATGAGGCCTCGCAAACCATGCGGACTGAAATCTCGGATAACTCGGGCGAAGCCGGCATCGGCATTGGTTCCAGCGGCCTTGGCGAAATCCGGATCTGTTGCCAGTTGACGCAATTCGGGATATTGAGCTAACGCCACGAATGCGACCAAGATCCACGGCCAAGGGCGCAAACAGTAATGCGCCAGTTGGTACCACAACGTTGCCAAGATGGTGTGTCGTTCGTCTTTGCAGGATGCCATTCGCTGAACCACGTAGCCGCCGCCACCTGGTTCGGCCCCCGGATACCAAGTAGCCCACCATTGCACAAACAAAAAGATCAAGAAGATTTCGACCGGCATCCAGGGCTCTTCGGCCGAGAAGTCGGGCAAGAAACCAAACGCTTGCTGACCATCGCCAAAATTCTGCGCTACTTTTTCATGCAGCGAGTCCAACCCGCCCACAGCCTTGACGGCAAAGTATGCCAGCAGAACACAACCGGTCATGGCGGTGAAGAACTGAATGAAGTCGGTGACGGCCACGCCCCACATGCCGGAAAACGTACAGTAAATACCAACGACACTCAGGCAAGCAATGATGATCATCCAGTCCTTGCTGATAGACTGCCCCGCAATGACCCACGTATCTGCTGTGCCGTGCAGAACGGTTTCCTTCAGCACGGTCAGCATCGCTCCTGTGACCCAGCCGATGATAATGGGATTGATAATCAGCGAAAGGTAGACCGCGCGGATTCCTCGCAGAGCGGCGGCGGGTGGTCCTTGATAACGAAGTTCCAGGAACTCGACATCGGTCATCACTTCCGCTCGACGCCAGAGTTTGGCGTAAACAAACACGGTGACCATGCCGCCCGCAGCGAATGACCACCACACCCAATTACCGGCCAAACCATCTTTGGCAACCAGTCCCGTGACGGCCAAAGGCGTGTCGGCGGCAAACGTGGTGGCCACCATAGATGTTCCGGCGATCCACCAAGGCAATGAACGGCCAGAAACAAAATATTCGCTAAGACTGCTGCCTGCTCGACGACTAAAGATCAAGCCAATGGCAATAGTGACGGCAAAGTAGCCGATGATGATGGCCCAGTCTAATGCGTTCAGTTCCATGTAGTTCACGCTTTCGTGCTTGATTGACATGCGATTCGGAACGGAAATTGTGCCGCGCCAAGTCGGACAAGGAAACCCCCTGCGGCCCGGCCGTTTCGAACCGAACGGGCATGTCACCGAATTCGCGTTCTGGGCCGAGGTATGCTAGAATTCGCGTCCATTTTACTTCGCACAGTTATCTCGATGGAGACGATGCAATGGTTCGAAAACGTATGTGGCTGGCAGGGGTGTTTGCAATCTTGGTAACAGCAACCGCTTGGGCAGATTCTCCGCTGCGAGTCTTGATTGTGGACGGCCAAAACAATCATCAGTGGCAGAAGACGACTCCGTTGTTGAAATCGGCCTTGGAAGAAGCCGGTTGTTTTCAAGTTGACGTGGCGACGTCGCCGGCCAGTGGTCAAGACATGTCTTCCTTTACGCCGAAGTTTCAGGACTATCAGGTGGTGGTGTCCAATTACAACGGAGACTTATGGCCAGAGGCAACTCGGAAAGCGTTCCAGCGATTTGTCGAAACGGGCGGTGGTTTTGTGTGCGTCCACGCCGCTGACAATGCGTTTCCAAAGTGGGACGAATACAACCGCATGATCGGACTCGGCGGTTGGGGCGGTCGCAACGAATCGTCCGGCCCGTACGTCTACCTGGACAAGGACGAAAAGCTGGTTCGCGACGACCGCCAAGGTCCGGGTGGCAGTCATGGAGCTCGACACGAATTCCAAGTCATCATTCGCGACGCTGCGCATCCCATCACCGACGGTATGCCTCGTGCTTGGCTGCACACCGACGACGAATTGTATGATTCGCTACGAGGCCCAGCGGAAAACATGAAGATCTTAGGTACGGCGTTTTCCAACAAGTCGGGACGCCACGAACCGATGATCATGACGATTGATTACGGCCAAGGACGAGTGATGCATACAGCGATGGGGCATCACGAACCGTCCATGCAATGCGTGGGCTTCATCACCGTCCTACAACGGGGCACCGAATGGGCCGCCACAGGCAAAGTCACGTTGCCCATTCCTGAAGACTTTCCGACGGCTGACAAATCGTCCGCTAGAACAGACTAATAGTGCTCGTGGACTTGCCGCACAGCGGCAATAGATTGAGCGCATAAAAAAAAGGCTGCGGCCGATTCAATGAATCTGGCAGCAGCCTCACAAGTCAAACTCACGGCTGATCGCGACGATATGGAAGTCGCTGCGAGAATGACGTGGATCTGGCGTGCTTCTGCACGAGCCGTTTTAGTGATCCAGGCCAACGCTAATAATTGGTCCCTCCGCCGGAATCTTGCCGTAGTCGAGTTTGACAATGTTTCGTTGATTGTGTCCGCATGGTTTATCGGCGTCACAGCCAAGCTAAATGAATTGTAGTTCGAATTCCGTGTCAGGCCACTTTGGAACCGTGAAAAATTGACACCTTTTCCGGTTCGCCTGGTCGCTGAATTCGAGGCGGGATTATGGCCTCGCAATCGCCAAAGAACAACCCCATCTTTTTCGTTCTAATACAAAAATCTTCTTTGACCATGTCATTTTGTATCTGGACTTTTCCCGTTCCCGCGAAAGAATTGAGCGTCGTCAAATACTGCAAAAAAGTTGAATGAAACTTAAATGAATGGTACAACGCTTGCAGTGACGGCATATCGTCGCTTTGGCGAACCGTTCATGCACCTCGACTTTGCTTTTCACGGACGATTTTTCAAACGGAAGAAGATCGATCTAAAAGGAGTTACCCCATGCTTGTATTGAGCCGAAAGAAGGACCAGACAATTCGAATTGGATCGGATATTGAAATCACGATCTGCAAAGTTCAAGGAAATCGAGTCAGTTTGGCGATCAACGCTCCCATGGACGTTCCCGTCATGCGAGGTGAACTGCTGAAGGCAGGCGACAGTCCCAAGTCAACGGATGCACCGCGATTGTCAACTTCGGTGCTGCCCTAGATCAAATGGCGGTCAAGCAATAACGCCACTTACTTGTTTGTTACGGAACGGAGCCAGTTCGCGCCCCATGTCCTGTATTTTGTCGCCGTAGGAGCGGTTTTCGCGTGGGCGAGTCTGTTCTCAGGCTCGCAGATCTGCGACAGAAGTCGCTGGAAATCTTGTCCAGCTAGGCATGCGGCACAACCTGCGGAATAATTGATTTTCTTTGGCAAGCTTTCCGTAGTCCAGATCCGAGTTCGTGGCGAATGTATCAACTGTTTGTTATTGATGGCGACGAAGAGACTCAGCACTCCTTTGCCGCCTGTTTCCGTAAGAATCCCAACGTCAAGCTGCACGTCTTTCGCACAGGTGCGGCCGCTTTGGCGAAACTGCCGACCGTCGTACCCGACGCGGTCTTCCTGAGTGTCCAACTGCAAGATATGCCCGGCCTAGAGGCGTTTGAACAAATTATCAACGTCGACCAGCACGTGCCGGTGGTGCTAATGACGGCGGCGGATTCCAGTGGCACGGCGATTCGCGCGATTCAGCGAGGAGCATTGGATTACCTGTCCAAGCCGTTGGACTTCCAAGAGGTATTGTGGCTGGCGGAACGCGCGTTCGAAATTCGGCGGTTGACGGCAGAAGGAACCACGTCCGCCACGTTGCCGACTTCGCCCGGAACAGATGAGCGCGATGTCATTATTGGACGTTCGCCCGCCATGCAGAAAGCGTATCGGTCGATTGGTCGAGTGGCGTCGCAAAACCTGACGGTATTAATTCGCGGCGAAAGCGGAACCGGCAAGGAACTGGTGGCTCGAGCGTTGTACCAACACAGTCGCCGCAACACGGGGCCATTTCTGGCTGTCAACTGCGCAGCCATTCCCGAAGCATTGCTGGAAAGCGAATTATTCGGACATGAAAAAGGCGCGTTCACCGGCGCCGATCGACGTCGAATTGGTAAGTTCGAACAATGCACTGGCGGGACGCTGTTCTTGGACGAAATAGGCGATATGCCTCCGCAGTTGCAAGCCAAGTTGCTGCGCATTTTACAGGAGCAACGTTTTGAACGCGTGGGCGGAGAAGAGACGATTCAGACCGATGTGCGAGTCATTGCGGCAACCAGTCGAGACATGGAGCGAATGGTGGTCAAAGGAGAATTCCGCGGTGATTTGTATTATCGCTTGAATGGATACGCCATTTCTTTGCCACCGTTGCGAGACCGTGGTGCGGATTTGGAACTTCTGACGCAGTATTTCCTAATGTCGGCCAACCGAGATCTGGGGAAATCAGTCGATCGGTTGGCGCCGGAAGCGGTGGCCATTCTTCGCAGTTACCTGTGGCCGGGGAATATTCGCGAGTTGCAAAGTGTCATTCGTCAGGCGGTCTTGGATACAACGGGGCCCGTTTTGTTTGCCGACGCATTGCCCGAAGTAGTGCGTCGTCCGCCGCCGGTTTCCATCGAAGAGACGCAAGCGATTTCGGTTTCACAAGAATTTATTTACCAACGAATCAATCAGGGAACGAATCAGTTGTATGACGAACTGGTTGCCATGTTGGAGCAGAAGTTGATTTCGGACGTGCTGCGAGCCACCGGTGCCAACCAGGGCGAAGCAGCCAGAATCCTGGGGGTAACTCGGACCACCCTGCGAACGAAGATCAAGAAGCTGGGTATTTCGATTGCGTCCACGGTTTCGGACCAGAATTCAGAGCAGAACTCGACGGAAATCGGCTAAATGTGGTTTCGATGCCTGAACAGCCACCACAAAGAGTTGCGGGCTTGGCTGATTAGGCGGTTCGACTTTTCCAATCATGCGGCGTTTAGCTGATCGAGCCTGATAAGTTTGCCGGTCTGCTGCAATTCTCGGCGTTGCTGCGTGCCGTGATGTTGTTAGAGTGGTGATGTAGAAATTCGCGAACGCGTTTTCCGCAGGGACGTTGTTGATTCGTTAAGTTTGATACGGCATCGTTGGAATATCAGAATCGGAGAGTCGCAGGTGTCGCCCGTTCGTCGTCAACCCGAAAAAGACGTAGATGAGCTCTTGCTGAACGCTCAGTTGCGAGACGAGCTAGAGCCGTACTATGACGACTCGCTGCTGGTGGTAAACACGCAAGCGATGCCGACTCGCGAAGAGAATATTTATTTAGCAAGTATGTTGCAGTGGGAACGAGCCCCCGTTTTGCCGATTTGCCAGTGGTTTGACCCGGAATTAGCACCGCCTAACCCCGAAACGGTTTCCGACGATCAATTGCCCACTCGACTGTGGGAACTGATCGACCGCTTGGTGGAAAAGAAAATTGTACTGCTTTTTACGGAACACTTGTCGGATCGCGAACTTTACCGGCTGATTTTCCGAGACATCTTGCCGTCGTACGAGAAAATGCTGATTGGCCGCGAAACTTACCTGTACTGGCAATGCTTGGATCCCGACGACAATCCGGATACTTGGCTACGGTTTTATGCCACACCGGAAGAGCGAGAAGGATGGCAATCAGAAACGGGCGAAGCGTTGCCTCCGGCAGAACAGCCCCCCTATCCCCGGCAGATTCCTCGCCGCAAAGCCTGATTCGCAATAGAATCGGAGGTCGCGTCTGGGCTAGATTGGACCTGTTTCGCTTGAAACGACGCAGGCGAAACCATATGCTATAGGGTTCGCATGAACTTATCTGGCAGTTGTTAGCATACACAAGGAGAAATATTCGTGGCAGCCACTGGTACTTCAGTAAACGCACAAGTGATGACAGGCGCAGACATTATCGTAAAGTCGCTAGTGGATCACGATGTGGAAGTGCTATTCGCGTATCCGGGAGGCTGCAGTATGCCAATGCATCAAGCTCTCACTCGGTATGCAGATCGACTTCGCACCATTTTGCCTCGGCACGAACAAGGCGGAGCGTTTGCAGCCCAAGGGTATGCTCGTTCTACCGGCAACGTCGGCGTCGTGATGGCCACCAGCGGTCCCGGTGCCACGAATTTGGTCACCGCCTTAGCCGATGCAAAACTAGATAGCATTCCCTTGGTTGCCATTACCGGGCAGGTTCCAACCGGTGTGATTGGCAAAGATGCGTTTCAAGAAACGCCGGTTGTGGAAGTTTGCCGAGGAATCACCAAGCACCACTATTTGGTCACGGATGTAAATGATCTGGCGCGGGTCATGAAGGAGGCGTTTCATGTCGCCACCACAGGCCGACCAGGTCCGGTGTTGGTAGACATGCCCAAGGATGTGCAGATGAGCACCTGCATTCCCGATTGGGATGTTGAGATGGATCTGCCGGGATATCGAGTCAAGCGGCCGGAGTTGCGCCCGGAACAGATCAAACAAATGGCAGCGGCAATTCGCCGAGCGAAGCGGCCGATCATCTACGCGGGCGGCGGCGTGATTGCGGCAGAAGCAAGCGAACAGTTGCGTGAATTGGCCAAGAAGACCGGCATTCCCGTGACCATGACGTTAATGGGACTGGGCGCGTTTCCGGCGAACGACCCGCAATCGCTGCACATGCTGGGCATGCACGGTACGGTTTATTCGAACTACGCCGTTTCTGAATGCGACCTACTGATTGCGTTGGGAGTGAGGTTTGATGATCGAGTTACCGGAAAATTCGAAGAGTTCGCCAAGCATGCCAAGATCATTCACGTGGATATCGATGCTTCTGAAATCAACAAGAACAAAGAAGCTCATTTGCCCATCATCGCGGACGTCAAACAGACGCTGACCGAACTAAACAAGATTGTAGAAGCGCCCGAAGACATTTCCGGGTGGGTCAAGCAATGTGACGAATGGCGCAAGGATGACCCGTTGGATTACGATCGCTCGTTTGATGGAATCCTGCAACAACATGCCATTGATGAACTTTCCAAGCTGACCGGCGACGGTGACACCTATATCACCGTGGGCGTGGGACAGCATCAAATGTGGGCAGCTCAGTTTTATAAGTTCAACCGGCCAAGACGTTGGATGTCTAGTTCCGGTCTGGGCACCATGGGCTTTGGCTTACCAGCCGCGATGGGCGTCCAAGCCGCTCACCCCGGTTCGTTGGTAATCGACATTGACGGTGATGGTAGTTTTCAGATGAACATTCAAGAGCTGGCCACTTGCTATTGTGAAGAATTGCCAGTCAAGGTTCTGCTGCTAAACAACCAGCATTTAGGAATGGTGGTCCAATGGGAAGATCGCTTTATGGATGGCAACCGCGCTCACACGTATTTAGGACCGATACATCACCCGGAAGCAAAGGGACAGGGCGATAGCGCGTTTGCCAAGGAACGCTATCCTGACTTTGTCGCCATCGCCAAGGGATACGGCTGCGGTGGTGCCAGTGTGTCCAAGAAAGCGGATCTTGCCGGAGCGTTGGAAGAAATGATCAAATACCCGGGCCCCTTTGTGCTGGATGTCGAGGTCCCGTATCAAGAGCATGTATTGCCGATGATTCCTTCGGGTTGCACGGTCCGAGAAATCATCAAGAAATAACGCCCTGGTTATTCGGATCTTCCGGCTTATTTCGTCTCAACGAGCCTCTTTGCGAGGCTCTTTTTTTGCCTCGGCTGCTAGATTGCCGGTTTTTGTTAATTCAAACCATAGAGTTTCATGGTGCACTAATTTCGGCAAGTGCCACACGAACTTTATGTGGTTTGAACCATGGCTGACAAGCGAAACTTTCATCGTATCGAAACAAATAAGCGTTCCATTCGTCTGTCCAACCGCTGGCGATCCTGGAAGGGCTACATTATCAACCAAAGTAGCGGCGGATTCGGACTTCTCATTCCGAAGGGAAAGCTCAAACTGCGGCCCAACGAATTGCTTGACATGCAAGTGGACGCAGACCGTATTTTGGTGGAAGTTCGCAACGTTCGTGAAACCAACCATGGCACGATTGTGGGCGTGATGCTGAAAGAGTTTTCGTCAGAAAAACAGGCGGTTGTCGCCGACGCCGGCAAACTAACTTGGCTTATGCAATTGTCCGGCTACCACTACGCTCGAAATCCGTTTGTACCTTTGGTGCTGGTGATCTGCACTTTGGCCGCGGCCACCTACGTCACTTCTCAACTGGCTCCAACGGAATTGACTCGAAAAATCGAATCGGTCCAACGTCAAGCAGTCCGATTTGTCATGGGAAATTAGCGAACCGCAAGTTACAGCGAGTTTCCCGGGCGGAGTTCTACCGTTATGCTTAGGGGCAAGAAGTACGTGTCCTGTGTCTTGCGTGCCAACCACGATCCTTTCCGTTTTAGCTACTTATGGGTCTGTATCTTGCCATCGCGTTTGTGCCCCTTGGAGTGTATTTGGCGCTGATCGGCGCGCTGAATCTAGCGCCAATACCATTTGTCACAAATGGATTTCGCGACAGCTTGACGCTGTCGCTCGGCATCTCCGGCTTGGTGATTGCCGGTCCGGTCGAATTGTTCTTGCCGGAAAATGCCGCATCGGTGTTTGGCTCGTGGATCTGGGGTCCGCTGGTGGTCTTGTATGTGCTGGTTTCGCTGTTGATTGCCTTGGTCTCGCGACCCAGGATTGTGGTTTACAACATTTCGCCTCAGCAACTGCGGTCGCCGCTCTCCGATCTGGCTCGAAAACTGGATAGTTCGGCCAAATGGGCTGGTGATTGCCTGTGCTTGCCCGAACGAAAAATACAACTCTGTATGGAAGCGAATCCACCGATGCGCAACACCCAGTTGGTTGCGGTTAATCCAGCTCAGTTGGACGAAATTGCCGAATGGCGACATCTGGAAATTGAACTCAAACGGGAATTGGCAAACGTTCAAACGGGCGCTAATCGCCGTGGTATTGGCTTTCTTCTTACCGCCGCAACCATCGCCCTGTTGGTAAGCATGGCCTTATTGCAGAGTCGACAGGATCTAGCACAAGACACATTGGATTTCCTGCGTTGGTAGCGTGACCGATGGAATTTTGCCAAGATTAGTACTCGTGCACCGAATAGTAGGATTCGTGGCCCTTCATGGGCAGGTTTCCTCCGCGTTGCCACGCGGAATCACCTGCCCTTGTAAGCCTGCCTGGTGTGGCAAGTGGGCGGCGTACGGCAAGTCTTGGCAGAATTCGAAATACTGGAAAGGAAATCTCATGCGTTGGGAGCACTTTTTCTTAATCCGGCTGTCGTTTGGGTGATGATCCCCATTGTCGCCATCGTCGTTACGGGCATCCAACAGATCATTCGAATGGTACTGCGACACCGCGAACGGATTGCAATGATCGAACAAGGCATCCATCCCGACGCAGACGCACCGTCGCACGATGCGAATTCGGAAATGGACTGGCGGCTTCGCACTACCACCAGCCATTCCGAGTAGCCCTGTTCAAACCCAAGTCCTGGTCACACACCATTCACGCTGGACAGAAAATGGCCTGCTAGGCTTGCACGAAGTAGATCAACTGCCCATCTACGCTGGCGCCAGAGTAGATGGAGATGGTTTTACGCACCATTATTCAAACACTTTGCGCACCACGGTTGTACCCGGTGGAAACCTGTCCGGTGGAAACCTGTCGAAGTGAAATCACGACTAGGACGTTACCAGCCGAGCGGCCTTTTCCTTTTCTAGGCAGCGACCGATTTGGCGAACCGCTTGCCGCAACCGGTTTTCATTTTCCACCATGGCCATGCGAAGATACCCTTCGCCCGCTTCGCCAAAACCGCTGCCAGGACTGACCGCCACGTCTCCTTTTTCTAACAGCATCATGGCAAAATCCATCGTTGACATCGACGATCGCCACGGTTCGGGAATCTTGGCCCACAAGAACATGCCGGCCTTGGGCGGATTCACTTCCCAGCCAATGCGACGCAGTCCATCTACCAATACGTCGCGACGTCCTTGGTAAATCTGCGATTGCTTTTCCACAGCCGCATCGGTGTCTCGTAAAGCCACAATGGCCGCAATCTGAATCGCTTGGAACATCCCGTAGTCGTAATAACCTTTGATGGTCCCTAGGCCTCGAATCATCTCTGCATTGCCGCAGCAAAAGCCCACTCGCCAACCGGCCATGTTGTAGCCTTTGCTCATGGTGGTGAATTCGACACCTACGTCACTGGCGCCTGGTGCGGCTAGAAAACTAGGTGGTTGATAGCCGTCAAACGCTACGTCTGCGTACGCGAAATCGCTGATCACCATAAATCCATAGCGTTTGGCCAGTTTGACCACTTCGACAAAGAATTCCGGTTCGACCGTCACGGTCGAAGGGTTATGTGGATAGCAAATGATCAGCAACTTGGGCTTGGGATACAGATGCTCGCATGTGTATGCGATATTGGACAAAAACTTTTCGCTGTCTTCCACTTCCAGTGAAATCACATTGCCCGAAGCCAAGGCGACAGCGTACGTGTGAACCGGAAAATAAGGCGCCGGCACAATGGCGGTGTCACCCGGTCCCATCAGTGCCAAGCACATGTGCGAAAAGCCTTCTTTGGATCCCAAGCACGTGATGACCTCGTGTTCCGGGTCCAACCGCACACCATATTTCTTGAAATACTTGCTGGCAATTTCCTTGCGCAAATTCAAAATACCGTTGGACTTGCTATAGCCGTGATTACTGGGGTCTTGGGCAGCTGCGGCCAGTTTTTCAACAACCACGTTTTCCGGCGGGTCGGACGGATTCCCCATGCCCAAGTCGATGACATCGCTGCCGTTGCGACGCTTCTGATACAACAGCGTGTTGATGCGACCAAACATGTACGGTGGCAACCGGTGCACTCGCGCCGCCAATTCAATCTTGAACGGCTGTTCTTCAAACGGTTCCTGATTGGGCAGTGAATCTCCGGCTTGATCCATTTCATATTCGGACATGACAGTAGTTTTCCAAGAAATAAGTCGACAGCTTGACAAGTCTTCGCAACTCGATCAACGGCACCTGCCGCCGAGTCACCAAACCATTGTTCCAACAAAGTAGATTGGAAGCGTCATTGTATTCTCGGCGCGAACCAGGAAATAGGGCAATATTTGCCACTCGCCAAGCGATTTTTGCCTGCGAATCTCGTTAGCAAATCGCTTCCGCTGCTGGCGATCGTCCCCTATCCTGGTAGTCTGTTGTCCGATTTCAGACGAATTCTCGCGAGTCAGTCCTGATGCGATTCTTGATCCTTTTCACCTGTTTCGCCTTAGTCGTTTCGGCGAATCACGCCACGGCAACGGAATCCATTCCACTTTCTGAACAAATCACGTTGGAATTTGCCACACAAGAACAGGCTGGTCAAACGCTGGGAAAGTCGGATTCCTTCACTTCGAACCAGCAGCCATTGGAGCGTCAGATTCGCTTGCAAGCGGAAAAGCCTATCAGCGAAGCTCAGCTACTGGAGTTCGCCAGTCGACAAGCGTTGGATTGGAACGACGAAGACCGACAGAAAATTCGCGAAGCCGTGCAACCGCTGCTGGTTAATTTGAAGCGACTAGACCATTTATTGCCCGCCCAGGTCGGACTGATCAAAACCACAGGCAAAGAGGAAGGGGGCGCCGGATACTGCCGTTCGAACTTTATCATTCTTCCAACCAAAACGATTAACCAACCGACACCCGCGGTCACTCGGATCTTGGCCCACGAGCTTTTCCATATTCTCAGTCAGCACCGGCCAGACTTGCGCCGGCCACTGTACCGAATCATTGGTTTTGTGCCTATTGAACCGGTGGACCTGCCCCAGGCACTAGCCGCTCGCCGCATTACCAACCCGGACGCCATTGAATTGAATTACGTATTGCCGCTGCATATCCAGCGCAAAGCAGCTCCCACCGCGGTCCTACCCATTACGTTTTCCCGACGCGCGAACTACGAAGGCGGCAGCTTGTTCGCTTACTTGGATTTCCAATTGCTGGTCCTAACCAAAGTGGATGACACCTGGGTCGTGCTCATGGCGGGTGGTGATCCTGTCTTGAGAGAGCCCGACGCCGTGGCGGAGTTTCAACGAGCGATCGGAAGAAACACCAGCTATATCATTCATCCCGAAGAAATCATGGCGGACAACTTCGTCCATTGGATGCTAGGGAAACAAGACGTCCCCGATTTGTGGATTATCCAGCAGTTGGAAAAGACACTGCTGGAGCCGCCCCCAAAACTGATGGCGCGCTTCCCAAAGCATCACTTCGCTCGAGAATCAGGCCGATACGTGCCGATTTCACGTCTGTGCATGATGCGCCGAAAACGCATCTCCGGAACGAGACCAAACGCCTGTGCCGATTATACCGGCCGCGCAGTGAAGATCCGTCATCACTTGGAATTCGTCCTATACTTTCAGACAAGCCCTGGTGGCCAGGGGAGCACGCAGTACAGCATTGCCAATTTGCACCAATATGAATAATACAAAATCGATCACTCATTCTTCGTGGTCCTTACGCACCATTGTCTACCGACTGTTAGATACGTCGTGCATTCTGGTCGGCTTAGTCATCGCCATGTGGGTCGAAAGCAAGACCTTTGATGATTTTACGCTGACCGTTGCGTTAGCGGCGATTGTTGCGTTTTATCTTTCGTCCGAGGTGTCCGGCCTGTATCGAAGTTGGCGAGGCATCTCGCTGGAACGAGAAATCCTGTGTTCGGTGGTGACGTGGTCGCTGGCGTGCCTGCTGTTATTGGCATCGTCGGTGATGATGCGATACGCGCAATGGGTCGATCGGTCATTTGCCATCACATGGATCGTCCTGACTGCGTCTTGCTTGGGATCATCGCGAATATTCATGCGTCTGGTCCAATGTTACCTTCGTTCGAAAGGCTTCAACAGTCGAAGATTTGCAGTGGTAGGCGTAACCGAACTCGGCATCAGCCTATCGCACAAGATTGATCATTCGCCCGAAATGGGACTGCGGATGGTCGGGTTTTATGATGATCGAGTCGACGAACGATTGCCCGAAATTCCCGCCGGGATGGAGCAACGTATCGGATCGATTGATCAACTGGTGGAGGATGCCAGACGAGGCCACGTGAATCTGATCTACATTACGTTTCCGATGCGAGCAGAAGAGCGAATTCGGAAAGTCTTGAACAAACTGGGCGACACCACCGCATCCGTCTACATTGTGCCCGACTTCTTTGTGTTCGAATTGCTGCATTCTCGCTGGACGCACATCGGCGGTATCCCGGCGGTCAGTGTTTTTGAAACGCCTTTCCACGGCGTAGGCGGTTATACCAAACGTTTGCTAGACATTGCTTTAGCAACCGTCCTGTTGTCCGTCTTGGCCATTCCCATGTCGGTGATCGCCGCTCTGGTCAAATGGTCTTCGCCCGGTCCCATTTTCTTCCGCCAAAAGCGTTACGGTTTGGACGGAAAGGAAATTTTGGTATGGAAGTTTCGTAGCATGCGAGTCATGGAGAACGGCGGCAAGGTGACTCAGGCCACCAAAGACGATCCCCGCACCACTCGCATTGGTTCGATCCTGCGTAAAACTTCGCTCGACGAATTACCGCAACTGTTTAACGTGATCCAAGGCAACATGTCCCTGGTCGGGCCTCGTCCCCATGCCAGCGTCCACAACGAAGAATATCGTTCGCTGATTCAAGGCTATATGCTCCGCCATAAAGTGAAGCCAGGAATTACCGGCTTGGCCCAAGTGAATGGTTGGCGAGGCGAAACCGATACGCTGGAGAAGATGGTCGGTCGTATCGAATGCGATCATCGCTACATCCGCGAATGGTCGCTATTCATGGATCTAAAAATCCTATTTCAGACCATTTGGGTGGTCTTCAACCGACAAAACGCCTACTGACCAAGGGGCTGTTTTGCCTGATTTCTGTGCGATCGATGCTGCTCGCGTATGCAGGCGGTCTATTTCGCGACCAGGTTGTTGTACAAATCTGGGGCACTGGTAATTGTAATCTTCCGTCGTTTTCTTATGATCGGTCCGGCGCGCTGCAAGTGGCATGGGCTTTGCTTTGGGAGGCCGACGATCAGGCGGCGGTGTTCGATGTCTTTCAACTTCGAAACACCGAATAGGACGGTTTCAATCATCATTTTTCTGAGATGATTGGGACGTTGCTCTCCGTGGCAAATCCTGGATTGCGGACTGATCTGCAGTGTTCTCAAGGAGAGCAAATTACTTTTTTTTAGGTGAGGAGTCATTCCCGAGATGAAAGCGAAGTTGGAATACATTTGGCTAGACGGTTACAAGCCCACGCAGAGCTTGCGCAGCAAGACGATGATTCGGTCAAACTTTGACGGTTCGCTGGAAAGCTGCCCCATGTGGTCATTCGATGGCAGTTCGACAGAACAAGCGGCAGGCAACGCTTCAGACTGTCTGTTGAAACCAGTTGCCGTCTTTCCCGATCCGCAGCGGAACAATGGCTTTCTGGTAATGACCGAAGTTCTTAATGCGGATGGCACTCCGCATGTCTCCAATGGTCGAGCTACCATCGGTGACGAAGATGACGATGATTTTTGGTTTGGCTTTGAGCAAGAATATTTCTTGTGGGACACCAGCACGCAATTGCCACCTGGTTTTCCACCTGGCGGTTATCCTCCGCCGCAAGGCCCGTATTACTGCTCGGTAGGTGCGAAGAACGCCTTTGGCCGAGACATGGTGGATGAACACTTAGATGTTTGCCTGGACGCGGGCTTGAATGTGGAAGGCATCAACGCCGAAGTGGCTGCTGGACAGTGGGAATTCCAGATTTTTGCGAAGGCGCCAAACGCGCCGGTGATGAAATCTGGATCGCTCGTTATCTGCTGGAACGCATTGGCGAAAAATACGGCATGGGCATCAACTGGCATCCGAAGCCACTTGGTCCTACGGATTGGAACGGTTCCGGTATGCACGCCAACTTCTCGAATGGCAGCATGCGAACCGCTGGCAAGAAGGAAGTCTTTACCGAAATCTGTGAAGCGTTCGGCGGCAAGATCACTCGTCACATCGACGTGTACGGTGCTGACAACAATCAGCGTTTGACCGGTCTGCACGAAACGCAATCGATTGACAAATTCAGCTACGGTGTTTCGGACCGAGGTGCATCGATTCGAATTCCGGTCAGCACCATTGATGATGGCTGGAAGGGACGTTTGGAAGATCGCCGACCAGCATCCAATGCGGATCCCTACAAAGTGGCTTCGGCCATTATTCGCACCGTGAAAGAAGCAGGCCACTAAAGTCCTGTTCGCTGCAAACTTGATTTTCGCAAAGGGTGCTTCGCGTCATGCGACACCCTTTTTCTTTATTGGCAGCCCCTGGCAACGTCATCCTTCGCCACCATCATATCGCACAACCGATTCTTTCCATTGCAATCAAGGCGGATTCGAACATGACTCCCAAAGAAGTCCTTTCCCTGTGTCGCCAAAAAGATGTGAAGGCAGTAGATCTGCGATTCACCGATTTTTTTGGCTGCTGGCAACATCTGACCATTCCCGTGGGTCGTTTGGACGAAGACTTGTTTGAAGATGGACTCGGATTGGATGGCTCCAGTCTACGAGGATGGCAGGAGATTCACGAAAGTGACATGCTGGTTGTCCCGCAATCCGAAACCGCGTATCTGGACCCGTTTGCCACTTTGCCCACCATGACCATCTTGTGTCATGTCCAAGATCCGTTGACTCGAGACGAATATTCGCGAGACCCTCGGTATATCGCCAAAAAGGCCGTGAATTATCTGGTACGAAGTGGCTTTGCCGACACCGCTTTTTTTGGTCCGGAGGCCGAATTTTTTGTATTCGACAAAGTTCGCTTTGACCAATCGGCACAGCACAGCTTTTATCAGATTGACAGTCGAGAAGCGTATTGGAATCGCGGGAACGAACAAGCGAACGGCAATATATTGCGCCCCAACGGCGGTTACTTTCCTACTCCGCCTGCAGACCAATTGATGGACGTCCGCAATCAGATGATGCAAACCATGATCGATTGCGGATTGGATGTGGAATGCCATCATCATGAAGTAGCGTCAGCCGGCCAGTGCGAAATTGATCTGCGTTATAACGACTTGGTCTCCATGGCCGACGCCATGATGATCTATAAATACGTGGTACGAAATGTCGCCGTGCGAAATAATCTGGTTGCCACCTTCATGCCCAAGCCGATCTTCGGCGAAAACGGCTCCGGTATGCACACCCATTTTTCGCTCTGGAAGGAAGGCGAACCCTTGTTCTCTGGTTGCGAATACGCCGGACTCAGCGACATGGCACTACATGCCATCGGCGGCATCTTGCGACACGCACCTGCCTTGTTAGCACTGACCAACCCCAGCACCAATAGCTTCAAACGTTTGGTGCCCGGTTATGAAGCGCCCGTGAATCTGGTCTATTCGCAGCGAAACCGTTCGGCTGCCTGCCGTATTCCAATGTACAGTCCCAGCCCGGCCGCAAAACGGATTGAATTTCGCTGTCCCGATGCCACCTGCAATCCGTATCTGGCTTTCGCCGCAATTCTGATGGCAGCCCTAGACGGCATTCAAAATAAGCTAAGTCCTGGCGAACCGTATGATCACAATGCCTACCAAGCAGAAACGGACCTGCCGAACGCACCTGGTTCACTGGAAGAAGCACTAACCGCTCTGCAAAACGATCACGAATTTCTACTCAAAGGAGACGTCTTCACGCCCGACGTCATCCAGACTTGGATTCACTACAAACGAGAAAACGAAATCAAGCCGCTTCGCTTACAGCCTCATCCGCTGGAATATTGCATGTACTTCGATGCGTAAGAGCTTGACAGCAGCGACCAACGCGTTGCCGGGACGACTCGATGAGTGCATCTCGCAATTGCCTATTTCTGCGTAAAAAACAAATCCACCGCGTCATCAGCTAGAGCGGCAGTCGAACGAATTTTCTGGCGATCGCCGTCCGCATCCATCCATGCATCGGCCGCGAAAATTGCTGCGGCCACGTCGCTGTTAGCGACGACGCTCGTCGACCGTGGGACCAATCCGTCTGGCTCGCCTTCCGCTGACGAATTCAGCTGATTGATGATCGACAACGCATCGATAGGTGACAAGTACTGGTCACCATTGACATCTACCATTGCCGCGGGCAACAGCGACAAGTCAATATCCCGAGCCAACTGTCGCGAACCGGCGCCATTCAATTCGTTGATTACCAGCAGCGCGTCTAGCGGCGTGACTTGGCCGTCGCCGTTGACGTCAGCCGGGTTTTGCGAATTCGTTAAACTGGCAATTCGTAGATCAACGGCACCAAAGGCGATGTTCGCGCTGTCGACCGGCGAATTCGAACCAAATACCAGCGTCTGATGCGTCGGCAAGTCGTCGGCCGCGTTCGTCCCGAATCGTAGCGTACCCGCCGAAGTTGCTCGCATCGGAATCGACACCAACCGAGTTAACTCGCTACCCTGCGGTTGCACACCATTGGTTCCACCCACTTCATCCAACATTCCGTCCACGTTCGTCGAGCCGGACACCACGTTGTCAAATAGCGCCGCGTGTTGCAACGGTCCTGTCGCCACTGCCAAGTGGCTGTCATACGTGACATCGACATAAGCCGCGAACAGTCCTCGCGGATTACTGCGAATATCCTGGACATAAACGTTTAACGTAAAGTTGTCGCCAGGCTGCACGTGGGTCAAACGCTGACCGGCGCCGTCCGTTACTTCCAGGACATACTGCACATGCTTCTGTACCGGAGTAACGTCGATGTGGACGGTGGCGGTCGCTGTTTGGCCCGCAGCATCGATCACGGTGTACGTAAACGAATCACTGCCCGCATACCTCGCCACCGGTTGATATAAAATGCGTTTACCGTCCGCCGATATAGAAACTGCGGCATCGCGTTCCGATTCACTAACCGACTGAATCTGCAGACTGCCGTTGCCAGAACGGTCATTGCTGAGCACGGCCAGCGAAGTCGATGCGGAATTGGTCTGGACGCTGAAATGATCGTCTTGCGTCACGATCGGTTCGATCACATCTTGTACGGTGATCACCACTTGGGCCGAAGTCGATTCACCGGCGATATTCGTCAGCGTATACGAAAAGTGTTCTTCGCCAATGAAACCAAACGGCGGCGTGTACAGCAGACTGCCGCCGCCAGGCCCCAATTCAATGGCACCGCGAATGTCGTTCGCCTGCAGCGCAGAAATGGTCGCACCGCTCAACGGAATCCGGTCGTTCGAGAGCACATCCACGTAATTTCGATTTGAATTTTCCAACACAGTCAATTGATCTGCAGTGGCGATCGGCAGTCCGACTTCGGTCGTGCTTTCACCGATCAACACCGCGTAGTCTTCCACTTCTCCGCCTACGGCAAGTCCCTTGGGACCGATATTCAACTGACTGGAAATGCGGAAACGAGCGTACGTGACGCCGGGCAATGTGGTGGCGGGAATGATGTGTTCAAACGAACTGACTCCGGCCGGCACTTGTCGATTGACAGCTATCTGTTCGCCGACATCGTCCCAATCGCCGTCCGCATTGAAGTCAATCCAGCCCTGAAGTAAACCACTCTGCGACGCCGTTACTTCGAAAGTGGCCGGTTTCCCTGGCAGCAGCAAAGTCACAAATCGAATCCCATCTTCATCATCACCAACCGATGTGTCATCTACATTCGCAGCGGTATTGCCTACGCCGTCCGTTTCGGAATCGACCGCACTTCCCAGATACAAATTCGTTCCCAACGCATGCACCGCGCCGCCGTCCGCGGCCGACGTAGGATAGGGAAACGGCGCGTCGCCATAGTCATGATTGGGTCGCACGCCAATGACGGTGTCTTGATTGTTTTGGTTGTCGCGAACATTCCGAGTTGCCCCGGCTTGCATCTCCCATCCAGCGGCTGGCACCATGCGAATGACGGCCTCGTCCAAATTGACGTTGGCAAACGAAAACCGACCTTGCGAATCGGACCGAGTTTGCACTTCGCCGATATTCGGCAGCCCGTCGCCATTGGCGTCGATAAACAGAGTAAGTCCCGGAACGCCGTGCGACGTCAGTTCGCCCGCTTCGCTTAACAAATGCACCTTGCCCTGCACGTTCCCCAGCTGCACCATCCGAACGTAACCAAAATCAACGCGGCTGGTCTGGTTGGATGCGACATCCACTTGCGCAGACCCAGCGAACGATGTCGCTTCCCAACCATCGCGACCGACTACCATCACGTTGACGTTGCCCGTCGCGACGTCGGCCAATGTGAACTGACCATCCGCAGTGGTGATGGCCATAGGCTCCGACGCATCTCGGCGACCATTTGCGTTTTGGTCTGCAAACACCGTCCACGCAGACAAACCGATTTCGTCAGCGTTGGGCTGGCCGTCTCGGTTATGATCTTGAAAAACGCGGCCTGTGATGGTGCCGAATGTCGGATTCGGATTTTCGTTGCCATCGCCGCCGTTATCAGGATTGGAATTGTCTCCGTTCGAACCGTTGTTGTCCGAATTGTTGTCGTCCGAATTGTTGTCGTCCGACGGATCGTCGATCGGTTCACCTTCTGCTCCGTACAGATTCAGCTGCCACGAATCCAACGTACCGACATTGCCCGACTTGAGATCTCGCACCGTCAGCGTCCATTCTCCGGCGGTCGCTTCGCCCCAATGGCGATTGGTCGAGAAAACCCAGCGATTGTAGCTGCCCGTATCGCGATCTCGTGCTTCGGCCAAAATCGATTCGGTTCCAGAGGGCGAACGGAGCACAATCTGCAAATCACCTCGTTTTGCATGTGCCGCATTCACGGTGACTTCAACCCAATCGGCGGTCAAGTTTTCTTCGACACGGATCGAACTCGTCACGCCCGTCGCTTGGTTATCGGGGATGGAACGTTGCACGATGATTTCGCCCGAAGACGAACTCAATTCTGGACCAATTGAAGTCCACGCCTTGGCCAATTCCACGGCGGATTGCGCATCCACTACGCCAAAACCGTAGCTGTGATTGACCAGTTTGCCCGCGCCGTTTTCGGTCCAGTCGGGATGAGCAAGATCGGTGGGACGCGCCGATTCCACCAAGATATGCTGGACGTCTCGCCAAGTCAGACTGGGATTGGCTTCCAGCATCAACGCCACCACGCCCGCCACGACGGGTGCGGCTGCCGACGTGCCGCCAAAGATGGATGTGTAGGAAAGATCTTCTAACGCGTCACTGTCAAGCGACTGGCCTCTTGCGGTATTGAATCCCAACGTACCCACTCGATCCGTTGTCACCACACCGGTCGAATCGTTGCTGGAGTATGCCGTGACCAACAGTGAAGCGCCGGGTTCGCTATAAAACGACTTGACGCCGTTGTGGTCCACCGCACCAACGGCAATGGTTTGACGCAAATTCGCGTAGCCGTCCAAGTTGACGTTGTCTTGCACCAACCCGCCGTTGCCCGCTGCCCAGACGTGAATGTTGCCGAGTCCGTTGCGTCCCGTTTGTACGCTGGTCTGCAGGGCGGCAAGGAACAGCGGGCCGGGCGCTTCCGCAATCGCGTTGTCACTCGGACCCCAGCTATGCGTATAGACGTCAATCGAATCATTGGCAAACGCCACGCCTTGGGCTTCCAGTAGATCCGACTGTGCTTCCGTGATGGGAATGCGAATGGCAGCCAAGGCGGCTTGAGGTGCGACGCCCGAAACGCCAAGCTGATTGTTGGCCGAAGCCAACGCGACTCCGGCGACGGCCGTACCATGCCCTATCCCTAGCGGCGAAGGCAGCGGATCGGCATCGTTGTCGGTGAAGTCGTAGCTCGCTGCGGCAACATAACGATCGTACAAATCTGGGTGCAGGTATTCGACTCCTTCGTCCACCACGCCGATGACAACACCTTGACCTTGGTACTGATCCCAAACGTCGGTGACGCGAATGTCTTGACCAGCCGTACCGCCCGTTTGTCCCGTGTTAGACAGATACCACTGCTGCGCAAACAGCGGATCGTTGGGAATGGAGCGCAGGCTTCTGGTTTCGGCGACGGCAGGATAGCGGTATTGGACTCCGTCCAGTTGCGTCAATGCGTCGGCAATCTGAGAAGTCGAAATGCCCAATGACTTGAGGTTGGTTACGTCCAGCGCATAAGTGTGGCTGAGCCAGGGAATGGATTGGACGTTATCTGAGGTCAAGCCCAGTCGCTGCCAATCGGATGCTTCGAGTGATTCAGCCGAAGTGACGACCCACTGATCGGCTGCTTCGAGCTGTTCGGCGGAATAGGCAGACAGATCCGACAGGCGTTCAAATGCCGCGATCACGGGCGCCGAGACGTCGGCTAGGTTCGCCGCGAATAACAGCTGTCTGTCTTCTAAACGTTCTACTTGTCCAAATGCGATACGTCGGTTGCCAAAACGCTTGCTCATAACACAGCCTAACCTCGGTTGCCACCTTCAGAATGCGCCAACCTGTCATGCTAGTTCCAGCGTCAAACGTGTCAAACGAACGTAAAGCATTAGAAACGAGCGATGCTGGTGCATTCACCGATGCGAGTTTTCAGTGGGAAAATGATTCAGAATCTAGATGCAATTGTGTCTCAGACATGATACAACGCAGGTCCCGCCCGGTTGTTCTGTCCACTGACTGCGTGTCTTTGTACTGTCACGCGTGAATTGACTTGATGCAGTGTTGTTAGGAGATGAACATGAGTCGCTTGTTTGTGAATGGTAGTTTTTGGCTAACGGCGTGGTTGATGGCGTGCCTGACGGTTCCTGGTCTGGCACAGACAACGATTTTTCACTACCGAGTCAACGACTCGGATGGTGCAGGATTGCCGGTTGTGCCTAGTGTTGGCGGTGAAGACGGAATCGCCGGGCCGGATGTGGAATTAAGCAGTGACGTTCCGACCGTAGGTGTGCCTGCGGGAGCGGGGAATCGATCGTTGTTTGGCGGAGGCCTGGACGGAATTAATTCGGCTGATATCGTCGAAATGGACAATGGCTTGATTTCCGACGCGGGCGGATTTACGTACGAAACGTGGTTCAATTGGGACGGATTTGGCGACATCAATTCGATAATTGACTATGCCGGGACGGAGAAGTTGGTGATTGATGTTAACGCAGGTGCCGGCAATGAATTACGAATGCGAATCAACAGTAATGGCGGTCTGGATTCGTTCATAGCAGAAGTAGAACCAGAGACGTGGTACTATTCCGCCGTGGTGTTTGACACTCAGGGAAACGATTTGGCAGACGATCTGTCGATCACCGGCGTGTTCCATTTGTATCTAGATGGTGAACTGTTAGATACGACGGACGAAGTGACGATCACGGAATTCGGTGATTCGCTAGGTAGAACAATTGGAATCTCCAAACATCCTCTGGGGTTCGCTCGAGATTTCTTCAACGGTTTGGTGTATGAACCTCGAGTATCCTTGGGCGCACTCACCGCGGGCCAACTGTTATACCAGGGCACCGGCGGTTTATTGGGGGACTTTGATGGTAGCGGCGTTTTGGATGCAGCCGACATCGAAATGCTCAGCGATGCCGTTCGCACGAGTTCCACGGATTCACAATATGATCTGGACGAAAGCGGAGTCGTGGACGCCGACGATCGGATCTACTGGGTGGAAGGCCTCGCTAATACCTATCTTGGCGATTCCAACTTAGATGGCGAATTTAGCAGTTCCGACTTTGTCCAAGTCTTCACCGCTGGCGAGTACGAAGACGCCACGGCGTTGAATTCGACCTGGGCTGAAGGAGATTGGAACGGCGACGGCGATTTTGATTCTAGCGATTTCGTTGCGGCTTTTACGGCGGGCGGCTATGAACTGGGACCGAAAGTCGCAGTCGCGTGTGCCCGAACCAAAGGCTGCTGCTGGCATGCTGATACTGATTGTTTTGGCTACGGGCATTCTCCGCCGTCGCTTGGTTTAGAGTTTTCGCTAAATGCCGTTCGCGCCAATTCGAAGTGACAAGGGCTTGTCGCCGGAACTTGCCGCTTGTTTGCATTGAGCAGACTTTGCCGCGATCTTCGTCTCGATCGCGGCACGACATCACTCGCAAATCCTCGGATCATCCCACCAATCGGATCAGCCAGCAATTACTCGATTGCTATGCAGCGATAGCATTGCCATCGTCGATCAAACACTGGACGGCGGCGGACGAGGGATGCTAGCTGTTCTAGGGAAGCTAAATGCCAAAAGGAGTGAGCAGATGAATTTGCGGTGGAAAGTCGCGAGAGCGACCTTTTCGTTCGCGTTGGTTGTGCTATCAGGTGCAGCTCGGACGTGGTCGGATGAAACGGTGCATTTCTTGCCCGCCGAGCCGACTGTACCATGGGGTTGCCAGGAATGCATGCAGTGCCTGGACCTGTGGGACGGCTATTGCTACGAAAAAATGGCATGGAAAGCGTATCGCCAACCCATTCGACAAAATTGCGATGGCAACTGTTTGTCCTGCGCTAGATTGCATGCGAGTAGGCATTCGTGCGAATGTGCCGGTACAGGCAATTGCACCGACAATGCTTGCGCGCCGGACGCGTCCACTCCACTGGAACGGCCCGTATCGCTCACACCATCGGAGACGAGGCCGATGATCATGGAGCAGTCTCCGGCGGCAGAACTGAGCGATCCCGCACCGTTCCGAAACGCGGACCCAATCGAAGCTCCCGCGCCAGTGGAAGACCCTGCCTCCGCAGAACCTCCTGGAATAGAAGTCCGCAGTAACGAAGAATCGTCCACTCAGAACGTGTCTGTAATCAACGACGCGGACTTGCCGGCCAATGCAAAGCCAGCTGCTCCACTACCTCCCGAACCTATTGATTTTGAAATCAATGACGTGGAATTACCAGTCAATCCACCACCGGCGGTGGAACGACCAGCCGTGAAGCCGCGGCCTCGACCGGCTCCTTCTAGTAAACGAATTCAACCGCCTCGGCCTCCCGTGCAACCACGATCGGCACCAATTCGACAAGTTCCTCCGATTCCAGAACAGCCCGTCTCGGAACGTCCCATTCCAGCCGATTCGTTGAAACTGTTTCCGCCAGAACCTTTGGAGGATGGGCTCGAAGAATTCGCAGAACCGGTGCGACGATCGTCCGACCGCTTGATCAAGAGTTTGCGAATGGCTGCGCATCGTTCGTCCAAGTGACATTGGTCACTGGTATCGCTCGCTCCCGTACATCACAATCTAGAGATGGACTCAGGTCCGGCTGGAAACATCGACAAGAATTTCCGGCACCCATCTTTGGATTGTGATGTTTTTTTACGGAGAGGGTCCGCATGCGACTATGGCGATCAGTAGCAGCACTTTGTGTTGTATGCCTTATTCTGGGTAGTGGGCGGTTTTCTAGCGCGGACGTTCCACAGTTGTTTGATGCCGACTTTCAATTGCGAAAGCTGACGGAAGCGCCGGCCCTGGTGACACCTATTGCCGTGGCCGTCGATGCGGACGGGCGAATCCTGGTGATTGAATCGCACACGCACCATCGTCCGGAGGACTACGACGGTCCGGAATTCGACCGCATTTTGGCATTTGACCGCAACGGAAATTTTCAGTCGCCCCGCGTGTTCTATCAAGGTTCGAAACAGACGATGAGCTTGGCGTTGCATCCGGATGGGTCGCTGTACGTGGCCACTCGGCGCAGCATCTTCCGACTGCAAGATTCGAATCAAGACGGTTTGGCCGACCAGCGTACAGAAATCGTGTCGCTGGAGACCACCGGCGACTATCCGCACAACGGCTTGGGCGGCTTGGTCTTTCGAGATCCAGACACATTGTACTTTGGCATGGGTGAAAACCTGGGCGTCGAATATAAGCTGGTGGCTCGAGACGGAACGTTCGTGGCAGACCAGGCGGAAGGTGGCAATGTGTTTCGCTGCCGCGCGGATGGTTCGCAACTGGAACGCTTTGCCACGGGATTTTGGAATCCGTTTGGCAACGTGTTTGATGCGTACGGTCGACTCTATAGTGTCGACAACGATCCCGATGCCAGTCCGCCTTGCCGTCTGCTGCACGTGGTCCCGACGGCGGACTATGGCTATCAATTTCGCTACGGTCGTTCTGGACGGCATCCGTTGCAAGCGTGGAACGGTGAATTGCCGGGAACGCTGCCCATGGCAGCCGGCACAGGAGAAGCACCGGTTCAAACGATCATTCATGAAGGCATGTTGTGGGTGACCAGCTGGGGTGACCATCGGATCGAACGTTATCGGTTGTCGCCATCTGGAGCGTCGGTGGTGGGACAGCGAGAAGTGGTAGTGCAGGGCGACAAGGATTTTCGGCCTGTTGGTATCGCCGTCCTGGATGATGACGAAATGGTCTTCAGTGATTGGGTTGATCGCAGCTATCCGGTGCATGGCAAGGGCCGCTTGTGGAGTTTGAAGCGAACCAAACCCATTCGCAGCGAATCGGCCGCACACATCCCATCCTTGTCGGCCGCCGAAATTCGGGCTCGTGAACTCACGACCAAAGTCGTTCCGGACGCGTTGGACGATACGGATCCGTTTATTCGCCAAGCCGCTGTCGCTGGGCTGGTTCACCACGACGCGAAAAAGCTTTCCGTGCGAACCGGGAAGACTCCGCTGCAACGAATCGGCATTGCGCAGGCCATTCGCTGGTCGGCAGGAACATTGTCCGACGATGATCTAGCAGCGATGCTGGCCGACGAATCGGAGGAAGTTGCTGGGTATGCGTTGCGAGTGATCGCGGAAAGACAACAAACGAACTGGAAGCCACAAGTTTTGGAGTTACTGGACCAGCCGCTTTCCGCCACCATGCTGGCCAGAACACTGGCGACGGTGGAATGGCTGGAACAAGGTACCGATTCGGCGAATCCGCAAGTGATCACCGATCGTCTGCTGGATATATTGAAAGACGCAGGACAAACGCCGGAGTTGCGATCGGCTGCGCTGCGAATGCTGTCCGCATCCAGATACGCTATCGACATCGATTTGCTGACTCAGCTGTTGAACGATGATGCGGAAACCGTACGACACACCGCGGTGCGGTATCTACTTGGAGACGACCGACCCGACCGATTTGCATTATTAGAGCAAGTTGTTGGCAAGGAAACGGAAGCGATGGACATTCGCGCCGATGCCGTGGCCGGATTGGCACCAGTGTGGAGCGAAGTGGAACCGAAACTTTCGTCTCATATTGCGAAACATCACGTCTTGCAGGCTGAAGCACTTCGCAACAATCGTACGAACGTGGCTCCCATCGTCAAAGAAGATGCGAACCGTGATTTGCACGAATGGGACGTGGCATTGTTGAACGAACTTGCACAGCAACAGGGCAATGCAGATGCGGGGAGACGCGTCTTTTTTCGACGCAACGCCGGTCAGTGTTTTGTCTGTCATCAGGCAGATGGAGTAGGTGCCATGATCGGACCAGAACTAACAAGCATTCATCGCCGAGCGACCAAGGAGTTCTTAATCCAGTCTATCTTGGCTCCTAATACGGAAGTGGCACCCATGTATCAAACAGTGATTCTTGCCACGCGAGACGGCAAGCAATTTTCGGGCCTACCGTGGGAAGGCCCCGGCGAAACGGAAACGGAATCACTGGTGGGAACAGACGGCAAAGTACTACAAATTCCGGTTGCGGAAATTGAAAGCCGTCACTATCAAACGTCGTCCATTATGCCCGCCGGCTTTGCGAATATCCTTTCCGCAGCGGAATTAGCGGACGTAGTGGCTTTTCTAATGGAACGGCGGTAGTCTCGCCCAGCATTTTCATGGTGGTCGGTTCTTGCCTGTGGTCTACAATCCTGATTGAGTCGCAGAACAAGGTCAGCGAGAATTCATGATGGGTACGAACTTGGACCACCAGGCGCAAATTGAAGTCTTTTTTGATGGCGAATGTCCCTTGTGTATTCGCGAAATCAAGATCCTGAAAGCCCTGGACCGTAAACACCGTATCATCTTCACGGATATTTCTGCGGCCGAATTCGATCCCGGTTCTGTCGGTTTGACAATGGAACAGCTAATGGCGGAAATACGAGGCCGGTTGCCCAACGGACAGTTGGTCAAAGGTGTCGAAGTGTTTCGACGATTGTATTCGGCAGTCGGTCTTGGGCCACTTGTCGCCATAAGCCGAGTTCCAGGAATTTCTCATCTCCTGAACGTGGGATATCATTGGTTCGCCAAGAATCGCTTGAAACTGACAGGGCGCTGCAACGCAGATTCCTGCCAGTTGCCGGCCGCTCGCTAGGCCATCGGGAACACATTTCGCCCGCATCCTCTACACTTCCTGACGGGCACCGCCGTTTCCCTAGTATTTTCCGGGAATGGCGGCGATATCGAGTTGTGGACGATAGTGGGGTGCCGAGATTTAATTGGCAAGGTAAACTAAGCTCCGATTATTGGTTACTTCGTTTACAAAAGGTTTGGTTCGGAGAATTCATGGGGTCGCTGCGAACGCTCACGTTGGGCTGCAAGGTTAATCAATACGAAACGGAATTTGTTCGTCAAGGCTTGGTTTCGGCAGGCTATGTCGACGCGGACGAAGATGCACCCGCCGATTTGTGTATCATCAATACCTGCACGGTCACCAACGAAGGAGACGCCAAGAGTCGTCAAGTGATTCGCAAGATGGCTCGGCAAAACCCGGCCGCTCGAATTGTCGTCATGGGCTGCTATGCTACTCGAGCGCCCGACGAACTGGCCTCGCTACCTCAAGTTGTGGAAGTGGTCACCGACAAGCGCGAATTGCCCGATCTGTTGGGCCGGTTCGGCGTGGTCGACATTCCGGATGGAATTTCTTCGTTTGGGGATCGGCATCGAGCGTACGTGAAAGTCCAGGACGGCTGTTTGCTTCGCTGTAGCTATTGCATCATTCCCAAGGTTCGTCCCGACATGCATAGTCGGCCAATGGCTTCCATTCTGGATGAAATTCGGCGGTTGGCGGACAACGGCTACAAGGAAATGGTGCTGACCGGAATTCATCTGGGGCACTACGGTGTCGATTGGAATTGGAACAAACCCAAGGAACAGTGGATTCGCTTGTCGCATTTGCTGAAAGCCGCCGTGCAAATTCCAGGTGACTTTCGCTTGCGACTGTCCAGTATTGAAGCCACCGAGGTGACTCGGGAATTACTGCAAGTCATGGCCGAACACGCCGACCGCGTTTGCCCGCACTTGCATCTTTGTCTGCAGAGCGGTTCCGATGCAGTGCTGAAACGAATGCGACGCCGCTGGGGAACGAAGCGATTTATTGATCGATGCCAGTTGGCCAAAGAATATTTGGATTTGCCGGCCATCACCACCGACGTGATTGTAGGCTTTCCGGGCGAAACGGACGAAGAATTCCAACAGACGTTAGACACTTGCCGATCGGCTGGTTTTTCCAAGATTCACATCTTTCCGTTCAGTGTGCGTAAAGGTACACCGGCGGCCGACATGCCAAACCAAGTGACCAAACAAGTCAAATCAGAACGAGGCCGGAGGTTGGCGGACCTGGAACAAGAACTGCGGCACGATTATTTTCAGTCGTTGGTCGGTCAGCCGTTGGAAGTGCTGTGGGAAATGCAAAAAGACAACCGCATGGCCGGGACGTCGTGTCGTTACGCCCCGTGCTTGTCTGCCGAATCTGCTTCGAACGACCGCAATTCACTGCCGCCGGACGGCACGCGGCAACGTGTGCAAGTGCAACAAGTATCGGATGGTCGTTTGGTGGTTGGTTGATTGGCCGGTGGCTCGTTGGTATTCGCACACATTGGGAATTGCAACCATGAAAGAGAACAAAACGCTGCGATTCGTCAGCATCTACTTGTTAGGGCTGTTGACGAATCCGCTGGCGGCCGAACCGGCTTCTACGGTTCGCTTTGCGACGTTCAACGTATCGTTTCACCGTAAGAACTCGGGCGATTTGATCGAATACCTTTCCCACAAGGATCAAGAAAACGCCAAAAAGATTGCTGAAATCATCCAACGCACACGGCCCGATGTATTGCTGCTAAACGAAGTCGATTTTGACGCATCGCAGCAAGCGATCCAGTTGTTCGAACAAAACTATCTAGCGGTGTCACAGAATCAGCAACAGCCGATCTTCTATGCGCATCGGTTCAGCCGTCCGGTGAACACGGGCGTCTCATCAGAGATAGACTTGGATGGAGACGGACAATTGGGGACACCCAACGATGCGTTCGGCTATGGAACTCATCCAGGACAGTATGGCATGGTGGTACTGTCACGGTTCCCTATTGATGCGGCGGCGGCTCGGACATTTCAAAATTTCTTGTGGAAGTCGATGCCCGACGCAGAGGTACCGATCAGAGAAGACGGCCAACCGTTTTATTCTCCAGCCGTTTGGCAGGTGTTTCGCTTGTCATCCAAGAGCCATTGGGATGTGCCGATTCAAATCAATGGTCAGACAGTCCACTTTTTGGTCAGTCATCCTACGCCGCCCGTCTTTGATGGTCCGGAAGACCGCAATGGGCGACGGAATCACGATGAAATTCGCTTCTGGGCCGACTATGTTTCGCCCGATCGGTCGGCGTACATTGTGGATGATGCGAACCGAACCGGAGGACTCAAGGTTGCCGAACATTTTGTCATTGCTGGCGATCAGAATGCTGATCCGGCAGACGGCGATAGTTCGAATCAAGCGATCTTGCAGTTGCTGGAACATCCTCTGGTGAACTCCCGCGTGACACCGACCAGCGAAGGCGCCGTCCAAGCCGCAGCGGAACAGGGTGGCGTGAACGAATCGCACAAAGGCGACCCTGCGGCGGACACATCCGATTTTGGAGATCGAGGCCGTGCCAGCGGAAACCTGCGAATTGATTATGTTCTACCTTCTAGAACCTTGACCGTTATCAACGCCGGTGTCTTCTGGCCCAAACAGGAAGAAGAAGCATTCGACCTGATCTCCGCCACCGATCATCGCTTGGTCTGGATCGACCTGCAACTACCGGCAAATTAGCCAGTTACGAACGAACCGCTTGCTGAATGCCGTCCGCGATGCTGTGTTGAGGTTGCCAACCGAGCTCGCGAGTGGCTTTTTCGCTGGCGAAGGTTCGCGGAGCTAGAGCGGAACGCAAGCGATAAACCGACAGTGGTGATGTTCGCCGCAGCACATATGCGAAGCCAAACCACACGCTTGCGCCTAAGGCGTACAGCAGCCAACGAGGAACATGGTGCACGGGCGCTTTTGTTCCTTGCGCGGCCTGATAATGTTGCAGGTATTCATTCTGCGAAATCGGCCGAGAATCGATCACGTTATAGATCGAACCGGACGCAACCGCCTGATCGTGTGCCGCCAAGATCGCCGAAACGACATCTTGGACGTGAATCATAGGAACGGTCAGCTTTCCGTTGCCGAAGACAATCAAACGCTTGCCCAGCTTCCGAGCGACACCGCCCGATAGCGCCGGCGCGCCAGCGCCGATGACTTCGGCCGGTCGCAGAATGACGGCCGGCAGCTGATGTTCCTTGACGGCGGCGGTAACCAGTTGTTCCGCAGCCAACTTCGTCTGCGTATAAGCACCTCGTAAATCCGCGTGAGCTTCCAGCGGCCAAGTCTCATCAATCACATCATTCGGCGTGGCGGCTATCGAATGGATCACGCTCATCGAACTCACATAAGTTAGCTTCTTCACGTGATGCCGCAGTGCAGCGTCGATGACGTTCTGAGTGCCAACCACATTGCCGCATTGAAAATCCTCCAGCCAACCATCTACCACTCCTCCTACGTGAACGATGTCGGTTGCTCCCGCGACGGCCTTCTCCACCGCCGCCGGATCACCCAAATTCCCGAACGCCCATTCGATATTTGGATGTTGGAATAAGGGATCAGTTGGTTCGGTGCGCACGAGCAATCGGATGTGCCGTCCTTGTTCGACCATGGTTCGGACCAGATGTTTGCCAATTAGGCCAGTGCCGCCGGTAACCAATGTCGGCGCGGACAGCGGCCGGTCCTGCGATTGCAGCTGTTGTTGATGTTGCTGATCGGCAGCGCCCGCTACTTTTTCGATCCACAGACACAATCGCCGAGCGTCTTGAGGCGTTGCTAGTGGCGAACGTTCGGAACGCAAGGCGTCGTAAAATTCGGCAACCGTGGCTTGCAGTCCGTGGTAACGACGAATCCGGCCGAAGACGACATTCGCCAAGTTGATGGGAACTTGGCACGCGGCGAAGGTCCCTTCGCACATGGCGTTCAGGGCACGACGCGGGTGTTCGGGTAGTCGCGACTGACGTTTGGTGGTCACGGACATGCCGAATCGATCGATTCGAATGGAACCTTCCGTACCTTGAATCAACAGCAGGTCTTGCAACGGTCGAGCGTTCCAGGACAGATGTACATGTGCCGAACCATTCGCGCATTGTAAGGTCGCTCGCCAATCATCAAACGCCAAAAACGGTTGACGCGTCAGATTTCGGAATTGCCACTGCACATCTTCAATCGGCCCCAGAAAGGCTTCGATCTGGTAGAACGCGTGGATCCCGAGATCTCGGAAAGGATAGCCTCCTTCCTTTGCGTACGGCGGCAACGGACCACCAGCGTACGGTGGATAATCTTGACTCCGCAGACATTCGACCGAAATAACTCGGCCAATCTTTCCGCCTTGCACTACTCGCTGAGCCTTCTGCGTAAACGGATCCAGCAGCAACGAATGGTCGATGCCAACTGTGCGGTGCGCTTGATTGGCAGCGTCAATGATGGCGTCGCATTCCGCTACGGAATTGGCCAACGGTTTTTCCACTAGGCAATGACAGCCGTGCTGCAACGCTTGAATGGTGACTTCCGCGTGACTGGCCGGCGGAGTCAAGACGTGGACGACGTGCGGCTTCTGTGCGAACAGTTGGTCCAGCGAATCGGTCACAAAGGGAATCGAGAACGTCTCAGCTTGTTTTTGTGCAACAGACAACTGTTTGTCACAAATGCCCACGATGTTGAGATGGGGAACGTGTTTCAGCCGCTGAGATGAAATTCGCTGATATGGCCAGCGCCGATGACACCTACGTTCCAGGTTGCCGATAAACTACTCATTAGCGATCCCCCAAAATATATTTCGCTAGGATTCGATTAGTCGACTCTGCGAGCGGCGCAGTGACGTCCAAATCGGTAGCGGCGCCATCAACCGTTGCAGGCTGCGGCTGAGAATTCGACTGGAACGCATCCGCTGTCGAAAATAGGAATTACGATTGATCAAACTGCCATGCACAGCGCAGACACGTTGCAGCATTTCGGCCATTAACAAGGCGCTGGGATCAATCAGTTCGGAAATCTGATAGCCGTCCAAAAAGGCTTGCTTGAGCCGCTGAATGCGTCGACCGCTAAACGACGGTGCCACGTTTTGATTTTCCAGATTGATCAGCACGTTTAAGACGTCGATGCCAATGAAGTCACGACGATACGAAAAGAAATCTAAGACCGTAATCTTCGAATCTTGCGTAATGATATTCCATGGTCCAAAATCGCCGTGACAACCGGCCAATTGAACCGGCATTTCAACGCGTCGCTGCAATTCGTCCACCTTGGACATGACAAAGTCCGACAAGTCTGACGGCAAGCGATGATCTCGATACGTGTCAATCATATTGAGTCGATGCCGAATATGCGATCGGAGCTGATTCAAAGCTTCCGCGTTCGCATTGGTGACACCGGTCATTGTTTGAAAATGCCGTAGCCATTCACCGACTCGCATGTACGCTTGGCCTAATTGCAAGAACGTGCTGCGTGAACTGAAATGTCGCAGATGACGCATCATGGCGTCCAATTCGGTCCCTTCGACAAACTCCATGTAGATACTCTGCTCTTCCGGCACGACGAACAGAGGTTTCGGGACGCTACACTGAACGGGGCTTTCGCCAATACTTGCCGTAATAGATGCCAAGATTTCAAATTCACGAGCCAACGGGTCGGAACCATCGTGATAAAAGATGTCGTTGTCAGACTGGCGCAGCAACCGTTTGCAGATGATACGGTGACGTTGATTCTGGGCTTCCAACTCTAACAGGAACAACTGCGAATAGTGTCGCTGCCAACAATCAACCAACCGAACCTGTTTCACCGGAGCGGATGTGACCAAATCGGAATAGCGGCGAATCCAATGGATGGCTTGTTGAGCGGAATGTTCCAAGGTTGTCTGCATGGTGGATACACGTAGGGAAAAAGTTAGTAGTCGGAATCCCAATCATCCATGACATCACTTGTGATCATCCGCAACCGTCCGTCAACTTGTTGTTGGGCGGCAACGGCAAAGGCAGCGATCCAAAGCCAGTTGAAACGTAATCCGTTGTGCAATGAAAGGCCAAATAACAACATTAGCAAAATCGTATTACTAATGGCATAGGCAAGATCATAATAGGACACAACAATTGGATCCTCCGACCCCACCGTTGACCGTTGCAATTTCCAACAGATACTCCACGTTGCCAGCGTCATTAACGTAAAGGCGATGCCTCCCAGGGCACCGGTTTCACCAAGAATTTGTCCCGGCAAATTGTGAGCTACTCGAGGATCACCATCCAAGAACGCACGGCGATACAGTACAAAATTACCAACCCCCACTCCAGTGGCCGGAAATCGCTGGAACATCTGCATGGCCGCCACAAAGCCTTCCCAACGTCCGTCGGCGGATTCGTGCGCATTGTAAGGACCGGCCGATTTATCCCACAGCGTGCGGAGGCGATCCTTCTGTTGTTGAGGCGAAAAGACCCACATGGCCGCCAAGAGTGCTAACATGATGAAGCCAGTTCGAATCCAACGTATGGGTGATCCATTGCGAACAACGGCCAGCACCGCGAAGGCTCCGATTCCCACCATACCCGCTCGGCTATTAGTCAACAACGTTGCCACAAATGCCATCACGGGGTAGGTGACTAGCAATCCCATGCCCAAGCGTCGCCAGGTTTGGTTCCATTCGAAAAAGAGAGTGTGACGACTTCGCCACAAGAAATACCACAGTGGCAGCGTGACCACGGTGGACATGGCCACCGCATTGGGTTCGCCAAAGGTCAAATCCGTTCCTAAAAGTCGCGGCACGCCTTGTGCAAATTCATGTCGGTTGTGGACAAAGAACTCCCACATCGACTTGCCCAAATACGTCCACATGGCACCGATATACGCCAGGATCAGCAGATACACATCCGACGTGGACTTCATCACCGCCATCAATAGAAAGTAGGTCACCACCACAGTCAGATAACGGTATAGCGGCTCCCAAGACAAGCTGGATTGAAACGCAAACACCGCCGACATCACTACCGTCACAGCAAACGCCACCACTGTCCAGCACTGCCATGTCCACTTCCACAACCGTCCCGTCATGGCCACCACCAGAATCATGGTAATGGCGTAGATTCGTTCAAAACGCAGATCGCCCAGCCAGGGCATGAGTACTTCCCAAGGCCGAATAATAAACAACCCCAAATAGATGGCCACCATCCAGAGTCCGGGAGATCGAGACCACGTGGCGGCGTCGATCAGGTCTTCATCCAATTCGGCGCACGAATCCACTTCCCACGGCGGCTGTTCCAGCTGCACATCGTCGGCCGTTTCGTGAAAAGGATATACCATAAATGCTATGCCGGAGAGCGGTTGTTACGTTGGTTGGTGAAGCGATCCATGAGTTTTATCCATTGTTCGTGCATGCCGGCAATTTCAGACGAACGAAAGAAACCGGCCCAGAACAATAGCGGAGCAAACAACATGCCGACCGCCGTTCGCAATACCAGATTCAAAACCGCCGAATCGAATTGAACCAATTGTGCCAGCGCAAACACAACTGCGGCCAACACAAACAAGACGCCCAGACGGCCTTTCTCGAAGGGCAAATAGTGAATCTGCTGGCTGTACCAATAGAACAGGCTGGAGCGCACAACCGCAGCCATTAACGAAACCATCGCTGCGCCAATGATGCCAAATCGAGGAATGATGCCAAAATTCAACACTACGACCATTCCCAAACAAACCACTCCAATCACGGACGCATAATACGTCTTGCCAGTGTGATGAATCCCCGTCGCAAAGTGATGCTCCAGGCCATGCACCACGTACGCTAACGTAATAATGGGTACCACATAATGACAACTTAAATAGTGTGGATCAATGATCAGCTGTAACATCGGCTGGATCGCCACGGACAACAAGACACCAAACGTCAAATTGACAATCGTGGAATAGGTACACATTTGTGCGATAATGTGATCCACTTGCTTGTCGTTCTGAGTGACCAGCTCCATTCGACGAGGTCGCCAAAACGAATTGAAAGGGACAACCAGGAAGCGATTCACCACCACTCCCATTTTTTGCCCGGCCGAAAACAATCCTACCTGAGCTAGTGCCACCACAGGGTCGGCGGACGCCAGCCAGCGAATCATGAAGGGCGTCAAGTAGTTGTTCAACTGCTGCGAAACGTTGGCCGGTACCAGTGGCAAACCAAAGTGAATCAGTTTTTGAAAATCGGCCAGTGCCGGCGTCGCTCGATTCTGCACCAAGATGGCCGCAGATACCACCAACGCCAAGCAGCCTTGTACCAGCAAGGTCGAATAGAGTATGCCCCAAATCCCCAGGTCCAACCCTACCACCAACCAAATATTCAACGTCACACTGGCCAAGATTTGTGTGATAGTCACGGTCACAAAGGTCTTGGAGCGATAACACATTCGCAAATAGTTGTAGCCAATGTCTAACAACATCGTGAACCAAGCCACGACCATGGCTAGCTGCATGTATCGAGTGTACTGCTGCGCATCCACAATGGGCGCAATGATCTGACGAGACAACCCTATGCAGACTAACAGGATGGGAATCGCCAACAGGCCAAATCCCACGATTACGGTACTGACCAGTTGTTGGCGCTCGGATTCATTGCGAGTGCGATAGTAGAAGCGCGTCATCGCGTCGGAAACGTTTAGCGATAACACCATCACGACGAGCGCCGTAATCTGATCTACCAAAGACATCACACCATATTCGTCCGGGGTAATGTAGCGAGTGTAGATGGGAATGAGCAGAAAGCCAACAATCTTGGAAAACGCAGGTCCAATCATATAGATCAAGGAATGACGGCCCACGGACTGGACTTCCGCGCGTAGCGTCTCCTTCGTTTTGCTCTGTTCGCTGATGGCTGGTTGCGTCTCAGTTGCCATGCACCAGCTCCCGATAAAACGTTTCGAACCGACGCACCATGGCCTCCAAAGAATATCGATCCGCCACTGACACTCGACCGCATCGTCCGAGCCGTTCTGCCAACTCCGGTTCGGCCGTCAAGCGAAGCAGGCTATTCGCCAACGTGGCGGCGTCGCCCACCGAAAACAGTAATCCATTGTCTTCGTGACGAATCAATTCTCGATTCCCCGGCACGTCCGACACCACGGTCGCTCGGCCCGCCGCCAGATACTCCAAAATGGAATGAGACAGCCCTTCGGATTCGGATGTCAGCGTGGCGATGTGCATGTTATTCAGAAAGCCAGGCACATCGTCCAGCGGCCCATGAAAATGCACGCAGTCTTGTAGGCCTTGTTCTCGAGTGCGTGATTTCAGTTGTTCCAACAACGGTCCGCCGCCGGCGAAATGATATTCCAAATCAAAATGTGTCTTTTGCGAACGAATCAAACTCGCCGCTTGCAACAAGGTCTCTGGCCGCTTCACACTACGAAGATTGCAGACCATGCCGATTCGAATTGGCGTTGCACTTGGCGATGTTGCGGTGCGCGGCATGCAGAGCGGATCGATTTGTAACAGCTTGTCCATTGGGATGCCGTTTTCCAATGTGATGATTTTCCGAGACCATTCTTGCTGCATTGCTGCTGCCGCACTGGCTTGGCTGTTAGCCACGGTGACATCAATCAAGGGTCGCAGACCACGATGCAGCCACAAGTGCTTACGGCCCAACCAATAACCCGTATCAAATTTGCTTTGGACGACAAACCGAGTTCTCGCGAACCGAGCAATCGGCGCGGCGAAGTAAGCTGGATCTGCATGATGAACTTGCACGATATCCATGCGGTGCGTGCGCAGAAAGCGATTGAATGAACTCGCCGATCTCACACCATGTAGACTACGCAGTCGCTGCATGCCCAAACAAAGAGTCGGACAGTTGGTAGGTAGCAAGCGTCGAGATGTTTCGTTGTGACCATCCAGCAGACACAGATGAGGTACCACGTAACGGCGATCCAAATGTTGGATCAAACGGAGGATCCACAGTTCTGTTCCTGCGGGCAACAGGTTTTCGATGACAAAGCAGATTCGGACCGGACGTACCAAGGGAGGCCAAGACTTGGTGTCGTGTCGTTCGTCAGTTTCCAGCACGGACCTGCTCCAACCGGGGTGCCTGCGAGGTTCGAAACCAACCACAAATCCATTCTCGCCACAAACCAAAGCCGGCGCCAAAGTGAATGCCCAGAAAGACCAGAGGAAGCCATGGCAGCAGCGCCAATTGACGAGACGATATAGCCGTACAGACACTGCCCAAACCGATCAACAATGCGTATCCGTTGGTCAGTACCAGCAACAGCACCCAACCGTAAGGTACCGTACAAGCCAACGCCAGGGCGCAAGCAAAACTGCCCACGACGGCCGCTGGAGCCAGTGATTTCCAAGAAAACGTTTCCGGGTGTTTTCGCAGCATTCGAATACGACCTCGACCGTATCGAGCCAACTGATGGAACAGCTGATGCAAAGTTCGGCGAGGAAAATAGTGAACGGCGACTTTCGGATCGAACAGGCATCGCAAGCCCGCTCGGTCCGCGCGATAGTTAAAGTCAACATCTTCACAGGCGTCAAACTGTTCGTCGAAATATCCAATCTTATCGAACACTCGACGTCGATACGCCGCGCCCACACTCATGGCTGGCGCAATTTGAGCTCGATTGGAGTAGATCAACGAATCGGGATGGTGACCAATACGACTGGCTCGCGCAGCCGCAATCGCCTTTTGCAGCACACTAGCGCCCTCGACGGTTAATGGTTGCGGCCGACCCACAATGTCAATGGATGCGTCCGCAAAGGCTTCTGCGAGATGTTGAAAATATTGCTGCGTAGGAATCTGACAGTGGCCATCAATGATGACAATGATCTGCCCGCGGGCTGCTCTAACACCCACGTTACGGCCAGCGCTGGACCATTGCCAAGGATTCGGCAGGAGTCGAATCTGAGGATGTTGCTGAGCCAAGCGGCGAACCAAGGTACACGTGTCGTCGGTGGAATTGCCGTCGACCACCAGCAATTCGAATTGGCCAGGATCAAAGTCCTGGGCCAGCAGCATCTGCAGCGTGGCAGCAATGTGGCGAGATTCGTTCCGAACGGGAATCACTACGCTGATAAGTGTTTGGTCCACGTCTGCCACTCGCCCTGGATCAAGATCTAGCATTCAATTTCCAAACGCCCCGGAATCTTGACCGTGGCAGCTTCGCCACAAACGCGGCGTTGGTTGGTGATTGCTTCGGTTACCGTTCCAAATGAAAATTGCCCCAACAGTTCCGTTAGTTTTCTTTCTGTGGAAGACAGATTCAGATAGTGTCGCCACTGAGAGACCCACGAACCAACCTTCAACCTGGGTTGATCAGGATCCAATTCCCAAGGATGAATGTAAAAGGCAAATGGGCGTCGTTCTTTGGTGTTGATGCGGCCGAGCCATTTCACGGTCCATTTTCCAGGATACAAGCGAAAATAGCCGCCGCCGGAAACGGGCAAGTTCCACCAGCCGTAGCGAACCACGGACGGAGGAAATTCCCAGAGAGAACCGGACGGTGTGTGGACTTGGTGAATTTCGCTTGGTGCACCGGGAATACCGTAGCGATCATGAAAAATCGGAAAGATACTGGTGTCAATCTGAAAACCTTCAGCCGCCAAGATTTCCAATGCCCATTTCGATTTCTTGGTGATCGAAAAACTAGGTGCGCGAAACACCGTAATCGCTTGTCCGGTGATATCTTCTAACAACTCTTTGGACCGCCGCACATCTTCCTGAAACGCTGCCGGTCCTAATTGGTAGATCAAACGGTGCCAATAACTGTGAGATGCAATTTCATGGCCGGCCGCTTGTATCTCCTTGACCAATTCAGGCATGCGGTCGGCAATCCAGCCCAAAACAAAGAAGGTACCTCGCACGTTATGCTTGGCTAACAGATCCAAAATCCGGCGCGTATTTTGATCCACTCGACTGGGATAACATTCCCAGTCACTGCGGTCGATGTGTGATTCAAAGGCTGAGACGTGGAAATAATCCTCGACGTCAACCGTGAACGCGTTAACCAAAGTCATGCTGTGCTTTCAAAAAGGTGCGAAACTCGATAGCCGGATGGGTCTGTCGACGATTGGAATCGTCCAACTTAGAAACTGTCTCGAAATAGGTTGCCGAGTTATCGACATGGCGAGCCGTTCAAATTGCGGCATCTGCTTCGGCCTCTCTTAACTGCGAATCGCATGCCGCCAGGACTCGAATTCACATCTTGTTCCCTATGTCGTCTTCACGATGCCTTCATCATACGCTGGGGCAGTTACACAGTCTTGGTTTTGGCAGTGACTTACCCAAAAGAACGACGAATTTTGGCATCGTGTTTCAAAAAATCAACTCGGTCACCAGGTTCACTGAAGCGTTGCCAAAAAATCACGAATAAAACGCTGTCCGGCACTGTTTTCATCAAATTCCCGTTCGTCCACGCCTTTGACCGTCACTTGTAACTTGTGCAGCACGGGCTTGCCGGCGAAAGCGAACCGAGGATATTCAGGAGCCTGCCAGCCAGCACCGGCACTCCACGCGTAGTAAACTCGCAGCGGTCGTTGTTGCGCATCGTTGGTTTGAAAATCGACCGACCAAAACGCATGCGAATTCGCTCCGTCTTCTACGCTGACCACATGACGATCGCGTGTCAGCACGTAGTTGGAACTGGAGAAACAAATTTCGGGTGTGTGGATGGCCATCGTGGAACCGGGGCCGACAATCAACGTGGCGTCAACCGTCATGCCCGTCGTGCGATGGGTGTACGTTCGATGAAAGTAACCTTCGCAGCGTAACAGTTCTATGGCTGTATCGGACAACGGCTGTTCGTCAGTCATCTCCCAAGCCGCAAACGACTTGGGAAACTGATTCACTTCTTTCGCCGCCAATTCCAGTTGTTCCGCCGTACCCCAACGCTGGCTCATGTGACCGTGCAGCACGCCCGAACCGACGATGATGGCCACGGCAATTATCGCGTAAACAGCAGCCTTAGTAGTGAAAGACGAATTCATGTTGATTTCCTTCGATGCGAGCGAAATTGCGGTGCGTCCGAACTATAAGTCGTTACGCAGCGAAGACCACTGCTGCTTTTCCAAATTGGTCAAAAAGACGCGTTGCAAGCCGAGCTGCTCTGCATTGGACAAAGCGTGTCGAGCGTCATCACGCAAGCCAAGTTTGTTGAGTCCTTCAGCCAGATGCAGGTGATAACGAGGATCATTGCCATTGGGCAACGAGACCACTTGGCGTAACAAGTCGACCGCCTGATTCACTTTATCTTGTTGCAGCAAAATAGTGGCCTTGGTGTCCAGCAACGTGGGCACTACGTATCCGGCTTTGTCGATGGCGAGATTGATACATGTAAGTGCTTCGTCGGTACCATTCGGCTCTTCGGCCAACAGCGCACCCAGGTTATTCAAGCCTAACACGTGGTTCGCATCCAATTGCGTTAGTTTGCGATACAGGTTGATCGCTTGAGCCACTTTGCCTTGCTTCAATTGCAAGTTGCCAGCATAAAACCACAGGCTACTGTTTTGTGGAAACTGCTGCAGGCCTTTGGCCAGCGATTGGATCGCTCGCGGATCCACTGGTTGTTCAAAACGTCCTAATACCAATACTTTGGATAACGAAACTACCAAGTCTTGGTCGAAATCTTGGTTCAGATTTTTCAAACAGAAATCGACTGCTTTGGCTTCTTGTTGATGCCCGGCCCAAAACAAGAGCAATGCTTCCTGCGACGAATCAAATTCACTGGCGGCCTTTTGATACCAGCGTTCGGCCTGATCCTGCATCGGCACATCTTCGTAGATTTTGGCCACGTTCAGCATCAATGTTTCTCGTCGTTTACCATCGCGGATTTGATCCAGTTGGCTACTGGCAAACGTTTCCACCAACGTTTCGATACGATCTTCCTGTCCTTGTAGTCGCAGCCATTTGGCCTTCAGCTGAATCACGCCCAAACTGGCCGGTGCCGCCGATTCTAAGCGGTTCAGCCAGTCGGTCGCCTCGTTGGCGTTGCCTTGTCGCAACAAGAATGCCACATACATTCCCAAGTGTCGCACGGTGGCCTGCTCATCACCACATACCAGTTGGTATTGTTCGGAGGCCAAGTCCATGTCACCTTGCGTTTCCAGCAACCGAGCGAACAGGATGTGATCTTCCGCTTGAGCGAAAGGTTGTGTCACCAGTTCGGCCAGCATTTGTCGTGCTTTGGCCAGATCCTCGCGACCTCCGCGCCGAATCAACAATACGGCCTTCAATCGTTGGTCAGCCGTCGAACTGCTGGTGGCCGAAGACGCCGTCAACAGCTGTTGCGATTCGGTCCAGGCATCTTGATCAGTACGAGTGCCCAGCATCATGGCTAAAGTGCGTTGTGCCAATCGGTTGTCAGGCTGCTTTTGTAGAACATCCCGGAGTAAACGTTCGGCTTCGGTCGCGTCGGTGGACGCCAACAAAATGGCGTAACGCAACTGAAATGTCAGGTTGTTGGGTGCCGCTTTGGTTGCCGCTGCGTATTGTTGGCGAGCGTTTGTGGCGTCACCTAGGAGTTCGTAGATCTGCGCCAACAAGAACGCTCGATCTGCTTCGCTCAGCTCCGCATGCTGTTCCAAACGAACAATCGCCTCTTCCACTTGGCCCAGCTGATTGTGTTGTGCCAAGTACGAAAGATACGCCACCCAGATGCGAAGATCATCGCCGAACTGATCTAATGCGGTTTGATACGCGGCATCAGCTTCCGCAATGCGATCGGCCGAATTGAGCGTTTGGGCATACCAAATATGCTTCAGAATATCATCAGGCGTTTGGTCCATCGCTTGCTTGGCCAACTGCACGGCAACGTCCCACTGACCAGTGGAAGACGCGGCGGAAACGCCAATTTCGGTTAGTGCCGTGTGCGACGCTTCATTGCGATTCAAGTAGCGCAAGAAGTAAACCGCTTCTGAATAGCGTTGCTCTTGATACAACAAACGGACCAGATGTTCGTAAACTTCGGGACGGTGAAAGCCAGAATGGATCAACGCCACATAGGCATCAATGGCATCGCCGTTTAAATTCTGATGTTCGGCAATCAGGCCTCGCAACATGCCTCCGCCTGGCCACCATGGACGAGCAACCTCGATGTCACGCTGCAGTTGTCGCACGGTTCGCAGTTGATTGTTGGTAGATTTGGCGTCGATGGCCTGCAATAGCTTCCGCGCTTCAAAGAATCTCCACAGTGCTCCCTGTTCGCCTTCCACTTGCTTGATGTGTTGAATCGTCTGGTCTAGTTCCGCCAGATCACCGGCAGCCAAATTCAGGTCAGCCAGTTGCGCCAACGCTTGTAGATTCCCGCTTTGTTGTTGAAGTTGATTTTGTAGCAAATCCTTCAGAGCTTGGGTGTCACCCGCTTCCATGATCAACCGTTGTTCCAATGCCGAAATCAACGTTTGCTGGTCCGGATCGCCACCAGCGGACAACGTCTTAAGCATGGAAATTTCGTTTTGCGCGGCGTCCAGTTGTTGGCGGCCCAGAAACAACTGAGCTCGAATGGCATGCGTGCGAAACTGTCCGCTTTCCAACTGTTCCAGTCGCTCCAGCGCTCGGTCCGCTTCGGCCGGTTGGCCCAAGCTGGCATACAGCATCACCAAGCGACTCCACATGTCCGAATTCGCTTCCTGCGATTGCTCGACGTTCAGCAGCAATTGCATGGCTTGGCTCAGCCCCGCCACTTTGTCCCGTACCGCCAAATACCGCGCCTTTTCCAGTTGGAATTCCCATTCGTCGGGCGCGGATTGTTCCACTGTCTGGAACGCACGATCAAGCGATTGCCAAGTCCGTTCATCAACGGGCCTTCGCAGTTGTCTTTCCAACTCCAGGCGAATTACCAGCAGCCAAACGCCGGCAGGCGATTGAGGCCGTACGGTCAGCTTTTCGCACAAATTCAAGGCCTTTTCTATCTGATCCGCAGCAGTCCAGGACTTGGCAGCGGCCAGATACGTCGCTTCCAGATGCGGTGCCAATTCGATCGCTCGCTCATAAGCCAGCGCCGATTCCTGCCATTGACTCAGTGCCGCATACGCATCACCCAACAGCGTATTGGCATGAAAACTGACCGAACCTTCGCGATTGCGCATCGCTTGCGGCGAAGTGGTCGCCGCCACGTTGGTCAACTTGTCGATGGCGCCGACATAGTCGCGCCGGGCCAAACATAATTTGCCCTGCAACAAGTCTCGCGAAGCCACCGCCCAGTCTCGCAGCGATTCAATTCCTTCCGAAGCCAATTGTCCAATGGCGGTTTCCAGATTGCCAATGGTTGCATTCGCTTCGTCCAACCTGCCTTCGTTGATCAGCGTATCGGTCAGTTGGACGTTGAGCGCCAAATTCAGCGGATCGGCCTGCGCCAAACCCTGCTGAAACGCTGTGATGGCTTCGTCAATTCGGCCCAGCTGTCGCAGGCTCTGCCCGAGCCCCAAATGCGAATCCGCTCGACCCGGATTTTCCGCCACCAACCGCTGGTAGTAATCCAGCGCGCTTGGAAATTCGCCTTGGTGATAGGCGTAGTCTCCGGCGGTGACCAGCACATCTTGGTTGTTGGGTGCGATGGTAAACGCCGCTTCCAGATCTTTGTCGGCATCGGGCAGATCATGTTGCAGGCGATACTTGTGCCGCACCAAATACGCTTGAAAGTTACCGCCGTTGGCTTGTACCATGTTGTTCATGGTTTGGTCCGCCAATTGCGATGGGTTGAATTCATTTTGCACTCGGACATGCTGCCGCAGCAACCCGGCAAAGGCTTCGGCACAATCAATGTCTTCGGGGCGTGCCTTCAGCAGTTGCGAAAATTCTGCCACCAACGCATCGACGTCCACGGAACGGCCTTGTTCTAGTTGATGATGCCGAGCCAACGTGCGTTGCTTCTGGCACGAATAATCATCCGCCGCCAGCTTTAGGCCTTTATCCGCGACCTCTTCCGCCAAAGAAAACTGGCCCGTTTCAATTTGCAGTTCGGCTAGACGCGCGTACAAGGAGACTTCATTCGGAGCGGCGGCCAACGCTTTCAAATACCAAGAAATGGCTTTGGACTTCTTGGTTCGATCCTGAGCGAACCGATCGTACGTTTGCGCTAATCGTACCATCACCGGCCCGACATCTTTGTGGCCTTCGTGAATATTGACGTAGCGAAACAGCGTGTTGGACGCTTCGTAGTATTTACCTTCCGTTTCCAACTGGTCCGCGCGACGTAACAGCGCTTCCGATACGCCTGCCAATTGCCGGCTATGCCAGAAATGGACGGCAGGCAAAAGTGCCGCTAATAGCACAGCGGAAATGATCAACAGTTTCCAATTGATCTTGCGACTTCGCCGCGCCAGCGCGGTGCCTGTCCGCGGCGAATCGGATGGAAGTCGGTCTTCGGCAGATACGGGATGGAGTGTTCTCATAGGTTATTTCACGTAGTCGTAGGTGCCGTATTTGCGAGCGTATTGTCGGACCGGAACGCCGTTCAAAACGGTGCCGATCGGTTTAGCGCCGCTGCTGATCAAGCGTTCGTATGTCATCTTGATGTGACTTTGCCGACTGACGTCTCGCATCACACAGATCAACGTTCCGTCACTGTCGCGAGCCATCACCAGTGATTCGCTGGCGGCCAGTACGGGTGGCGTGTCAATCACAATGTAGCGATACATGGTGCGGACTTCGTCCAAGACTCGTTTGAATTCGCCCGTTCCCAGCAGCTTGTGCGGGCTGCGTTTCAAGATTCCGGCGGGCATCACATGCACATGATCGCTCCACGATTTATTGATCGCTTCCGATACGGTGCTGGCACCTTCCAAGACACCTGCCAGCCCAGGCTCTAGTTCCAGCTGAAAAATGCGATGTGCATCGGGTGAACGCATGTCACCGTCAATCAATAGCGTGGGTTGGCCGGTGGATCGAGCCAGACTGACGGCCAGTTGAGACGAAACGCTGCTTTTGCCTTCGCCCGAAACCGCACTGACCACGGCCAAGACTTGGATTTCTTCTGGATTGTGCGCCAAAATCAGACCGGTTCGCAAACTGTCAATACTTTCTTCGAACAGTCCCAATTCGTAGCGAACCGAATTCCCGCCCACGTGCGAAGGAAGTCTGGCGATTTCTCCCACCACCGGCAGCAACGAATCGGTTTGCAGTTCTTCCACACTAGAGACTCGGCGAATCGATCGTTCCCACAACACGCACAGTCCGAAAGGTACCGTCAAACTTCCCATGACGGTCAACAGCAGCAGCTTGAGCGGAATCTTTTCTTCCGGTTCCACAGGAATGGTTGCCGTATGCCAGACCGAAACACGATTGGGTGCGTTCATTTCCGTACGCAGTTCCATGGTGCGTTGAGAAATCACGTTGAAGACTTCTTGTTCGCGAAGTAGTTCTTCCTGCTTGAAACGCAAGTCCATGGTCTGCGCTCCGGATAGACTCGCTTCTTTCACTTTGGCTTCGTAGGTTCGCACCATGCTTTGCACAATCAGGTTTTGTGTTTCCAATTGCGTCTTGAGGTCTCGCAGTTCTTTCTGGCGTTCCAGTCCGGCGAAGGCCTGCATTTCTTCTTGGATCCGAGGTCTCGCTTGGCTGCGTAGCATCTGGAGCGTTGTTTCCAGACGAGCAACATCGCGAGCCAGTTTTTCGTACTTGGGATCTTTTTCGCCGTAAGCGGACGCGGTTAGAATTTGGCCCATCATGGTCCGTTTTTCGGCAATGTCATTGTTCAGGCGTTGCACTTCTTCACTTTCCGCGACCGCTCGTTCCACCAACACGCTGGGCACGTCTGCCTGTTCACCCAGCGAATTTTCCATGGCGGAAACCTGCGCTTCCAAGATCTGTTTTTCCACCTGGGAGCGAGCCAGATTTTCCTGAATATTCTTCAGCGGATTTTCGCTGACCAGCACGTCCGGTCCGATGGCAGTGGCTAACAGCGTTGGGTCTTTCGAAACGAGCTGTTTTTGGAGATCGCGAATTTCGCCTTGAATAATAGTGATTTCGCGAGCTCGCCTTTGTCGTTCGCTTTCCAGCATTTGGACGATTTGCCGAGTTTGTTCGTCCTGTTTGTCTTTTCGCATACTGAAATAGGCGTCAATGACCGCGTTCACTACGTCCGCCGACTTGTCGGGCGATGGGCCAGCATAGCTGACGCTTAACAGTTCTGATTCGTTCACCGGTGTGATGATCAGACCTTCTGTTTGCAGCCACCGCATGGGATCTTTGCGTCTTGCCAATTCGGAAATGCTGGCAATTTCGGGACGGCTAAGTACCATTTCCAAGACCGGCTGACTTCGCAAAAGTTCCATTTGCGTTTGGACGAACTTTTCGACACTCTTGCGATCCGTGGACGAAGCGGTTTCAAACGCCACAAACGGTTGGCTTTCGTTGATCCGCAACTGAGCGAAGGCGCGAAACTTGGGTTCGAACGTCATCATCACCGCCGCGCTACTTAGAGCTAACAGTAACAGCGTTGCCGGGACCAAGACCTTCCACCAGCGAGCGATCACGGCGTAGAAAATCCGTGGCGAGAAATCGGCATGATTCGTCGAATTTACATTCCGGCGGTGCCCGGCGGGCGACACCCGCTGGGAAGGAAGTTGGCGTTGGAATCCAGGTTGATTCATGTTGCTAATCCAAAGTTCGGTTAATTTCTTCCAACATCATCTCGATAGGCATTTGGGCTCAGGCAGAGAATCAGGTTTCTGTGCGAGTCCGATGCATGACTTCGCTCATCGATACCGATTGCGTTTCTGGTATCAGGCGATTTAAGTAAAAGATGAATATGGCAAACAGCAGGACGGCATACGGAATCATGAACACGCCTGCAATGTCATGACTGAACTGCTTGGCCGCTTCGTCAGAATAGAATTGGTACAGCAAACCTGTGATGACAATACGACTAACGTTCGCAATGACCGCAATCGGAATCGCCGCCAACAGAACGGTGATTTTTTCCCACCATTCGCTGCGAAAGGCAATTCCATACGCCACCGCCAGCGCGACGGTGCTCATGAAGATTCGCAAGCCAGAACAGGTCTGTTCGACTTTCAATTGCTGTTCGTTCAATAAAATGGTTGTGCGTTCGGCAAACGCAGGCTGTCCCAAACATTGCAAAATGTAGCAACTGGCGGACGTTGCCACGTTTTGAAGCGGTTGGCTCAGCATGTATTCAAAGCGAAACGGCAGTGGCACCATAAATAGCAAGAACAAGATGGCCGGTGCTGACCAACGAAGTAGCGCCGCGCCACCCAACAGCCATACCACTCCGGCGATGCCTACAATCAAAGCGTAACCATCCACGGGTGTCAGGCTCAAGCGAACACCTACGTAGCGTAATAAAAGCGATGCGAACAACAGGACCAAACCCCACAGCGATGGATGAATCTGTTGCGCGGGCAAGAGGTCGCGACGCATCCACAAGAACGCCATCGCAATCGGCGCGACCAAAAAGCCGTGCGAATAATCAGGTTCCACCGTCCACTGACGTTGCAGTTCCAGCAGCGTTGGCCAATACGACCAACCCAACACACCAGCGAAGATGACGACAAAGCTGGCGCCAATCAACCAAGGGTTGAGCGATGACGGTGAGGCAGAGGTTGTGGGACGAGTCATACGTGTTCACGAGTTTGTGGTCGGAGTTGTCAGTTCTGTCAGGACTCCGTCCCCTTTGGGTGTTCCGTTCGCATCCATTTCCAGCGAAAAGACCGCTTCTTCGATTATGCCGAACGGGCACTTCATTTTTGTCAACGAATGCCAGCACTGCCGTCATGAATTTTGTACCTATCGTGGACTTTTCGAAACAAGTGTCTCACCTGGTATTCATGCTACGATTGCACTCGGCCATGTCAACGATGCCAAAAACCGCGGTTTTCTCGCTGAACAAGCCATTTCCAATCAGCCGAACGGTCAGAACGCTAAGAATTGCAAACGCCATACCATTCTGTCTCACTGGACTCGGCCACGTATCGGTTCAAATAATTCCTGTTGTCTCCCATGCCCAATTACGACGAAGATATATGTAGACCAGCGGTTTCCCGACTTGGATTTCACTGGGGATCGAATTGTAAATGTTCACCGTTTTAAATACAGAGACCAGCGCCCATGCCTATTCTTGATCGTGAAACGACGGTCTATCCAGACAATCTATTGGCGGATCTTGCCGAACGTGACACAACGCGAAAGTGGTGGGCCGTCTACACGAAAGCTCGCCAGGAAAAAGCCTTCGTTCGACAACTCGAAGGCATGGACGTTCCGTTCTACTTGCCACTGATTCCCAAGGACAATCTGATCCGCGGAAGACGAGTCCGTTCGCATATTCCATTGTTTACCGGATACGTGTTCTTGTTTGGCACGGACGAAGAACGCGTAAAGGGCTTGACGACCAATCGCGTGTCAACCGTGATCGACGTCAAAGACCCGCAGCAACTGGTCACCGATCTACGCAGTATTGCCACATTGATCGAATCAGAAGCAAGATTGACCATTGAAAGCCGATTGGAACCGGGTGATCCGGTTCGCATTAAGACCGGATCCATGGCCGGCTTGGAAGGCACGGTGGTTCATCGCCGAGGCAAGACGCGACTACTGGTTGCGGTCAACATGCTGCAACAAGGCGTTTCCATTGAAATTGAAGATTTTCAAGTGGAACCAATCTAACGGAAGGCATCGGCTGAATTCCGATCAAGCACGCACCGCCGGTTTTCAAGCAACACGGCGGCGCAAGTCAATTCGGCTAAGACGCCGTTCTACCTTTTGCGAAGGCTCAGAAGCGGCAAGGTGCTCAGCAGCAACAGCACCCAGCTGGACGGTTCCGGAACGGCACTCACGGCCGCCTTCGGTCCCAATTCATATCCGCCGGCAGTAAACGCAGCGACAAAGTCGCTGGAGTCGAATTCGCCGTCGCCATTCCAGTCACCGGTCGCCCAAGTGGAATTGTCCGCTACGGCGTCTTCGTACTGACCGGCAGTGAACACAGCCACAAAGTCGGCACTGCTGAATTCGCCGTCTAGGTTCGAATCTCCGTAATAAGTTTTGCGAACGTCCACAATCCAAGCTTCACGATCCGCCGCGTCGACGTTTCCATCTGTATTCACATCGTACTGACTGTTGGTCGATCCGGTTTGCACGGCATTGGATAGAATATCGATGTCCGCGGCATCCAACGTCCCGCTACCATCAAAATCACCAAACAGTCCGGCGGTTCCGGTCACGGACAACAGCACTGTTTCGTCTTGGTACAGAACTTCCCAATCCAAGCCCGGAGCTAACGTGGCGGCCGATGTGTCAACAGACAGGAATTCGCCCAGCACCGTGCCAAACACAGCTGGAAAGCCGTGTGTTGGGGCGACATAACCTGCGTCTTCAATTGACGAATCGATACTGGCCAAAACGTCATCCAATTCCAAACCCGTTTGGATCAACACCCACGAATCATCCGCTACCGGCGAATATCCGTTCAATTCGACTTTCAGGTGTCCGTTGCTAATGTCGGCATCACCGGAAACTAGAATCGGCGTGTGCGAGGTGCCCGTGATTTCGGCAATCAACGTCGACTGCGAACTCACACTGTCCGGATTCATCGAAAAGTTACCCGTGGCCACAATCGTGCTGTCGCCACCCGTGACGCGCAAACTAGTGGGACCACCAACACCAGGAGACGAATCGGCACCTCGACCAACAAAAATCGTGCTATTCGCATTTCCTGTAACGGCCAACACACCGCCGCTCACGTTCACTTCGCCACTTCCGCGACGATTGCCAATCGCAAAATTGCCGGTCGAATAGACAAATCCATCTGACAGATTGAACTGGCCACTTCGCGGGCCAGCGGTGCCTTCCTGATCATCGCGTCCGCCGTCGCCAATTTCGACATCACCAAAGGCCTGGTTGAAATATCCGCCCGTTTGATTCCAGATGCCGGTACCAAACTTTCCGACCACTGTGTACCCGGCCGAAAGTTCGCCAGCCGACAAATTCAGCGTTCCCGTACCCTCTCGGCCCAATTGAAAATCGTCTCCCGATTTGACGTAGGCATCGGCCGAATCAATGGTCATTGTGCCCACACCCGCAGGCAGCCAGCCGACGTGAATGCTGTCGCCACCAATCTCAAAGGTCCCGCCGCTGATCGTGGCCGAACCGGTGCCAGAACTACCAATGAATGCACCGGCCGCCGCAAAATCTCCGCCCGTTTGCACGTAGTTGCCGCTTCCGCCGCTGATACCAACTTCTAGTTTGGACGCTTCCGCCAGATCGCCCGACAGAGTTGCCGTGCCGCCATTGTTGATAACTGCCGGTTCGTCCAGGAAGGGTGCTTCGCCGGAACTCCAGTTCGCTCCTTCTAAGAAATCACCGTCAGCGCCGACCCAATCGACCGCCGAAGCTGTCGCTGCAAAGCCAAGCGTGATGAACATCAATACCCAATGTCGAAACCTCATGGAAACCTCACTTCTGATTGCAGTACGGCTCATGCCGCCAATAAAATACGCGGCCGGATTATACCGCCGCGCTGATGTCAATGCGATTAAATAATCAGACTCATCATCTCTTCGCATTTCTGCGAACCAAAGTGACCATTGCCAGAATCGCACCCCCAAATAGTGCCAGGCAATTTGGCTCAGGCACCGCACTTACGGCCGCTTTTGGTCCCAATTCATATCCGCCGGCAGTGAACGCGGCGACGAAGTCACTGGAATCAAAATCGCCGTCGCCATTCCAGTCACCGGTCGCCCAAGTGGAATTGTCCGCTACGGCGTCTTCGTACTGACCGGCAGTGAACACAGCCACAAAGTCGGCACTGCTGAATTCGCCGTCTAAGTTCGAATCTCCATAGTAAGTATTGCGAACATCCACAATCCAAGCTTCACGATCCGCCGCGTTGACATTTCCATCTCCGTTCATGTCGTAGATCGAACTTGTCTCGTTTGCATTGATTGCTTGAGTCAACGCGTCCAGGTCGCCGGCGTCCAAACTGCCGTTGGCATTGATGTCACCGAGTAAATTCGAACCGAGATTTTCTAGACGAATGGCGTCCAATTGATCGGCAGTCAAGATTTCTCCGTAAATGCGCACGTCGTCTTGGTAGCCGTTTAGACTGAAGTCGAATCCCGTGGCGGCATCTGTTTTCCCAATCCCCAGTTCCGCTACGCCGCTGCTGCTGGCCAGCGGTCCGGCAAACACATCCAACGGATCACCTAGTTGGCGAACACCATTTTCCGTGTCACCCACATAATAGAATAGATTTTCCAGGTCGGTTGTGCCGTCGTAGCTGACGGCGACAAAGACCCATTCTTGGTCGGCGCCCAGATCTTCCGTGGAAAAGCCAAAGCCAAAGTTGTCTTCGCCACCGACAAACATGCCCATGCGAAAGTTGTCGGCAGCTCGATCACCTTCGTTTGGAGTATTCAAGTTCCACGAGAATCCTTCGTACGCCGGATCCACGCCTTGCTTGGCCAATAGGCGAACGTTGCCACTGCCACCCTGATCGGCATTCAAGCCTTCCAAATAGATCCAAGTCGTCATGGTGAATTGGCTCAGAGTATCGACCTTGGCCACGTCGCCCGCCGAAATGTACGTCTCCAAACCGGGCGCAGTTAGATCCAATGCCATGCCAGAACCACTCGGTGTGTTGGACGTTCTCGTCGCACTCGCAGTGAACGTGGCATCTGCGGCGTCGCCGATTCCTAAATCGACAGCGGGCCCGTCCGATTCGTCAAACGTGTACCAAACTAGCGGTTCTTGTGCTGTAAGTTGCGTTGCAAACAGAACGGAAAAGATCAGCAGCCATCGGTAGTGACACATAAGTAGGTCCTCGCAAAGTAAATAGATTTGTTCGAATTGCCATCGCCAATTTCGGCGTCGTTCCTGTCTCGAAACGTAGCCGCCGCGTTCGATTCGTTCGAACCGCCTTCGTTCGCACCAACCACCATTCCGCACCGAGTATACCGTTTTGCGAAGTCGATCGCGACTGTTTTACGCACCGCCGTCGCACGCAGGAACGCATTTCGGGACGGTTGCTACCTGGGCAGCGCCATGATTGGTTCGTAGTCCTGCCTTTAGGCGGCAACCTTCATCAAACCAACTCCGCCGAAGGGCGTGGGCGGGACTACGAACGACACACACTGGCAGAAAGCGCCAATGTGGCGCTGTCCTGCTACGCCCCGTCCGCAAACAGATTGTCGATATGGCTGGCTTCGTTCAGCAGCTGAAGTGTCACTCGAGCACTCGCGCGCTGCCCGTCCGCAGTGATGGCCGTAAACGTAAAGAAATCTTCACCGGTTACATTCGCTGTTGTGGTTGTGTAGCGAACGACATTGTCGCTCAAACTGATTTCGCCCAAATCGGCGGCTGTGATTTCGAAGCGAACGTTCGATACATCGCTACGCAATGCAACAAAGTCACTCAAGTTCAGTTCCAACTGTTTGCGATCACCCAGTTGAATGCGCTGGTCGAACGCCAAGACCGCGAACGGCCCAGTAGACGCAACCGCCGGCTTTGAAATTGCCGGCGCCGGAGGTAATGCAGGCTGGACCGCATCTTGCGGCATCTCCAACTCGTCAGTCGACGATGCTTCATCGCTCGGCGCAACAACGGTCGGCGCATCACGGGTGACGGAATCGTCCAGCGGTGCCGTGTCGCTGGACGTGCGTTGGACGAACAGGAACGCACTGGATCGCCGAATCGCGCCGTCGCTGTTGCGAACCAAGGAATAGACGAATGCCGCTTCCTGCTGATCCGCGTCCGATAGCTCGACACGGAACAACGTCGGACCCAGCTGTTCCCATCCCTTGGCTGAAGTTGCGTCAAGCTCAACTGAATAGTCACTTGCCATGGACGGCGGCAACACAAAGTGAACCACCACAGCGCCGGCTAATTCGTCCTGCGCGTCCAACTTCAACCGTTGATCAAAGGCCATGAGCTGCCCGTCGGGTGACGCCGCCAATTCAATTCTTCGCTCCAGTACCGATGCACCTGAATCATGGGGCGAAGTCGGTGCGACCAACTCGGGCGTGGCCGTTTCGGTTACGGGTGGTTCAACCGAACCGACCGGTTCCTCCAATTCCGCATGGCGAATGGTCAGCATGGAACTAGCGACTTCGCCATCGGATCGAACCAGCCGCAATGGCACGTACAGTTCACCGATCGCCGACGCGTCTGCTTCGTAGACAAGACGATTCTGTTCGACCGAAAGCCCAGTCGGGCGCGTTGGCATCCAATTCGACAACAAACGGCAACTGTGACTGCGCGACCGCGCCCAAATGCAGCGAACTCACTTCACCCACCGTGGCGACCAACGTCGCATCGAAGGCGCTGAAGCGAACTTGATCTATGTCTGCATTCGCAACGCCGACTTGTTTGCCAAAGACCGGAGGATCAAAGTTGCCCACCAGCGGCAAGCTGTCCGCCACGTCAAATTGATAGAAGAGATCGGGGCCAAACGGTTGCGGCGTGAACGGAACGGTCGGACCGAGTTCGCCCGTTTCCACTCGATTCAAAACCGATTGCCCATTTGCGGAAACCCAAAAGAAATAATTCCCTGTGTTGGAACCGTCGTTGGCCGGAGACCACAAACCAATATCAGTGATGCCGTCTTGGTTCATGTCGGCAGCGACGGGACGAGCTAACACGCCGGAAATGTCCGAATACAAAATGCGATGCACCGCACCATTGGGCACGCCGTTCGAACGACTGCTCAAACTGAATTCAAATCGTCGCACATCATTGCGATACGTTCCCAAATCGTAGATGCCGTCGCCGTCAAAATCGCCGGCAATCGGGAAACCTCGCATGGCCGTTTGAATCGCGCCGTTATCGGCCACTCGGAAATTGTGATTCGTATCCAAATGCCAAGTCGATCCGGTAAAGACACCCACTTCATCGCCGTTGTTCGGATTCCGATCAAAATCGGCCGCTATCGGGAAGCCATCAATGTTTCCATCCGGAATACCGGTCAAGGGATCGGCGTTGCCATCGTTGTCGGTGTCAATCAACCACCGCCAGCCGGAACTGGTCCGACCATAGGCTGCCAGCTTATCAAAGCCGTCCGCCGCGCCCGAAATCGCGAAATTACCACTAAACAAATAGTCCGTGATGAAGCCCATGCGAAACGCTTGATCATCATTTTTGGCTCCGGTTGCCTGCGGATCGAATTGACCGTTGCCGTTCAGGTCCAGTCGAGCCGTCCCTTGATTCCACGCGCCAATTTCCGGTCGGCTATCGATAGTGAAACGAGCCCTAAAGTTGCCGCCCGGCTGTCGATCACCGGATGGCAGCGCGCCGGCCGGACTGACTTGACCGTTCTCTGCAATGATAGGCGAAAGGGTGATCGATTCGCCGTCTAACGCGTTGCCAGCCCAATCGGTAATGGCGTCGGAAACGGTCAGCGTGTAGGTGTCGTCGGCCAGAGGCGAACCAACGTCGTCCACCGAATCAATTCGTCCATCGCCACCCGCGTCATGCACCACCAGCTCCACCGACACCACCGTGCCGTTGGCCGCGCGCAACGGATTGGCCGCCAAAATCGTCACGTTACCCGTACGATCACCCACCAACTGATAGTGTTTTGGATTACCCAGCAACGTCGCCGCCACAATCCCGTTGGTATCGACCGGCGCGGCAAAATTACTTTCCAACTGCACCACCAAGCTGCTCACCAGATTGTCGGGCCGTAATGCACTGTCTCGGAACACGCTGATCCCGGACGAACCTTGTTTGACGTCGCGAATCCGAGGCCCTTCGGTATCCAAGTAGAAGACCAAATCGTCATACAAGTCAGACACGCCCGTAACGGGATCAAAGCCACTATTACCAAACGCATCGACGGCAACCGCGCGCACTCGCACTGGTCCCTGAGGCACCAACGAAGCGAAGTCAGCCACCGACTGAACTTGCCACGCTGCCAAGGTATTGTCATTCGAACCCGCCAAATCAGGCACCGTGGTTTGACCAATCAGCTCCACCGAGTCGTCCAGCGGATCGTCAGTGAGTTTGGCGTCTTTGACCACGTACAGCTGCACCAAGGAACCGGGTTGCGCCATACCGTAGAATTCGGGAAAACGCTCGTTGGTCAAGCGGTCGGCAAAAGTCTGTGGAGCCGCCAAGATGCCTGAATCGCTGTTAGCGGCCAATCCGTCGGTGTCGCTATCGGGCGTGCCGAAGTAGATGCGCGGCGAACTGGTATCAATCCGAATCGAAGTCCGTTCGGTTCGCACAATATTGCCAGCTCGATCGACCACTTCCAGCACAATCGCGTGTAAGCCGTCGCGTAACACACCTTGCCCATCCACGTCCATCACGGCCGAAGATTCGCCGTCCAAAGTGAACGCTTGGTCAGGCAGCTGGATGGTCAATTCGTTCAAATCGGTCAGGTCGTCCGCGTCGTCGGTGATGGCCGTCACCGCGTTGTCTCGACTGGAATCGTACAGCACCACTTCTGCCGTACCATTGAATCGATCGATCACTCGGTACCGCAAGTTGTCGGCAAACAAGTGACCACTTTCGGTCACATCGTCCACACTAATGGCCAGCTTGGGCCGACTGATTCGCTGCGTGTCGCCCACTAGCGGTTGGTCCGCGTTGTCTAGCAACACGAATTGCGGAAAGCGAGGCGCATCGGTGTCAATTTCGATTCGCACCGTATCACCACAGAACGCTCGGTTCCCAGCGGCATCGCCCACTTCGATTTGAAATTGATACACACCGTCTGACAAAGCGGGCGTGGTCAAATTCCACACGCCAAAGCCGTCTTCCACGCCGTCGGCCAGATCATTGCTTACTCGAGGCGAACCGACGTACACCACCAACCCGGTTGAAACGTCGGTCGCTCGCAGATTGACGTACGCATCCGCTTCCGCTCGACCACTGAACAACAGCTGACTTGTCCTTGTCACTCCGTCCGCATTAAATCGGCCCGAATCATTACCAACAAACTTGTAATCCGTGCCGTCACCTTCTTCACACGGAACGACGGTGTCGACCAAGATTGACGTGGCGGCCGAATCGGCACCGGCACCATTGACCAATTGGGGAAGCGGGTCGGGAGGCGAAAGCCGCTCCGCCGCAAAAACGCGAACCTGCGACGTCACAAAGTAGTCTCCGTCCGGAACCGCTTCGCTGGGCGTGTACGCATACAACAGCGATGTGGGCGAAAGTCGATCCGCAAAGCCTCGGTAAGTGTTTCCCGTTTCCAAATTGGTCAGCGTCACTTCCACCGCAGCGCCCTCTTGAGTCCCGTCATTGGCGGCCAACGATCCCAGCAGTGCCACGCCTGCGGTACCCATGGGCGTCAAATCGGCTTGGATCAGCAGCCGCGGAGTTGCGTCGCGAGTGATTCGGTCGGTGGGTGACGCGCCTGTGTCACTGGCTGGAGCGAGCGAAACGGTTCGAGGCACCACGGCCGCTCGATTCGCTAAATCCAAGGTGTAGGCGAACGGGTTCGCACCGGAAATGCGAAAATAGATCGGCTGGTTTTGCACCACCGGCAAGGTCACTCGGAACGATTGACTGCCCGCGGAAATCGTACCGGATTGAACTCGGACGACTTGCTGATCTCGATTCAAGACTTCCATCAGCACGCCACCCGCCACTTCCGCTCGAGTTGCCAGGTCGAATTCGAGCCAACCGGTGGTGGGTGGCACGTAGCGAAAAACATCTTGGTCCGTATTCGATTCAATTTGCGATCCCGTATGACGCACCGACGTGGCGCTGGGCAAGGCAAACGCGGTGCCCACGGTATCGTTTGGTTCAGTGGGATCGACGGGGCCGGGTGTCGGTTGCGTGATGGCCAGACTTACCGTTTGATAGTCGACTTCGGCTTCCCCGATGGCATCGTCAACGCCAAACAGGAAAACATCATGCGCCGGTAAGTCTCCGGCAGGACTGGCGATGAAGGTTACGGTACCGACATTGGTAGCCTGCATGGAAATGCGGAAGAGTTCGGCTTGACGTGTTCCTTCTGCGTTAGCATCTGCCTGAGCGCCAACTTCGTCAAACCGCCCTTGGCCGAAGTTCCCCGATCGCGAGTTTGGAAAAGCGGGCGAGAATTGAAAGGTGCGAGGTACCGTGGCCGTCACTAGTTCTCCCGCGTAAGACACATCAAAATACGCAGCAAGGACTCCTAGATTTTCTTGGTCAATAGCGCCCGACCGATTGTCATTGACAACGGCCTTCAAGAAAAACGAATCGCCCACGTTGACTACGGTCACCGGCTGGTCATTCTGGTCCACCAGTTGCAAATCAATTTCCACTCGATGATTGGCCACAATCTGATTTGCCAAAGTGCGCCCATTGATGACCAGATCGGCAATCACGTCTTGATCCGACAGGCCCGTTGGCAAAATATTTCCGAACGAAATATCGGTGAAGCCCGTGTCATTCGACTTGAAGATGCGACCAATGCGAACGATGTCGTCTTCACCGCCTAGGTTTTCCGCGGCTGACGTGACGAATCGAGCTTCGCGCGACAGGATTTCCAACGTGCGAATGGGAGTCGCCGTTTCCAGTCGCACGCTCCCGGTCGCTCGATCGTAGATGACCACCGACTGCGCGCCGATGGAAATCGAAACCTCTTCCAGAGCGGGTTGATGGAGTTGGTTGGTTAGAATCCGAGTGCCGCTGAGGCCACTGACCAGCAAGTCTTGGTCGGCATCATTGTCTATAGAAAACGTGATAGCCTTGGACGGAAAACTGAAGTTCTCCAGCAAGACCTGTTCAGGACTAAACGTCCCATCTCCCAAATTTTCGATCGACACCACTTGGTTACCCGTGGTGGATAGCGCAATGATGTCTTGATCGTCATCCGCATCTGCGTCCACCACGATCGGCGCAGTTGCCGCCAAGACGGCAGATGTTTCTCGGATGGTTTGCGCGGGGCCAAACCCAGGCGAAGTATTCGATTGATTGTTTGCATGCCAGTAAAGCGTGCCAATGGACGAATACAGCAGGTCTAAGGCATCGTCATTGTTGAGGTCCACCAGTCGAGGTTCGCTGACTTGAGCACCTTCTAAGTCGACTGCCAACTGACTGTCACCAAAAATGCCGCTGCCGTTGTTGGCCCACCATTGAAACGTATCGTTGTTCCAGCCCAGGACGTCGATATCGCCATCACCATCGATGTCGCCTAGTTTGAGATTCCTAGGCTGACTGGAAAAAACGTCAATGGTGACGGTAGGCAGTTGCAGCGAACCGTTTTGATTGGCGGCCCAGAACAATTCGGCACCCATATCGGTTGATCGAAGTCCAATCAAGTCACGGTCACCATCGCCATCCAAATCGGCTAATTCGATATCACTGACATTGACGTTGGCAATCAGTGACGTCTTTGCTCCAAAACCAGCTGCACCATCGCCGTTGGAATACCATGCGATTTCGCCCAAGCCGTTCGTTACCACAGAACTGGTGAGCAGATCCGTGTCACCATCCGCATCAAAGTCCACCGCTACCACATCGGCAGCGCTGACATTGGCAATGGTGATGGGCGAACCAAATTCTCCTGACGAATTTGTTCGCCACACCACGCTGGACGCGCCAAACGAAACGAGATCGATTTGGCGATCGGCGTTCACATCAATACCGGCGACCACTAATTCGGTCGAAGAATCGGCAACCGATCCCGCATCCAGATAGTTGACAGTCAATAACTTGCGAGACTCCAGGAACTCGAACCGAGCCGTTCGTGATTTTCTCATCGGGCATCTTGCACTCATCAAAGCAGGCCAATCATTTAGCGACGCCGCAATTCCGCCTTCCTTGCGTTCATTCCATTCAAGATGTGAGATGTGCAAAGACCAACTACGAAATCGCGAAACAGGGCAAAGACTCCTCCCCGTTTCGCAGTGATTCTAGGCGGTCTGGCAAAGCGACGCAATCGGCTGAAAGATTAACAATTAGACTCGCCACAAAGAATTGCAAGTATTCGGTAAGACGCGCAATATGCCAAGAAAAAACAAATGGAACTTGGAAGTCCTACTGCGTCGAGCTTTGTGGTTAAGGCGACGCGTCGACTCCACGGTTCCCCTACCGCTGTCCTGCAGAAAGCTCAGTCAATTCGCGACAACAAACTTTCGCTCTGGCCGGACAAGCCGGGGCATCGCGTGCCAGCCAACTGTGCTAACGAAAAAACGGATGCTCCCGCCCAGCAAGCCGACTGGGGGCATTATCGCGGCACGGAAAGGAGCCTGCCTAATCCGAAATCACCGCGACAAGCAAGGTATGTCAAAGCAGACCACGCCAGGTTGGTTTTCTGTTTGTTGCGTCAGGTGTCTGTTTTATTCGTGGCAAGCGATGAAGCATCGACAATTATCCTGGTTGGCATGGTGCACTACCGATTACGGTCGCAATTCGCCTTGGTCGTTCGCTTGCCAGACTTGTCCTGTCAGGACGTCCAGGGCGGTGAGCCATTGTCCGCCGTAACAAAACGTGTCAATGCATTTCAGAAAGCCCACATCTAGGATTTCGCCGGTCTTGTCCGGAGTGTGACCGACGACGGCAATCTTGCCACTCATGTGCGGACCTGGCATTTCGTCAATCAGCGAACGCCAACGTAGCTGGAATTCGTCTTGTCGATCTAGCGGTACGTCGTAGATGTAATTCGCGTGCAAGAAAATATGTTTGTCCGTTTCCACATAGTCTACACAGTTGCGAAGGAATTCGACGTGATGTTCCGGGACAATTCCCAAGTCACCGGAAAAGCCGTACGAATCCAATGTTTCCACGCCGCCGTAACGCAACCAATCATGAGGCGGATTGCCTTCCAACGCCGTCAGCATCATCTCTTCGTGGTTGCCAAAAATCGGCCGAACATCAAATTCTGCTTTTAATCGAATCAGCGTATCGAGCACACCTTTGCTGTCGGGGCCTCGATCCACATAATCACCCAGCGGCACCAAGATGTCTCGATCTGTTAAACCGATGGCATCTAGTAGGGCATGAAGAGCCGTGTTGCATCCGTGAATGTCTCCAATGGCAATGATTCGTTCCGCTGAGACGTCTTGGTTCATGAAGAAAGACTCGTGCAATGTCAGGGGCGATAAAACGAAAAAAGGAGCCGGATGTTTCCAGCTCCTTTCGCGAGTTTGTCCAACGTTGTGCGGACGAATAGGCGAAGTGTTCTAGAAGCGACCGTGCAAGCCGAAGCTCAGGCCTTGTGTCCAGAACGATTTTTCTTCAGTGGGGAAGCGGAACACTGGTCGTTCTGCACCCACCAATCCGCCGGTGACTTGCGTTGCGTTGATCGACGTATCGACGCCGTCCGCCGCGAACAGCACGTTCGACCAGTAGATCATCGAATAGCCTACCGACAATTGGAGCTGGCTTGTTAGATTATAGCGTACGTTCATTGCCACTTCGGGAACAAACGCAAATTCGTTACGTTCGTAAGTACCGATATTCGATGGCAAGGCCATGTGACCCCAATCGCTACTAGCCGAACCAAACCCTGCCACCGTGGTGGTCGAGGCACCGCTGATGGACATGCGCTGAGCCATTTCGCCAAACGAGACCTTGGCCAGCATGTTCCAGCTGAGTGCTCCGTCTTCTGATTCGGAAATCAAACCGATTTCACCACCATTGAATTCGTTTTCTGCTCGGAAAACGTCTCGAGAATCAATTGTCGTCCCTTGCGGTACGTGTGATGGATCTGTGATGTTAAACGAATGGTTGATTCGTAGCGAATCGTCGATCGTGGTGTGGTGGTAACCGCCAATGAAGTCAATTCGGTTGCAGTATCCTGAATACAGGAGCTTGCGAAGATAGACGTCTTGACCGGAAATCTCCGTCGAATAGTTGACATTGACACCACCTTCGTTGATTCCTGGATAGGCAATCAACAAGGAATCTTGGGCAGCCAAATCTACATTGTAGAAAGGTCGTGCCAAGATAGGATCACCGGTAGATGACCTGGCAAACGAGACATCCTGTGGTCCTAGGCTGAACAGCCGACCTCCTACACCTAACGTTTGCAGGCTATTCAACCACAAACCCAAGGTGTATCGCTGGCCCGACTCGGCGTCTCGACCATATTGATCGTTGCCAAACAAGATGCTGGTACCGGGAACGCCCAGCACACCGGCATCGGCTTGAGCCGTACCGTTCGGCGAAGTGGTTACCAATGCCGGGAGGTCTCGTCCTTTGTTCCACCACAGCAAATATTCTCCGCTGGCCCAAATTCGTGACGGTCGACAATAGCCTTCGTTCCCGAACAGGTTGGAAAGGCCCATTCCAAGACCTCCACCTAATCCGCCGCCCGTACCTAATCCGCCGAACAGGCCGGATCCGCCAAGGATTCCGCCACCGATACCGCAGCCACAGGCTCCAGACTGATCGCCACAGGCATCGCAACCCATGGCGTAGCCGCCAGAGTCACCGCCCATGATATAGCCACCAGGATCACTGCAGCCACCGTCCATGGTGTAAGGCACAACTTGTGGTGCAGCAATCGTCGGCGCGGGCATGGCCGGTGCTGACATGGTGACCGGTGGCCCGCTAGGTGCCGGCATGGAAATGGGTGGTCCGCTGGGAACCGGCATCGATGGTCCAACATACGGAGCCGGTTGAGCCACACCCATGGATGGTTGTGGAGATGCTTGCAAGACCGATGGCGGCATGGCGTCTGCATGCATCGGCATCGCTGCCTGAGCTTGAACCGTCGGGTACGCCGGCAATGGCGGAGCGGGAAGGCTACCCTGATTGCCTACAGGATAGTAGTTTTGTCCGTTCGCTAGTTGCTGGCATACAACTAGGCCCAGCAGGGCTAGTGTTACGCTTAGTTTGGTTGACTTCATGTCGTTACTCGCTAATTCCATACAACGTGGATTATCTGCAGATACAGATCGACGCATAGAATCCGGAATTCCAGACAATGCGACACAAGGGGCAAACTCGACCTATTTCACCCAGTGTGTCACGCGTCAAAGATCGCGCAAGAGCATGGCGTCCATCACTGGTTGGGCTATGCCGTAAGTTTTGACCTAACCTTGGGTAGTCCTTTTCCTTACATCCAACGTGTCGCGTGTCGAACGGAGAAACGAATAGATGGCTCGAAAACAGCGGTCTCAGAAATATGTCGATTCGGCTGTGCAGGGATTCTTAGCACGCCGCATCATCACGCATTGGTTTGTTTTCTTCCTTGCGTCTACGGTAAGTATCGTAGCGTTGGAGTTTTTTATGGGTGACCCAAACCGAAGCATCGGTGGGCACTTGGCGGCGGCCGTTTCGCAACATGCGTTTTTCTTCCTGTTGATGGTGGGACTGGTTCCGTCGTTCGTGTACGACACCATCAAGGTAAGTCACCGGTTCAGCGGGCCGATGCTGCGATTCCGTACGGAACTTCGCAAATTGGCCGACGGGCAAGAGGTGCCGGCGTTGAGCTTTCGAGACAATGACTTTTGGAAAGAACTGTCGGCCGATTTCAATCGCCTGAGCGAAAAGATGAAATCACAATCCGATCAGACCACGTCCACGCCCTAGCACAAAGGATCGAATCACGTGATGAAGCAAAACCTGTTTCGAACCAACGTGCGTTCTAGACGCAAGCGACAAGGCACCGCCACGGTGGAACTTGCACTGACGCTGCCCGTACTGGCGGTATTAGTCATCGGTGCGATCGAAGGTGCCAGCATGATCTTCCTGCGACAGGCACTCGTTCAATCGGCATACGAAGTCGTCAAAGAATCGGTTCGACCCGACGGTGACAAGGCCTTGGCACTCGAAAAAGGGAACCAAGTACTCTCGTTCCGAAACATTGCCGGCACCAACATCGATATCAGTCCATCCGATGTGGAATCGCTAGATCGAGGAACTCCGGTGACGGTTACCGTTGCTGCGCCCAGTGACGCCAAGAGCATCATTCCGTTTGGACCGTTCCAAGGCAAGACCATTGAAGTTGAAGCCACTATGTTGAAAGAATAAATATCATGCACCGACCTCATTACGGCTGGAACCAAAGAGCCTCACGCCACGGCGCCATGTTGATCATGGTGGCCATTGTCTTGGTCATCATCTTGGTCGGCGTGGTCTTCAGTATCGACGTAGCATACATGCATTTGGTTCGAGCAGAATTGCGAACCGCTACCGACGCCGCAGCACGAGCGGGCGCGGAAGAACTTTCCAGAACGCAGGACGAATCACAGGCCATTGCGGCGGCCATTGCCATTGGCGCTCGGAATCAAGTGGCCGGAAAGCCGCTGGAGTTGGCCGCGGCCGACGTTCAGCTGGGCGGCCAAGAACTGGAAGTTGATGGCAAATTTCGCTTCGTTCCAGGACTCGACCCCATCAGTGCGGTGCGAGTCAACGGGCGTCGCGATGCAACTTCGCTTAGCGGACCGGTGCCGCTGTTCTTCGCCAAGGTGTTTGGGCAGTCCGACTTTCAACCGACACAAATTGCCACTGCGGTCACTACCATTCGAGACATCGCGCTGGTCTTGGATCGATCGGGCTCGATGGCTGCCAGCGCCGGCGGCGGATTGACTCGTCTGGACGCGCTGAAAGATGCTGTCGAAGCCTTTCTGAACGAAGTGGAACTCACTAGTCCCAACGCCATGGTTTCGCTTTCAACCTACTCTACCAGTTCTAGCCGCGACATCGCGCTGACGGACGATTTCAATCGAATTATGAATTCGGTGGATGACTTGACCGCCAATGGTCTGACGGCCATTGGCCAAGGGCTGTTGGATGGCAGCTTTTCGCTTGAAAGAGATGCCAATCGCCGCGCGTTTGCCAATAAGTCCATCGTCGTGATGACAGACGGGAACCACAACACTGGATTGGGCCCTGATCAAACGGTAAGTACCGCGATCGCTCGAGGCCAAACCGTACACACGATTACGTTCAGCGCTGGCGCCAACCAAGCGTTGATGAAAACGGTAGCTGACCTAGGCGGCGGCATACACGTTCATGCGGATGATGCCGCAGAATTGCGAGAAGCCTTCCAAGAGATTGCTCGAGCCATCGGAGTCTTGTTGGTCGAATAGTTGCTCCCGACACCGTCAATTTTTGAAGCTTGTGCATAAACGGGTTATCACAGCAGCCTCAAAACCCACCGCGACACGTATATGATACTTGCGAGTGAATTCCTTATGAACCGAATTGCTTTTCGTCGTCAACGTTCAGGTGTAACCACGGTTGAATTTGCCTTCACCATTCCGGTGCTGTTCCTGTTTGTCTTTGCCGCGTTTGAATTGGGCCGAGCGAACATGATGATGCACACGGCCGAGGCCGCTGCTTATGAAGGAGCGCGAACCGGAATCATTCCAGGCGCTCAAGCGGACGAATGCATCACCGCCGCTCGGCAGATTCTGGGCACCTGCGGAATTGGCCAAGCCGGCGTGGAAGTGACTCCCAACAGTCTCGACACCATCAGCGAAAACGTTGCCGTGGAAGTTAGCGTTTCATTCAAAGACAACACCATCCTAGCTCCACTTTTCATGGGCGATTCCGTCATTGAACGCACCTGCAGTATGACTCGCGAACGTTAACCCGTTCACTCCGTCAATCTCTGGGCGAAAATCTGGCGTTGCTGAATTTGCGGCTTTTTCGGCCAAAGCACGTACCCGCAATGCGCCATTCTGAACGCCGCGAGTGAAGAACGCCATTCGCCGGTGAACCTTGTCAAACCTTGCCGAATAATCCAATCAGGCACAAAACGGCGAACTGTTCGAGCCATATGAGCTCTGCCTTTTGTCCGGATGCGATGTCGATCAGTGACAGCATTTTCAGGGGATTTCATCATCGAAAGCATCGCATGCATTCCGATGGTATTAACCGAGAAGGATCGCTCGCTACCCACCAGGAATGGATTCGACAAACATGAAGGCACGAAATGGATTCGTATGGCTCTTAGGTATTTCGACAGGCCTAGGGGCATTCTGGCCATTGGCTGCGGAAGAACAGTCATTGCTTCCGCCGCTCAATTCCGTCTCTAGCGACGCGGGTTATCGGCGCGAATATTCGGCAAGCCAGTTGTATCGCCTACCGTTGCTGGGCCCCGACGCCCCCAACGCCAGCCCGCTTGTGTCCAACGCCAGCCCGCTTGTGTCCAACGCCAGAAAGGGCGTTGATTCGTTGCCCGATTAGACGATTCGATGTCCCTTCTAGAACGCTATCGCTTGGCATCCAAGACAGATCGTTCGCATTCTTCCAACGCGCCAGATCCGGAATTCGAAGCTCCGTTGGCAGCAGATCGATGGGAGCAATCGAGCGTGGTGGGCCAAACGCCTCCGCTACCCGCCAACGTAGTAGATTCCGTCTTGAAGGCGGTGCAACGTTCTTTCGATATGGGAAATCGAGGTGCCGTTTTTGCCGCTCGTGAAGAACTGGATCGAGCCATCCTTACGATTGCTCGCAACAAGGACGGCTGAGCGGCGGCAATCTACACGTTCAAGCGTTAAACGAAGGATTGCGAGCGTTAGAGGAGGCCAGTGATTTCAGTCAGATCGGTGATATTCGCAAAGGCGTGGCCAATTTGGCAGACGTTGTCGACGGACATCGAACTCGGATTCTTCGCCAAGCCGATCTGGAATCGATGTCGTACGCCAAAGCCGCCCAGCAGTACTTGGCCTTCGCCGAATCGAGGCTCTCTGACGCACTTAAAGGTGAAAACGTCAGCGCCGCCGCTCTGGTTGCCTTGGGAAAATTACAGCCGCATTTGGGAACGGACAGCGACGAATTGACGGTAGACCATCGCGCGTCAGTGTTCTTCCACGCGGCAGCTCGTATTACACCAACCAACCTCGTTGCCTGCCACGAACTAGCCGTGCTGTGTGCCAAACGAGATGACCTGCAAGAAGCAAAGCGACTATTCCAGTGGTGTGCTCAACTTCCTGACTGTGAACCGGTCGTTTGGAAAACTTGGCCACCGTACATGCTCGGCTGGGTGAAACTCAGTACGCACAGTCGGCGCAGTCGTTATTACGCGGCCCAGCAAGCCATCGGTGGTTCGGACAACAACGGAATTGAATGGGTATCGCAGGAAGAATTTGCACGACGCAGTGTGGCATCAACTCCCCTGGGACCAGCAGTCAGCTTTGCCAGCAGCCCTGTTGCGAATGTTCCGCCGCCTGCCTATCAGAACACGCCACAACCGGAAGTTCGTTACGGTCGTTTCGGCCGACAACGGAACCAGGGAAATTCGCCGTACTAAGCAACTTCGCACCATTCCAAACGCATTTACATTCAGACAACAAGCAGGATCAGGATTCGTCGCCATGCCTTTCGCATTTCATCACCAACACGCGATCATGAACTTGTCGCTGATATGTTGTTTCGTCTGGACCGGTTCCGCTGGCAGCCAAGAATACTACGGAGCCCATTCGGCCGTAATAGCAAATCCAGGCGGCTGCGAACCGTGTCGCACGTGTCCGATCCAGGGCGTGGATTGCGCAGACGGAAACGGAATGGGAGAACTCCGTTGGAATGACCATCGCCCTATTCCGTGGCAGTCCGTGGCGCATGGCGAATATGTCGGACCATCCAGGCGTAGTCACGTGCCAGAATATCGACTTCGTGTTGACGATGAAATCACATTCGTCTATCGGCTAACTCGCGAAGAAATCGGTCACCCCTACGAATTGAACGTAGGGGATGAAGTGCGAGTAGAATCGTTGGCGGATGAAGACCTTGATCGTAACGTAATCGTACAACCCGACGGAACCATCACGCTGCCATTGGTGAAAGCAGTCCGGGCCGCCGGTCGCACCATGACGGAATTGGAAGAAGACTTGGAAGATCGCTATACCAAGTATTTTCGAACACCGGCCATCACGGTCACGCCCGTCCAGGTCAACACGAAACTGCTGGACCTCCGCAACACAGTAGACAATCGAAGCGGGTCTGGCGGACAGTCCGTCACGTTGGTTGTTTCTCCCGATGGAACGGTGCAACTTCCGGCGGTCGGCTCTGTTCCAGTTCAAGGGCTCAGCTTGGACGAAATTAAATTCGAAATCGACGCTCGCTATCGAAACATCACTGAAGGCATCGAAATAACGCCGATTCTTTCGCGCCGAGCTCCTCGGTTTATCTACGTCTTGGGCAATGTGACCCAACCGGGACGCTACGATTTGGTAGGCCCTACTACCGTCATGCAAGCATTGGCCTTGGCTCAAGGCACGCAGAACGGCGGCAATTTGCGACAGATTGTCGTCTTTCGGCGAGGTGAAGATTGGCGACTGATGGCCACGCTGATTGATTTGCGAGGTGCCATTCTGGGCAAACGGCCGATTCCGTCTGACGAAATCTGGCTCCGAGATTCGGATATCGTGCTGGTTCCGTCCACCCCCATCAAACGCGCTGGAGACGTGTTGGAACAAGGTTTCACTAACGGTGTCGATCGTCTGATTCCGCTGGCAACCGGATTGGGGTTGCTGCAACTAGGAGTTGTCAACTAATGCTTCTGGATTGGCAAACGGCAGGAACTTTGCTCCCAAGCGCATAAGACCGCAATGAAGAAGTGAAAGAACCGGATGGATCGAACCAGTGTTCTTCTTCTGCGATGCGACTCGTGACCCGACTGAGTCGAGATTGATTGACGACGGCAAGCCAAACGAAAAATGAAAACCGACAAATGAGTTACGAATCGGACTTCGCGAACGCATTCGCCTTTTCCATTCTCGTTTGCATTTGGCCATTTCCTCTTCCCGCGAATGCTTCACCAATAGCCACCCAAACCTCAATTCGACCGAATATGGCTTCTGGATGCATATTGCACTGAGACTTGCAGAAATGCCGAGCTTGCCGAGGAGAGTCGTTCCGAATTCGAACCGCATCCCCGATGTCACCGTAGTGCATCAGCAAGTGTAACAAACCGTTCAAAAAACACGGAAAATACAGCACGCCCAGAAGGATTCGAACCTTCGACCTACGGATTAGAAGTCCGTTGCTCTATCCAGCTGAGCTATGGGCGCTTTGAAGCTTGTTTTTCCGGTGTTTTTGGCGATTCTTGCTGGCTCGCGTTTTGCGATCGCTACAACCGCACTTTACAACCCGGACAAAACAGCTATTCTTGGAAAAAGTTGGCTCGAGAGTTGGTAGCTCGCGAGCCATACCTGACACCTAACCCGTTACAGTCTGAGGTGCCAAGAGATGGCAATTGTAAACTCTGGACGTTCTGTCCGCACGACCCTTCCCGCGAAGCCTTCGCCAGATTTTCCGCTTACGCCCCACCGATCAGGTAAATGGTGCAAAAAGCACAAAGGCCGGTTGTATTACTTCGGGCGATGGGACGATCCAGACGAAGCCAAAGCCGAATACGAACACTGTTGGCCGTACATCGTCTCGGGAAAGCCAATTCCACCGAATCTCGATCGGCTGACACTTGAAGACTTCTGCAATCTGTTTCTGGAAGCGAAAGACGCCAATGTCGAATCGGGAGAGCTGTCGGCCCGTTCGTTCCGCGATTACCGAGCCACCTGCAAACGCCTTGTTGAATACATGGGCCGCAAGCATGTGGTGGCAGATCTAAAGCCGGCCGACTTCCAAACATTGCGGACGAAGCTTGCTAAACGGTTCGGGCCGACGACGCTAGGCAACGAAGTAAATCGCGTGCGAATCGTGTTTAAATGGGGGTTCGACCAAGAATTGCTCGAGACGCCAATCCGATTTGGGCAAGGCTTCGCACGTCCAAGCCGCAAGACGATTCGAAAGCATCGCAACGAACGAGCTCGAACGACGCAGCAGACGTTTTCCGCTGATGACATCCAAACGCTGATTGATGCCGCTGACGTGCAACTTCGAGCCATGATCCTGCTTGGTATCAACTGCGGGCTGGGAAACGCTGATGTTGGCCATCTGCGGTTTACGCATTTGGACCTTGACGGTGGATGGATTGATTATCCACGGCCCAAGACAGAGCTTGAACGCCACGCCAAGCTTTGGCCGGAAACAGTAGCCGCGATTCGCGAATGGCTCAAGCAGCGTCCTAAGAAAGATCTGTCGGCCGACGTAAAAGATTTGGTGTTCATCACGAAATTCCGGAAGTCATGGGCCAAGGAAGGAACAACCGGTAATCCCGTTAGCGCACAGTTCCGCAAACTGCTGGTTGCCACGGAAGTCTATCGTGAGGGACTGGGATTCTACGCGTTGCGCCATACGTTCGCGACGATCGGCCGTCAGGTAAACGACGATGCCGCGATTCGCGTTGTCTTGGGCCACGACGACCCCAGCATGCTGGAACGCCACTACACGCACGAGTTTCCGAAAGAACGGTTGGAAGCGGTGGCCAGTCATGTTCGGACATGGGCAATTGGGTTGGTGCAGCAATGAGTAAGGCGGCGGCATTCAAGGCACTTGGGCGTGCTGCTACCGATGCAAAGTCTTGCTTTTCCAACGTTTTTCATTGGAGATCAGGAAACGCGTTGTTTGCACAACCGACGGCCGACGCATGGGAACACTTTCGGGAAATCGATGCCACCATTGAACATTATTGCAAGATAACGGGTCTCGATTTTTCCAAGGTCACAGACTAACCTCAGAAGGTCTTAGAAAAGATTTACCGAACTAATCCAGATTGGTATTTGCCTTCAACGCACGGACCCCGAGACTATCGGACTCGGTTTTTCGGTGCGACTGAATGAATGGCTCGAACGCATTGATCGATTCGAACGCATAGTCCGAATAAACAAGACTCCCGAAATCGATTCCCGAATAATCTCGCTATACGAGCAGTTTCGTCGAACTGGAAAGAACGAATTCTCGAAGATTGACGGCCTTAGGAAAGACAGCCCGAGTGTGTTTGTTGAGTGGATGCGGGCCGATACCAAACGTCGGGACGTACTTCGCTCGTCTCTCCGACACTTCTTCGACTACAACGACGAAGAAGTAAAAAACCTGATCGCGATGACGACTTTGATGCCACGCGACTTATGCAGAGATCTGGTCGACAAAATTAAGCGGCGGAAGTAGTCGCTAGTGTCTCCACGGTGAAAGTATCCGCGTCGCAAATTATTCTCTTGCTGGTCGATCCGCGTTTCACCCTATGAAACAAGGTCATTTCGCGATTGCGAAAGTACCAAAGTGTCCTTTTTTTTCGCGGATACTTTCAATGTTGATTTGATGCGTAGCATTGTTCTCGTTCCCGGACATCACCGGAACAACTCAGCAGGCAATGGAGACGCGAAATGACAGACGAACAGTTGCAAGCAATGATCCCGCCTCGTATTCGCGAACAGCTGGACGAAAAAGGGTTCATCACGCCGCCAGAATTCGACAGGGGCCACGGCATGCGAACAGGGCGATGCCTGGACATGATTCGGTCAGGCGATTTGCCGGCCCTAGACATGCGGACACCTGGCGCCGCGAAACCGCTCTACAAGATTCTTGAACCGCAGATCTGCGAATTCTACCGCAATCGTACCGTGAAGCCGGTGGCCTCAGAACCAACGGACAAGCGATCACCCAGGCGAATTAAGCCAACGAAAAACTACCTTTAACGAACGCGGGCCTGACGTCGCCATTTCAATGACGTCAGGCCCGCAAGATCCTCTGCAAGGATGTTCAAATGATACACCAACGATCCCTATTTGACGAGGCCGACGCGGCGGCACCGATCCCAGTCCCAAACCGACACTCCACCGCGAACACGAGCCGTGAGGCGTATGCAACTATCAAGCCGCGTATCGGCCGCGTGGATGCCGAAGTGGTCCAAACGGTCAGGAATTCGGCCAACGGACTCACGCGCGAAGAAATCGCCTATCAGGCTGGTATGAGACTGGCGACGGTCTGCGGGGCGGTTCGACGCCAACTGGACGCCGGCAAACTAACCGAACGCGGAACGAGAAAGACGGCATCAGGATCTAGTGCCAAGGTCGTTTTCGCCAACTAGAACCCAATGAAAAAGGCCGCTCTGCAAAGCGGCCAGAAACATAAGTGACTAGATGATTCTACCGGCCAAATTGGAAACAGCAAGCGTTACCATTCCCGCAGCGGCCGCCGGAATCTTGCCGTCTGGCGTCCGCGGTGACCGTCTGGCGTGGTTTCTGCATACGCTATCGTTGCTCTCGGCGGTGACACCTGAGCGACGTGACGGCCGGCATTTCGTGAACATCCACTGGTCCCGATTACGAAAGCTACTCGGAAGACGCTATCGAGCCTCAATCGACGCGATGGTCGAGAATAACGTGATTGATGTCAACGAGCGGTATTCCACGGGCACTGAAAAGACGAAACCGTTCCAAAAATCGTACCGACTGACTCACTACGGACGCTCTAAGGGCTGGACTGTTCGCAGAATCAGAAGCAAGGCAGTTATCGCTCATATCACGAAATCGAAAGAAATCGATCCTGAAAATCTGAAACAAGCCGGCGTTCACTTTCGGTCACATTTCCGCAACTTTGAATTGGACGTTTCGACAGACAGCCGATCATTTTGGGAGTCATGGACGATTGGACGATGGCACGACAAAGCAGAGTTTGCAACTCGTTGCGAATACGGCCGCTATCACGCGCTGATAACCCAGACGTCTCGAACACTCAGAAAGCACATAACGGTCAGAGGCGAGTGTCTAACGGAGATTGATATATCGGCATGCCAGCCCCTACTGCTGGGAGCACTGGCTAGGAACCCGGAGCTCGGGCGTCGTGACGGAACCGCCGACATACCATCATATGCCGCGCACTTTTGCCGCGATCGAAATACCCCTCGATCAGTGCGACAGTGGATTGAGCTCTGCCAGTCGCGTCAGATCTACCAACATTTCTTCGAACGGATCCAACGCTACGATGGTCCGACAAACAGCTTGATCAAGCTGGACAATGGTCGCGAGTTGCAGATTGATTTGCGGGACTTATCAGAAGCCCAATTCAAACGGGCGACGTTGATACCGGCGTTCGATCGAGTTGAGGCGATGGAGCAATCGCCCATCTTCCAAATCATGGCACAAGACTTCCCGGAAATCGCCGTGTACGTCCGCGTTGCCAAGAAGCAAAACCATAAGGTTTTAGCTCGTTCGCTCCAGCGGTTGGAATCGACGCTGATGATCGATGGTCTAGGGGCGTGCTTGCAACGAAGCATTCCCAAATACCAATTCAACCGATCCATGACGCCGTCGTGGTCCCGATCCAGTACGCGAGCTACTGCAAGACTTAATTCGTGAGCAGTTCGCTCGAATCGGCCTGAAGCCTCTACATCAAATAGGAGACGGTATCAGATGACAAATTGTCCATCGCAACGGGCGCCGACGCTACTGACGCGCAAGTTCGTCAGGCACGCTGACTTGATTGAACAACGCGGCCATATATTGAATCTGCCGGATTGGTGACACGCCCGATTCCGCCGGAACTGTTTGGCGAACTTCGGCGGAGGCGGCTTGTGATATGCGGCAAGAAGCTTTTGCCACCCAACATTGAAGGATTGGAAAGCCGATGGTTCGTCACGACTGATCCAGAATCCGCTCGAAGAATCACGACAGCGTTAAGCAATTTACGAAGAATGCGAGGTGATGCATGTCGTCAGACGAAGTGAATGTCGAGCTGCTGGTCCGCATTCGAGGCATGACGTTGGACGAGTTGCTGTTCTATGTTAAGACGCAACTGATCTCCGAAGGCGTCCCAATGGTACGGGCAGTTGAAACCGACAAACGCGACATCGTTTTGGCTGTCGCCGAATTGCTGCGTGACAATGATCGGCCAACGACGGGTATTGGCTGGATTGATGCGTTGGCAGAACGAATCTTTTTGCGGATGGCAGAAGCAGGATTACGCGAGCAAGTAGGGCTAGGTCAGGGGCTCGACTTCTATGCCGATGAAAGCGAGGACGCGGTTAACGGTCTTGGCTCGGGAGTTGAACGCGTGTTGCAATTTGCCAAGCGTCGATGCGATGAGCTACGGACAAACGACGTCGACCCGCTGGCGTTCCTGTTAGGCCTGCACAAACGCATTGCTCACGAGACCGCACTGCTGATGGCGCGGCAATTGGGGCGAAACCTCGACGATGCCGGCATGATCGCTGACGCTGCACATCGACGCTTACGGAAGGGTGCCTCAATGAACGCGGATGATTTGCGCGAACTATATGCCGCATTGGATCGAACATTGCCGTCATTCGCGAACAAGCTTGCGTCAAAGCACAACAAGCCAGCGGGCAAAGTGTACTTGGATTTGTGCGGAGCGATTGTATTTTACGCGGCCAAGCGTCTATCGTCAGGCAACAGCGATTTTGCGCATCGACAGCTAAGCCGCATGGTCGCCGAACTGAAAGAGATCAAATGAACTCTGAAAACCTATTTCGTCTGGAGCAAGACATTTGCCCGGAATTGTTCGAGGCTTTGAATAAGACGATGCCAACATTTGCGGAGAAACTAGCAGTGAAGCATGGCACCACGGTAACTACATCAACGTACATCTGTTTCGGGCATTGGCGTGGTACGCTACGTATCACATGACCGGTGAATTGTTCGTCGATTCGTGGAGATTCGCCGATCGAAAATGGGATGGGCTGAATTTGCAAAAAACACCATCAAGAGTTGATTGATGGACTGACAAACCTCACCGGGAAAGGATTCGTATGAACGGATTTGAATTATTGGAGTCGTATTACGTTTTCAAGTCGCGAGGTACCGCGGCGATTCTGCAGCAAGTGCGGACGTTAGAGCGACAGATTGATCGCAGCACGCGACCGGTTAGACAGATTGACGTCAACCTGAACGCGAGCCGAGCAGTGAGAAGCGAAACGACTTGAACAGGAATTGAACGACGTCATTCGCACGACACAGCGAATGGAGTCAGAGTTTCGGGATACCGACCGAGCGTTGGCGGCGAGTGTGCGGCAAGCCAATCGTTTAGAGCGTGAATTGAATCAGGCTGCAGCGGCATCGAATCGGATTCGTCCAAGTCTGCCGGGATTGCTGGGCGGAGGTGGCAGTCAAACCCTACTCACGGCATTAAGCCCAGCCAGGTTACTTGGTGCTGCAGCAGCATTCACGGCCGTGCGAAAGGGAATTGACGGTGTTATCGAGTCGCTTCGAAATGCAGGTGATTTGAGCGAACGGAAGCCTCGTTCACAGCGTTGATAGGCTCTGCGGAAAAGCGGAAGCGACGCTCTCGCTAAAACAGTTACTTGATTTCGCAAAGCAACACCTGAATCCTTCAGTCAGGTTACGGAAGCAGGACGATTGCTACTCGCATTCGGATTCCAGACAAGCGAACTGGAAACACAATTGAACATGCTAGGCAACGTCTCTGCTGCCGTGAACATTCCGCTCAACGAGTTGGCCGCGATTTACGGCAAGATCCAAGTGCAAGGCCGAGTCTTCATGGAGGACATCAATCAGCTGCAAGAGCGCGGGATTCCGATCACATCAGACCTGGCAGCAATTTGGCGGCAGGTGCCGGAAACCCGCAAGTTGTGTGGAAACATAATTGAAATCCGTTTGATAGGCTATCGAAGAAGTGATTCACGATTGGCTTACTGGTGGCAGGCGATTGTTTGCACAATTGATGGAATCGCAAGCCGCAACGTTCATTGGTGCACTGGGTCGAACTTTAGCGACGAACTCGAGCAGTTTTCAATCGCGTTTGGCGATCTGTTGATCCAAGTTTTTAGTCTTGAAGATTCCTTGAGAGACGGAAGCGGTGCACTGGCTGTCGTAACAGAACTCTTGAAGTCAATCAACAAGTACCTCAAGGAATCCAAGGAAAAACGCAAGCGTCTTGCCTGGTGTGTTCCAAGCATTGCTCGGTACTGTGAGTCCGCCAGCCGGCTTGACGGCCGTTGCCAAGGCCAATAAGAGTCTTTGGTGGTTCTGAGGCAAAACCGAAGGTGGACACAGATGGTTTGAATGCGGCTGCCGAAGCGGCATATCAGACGAGCTTGTCTGCGAGACTGGCCGAGGCCGAGCTAGAGAAGCTGCAAAAACGCGCAGCCAAATTACGTGATTCGCTTCGGACTCCATTCGAAGAATCGGTGGACTACCTGACCGAATTCCGAGATCTCAGTCAACAGATCGAGTTTTCCGATACATATGCTCGGGCACAGGCGAAGGTTGTTGCTGATCTTGAGCGATCGCTGGACGTGACGAAGGGATTGAAGACGGAATCTGAATCATTCGGGCAGTCGTTGGAACGCGCGTGGGCGAATGCGATCCCAGTGATTCAGCAGTATCAGGATCTGATTTCGCAAGGGCTATTGGACGGTAGTGGCTTCGGGTCGTTCTTGGAGGACGTAGACCGCAAAATTCGCGAGGCGACCACAAGTGCTCGAGAGTTGCAACGGTTGGCCGGTCTCTAGTTCGTTGCTCCAATGTGTTCCAGAATTCAATTTCCGCATTGAAGAGACGGAAGCCCAAAAGGAAACTCTACGGCTACAGCGTCAAGACGCGGACCAGCAACGGCAACACGACCAGAAGCTGCAGCAAGTCGTTGGCGAATTGATTCTACACGTCAGGCGATCAATACGATTTCGTCTGACATCCCCATATCGAATCTAGGTAATGAAAACTGCCATGAAATTCAAAAACGCGAATCGACCATTCAGAATTCGGCGTCTGGTTTCTTCTTTAAGAGAAACGGTGATTTTCTCGCGATGCCGGCTGCATCGGGAATACAAGTTCAGAAATTGCCGTGTCGCCTTTCCCTAAAAAGAGAAGTTTCCCGCGACCGTTGAAAAGGCTGATTTCCGTGGTAGATTCGACCCGAATGAATCAAGCGACCGGAGGGCTAGAACGATGAAGCTAAGCACATTCGTCAACGACATTTTCTTGAAGAGCGGGAACTGGCGTCTAGCTCAGAACGACAACTTCGGATGATCAGGCTGTTCGAAGAATGGTCCAAAGGGAGTTGGGACGCCACCAATCGTTGGATGACATATCCCACGCCGACTTGAACGCGTGGCGAATCGACAACCCTCGTGGATGGTCACCCAAGACGATGAAGCGGCGACTAGACGACGTGCTGAATGTCTGGTCATACGCGTTTGGCATCGAAGCCACCGAGAACGAACCGAAGCGGCGTCGTGTTCGCTTTCCGAGGGTGCCGAAACGGATCCCTGACGCTTGGAGCCGTGACGACCTGGAGGCTCTTCTCGAGGCCACAGGGGCAGACCAATTCCAACGTTACACGGAACATGGCGTGAAGCGTGGCGACTTGTTGCGATTCGTCATTCTGGTTGGTTTCTACACGGGCCTTCGTCGATCGGATTTGCTGTCGTTGCGTCGATCGCAACTGCATCCCGTTGGTATGCCAGTTCCACAATCCAAGCGAGGCGGCGACGAAATTCTTGTTCGTGTACCGCATTGGGTGGTTCAAGAAATCGAAGAACGCTATCCGCCGGCATTCAATCAACTGTTTCCGGGGTGTTCATGTCGCGCGTGGTTTGCCTTGTGGTGGAATCGACTTTTGACGGAAGCGGGACTTCCAACGGGCAAACGAGAGGGACTGCAGAAACTTCGGAGAACTTCGGTGACGCACGCCGAAGCGGCCCAACGTGGAGCTGGTTCGGTCATCGCTGGCCACGAAAACGGACGCACAACGCATCGGTTCTACATCGATCCCCGGATCGCCGGCCATGATGTTCCAGATATGCCCGATCTGCGTTCAGACAGCGATGGTCCATCCACAGTCAAATTCAAACGGCCGGGATAGTCTTGGTGATTCAACGCGTTCCATGACGGAGTGTGTTTTCCTGCCACGGTTGGCTTGTGATGTCTCAAGCGAAACGAGGTTTGGAAATGAACAAGGCAGCGGTAATCATCGAATGGGAAGATCAAAACGGGCACACTCAGCGAGTACGGACTTTCGAGGGTTCACTGGACGAATGCCAGGATGTCGCTTCGAGCCATCGCATCCTAGTGGTAGACCTGGAAGCCGAAGCAGCGAAGAAGCAGGTTCGGCTGGATGTTATTTCCGCGAACGAGGCCACAGGCTTAGCAGATGCCGGCTTTACTGGGGTTCGGTGGTATTCCAAGACGATCGGAGCGGTCGGAGTGCGTCAAGACGCGAATATGGAGGCCGTGCGGTCTTGGTTGACGCTGGCAGGTGCCGAAGTATTCAACGAATCTTTTGCAGAAAGTGGCGTTCTATCGGTCGAGATTCTGGAAGCGGACGAACCGTTGAGGCAGGAAATTGAACAGATTGCAGGGGCGTTCTGATGTTGAGGATTCGAATTGCAGACGATTCGATTCCAGATAGAATCAATGGCGGAATTCTAAGACATCCGTCGATCGCGATCGACAAACGAAGGCACCATTCGCGTCCGGCCAAATCGAGGCTGGTTGAATGGGAACGCCGGTAGAAGGACGCGACGCCTCGATGACAACGCGAGCACGAGACAAAGAATCAAGCGGCATCATGGCCAGGTTGCCATGGGAAGTGTGTACCCCGTCTCGTCCACACGAGCCGCCGATGTCGAACTTCTTCAGGATATGCCCTTGGGGAAGGGAAACGTCTGCCGATTACGCGATTCCCGAGAAAAATCTTCCTGTGCTGGGGGACCGGGGGGCTTGGTTCGGTTGTCTCATGGTTCGACGATTCTCGTCCTGAATGGAAAGTGAAATCCGCCATGGGCCAAATTCGGCAGAACACAATTCGCAGGAAAGCCCAACGCGAACGCAAGCGACTCGGAATTGATGGCGCGAAGAAAGGCTACTTTGAGACATCCGCCGAAACCGCTCTTTGTGAACGCAATTCACTCGAAGAGCGTGTTCGTGCCTGCCAAGAAATCTTGCAGTATTTGCAACATCCAAGTTCACGCCGCATCGGGAATGAAAAGCGGGATTCATACACGGCAGTTCTTGTTACGGTATTTGACATCGTGTTCCACAAGGCGAAGGCAAACGAAACGTTGGCACGTCATGAAATGAACTTCTTGTTGCAACTGAATAGTTGGGCTTCGGACGAGCGATTGCGACAGCTGGAAGCCGAAATGGAGTTGTTTGATCGATGGATGGCAAACCGTGAGATTGAATTGGACCAACGTGAACGCAGCGGGACTTAGATTAAACGATTGATCGCGATCGTGAAGTGTTGAAGGAGAAAGTAGCGTGGCAAAGTTTCAAATTTTGGGCACCGACAAAGATGGCAAGAGACGCCGATGGCTTATCGAAGCGAATAATGTTTCTGGTGCAATGAAGAAGGCCGAGAATTTGGGATTACCGTCAATTCGATCGACGGCATTCGGCATGGACAAGTGCTATCCGCTCCACGTGCTGCCTCGTCCGGCCAAACAAGGTTGAAGTCAACGTTCACACTGGGTCTGACGGTTCAAACAGTTTTGGCGTTTCGTCCTTAATCGTGGCGATACTCTCTTTCTTCTTTTGCTGGCTACCGCTGATAGGGTTGGGCTTAGGGTTATTGGCCCTAGCACTCGGAATCACGGGGATCATTGTCTCGCATGGGAAGAAGTTTGACGTCTTGGGATACTCGCTTGCCGGCATTGCGGTTTCCACAATCGCCATTTTTTTCGGAATCCAGATTCTTCCGCCAATTGATAGTCGCGAACGCTTACCCACGGCAACAATCGAACAACCAAAGCCACCGGAAAAGGCCACCGCGGAAAACAACGCGGGCGTTGTTCAGGCCAAGATCAAGTCACCGTTCAGGCTTGGCAATCTTGAAATCACAGCGACAGGAATCGAGTTGAAAAGGCTGAATGAAAAGACTGTATTTGGCCGCGTACGTCCACGCGATTCGTTCAGCTACGTTCTTACGTTTACCGCGAAGAACATCAGTCGAAGCCAAGTGTTCTCAGCATTTTCTGTTACAGAATCAGTTACCGACGAATTTGGTAACAACTGCAAAGACGCATTGGACAAGAAGTATGCAAGTGTTGAATTGCCGGGCAACGAGTTAACCAGAGAGATCCAGCCAGGTGAATCAGTTACCCAAAAACTCGCATTTGATCCGGTGAGTATCTCCGCCAGGGAATTCGCTTGGACAATTTCAACAAAGACTTCTAGTCAGGACGATTATCGAAAGTGGCGACTAGACTTGAAGCTGAAACAAGTATCTCCGGCCGGTTAGCATGAGTTGATTACTGTGTAAGTTCTGACGTCTCCTTTCCAAATGCAGATGCGGCAATCCATTTTTGGTGCGATGGCCGAACAAGTGATTCGTTCGAAAGATTCCTGAACAAGGCATACTTCTCCGCAATTGGTTTTACCTCACGTTCATCACATCCAATGACGCAGCTGTAGAAAAACAACAAGAGCTCGTTTTCTGAAAATCGAGCTCTCACCAAGTCATAGATAAGGAATTCTATATGGATCTCGGAGCGGTCCACAAACTTCAAAAGATGACACAAGCGGCAAAAGTACTGACCGTAACTCGGAGACTTCCGGATCTTAGTCAACCAGCGTGCACGCGACGTTTCCCTTCCTGACCAATCGGGTTCCTGATTTGCCTGAGATCCAAGCATCAACCTAACCAGTAGCGAAAACGATGGTTCGCCGGCTGGTGGGCCTTCTGTGGTCTGGGTTTTGAAGTTTCGCGCAGCAAAATCAATTTCTGCTAATTGGTGAAAAAACGCACTATCAAACGTCTGCTTGAGCGAAGTGCGGTTTTGAATCGCAAGTTGATCTGCCTGCCGTTTTAGTTCTTCCGTAGACTACCGGATTTCCCGCCGTTGAAGGCCAACTCTTTCATCTGCAGCATGATGGCAATGATGACTCCGAGGAGAGCCAGACCAGAAAACAACGCGTTGACGGCGCCGAATTGGTCGCCGAACTCACCAGCACCCTCCGCTCCTGATTCCAAGCCACCCCAGAATTTGACAATTTGCGGCGTAGCTAAGAACAAGAATAGAACTGACAATACACCCAGAATCAGTCCGAAGGTCTCAATCGTATTCCATCCGTCACGATCGTCGTTTGGTTTCGAGTTCATGGCTTACGAACGTCGGTTGTAACCTACAACCGTGGACGCGGTTTTCGGGTAGCGTACAACCATTTCTGTAACGGTGGTTGGTGAGGAATGTCGATAAACCGCTTGTATCCAAGAATCTTTGATTGTCTTAGAAGTCCGTTGCTCTATCCAGCTGAGCTATGGCGCTTGAGGCTTAAATAATAGCGTTATCTTGACCTTTTGAAAACCCTTTCAATAATCGTCGTGACACCCGTTTTGACACCAGCCACGATGATTTGCCGGATTTCCGGCCCGAAAGGGGATTTCGACAATGTCAGACTCACCAAGGGTATCGAACCGTGCCAAGGCCAGCAAGCCTTCCAAGCCATATCCTGACTTCCCATTGTTTCCCCACGCGACGAAGCGCTGGGCGAAGAAGATTCGAGGAAAGCTGCACTACTTTGGCCCTTGGGATGATCCGATGGGGGCTTTGCAGCGGTTCCAGGAACAACGCGATGACCTGTACGCCGGTAGGACACCTCGTGTGGACCGCGATGGCCTCACGGTGCGGCATCTCTGCAACGCATTTCTGAACGATCGCAAACATCGGCTCGACGCCGGCGAAATCGTCGAGCGTACATGGCAAGAATACCACAAGAGCTGCGAACGGTTTGTTGATGCATTCGGGGCTGATCGTTTTGTCGACGATCTCCACGCCGACGACTTCGTGTCGCTGCGGACAAGCCTCGCCAAAACGCGAGGCCCCGTTTCGCTGGGCAATGAAGTCACTCGGATTCGAGTTGTCTTCAAATACGCCTACGAGGCTGGACTGATCGAACAGCCCATTCGTTTTGGTCCTTCGTTCAAACGTCCTTCGCAAAAGGTATTGCGTAAGCACCGAGCGGAAAGCAGCCCCAAACGCTTTTCTAAAGACGAGATCCAAACGCTTTTGCAACACGCCTCCGTACAGATGAAGGGCATGATACTGCTAGGCATCAATTGTGGCTGTGGCAATGGCGATGTAGCGAGACTCACCGAATCGTCAATTGACGTCAAAGAGGCTTGGCTCGATTATCCACGGCCCAAGTCAGGTGTTGCCAGAACGTGTCCGCTTTGGCCCGAAACCATCGATCAGATCAAACAGGTGCTCGAAACGCGACCCAATGCCAAGTCTGTCGATCTGGAAGGCCGTGTCTTTATCACGAAGTATGGACATTCCTGGTACAAGCAGACCATGGACAATCCGATATCCAAGGAGTTTCGCAAGCTATTGGACGAAACCAAGCTCTATCGAAAAGGCGTTGGCTTTTATGCACTGCGGCATACGTTTGAAACGGAAGCGGGCGAAACGGGAGACCAGGTTGCGGTGAATCACATCATGGGGCACGCTCCGGCGTCGAACGATATGTCAGCGGTCTATCGCGAAGGCATTTCTCGTGAACGATTAGAACGGGTCACGAATCACGTGCGGACCTGGCTGTTCGGCGAACTCGATTAGAAGTATTCCGTAAAGCCAGTAGGCTGGATTCGGCGTTTACGTCTGGGACGACGTTCCACCGGCTTGGCTTCACGCTGACGTTCGAATAATGCCAGATCTTCGACATCAACCAGGAAGCGAGGCCGATACCCTGACGAGTTTTCGGCCGCATTGATCGCACGCAGTTCGCCAGACCGAATCCATGCGATGACCTTTTGGCTCTTGATGCCCCACATTCTCGCAATCTCGGGAGGAGTCAACTTGGACTTGTCCGAAACAGGGCTTCAGCGTAGAAATCAGAAACGCGGAGCCGCAGAGTACGCAGAGAAGAATCAGACAACTCTGCGACCTCGGCGCCTCTGCGTTTCAATCTTTTTTTGATGGTTTTGGGGTGACTGATGATTGTGGACTGATGATTGTGGATGACACCAAACCCTGTTCTTAACCCCTGCATTTTTCATTTTTCATTGCATTTCTTTTCGTTCGGAAAATATTGGGTTGGGTACCACCTACCAAGAACATTACCAACCAGTGATCTGAAAACCGAGAACAGGGAGGCCCGTGCAGCTTGCACAAAAGGGCACTGTCTTCCGCCCGGCGGCGAAAAGAATTGCAAATTGCAAAATGCAAAATGAGAAAGGGGTTAAGAACATCACAGTCGGCTGCCACCGCTAATCGAACCAGGGGCTTCAGCGTAGAAATCAGAAACGCGGAGATCACAGACTGGCTGCAGGTCATTGAATGCTTGAGCGGTGCACAGTGACGGCGTCACTACTTTTTTCCCATGCTTCGCTGGCGTCGAAAGAAGTCGGTCAAGATCTGTCCACACGCGTCGCCCAGAATCGATCCAACCACTTGCGTTTGATGGTTTAGGCGTTCGTCCTGCAACATTTGAAACAGGCTGTGAACCGCACCGGCCTTGGGATCGGCCGCTCCGTAAACCAGCCAGGGAATGCGAGCTTGGAGGATGGCACCGGCGCACATCGGACACGGCTCGAGCGTGACGTACAGGATGCATCGTTCCAATCGCCAACTGGCCATCGATTCGGCCGCTTGCGTGATGGCAATCATTTCCGCATGTGCCGTGGGATCTTTTAGCTGCTCCCGTTGATTGTGCGCCGCCGCGATCACTCGACCTTCATGAACCACAATTGCTCCGACTGGCACTTCTTGTTCGGCCGCGGCTGCTTGTGCTTCCGCCAACGCCAAACGCATGTAAAATTCATGATTCAGTTCCGGCAAAGATGCTTCGGGCTGGCTGAGATGGATCATCAAACGGTTTCTCGGTAGCGAAATTGACTTTAGCGAACCTGGGCGACTTATCGTACCGCTTCGCGCAATTCGAAGAAAGTACAGCGAATTTCGCAAAAACAGCGCACTCATAGCGCAGGCAATTCAACTGGTATCAAGGACTTTCCGATGGATGTTATCAACCTACAGGACGCTCGGCCTTTTATTACGGCCGATGGTTCCGAGATTCGTGAACTCTTGGCGCATCGCAATTCTTGCATTCGCCAGCAAAGTCTGGCCGAAGCTCGCTTGGCTCCTGGCATGACCACGGAATCGCACTTGCACAAAAAAACGGAAGAGATCTACTACATCTTGGCAGGCGAAGGAGAAATGCACATGGCTGAAGAGACTCGGTCGGTGCGTCCCGGTGACGCCATCGCCATTCCGCCGGGAACCGTGCATTCCATTTCGAACACCGGCACTACCACGCTCAAATTCCTCTGCTGTTGTGCGCCGGGCTACGAACACGAAGACACATTCCTGCAGGCGGACAATCGGATTTGTTAGACGCTGGTTGCTGAGCGTCCGAAGTCGCGTCGCCGTGAATTTTTTCATCCGGCAGCTATTTGCCGAATTCGCTTAGTGTTTCAAACGACCACTTCAACGTGTCGCCCGCTTTCACCTTGGCGATGCCAAAACTGCGATCGCCCAATTGGTCGTTAATCCGAAAAACCCAATTCTTGCCGGAGCCTTCGTTTTCGACACCATCGATTTCTAACAGCAGCGCGGTCGCGCCTTTGCCTTGGTGCTTGAACGAAATGCCTCGCTTGTGTTTCTTTGCCTGTTGCATCAATTCCAGGCAAGTAACTTGGCCGGTGACCGTCAACCGAGTGAAATGTTTTTCCACTCCGTCTCCGTAGTCAATTACCAAACGGACGGCTTTTGGTTCGCGCGGCTCGCCGGTTGCTTGGTTCGCGCAAACTTGCTGGTTCGCAGATACGGCCATGATTGCCAACAGGGCCCAAACTAACCATCGTTGGCAAACCCAATTGTCGTTCTTCTTTAGTTCGAACCGGAAATCGCTCATCCGTTATCGCTCCGCAGGCAAGGAAGATCAATGCGAACGATATTGTCGGAACAATCGGGGCATTGACCCTTAAGTTTGTGAATCTAGCATTCAGAAAGCATTGCTAGCTAAATGTCGCTAGGTGAACTGGCGATGGTTAGAATACTGGACTTTAACGCCTAGTGAAACAGTTGGCTTGAGGTTGAATTTCACGGCGTCGGAAAACGAGCTCGCAATTTGCCGTTTTCATCTGATACGTAGACATTTCCATGGAGAGCGGAAGATCATGTCGAGCGAACAAGGGGCCAGCCCGTCCACCATTACGTTGTCGATGCCGGAAGCGGATATCGCAGTTTTGACGCTGGACATGCAAGACAAGGGCGCCAATATATTGTCGCGGAGCGTGCTGGTCGAATTGGCAGCGCATCTGGAAACGCTGGAAGCTCAACCAAATCTAGCGGGCGTTGTTTTCATCTCCGGCAAGCCCAATATGTTTATTGCCGGTGCCGATTTGCGAGAATTTGTTGCTTCGCTGAACGCGCCCAAAGAAGATGTGATTGCGCTCAGCAAAGAAGGACAAGACCTGTTCGCTCGCTTCACCAAACTGCCGGCCGTCAGTGTCGTGGCCATTGACGGCATTTGCGTAGGTGGCGGCGCGGAATTGGCCGTATGGTGCGATCGCCGCATCATGAGCGACGGACCGAAGACAGAAATCGGTTTTCCAGAAGTGAAACTTGGCCTGTTTCCCGGCTGGGGCGGCACCGCTCGCACGCCACGCATTGTCGGCCTGGGCAATGCAGTGGAATTAGTCACCGGTGGCGAATCGATCGACGCTCAGGCGGCTCGCGCGATGGGTCTGGTCAGCGACATCGTGCCCGCCGCAGATCTGTTGCCGGCAGCAGTTCGTTTGATTCGAATCGAACAACAAACGGGCCAATTCCGCAAAGACCGACAATCTTGGGCGGGACCAATTCGTATGAGCGAAACGGAGCTCGGATTTTTGGGTGCCACCGCTTCCGCCGTGATCCAAGGCCAGACCAAAGGGCAATATCCCGCTCCGCTGGCCGCCTTGGAAGTGATGATGGGCGGTTCCATGATGGACATCCAAGCGGCGTGTGAGTTTGAAGCGACTGAATTCGCCAAACTGTTTGGTTCGGAAGTCAATCGTTCGCTGTTGAATATCTTCTTTCTGACCGATCGGAACAAAAAAGACGAAGGCGTCGATGACACCAGTTTGTCACCGGAAAGCGTAAATTCCGCTGCGGTGATTGGTGCGGGGATCATGGGAGCGGGTATTGCTGCGGCGAATGTAAAGCGAGGTATTTCCGTATCGCTGACCGACGCCAACAAGGGAGCGCTGGCCAAAGGTGTTTCGAACGTCTTGACCGAAGTTTCGTTCAACAAGGCTACTCGGCAAGCCGATGTCGATCTGGCTGTCAAAATGGCGCCATTGATCAACGGCACCGTTTCTGACGCCGAAGTGGCGGCGTGTGACGTGGTGATTGAAGCGGTGGTGGAAAACGCCGACGTGAAAAAGTCTATCTACAAACGCTTGGAACCGCTGTTGGGAGACAACACGATTCTGGCCTCCAATACTTCGACCATTCCCATCACCGGGCTGGCGAAGGACTTGGCGCATCCCGATCGATTTTGTGGCATCCACTTTTTCAATCCAGTTCGAAAAATGAAATTGGTGGAAGTCATTCGCGGCGAAAAAACCAGCGATCAGACCGTGGTCACCGCCGTGGCGTACGCCAAACGCTTGGGCAAATTTCCCATTGTTGTCAATGATGGCCCGGGATTTTTGGTCAATCGCTTATTGTTGCCCTACATGAACGAAGCGTTGGAACTGCTGTGCGAAGGCGCCGAGATTGCGGTGATCGAAAAAGTTGCCAAGGCGTTTGGGATGCCCATGGGTCCGATCACGCTGTATGACGTGGTTGGTTTGGACACGGCGTTTTATGCGGGCCGAGTGATGTGGGAAGCGTTTCCGGATAGAATTTCCGCATCGCCTGTGCTGCCGGCATTGGTGAAGGCAGGTCGCTTGGGTCAAAAATCGGGCGCCGGATTCTTTTCGTATCAAAACCCAAAGAAGAAGGGCGAATTCGACCCGGAAATTGCCAAATTCATCGATCCCTACAAAAAGGGAGATCGTGAATTCGACAAGCAAGAAATTGAAAACCGTTTGTTCCTGCCTATGCTGCTGGAGGCCACTCGGGTCCTGCAAGAGAAAATTGTTCGTGATGTTCGAGACGTCGATTTGGGACTCATATTTGGCATCGGTTTTCCTCCTTTCAAAGGAGGTCTGTTGCATTGGGCGGATCGAGTGGGTGCGAAGGAATTGTTGGAACGGTTGAAGACGCTGGAATCACTCGGCGCGCGGACCAAGCCTACCGAATTGCTTCAATCGATGGCAGCGGAAGGCAAAACGTTTTATTCGAATTGAGCCACGTTTGCTCGCCTTACGCGGAACCATCAAGACCTGTTCCGCTGCGTTACGCCGGACGTCGAAAAACAAAATGTTCGTAGGAGAAATGACATGAACCAGGCCGTAGTCGTAGATTGTGTTCGCACGCCGATTGGACGAGCACACGCGGAAAAGGGATTGTTCCGAGACGTCCGTAGCGATGACCTGGCCGTTTCGTGCATCCAAGCGTTGATGGAACGAACCGGCATTGATCCGACGGAAATTGAAGACGTCATCTTGGGCAACACGCAACAGACCATGGAGCAAGGTCTGAATGTGGCTCGGAACGTTTTGCTGATGGCGGGCGTGCCGGTCGAAGCAGGCGGCGCTACCATCAACCGCTTGTGCGGCAGCAGTCTGCAAGCCTTGAATCAAGCGACACACGCCGTGATGGCTGGTTTTGAAGATGTGCAAATTGTAGGTGGCCTGGAACACATGCAGCACTTGCCCATGATGCACGGCATGGACATCAATCCCAAGCTGTATCATCGCACTTCCAAGGGCGCGTTGATGATGGGCGTGACGGCGGAATTCTTGGCACAGACCAATGGTATTGGTCGAGAAGCACAGGATCAGTTTGCGCTGCGAAGTCATCAATTGGCACATGCCGCTCATGAAAGCGGATTATTCGCCAACGAAATCATCCCAGTGTATGGTCGCGACGAAACGGGCGAACTGATACTTGCCAATCGAGATCAATGTGTTCGGTCGGACACTAGTTTGGAAGCTGCGGGCGCGCTCAATCCGGCCTTCATGCCCAAAATGGGAACGGTCACGGCGGGTAACAGTTCACCGCTGAATGACGGCTGCCGCCATGTTGGTGATGTCTCAGAAGTCGGCCGCACGCCTGGGCCTCAAACCGATGGCCAAGGTTGTTTCTACTGCCGTGGCTGGAGTGGAACCGTCCGTGATGGGCACCGGCCCGGTTCCTGCGACGAAGAAGGCTTTGCAACGCGCCAACTTGAAGCTGGAAGACATCGATTTGATTGAATTGAACGAAGCCTTTGCGTCTCAAGCGTTGGCGTGTATGCGTATGTTGAAATTAGACGCCGACAAGGTCAATGTGCACGGTGGTTCGATTGCGATTGGCCATCCGCTGGGCGCCAGTGGAGCACGAATCGCGACGACTCTGCTGCACGCCATGCAGGCCAAACAGGCGAAGTTCGGATTGGCGACGATGTGTATCGGAGCGGGACAGGGAATCGCCACTATTTTCGAACGAATCGAATAGTTTGCAAACGAAGGGTCGGTTTTCTCAGCGAAAATGCGAATGTCCATTTTTTTCAACCACACAATTTGACTGCCGCATTTTGGCAACCTAGGGTTGTTCATCTGCAACGGACCTTGTTTGGGAGTGTCGAACATGACTTTCGACGAAGCAAAATCTCAACTGGAAGAAGCCAGCCTAGGGACTATCGATCGGCCTCGTATCCTGATTGTGGATGACGACCAAGATCAAGCGGAATGTCTATCCTATCGATTGAAACAGCAAGGCTACGATCCGCAGATCGCCTCCAGTTGTTCTGCGGCATTGGTGGCAGCTGAAATTTCGCCGCCGGATCTGATCGTTTTGGACATTTGCTTGCCGGATGGTGACGGATTGAATGTCTGCGGACAACTCAATGACGACACGGCGACGTGCGAAATTCCGGTGATCGTCTTGTCCGCCATGGACAGCCCCAACATCGTGCGCAAAGCACGAGCCGCAGGGTGCGAATTTTATCTTCGCAAGCCCTATGATCCAAACGCTCTGTTGGCTTTGATTAAGAATGCCATTCGCAGGGAGTCCGAGGGAATCGAGGACGGTCTTCTATGAGCCTTCCATAACGACATGGCTCGTCTCTTTGAATGCGTAGTTTTGCTGCTTGTTGATCAGAACGACCGGAAATGCCATCCGGTTTATGTCAGAGGCACCAGAATGCCTTCCCTCTGCAGTCGTTTTCTGCTAACCTCTTGAATTGCTTGTCACAGAATGTTGGTGGTAATAAACGAAGAATAGGAGTCACCGAGTGGGGACGAAGAAAACCGGCAAAGGGCGAAGAAAACTGGGACGAAAGAAGCGACGCATGCGTTCCAAGATCCGCCACCGCAAGAAATAGTCCGCGATACGGGGCCTAGGGTGAACGGGTCCGTTCATTCCTCGCAGGGCTTTTCCCATAATGATTGCGGCAACTTGGTAGTCTGGCTATCAAGTCACATGATCGCGTTTCACACGGGCGGTTTGCCACTCGCTGGAATTCATTGCGGTTGATGCTGCGCGCATATTTGCCAATACATCTCGACTGGCGTGCTATAATTCCACATGGGAAAGTCATCAAACAATGCCGCTCGCCGGCTGTCAAATGGAGCCACCATTCGGCGAGATTCGCGAGGCATCCCGTTCATTCGAGCTGCCAGCTGGAAGGACGCTATTTTTGGCCTCGGCTACGCTCATGGTCGAGACCGGCCGACGCAAATTCTGTTCGCGCGCGCTGTCGCCAGTGGCGTCGCGGCCGAACGCATTTCCAATAAGCCGGAGCTGGTTGAAACCGACGCCTTCTTTCGTCGCATAGCGCTGGATCGCAATCTGGATCAAGAATTCCAGCTGTTTGATGACGAATCAGCGGCACTGGTGCGAACCTATTGTGACGGCCTGAACGAAGGTCTGAAACGGTCTGGGCGTTCGCTGCCTATGTGGGCCACCGGCTTTCGACCCGGAACCTGGAATCCCGAATCGGTCCTGATTGTGGGAAAATTGCTTAGCTTTGGCGGACTGGCCGTTAGCCAAATGCAAAACGAACGCTTGCTCTTGGAACTGATCCACGCCGGCGCCAACGAAGAGGCCATCCGCCGACTTTTTGCGCCACGCTTAGACGACGTCGACTTTCCGATGTTGCGTCGAGTAGTGATGGCGAACCAATTATCCGATTCCGCTTTGGATCTGCTGACCGATCTGCCTCGACTGGCTGGCAGCAACGCCTGGGCGGTTTCTCCTTCGCGAAGCAAATCGGGCGGCGCACTGCTGGCCTCCGATCCACATCTGGAAATCAATCGCCTGCCGGCCATTTGGTACGAAGCCGTCTTGAGCTGGGACGACAACTACGTCATGGGCGCCACACTTCCCGGCTGTCCGCTGTTTGCCGTTGCTCGGAACAAAAACGTCGGTTGGGGTGTCACCTACATGAAGGGCGACACCGTGGATTTCTTTGTGGAAGATTGTCGGCCTGGCGGCGACACCGGTTGGCAGTATCGACGAGGTAACGCGTGGCATGATTTCCGCGTGCGCGAAGAATCGATTGGTCGCAAAGGTGCCAGTCCGGAAATCTTAAAAGTCTACGAAAACGATCAAGGGACACTGGACTGTGATCCGGTGGAACCTGGCTATCATTTATCCGTGGCGTGGACCGGTAATTCGCAAGGTGCTGGCAAAGCGATTGCGTCTTGGTTGGCGCTGGCCAGTTCGCAATCATGCCAAGAAGCGTTGGAAGTGGCTCGAGCTTGTCCGCAGCCAACGCTAAGTTTTGTCGTTGTGGATAGAGCCGGGCATATCGGCAAACAGTGCTGCGGTCTCTTCCCGAAACGCAATGATCCCATGGGCGGACTACTGCCCGTGCCCGCTTGGGACGAACAAAATCATTGGCAAGGCTGGCTAAGTCGTGACTTGTTGCCGGGTGAAATGGATCCAGCTCGCGGCTACACATCGACGGCCAATGAAATTCAAAATCCCAGCGAAGGCCCGTTGCTGGTCACCCAAATTTTGCCGGACTATCGCAAGCGTCGGATTGACGAACGACTGAGCGAATTGGAATCGGCCACGCTGCAAGACATGCAAGATTTGCAATACGATTTGCTTAGCGTGCAAGCTCGAGACCTCCTGGCCGTCTTCCTGCCACACATGCCCGAAGGTGACATCAGGCGACGCTTGTCCAATTGGGACTATTGCTACGACATCAATTCAGAAGAAGCGTCACTGTTCCAGCGTCTGTATATCAACGTGCTGATGGAAATGTGTGGTCACGAAGAAGTTCTGGGTTGGCGCCGAGCGTTATACATATGTACGCGAGCGGGATATTCAACCATGGTGTTGGCCGCGATTGACCGGTTCTTGATGAGTGATGATTCGGCGTGGTGGGACAAGCATGACAAACCGGCGCTGATTCGACGAGCGACCGAACGGTTGGCCAATTACAAACCCGAACCGTGGCGCAAGGTCAACAATTTTCAGTTCATCAATCGCTTCTTCGGCAGGATGCGAGTGGGACGGTTATTGGGATTTGATTCCAAGCGGATTCCCATGCCAGGTTGTCATGCCACGCCGTTCCAAGGTCACGTTTTCCAAACGGCAACTCGGGAACAAACCTTTGCTCCTTCGTATCATTTTGTGACCGACATGAGTACCGATGTGGCGTGGAGCAATCTACCGGGCGGTCCGAACGAAAGTCGCTTCTCGAAGTTCTATCAATCCGATATCGAAAATTGGATTGCAGGTGAATACAAAGAACTGAAGGTCCCCAACTGGGACGAAGTAGACGATTTGTAAGCAAACAAGCGCAAAAGGTCTCAAGCAGTCGATTCCCAAGCTAAAGAAGCCGCCACGATCGACGGCGAAGAAGATCGTGACGGCTACAAGGGAGTTATGCGATGCTGCTTGGCGTTAGGCAACGGCGCTGGCTAATTCGACAACTCGAGCGGTTTCGCGGCGAATACCTGATTCGCGATGGCGAAGCTGCTTGCTCTTGCACTTGCGATCAATGGCCTTCACCATCGCTCGTTCCGCTCGATTCACTGCGTTTACCGCTGCCGCATAGATGTCTTCATGTTTCGCACTCACATGAATCTGACCTCGAGGATTCAACAACAACGTCAAATTGCACGACTTGATTGCGCCGCCCTTACCGCTGCCTTCGTCACGTAAATGCACTTCCACTCGATGAATCCGCTCCTCCAAACGCCCTAGTACCGCAGCAAGTCGACGACGCAGATAGCTTTCCAATTTGGTGTTTTGACGATCATTGGCGACGGTCAGTTGGATTGACATCTTGAATCTCCCGGTGCTTGAAACGATTCTCGTAAACCAGGGAAGCACTGCGGCTGATCTACGAGCACAACCAATGCATGTAACCTCGCGGCTCCATCAAAAATCTAGAGTATCCTGAAACAGCTTGCTGGGCTGACGCGGCTCTTTCGGATAACATTCGCAATCTTCGTGAGCACCATTCTTGCAATCGTTTTGGTCTGATGCGTCTTCCACATCTTGGACCGGATCAGTGCCAACTGGCTTGCTTTTTGAACGTTTGTCAGATTCGGCCTTTTCAGTCGCATCAGGAAAAGTCTTGGCAAACGTCATGTCTTTGCTCCTTGTCATCAAGTAGTCGCGATGTTCAAGAGCAAGACTTGGCAAGAAACGTGCCGAACCGAAAAGTCGCGGCAAAACGAGTATAAAATCCCGCATTTTACCCGGTCCGTCCGAATCAAGCCTTTCCTTTTCGTGCCACATCGCACAGAAATGCGTGCGTGCCGAGCGGTCTGGTGGACATTCGCGTGACGGAATAGCGTTCGGGACCAATTGACAGAATCACCGGCAGATCGAGATACCCTGCCGCCGATGAATCCGCTGCCATCGAATACAAAACTTGGTGCCCGCAACCTGCAATACGTTTGATGCCATGGATCCCACCAGCATTCACGCATCGTTTCGCCAGGATCTTGGCCGCACGTTCTAGCGTTTCGTCAAATCGCAAAATCAAGAGCCATCGAATCAAAATAGTAGATAACATGAAAAAACGCGGGCCAAAATGTTGACCTGACTTTGAGGCTTTAGTACTCTGCCAAAACTACACCATTTTCTACTTTTGATTTGAGAGACATCATGCAACGCTCAACGCTCAACGCCGTATTGCGGGATTTGATGTAAGAAGAGCGAGGACGTGGACGATGATTCGGCTTCCAACCAACTTCCTGATCACGGCGATGGCCTATTGCCTTTCCACTCCATTACTTGCTGCAACCTTTGATGTTGTGACAATCGTGGACGACCTGCTGATCGGTGCGGACCATAGCAGTGGCAACATCGCGTCGGTTGGCGACTTGCTCTTCATTCCCGGCGATTCCGATCGTGGATTCGAATTGCATTGGACCGACGGTCAGACGGCTAGTGGCATCGATTTCAATCAAGACCGATATTCGTTTCCGCAAAACCTTCGCAACGAAGATAATCACTTGTACTTGTGGGCTAATCTGGGAGATATCCCTGCGTTGCAGCCGACGCAGTTTAGATTTGACAATGGGCAGTTTCTTCCTGTTACGCGAGATCAATTCCAATACTACCCGAACGCTCCCGAGCTGGATGGATGGCGATATTTTACGCGAACCGACGACGCCAATCAAAATCGGCTTGTTCGAATAAACGAAGACGACGTCGTAGAGAATCTAAACGTCGTTCCAGATGGTTCGCTCTATGGACCGGTTGGCGGCCAGATACTGATTGTCGAAGACTTGGGTTCAGATGGCTATCGACTCCGTTCGACAAATGGCCAACAAGTAGTCGAACTCGCTATGTTCGATTCGTCCATATTCCCGATCATTCCGCACTCGTATACACAGATGGATGACTATTTCCTTTTCTCCGCAACCGGACCATCGGGCAACGAATTGTACGTGACCGACGGACACGATGTGATGGAAATGGATTTGAATGACGGTATCGTGCGAGACAAGCCGCTCAGTTCGTGGCCGAACCTGCAAGGAGCCATTGAGCAAAACGGCATTCTCTATTTTGCTGGGAACACCCAGTCCGGATTGGAGCTCTTTGCGACCGACGGAACCTCGTTTCAGCAATTGACGTTTGACGATTTCAGCCCTAAGTCGTCTCAGTTTCGTTCCGTCAACGGCACGATCGTTGCGCCGGGCGATACCGAAACGCTTCTTGTGGACAACCGAGGCATAACGTCTTCATCCATTCAGGCCAACGAAGTTCTTCAATTGGGCGATCAGCTATTCATGTCTGGCAGACAAGACGGTGTTTCTGGCTTGTTTCGCACAAACGGAGAAGAAATCACATCGGTCGACACGAAACTTGAAACGGGCGTCTATTCCAAACTCCATGGATTCCAGCAAGATCTTGTTTTCGAATTTCGCGGTGAAACAACGTCGGGAGTCTATCATTTGACGGAAGACGGCACCGAGCGGATTTCAGATGGTTACATCAGTTTGCATTCCGGCGAATACGCAAACACCTTTTTTATGAACCAATACGGAACCACTCAGGTTTGGGACGGTCAGCAGACTACCGCTTTGGATCTTGGCGAAGCGGGCTATTCGGGATTCTACGAACACAACGGTGATCTATTCGTCTTTGTCACTACGCGCAGTGCCGCTGAAAAACGGCGGAGTCTCCTTCGAATCACTCGCACCGATGTTCCCTTGGGTGATCTTGACTACAGTCAGTCACTGGAAGTGGCTGACGTCGATATCCTCATTTCCAAACTTCAAGTCGGTTCGCACTATCACAACTATGATCTGAATGCCGACGAACAGGTTGATTCGCAAGATCTGGACCTATGGGTACATGATTTGGCAAAGACGTATTACGGTGACGCCAACTTGGATGGCCAATTCGATTCGACAGATTTGGTCCAAATTTTCACGTTCGGAAGTTACGAAAACCGTTCGGCAGACGCAACCTGGTCTACCGGCGATTGGAACGCGGACGGCTTCTTCGGGTCGGCTGACTTGGTCTTGGCGTTTCAGGACGGTGGCTACGATGCGGGACCGCGAGCAGACAGAACGGCTGCCGTTCCCGAGCCTTCGACATTGATAATGTTCCTAGCAGCTTCCACCGCCATGTTTTGGCAAAGGCAACGCACTTAACGACGTCACGTCAGGCTCTCTTGTTCCGCCTGGCAATCCGACCGTGCAAAAACTGGTGCTTGGCGTTGAAGACGCTGTGGAAGCTCAGCAGCACGGCGGACACCGTGCCCAGGCTGGTGGCCGAGGCGATGAGGAACATGATGACAATTTGATATTTCACCGCTTGGATCGGCGCCATGCCAGAAATCATTTGGCCGGTCATCATGCCAGGGATGCTGACAATCCCAACCACCATCATTGAATTCACAATTGGGATCAAACCGGTTCGAACCGCGTGTCGAACCACTTCGGCCGACGCTTCCCAGCGAGTGGCACCCATGGCCAGCAACGATTCAATGCGAATTCGCCGACTCAGCAGCGAATCCGTAAACGTGTTCAATCCCACGGAAATGCCGTTCAGCGTGTTCCCCAGCACCATGCCCAACAGCGGAATGGCGTACTGCGGTTGATACCAGTGTTCCGTTCGTCGCAACACCACCAACAACGCAAACGAAGTCACGATCCAAGAACTGGCCCAAACCGACACCACGGTATTCCAGCGCAAGCCGGGATACGTTTTCGAATTTCGGCTGGCGGCTGTCCAGCCCGCAATCCACGTCATCACGGCCGCGATGCCCACCACCACGTACCAGCGATCCAGACGAAAGACCCACTCTAACACCAAACCGACCAGCAACAATTGCACCACGGTGCGAATGCTGGCCACCAGCAGAGACCGCTCCATACGCAATTTCAACCACACGGAAATGACGCCGTTGATCAAAATCAACAGCGCCGCAAATGCCACTTGCCAGTTGGTCAGTTCCACATAGTTCATCGCAACACCTGTAGCCTGCCTTCCGAAACTTGCCATTGAGTGTCGGCCATCCGATCGGCTTGCGGACGTTGATGTGTCACCCACACGTACGCTCGATCATCCGGTTTTTCTGCGAACCAATTCAGAACCAGCGATTCGGCCGCGGCCGCCGTTTCTGGATCCAAGGCGGAAGTCGGTTCGTCCAACAACAAGACGTGTGGCTGCAACAAAATAGCGCGGCTCACGCCGTCAACTGCGCTTCACCGCCCGACAAATCGGCAATCTGTTTGCTTAGAAAATCTTCCGTTCGCTGCAGAACGCTCAGCAATTTTTCCGCTTGAAGCGAAGAATACGTTTTGTCTTTGTGGACGCGTAACGCAAACGGTTCGCGCAGAGCGTCTTTCACGGTCCCTTCCGTCAACGAAGCTTGCTGATGGACGTAGATCACGTCACTGCGAAACCTCGGCACGTCGTGCGGCTTTACCAAACTGCCTTGCCACCGGATGGTTCCTTGTTCCACTTCGTCCAGCAGCGCAAGCGATCGCAACAGCAATGATTTTCCGCTACCGCTGGGGCCGGTCAAGGCAATGCGATCACCGGCAAAGATTTGGCAGGAAGCTTGATCAATCAGAGGACGATTCGGCCCCGATCGAACCAAACCGTTGGCCTGAATCAGCAAGCGTTGCGAACCGCCGTTGCCACTCGTATCATCCAAAGGGTTTGCCTACTCATCCGCAGAAAAACTCGAATCCCGATACGGCTGGCCGGCGGAATATTGCTGCTGGCGAAGGCGCAACTTGTCGGCCAATTCGGTCATGTGGGCGCTGTCTGCCAATTCAATTGCCTTCGCTGCAACTCGAACCGCTTGGTCGAATTGTCCTACTTCGGCCAAGGCAGCTGCCAACGTGTCCAGAAAATCGGGACGCATGGAATTCGATTCTCGTAAAATGCGTTCCGCCATGCGAACCGCCTCCGCGCCGTTTCGATACTGCGCATCCGGATGGGTCGCTCGCAACCAAGCCAGATTATTCGCCGCCGGATACCAGCGAGAATTCGCCTGCAACGCCAGCTGGAATTGAGCGATCGCGCTGCTGATTTCGTTTTGCTGCAAACGGACCACACCCAATTTATTGTGCACGTTGGCATCGCCTGGCCGTTGAGCCAACGCTTGCTCCAAAAGTCTGCCGGCAGCAGGTAACTGCTTGGCCGCCAGTCGAGCGTCCGACAGATCAACCAGCGCGGCGGTCAAGCGAGGATTCAATGCGATCGCTTGTTGCAGGTGAGCCGTTGGATCTTGCTGCTGAGCTTGTGCTAGACGAGCTAAAAAGTAATGAACATCGGCCAAGCGGAATCGTTCTGTGGCGGCGGCTTGCGTCTGATTCGACGCGGGCGGTTCCGGATGATTCGTCAAATACCGTTCCAAATATTCTGCCGCGTCATCAAACTGGCCTTCTTGGCGGTATACATCGGCAATGGCTATCGGATTCGTTACAAAAATGCGATTCGACCAACGACCGGCGAACGGTACCGAACGGACCAACGATTGTTCGTCGCTGTCGTTTAAATGCTGCCGATCTTCCAACACTGTGTCCACTTCGACCGGTCCCGAATAAAACGTTCTGATTCTTCCTTGGCCGTCCAGCAAACAACTGGACGGCAACGGCAACGCGTCTTGACGATACAGCACTTGGTGCCGCAATTGATCCACTCGCTGAAGCGTTGCTTCATCGGCCAAGCCCCAAGTATGTGGAAACTTCAATCGCTGCATGGCGTCTTTGGCGTCCTGAAACGCTTGGTCCGCGTCTTCTTCCAAAGCTTCAATATTCAGCGCGACAATTCGCAAACCAGCGTCCTGTAGTGTCGACGCTTGCGCCGCCAATTCAGAAAGTTCTTGCAAACACGGCGAACACCAGCTGGCCCAAAAGACAAGCAACGTGGCGGATGCGGAATTCGAATCTACATCATTCGGCCAAGTCAGTTGTTGGCGCTGCTTGTCTGCGTCGGTGTAGGTGACCGACACGGGCTCCGTCGGCGTGGAAAGCCAAAGTCGAGCGTGTTGGTTGTCGACGGCTGGAGCGGGAGTTGTGGCGGCCAATTGCGGTGATTGACCGCGAACTTCTGCCGGTTCGGCATTGCCCGTTCCGTAGCGAACCACAAAGCGACCATTCGCCTGCACGCCTTGAATCGATTCCGTTCGCAGCGAATTCTCTCCACTGGGCCAGCGAACCACGACGCTTTGGATGGAGGTTCCCGCGCCCAAACCAAAATGCAACCATTTGGTCGACTGGCTCAAGTAACTGTCTCCGGCGTAAACCGTTTGCGTTTGCACGTTGGTTTGACCTCGGCTGTCGACCGTGGTCAAGACAATGCGCGCCGATGGCATCGCGATTCACCAAACGTTGCGGATCGCCTTGCAATAAAATACTGACAAACGAATGATTGGAAGCGATGTCATTTCGCAGGAAACGCAAGCGAGGCCCGGTGCGGTTGGCTTGCCACATATCCAAGTCGCCGTCGTGGTCCCAATCGGTCAGAGCCACGGTTCGACTATCATCGATTTGATCTAAGCCAATGGCCGAAGAAACGTCGGCAAAGCGTTCGGCTTGCGTGTTCAAGAAACAACAATTCCGTTCACGACCGCTGAACGATCCACCTTGTTGAATTCGCAGCGCCAACTGTTGCCACGCATCCAGATAAGCTTCTATCGGATCATCGGTTTGACTTTGCGTAGGTGATTGCGACACGACCTGTCGCCAATAGAAACTTCACAAATCGCCCGTATCGGGCTGCGTAATGAATCCGTTGGTGACAATCAGATCTTGCCAACCGTCATTGTTCAGGTCAGCAAACTTGGAACCCCATGCCCAACGCCCCAGGACCACGTGCGCCGATTCTGCAATGTCTTGGAACGAACCGTCACCTTGGTTGGCGAACAACGAGTTACCTCGAGCATGTCGCAGAAAGGCCGTTTTGGTCTGACTGTCGGCGGCGCTGTGAAATTGGCCTTGCGTCGCGATGCGATTTCCAGCCGAAGAAAACATGTTGCTGACATACAGGTCCATGTTTCCGTCGTTGTTGTAATCGCCCCAGCTACTGGACATGCCGGGACCAATGTCTTCCACTTGGGCCTGATTCGCCACGTCGGTAAAGGTGCCCTGGTCATTGCGATACAGATTGTTTCGCCCAAAATCGTTGGCAACGTACAAATCCAAGTCGCCATCGTTGTCAAAATCTTCCCACGCGCTGGCGTAGCTGAAACGACGATTGTTCTGATCCAAGCCAGTCAGCCCCGTAGCGTAGCGAAATCGCCACGGACCCGATTCGGGAGTCGAATCGGTTCGCAACAAGACATTTCGACCACCGTTGTTGGCGTCGTGATAGGGAACGGGACGAGCGAACAAAAGATGTCGATTGATACCGCTCCGCAAGTTGTAGCAGCACACGTAAATGTCCAAGTCGCCATCTTGATCGAAGTCGGCCGCGGACAGCGAATACGGAATGGCCGCCGGCAGCACGTTGGCAGATCGCACAGTAAACTGACCTTCGCCATTGTTGCTCATCACCAACACTCCGGCTTCAATAGCCACCAACAAATCTTGATCACCATCGTTGTCTAGGTCGACCAGCAGCGCGCCGTGAGTTGATTCCATCCAATCGACTCCGGCCTCAGCGGACATTTCTTTGGCCGTTCCGTCGGGCTGTTGGACATACAGCCGATTCGGCAAGCCGCCGGGTTGGCAGACGTACAGATCGTCCAGATTGTCACCGTTGACGTCGCCCACGACGATGCCTTGCCAACCGCCAATGTCAATGCCGTGTCGAGTTTCAATGCGGTTGAGCCAATAGTCGATGCCCATTCGCAACTGATCGTCAAACGCGGCACCAGACGACGCCGCGGCAACAACCGCTTCGGTACAATCGCTGAACATGGCAGTTTGATCCGTATCGCCCCAGACTTCTTCATAGTCAGTCACTTCCAGTTTGGCCAGCAGCGGTTCACTCTGAGTGTCACCTGTCCAAGCACACTGCCACGTGGCGTTGCATTGAAACGTACCGACTGCATGTTTAGCGTACAACTGAAAGTAAGTGGCCGTTGTCGCTTGTGAACCATCCAAGGTAACTCGGAAAATCTTGAACTTGGTCCGAACCTCCGTCACGCCCTTTAACCCAGCTAACAATTCGCTAAACGTCTGTTGCGAATCCTTTGACTGGGAGACCGAGGCTCCTGCCGAGTTTTTCCCTATGTCCGAAACATCCTGGGAGACCGAGGCTCCTGCCGAGTTTTTTCCTGTGTCCGAAACATCCTGGGAGACCGAGGCTCCTGCCGAGAGGACTTGGCCTGCCTCGGGCCGAAGAATACGAAACACGTTTTGTTCGTACACCACTTGCAGATTAGCTGGTCGCAGCGATGTTGACTGAAAAGCCGCATCGATCAGGTGCGAATGATGTTCGCTCCAAGCGAGTTCGCCCGAAATAAGTTCGCCAATTTTCTTCAGCTGGTTGGAAGCGGCATCGTTAAAGACTTCGGTTTGCCAGCCTTGGGCGGCCGGATCATCTTTGGCCAGCGGCGTCGCGGAAACTCGAATGGTAGCAACCTGGTCCGTTGTCGACGGAGCTGAGTTAGCAACGTCGTGCGCCGAATTGGTTGCGGTTGATGACGCCGACTGTGGTTTATTCGTCGCTGGCGGCGAGCTAGTTTCATCCGTTCCGCGACAGCCTCCTAGGCACAGCAGGATCACGAGCGAAACAACGGTTCGAACAAAACGACAAGTCGATAACATGCAAGCGGCTTTGGAAGCAGTAACGCGAAGTTGATTGTTCCGGAACATCACATCGATAATGTTCCGTGGGCAAAACGATGTAACCTCTCATGGTAACCGCAGCGTTTCCGTTTTGCACGGGCGGTTTACGCATTTGATTGTCAGATATCGGCGGCCAGACAGAATAGCTCGCGTCAAGTCGCCAAACCGCCGCATTCGCCGATTCAAGCATCGCACGCAAACAACCATCGCTGGGGTCGTTCGAACCGGCCAACGGCAACGTATAATAGCATGGTATTTCCTTCCGTTATCGCAGCAACCGGCCTTATGAATTCTCCCATTTCGCTCGCAAACTTCGGCGTACTCAAGCGATTTCTGCTGATCTTGCTGACAGCGGCCGCTATTCTGGCGTCGGTCGTGTTTTCTCTGTATGTGCAAGATGTGCGGCATCAGAAAGCGGTGCAGCAGAATGAAGCGTTGCACGTAATTTCGTTGGAGCAGGAGTTTCTGACGCAAGAGTTTCGTGCCGTGGAAACAGATCTGTTGTTTTTGGCTCGTCAAACTTCGCTTAGCGAATTCCTGACGCAAGATTCGCCGGCGTTGCGAACCAAGATTGAAAACGAATACGCCAACTTTGCCGCCATCAAACAGACGTACGATCAAATTCGCTGTCTCGATACCGACGGACAAGAATCGGTGCGCATCAACTTTCGCCACGGCGCTGCGCAAATTGTGCCGACCAGCGAACTTCAACCCAAAGCTACTCGGTACTACTACCAACAAGCACTGTCGCTGGACAAAGGTGACATCTTTGTGTCACCATTTGATTTGAATGTAGAACACGGCCAAATTCAGCAGCCTATCAAGCCGGTGCTGCGTTTCTTGACGCCGGTGTTTGATCAAAACGAACAGAAAAAAGGCCTGTTGGTATTGAACTATTTAGGCGCCAAACTGCTGAGCAAGTTGAGCGAAATATCGACGGGTTTTCGAGGCGAAACGTTTTTGGTCAATCAAGACGGCGAATACTTGCAAGCGAACAATCCCGCCTACGAATGGGGTTGGATGCAGCAGCACGACCATTCCTTTCGACAACATTTTCCTGACGCTTGGAACACCATCCAACACGAAAGCAGCGGGCAGTTTTATCAGTCGGGAAATCAATTTACGTTCCAGTGGGTGCAACCCGGCGAAGCGTTTCAGGACGCAAGTAAAAGCGAATTCGCTGCTGTTGGTTTCGTTGGTTCGACACAAAATCGCCAGCCAACATTCCAGTACGTTACTCAAGCAACTGTTGTGGATGTATGCCGGCACCATGCTGCTAATTGCCTTGCTGTCTCACTATTGGGCCAAGTCGGCAGCGGTTCGCGCATTGCAAGAAAAACAAATTGCCGAATCAGAAGGAAGACTGCGATTGCTATCGAGTCGCTTGCTGGAGACTCAAGAAACAGAGCGACGCCGCATGTCTCGGACGCTGCATGACGAACTAGGTCAGATTGTCACGGCTATCAAATTGGATCTGAAGTCAGCCAGTCGTGACGAGTTGACCAACCGCACGGAGAAATTGATACAAAACGCGTTGGCAGGTTCTGACGAGCTACTGAAATCGATTCATCAGATTGCGTCCACCGTCCGGTCCAGTGTTCTGGATGACTTGGGTTTACCCGACGCTGTGGAAAGTTATGTAGACGAATTCCGACAAAGAACAGGCATTGCGGTGGAGGCAAAGCTGCAGTTTGTTCGCAAATCGGTGCCGCCTTTGATTGGTGACAACGTCTACCGCATCCTGCAAGAATCGCTGACCAACATTGCCAAACACGCCGCGGCTCACCGAGTGGAAATTGTCCTTCAAGCGGAAGCCGACGCGTTGGAACTAACGGTCGCAGACGATGGTTGCGGATTCGAAACGAGTACCCTGGACGACACCAACCGCTTGGGGATGCTGGGCATGCGTGAACGAACCGAATTGTTGGGCGGTTCGTTTCAAGTCCATTCGGCTCCCAGCGAAGGGACTCGAATCCACCTCCGCATCGCGCTTCCGTCTCAGCAGATCGACGATTAGAATGGGACGCGGCGTTGCGTTCGCTTTGAAGTCTGTTTTTTTGCGTGGGAATACTATGGGAATTCTGTCACCCATCCGAGTTGTCTTGGCGGACGATCACACCATGGTTCGCGAAGCGCTGGCTCGTATCCTGGAAGAGAGTGGCGAAATCACCGTGGTAGCGCAGGCCAGCGATGGTGAACAAGCGGTCGAAGCCGTAAAGAGTCATCATCCGCAAGTAGTGGTCTTGGACTACACCATGCCGCAAGAGCACGCGCCGCAAGTGACACAGCGGCTATTGAAGTTGGCGCCGAAACTGAAAATCTTGGTGCTGACGGTGCATGAAAATATTCACTATGCCGTGCGAGTATTAGAAAACGGAGCGCATGGTTATTTGATCAAGTCCGCCGCGGCGGATGAACTGGTGGAAGCCATCAAGACGGTCCACCAGGGTCAAGTCTATCTGTCGTCCGCAGTTTCGCAGGAAGTACTACAGCATTTGCGGCGACCAAAACGCAAGCGAGAAGGCATAGAATCTTTGTCGCAGCGCGAATTCGATTTTCTTCGCATCATGGCCTCTGGCAACAGCCTGCAGGAATGCGCCAAAGAAATGGGCATCAGTACCAGCACGGCGTCCACCTATCGTTCGCGCATCATGGAAAAACTGAATTTGCAAAACACCGCCGAATTGATCCGCTATGCTATTGAGCACGATCTGGCGTAACACTGAAGATTCTGCTTCTGCCGAAAGGACCAAACCATGCGGCGCATTCAAGGCTGGGCGATTGCCTGTCTGATTTTGGGGCTTCTGTCGAATGACAATCATGTGTCGTTCGCGGACGAAGCAGATGATTCCGTTCAGCCAATGGCATCGCTGTTGGCAGCGCGCTGCCTTGGTTGCCACAGCGGCGATGAACCCAAGGGCGGCTTGGATCTTTCCAGTCGCCAAGCGGCTTTGGCTGGAGGTGATTCGGGCGAAGTCCTTGTGCCCGACGCTTGGCCAGACAGTCTCATCTGGGAATACGTCAACTCGGAACAAATGCCGCCCAAGAAGGCGCTGTCGAACGAAGAAAAGGCGATCTTCCAACACTGGTTAGCCGCCGGTGCCCCTTGGCCGAAAGATCCCATTGACGTGTTCGCTCGTTCTACTGAAGCGCGAGCGGGAAAGGATTGGTGGTCGCTGCAGCCAGTGGCGTCTGTGCCCGTTCCGGAAGTGGATTCCAATACGCCTTGGATTAAGAATCCGATTGATGCGTTTGTGTGGCAGCAGTTGCAACAGCATGATCTTACGCCGTCACCGGCAGCGGACAAACGCACGCTGATAAGACGACTATCATTCGATCTATTAGGCCTGCCACCTTCACCAAAAGATGTCGAAGCGTTTGTCCACGATGATGCGGACGACGCTTACGATCGGCTGGTCAATCGATTACTCGATTCGCCTCACTATGGCGAACGATGGGCTCGGCATTGGCTGGACGTGGTTCGCTTTGGTGAAAGCAACGGCTTTGAATACGATCAACCTCGCAACAACGCTTGGCCGTATCGCAACTGGGTCATTCAAGCCCTGAACCAAGATCTGCCGTACGATCAATTTGTGCGTCTGCAACTGGCCGGCGATGTTTTGCAGCCGGACGATTATTCAGCCGCAGCCGCGACCGGTTACTTGGTGGCGGGTCCGCACAACACCACGCTGCCCGCCAACGATCAGATGCGCATGGTCATGGCGCAGGACGAATTAGAAGATTTGGTCGGCAACGTAGGCCAAACTTTCTTGGGGCTCACCGTCAATTGTGCTCGCTGCCACGATCATAAATTCGATCCGATTTCTCAACACGAATATTATCAACTGGCCGCTTCGCTGACCGGTGTGACGCATGGTGAACGGTCGTTCCCGCCAGAATATCCGTCGGAAGTTCAACAAAGAAAAACGGAAGTCCAAGCTCGGCTGGTTCATCTCCAACAGCAGATCGATGCGGTTCATGCCGAGATCCGCGCCGCGATTCTTGCCGAACGCCCCGATGCTGCCGCCGTACCACGTTCCGCTCCGGTACCAAGATTGGCCTGGGATTTTACGAAGGCAGATGCGAATTCGCCAGCTTCCGTTCGCTTGCACGGCACAGCAACGCTGGACGCCAATGGCCTGACCGTGAACAGCCAGCAGTCGTTCGCCGCCAGCACTCCACTGGTGACCGACCTGCAAGAAAAAACGTTGGAAGCGTGGGTCATGCTTAGCGACTTAGATCAGCAGGGCGGAGCGGTGATCAGTGTGCAGAAGCTGGACGGATCTGTGTTTGATGCGATTGTTTTTGGCGAACAGGAACCAAGGCGTTGGATGGCGGGCAGCAACGGATTTGCGCGAACAAAGTCGTTTGGCGGCGTAGAAGAAACCGCCGCAACGCAACAATGGACACATGTCGCCATTGTCTATCAGGGCGACGGTACGATCACTGGTTACCGCAACGGACAACTGTACGGTCAAGCGTATGCGTCTTCCGGCTTGCAAACGTTTCCGGCCAAGGAAACGCAAGTGGTGTTTGGCTTGCGGCACAGTCCAGCGGGTGGCAATCGCTTGTTGAACGGAGCGCATTCGCAGTGCGGCTCTGTATGATCGAGCCGCTATCGTCGGATGATGTTTTGAATTCGTTCGAAAGTGAAAGTCATCACGTTGTTTCGCTGGCCGCTATCCAGCAGCAATTGAGCGGTTCGCAACGAGAACAAATCCAACAGTGGCAGGACGAACGAGCCTTACTGCAAAAAGAACTGACCGCATTGGATTCGGCTCAGCAGCGAACGGTCTATACGTGCGTGGGAAAGGATCCGCAGCCGAGTCGTTTCTTGCCTCGAGGAAACGTCAGCGCGCCGGGCGAAACGGTCGCACCAAGCGGCTTGCTCACCATTCAAGGTATTGATCCGAACTTCGAAGTGCCGCCGAATGCAACGGATGCCGATCGCCGCCAAGCCTTGGCCAATTGGGTTACGGATGCGAATAATCCGTTGTTTGCGCGAGTGATTGTGAACCGTTTGTGGCTCGCCCATTTTGGGCAAGGCTTGGTGGCCACGCCCAGCGACTTTGGATTCAACGGTGGGCAGCCGAGTCATCCGGAACTGCTGGATTGGTTGGCGTCCCAATTGAAGGACAACGGTTTTCGATTGAAGGAGTTGCACCGCTTGATGGTAACTTCGGCCACCTATCGACAATCTTCCACGTTGCGTGCCGACGCGGCGCAAGTAGACGCCGACAACCGTTGGCTATGGCGCATGACGCCTCGACGACTAACCGCCGAAGAAATTCGCGACGCTGCCTTGCTGTTTGGAAAACGCTTGGATCCACAGGTGGGTGAAATTGGATATCGAGATGTTCGGCACTTCGAATTCAAGGGCAGCAATTTCTACGAATCGATTGACGAGTCGCATCAATTGTTGCGTCGCACGGTGTACCGGTTTACGCCACGAGGCGGTCGTAATCCGTTCTTGGACACGTTTGATTGCCCCGACCCCTCCGTGACCACTCCGCTACGAGCGACCACGACGACTCCGCTGCAAGCATTAGCACTGATGAACAATCCGTTGGTGTTTCAATTGGCCGACGCTTTTGCAGACCGAGTTGCGTTGGAGGCGAACCAAATGTCTCACCAGATTGATCGCATTTACCACATCGCTTACGGTCGCGCCGCGTCAAACGAAGAAACCGAAGCGGCCCACGCGTTTGTCGAACAATTCGGACTAGCCGCTTTCTGCCGAATTGTGCTCAACAGTAATGAATTCTTGTACGTGCGGTAGCCCATTCGACAACTCGTCCGATTGCTGGTGGTTGACGCCGCCGATTGGTCGCTTCGACCGCCATGGTCAAAGGATGACCCAGTTGGCGCGCACCACTGATCGTTCGCCGCACACCGTCAGACGCTGGATCTGATCGCCAAGCCATCTTTGGCAGCGGCAATCAGGAGAATTGCCTATTTGAATATCGCTTGGCATGGAATCTGCGGCTTTAACGCATTCGAATATTTGAATGTTTCCGGCGAGACTTGATGTGATTTCTTTCCTGAAATGAGACGAGTACTGATTGATGCCTTTTCGTGTTGTTGCCGCTCGCGAACTAGCCGACTTTATGCGTGCTGTCGCTCATCCTCGGCGAATTCAAATCTTGGAAGAATTGCGTTCGGGCGAATGTGACGTAGCGACATTGGCGAAGGCAACGTCACTGGCTCAAGCAAATGTGTCCCAGCAATTGATGGTTTTGCGTGCGCATCGAGTTGTTGCGGAGCGGCGCGAAGGGAGGCACGTCTATTATCGATTGCGGTCACTAGAGCTGGCGGATTGGTTGCGGAAAGGAATGGACTATTTGCCGCCCATGGACGAACAAGCAGCGGACGTGCGCTTGGCCATCAAGAAAGCTCAAGACGAATGGTCTCAGCACGAATAGTGCTCGTTAGCTGGCGAAGGCGGTGTCGGCTTGATCGCCAGCCACACGCGCGAATGGAACCGAAAATGAACCAGCCCCGCGAGGCGGCAAGGAGCTAAACAGAGATGAGCGTTCAACAGACGACGGCCAATTCCGCAGTAGCGGAAAGCGTTTCCCCGGCAGAAAATTCGCAGAATCCGCACCTCTTGACGGTGGACCAGATCTACAAGGCGTTCACGTCTTCGCCAGATGGAATCTCTTCGGAAGAAGCCAAAGTGCTCCTGGATCGCTTCGGCCCAAATCAACTGCAGGAACGGAAAAAAACCAGTGCGTGGATGCGACTGTTGCTACAGTTTCACAATCCCCTGATCTATGTGTTGCTGGCCACGGCCGGTGCCACGGCGTTGCTGCAACATTGGGTGGATACGGGCGTCATCTTGGGCGTAGTGATCATCAACGCCATTATCGGCTTCATTCAAGAATCCAAAGCGGAACAGGCCATTGAATCGCTCAAGCAGATGCTGGCACCGTTGGCGGTGGCCATTCGCGGCGGCACCAAGGTGCGTTTACCCGCCATCGAATTGGTGCCGGGCGATATGGTCTTGCTGGAAGGCGGTGACAAAGTTCCGGCGGACTTGCGTTTGGTTCGCGTCAAGAATCTGCAAATTGACGAAGCGCCGTTAACGGGCGAATCGATGCCTGTCACCAAGACCGACGATGCCTTGCAGGGCGACGTATCGCTGGGTGATCGAAAAAACCTAGCCTTCGCCGGTACCTTGGTCACCAACGGTACGGCAGCAGGTGTGGTTGTATCTACGGGCGATTCGACACAAATTGGCCGAATTGCCGGCATGCTACAAGACGTAGAAGGAGTGGACACGCCGCTGATTCGCCGTTTGGCCAGCTTTAGCAAAGTGATTACCGTGGCCATTGTCGTGTTCTGTGTGTTCGTCTTCATTGTGGGCGTGCTGACGGGGCAGACCGTTTCCGACATGCTAATGGCGGCGGTGGCCTTAGCCGTATCGGCCATTCCTGAAGGGCTACCCGCGATCATGACCATCGCGTTGGCGATTGGTGTCAAACGTATGGCCGTTAGAAACGCGGTGGTTCGCAAACTGCCGGCGGTAGAAGCTCTAGGCAGCGCAACGGTCATTTGCAGCGACAAAACCGGCACGTTAACCAGAAATGAAATGACGGTTACGCAACTGGTGACATGCGAAGGAAAGTTTAATGTCACCGGTTCGGGCTACGAACCGATCGGGACAGTAGAAGCCCCAGCTGGCAAAACGATGCAACCCAACGAATCATCGGCCTTGACGGATCTGTCAAAAGCCGGCGCGCTGTGCAACGACGCCGCCCTACGACAAAAAGACGGACAGTGGAAGATTGAAGGAGACCCCACCGAAGGCGCTCTGCTGGTATTGGCAGGCAAATGCGGCCTGGCATTGGATCAACTGACCAACGACTGGCCTCGTACCGACGCCATTCCGTTTGAATCCGAGTTGCAATTCATGGCCACGTTACACCACGACCATGCTGGACATGCGTTGGTGTACCTGAAGGGCGCCCCGGAAGCGGTGCTCACTCGCTGCATTTCCGATGGCAGTACGAACCAACAACTGGACGTGTCGCAATGGCGCGAAACGGCAGAAGCAATGGCAGCGCAGGGTTTGCGAGTCTTGGCGATTGCACAGAAACAATGGGAACCGCACAACACGGTGCTGGAACTGGATGACACTCGATCCGGATTCACACTGCTGGGACTCGTCGGCATGACCGATCCCCCTCGCAGCGAAGCCATCGAAGCGGTAGAAAAATGTCACGCAGCGGGTATTCGCGTGATCATGATTACGGGCGATCATGTCGCTACGGCTCGAGCCATCGCCGATCAGATCGGCATTCGATCGACGCAGTCAGCCATGACGGGCGGCGAACTAGAAAAGCTATCGGACGAAGATTTGGATCTGGCGGTGGAAAAGGCAGATGTGTTTGCTCGAGTGGCACCGGCGCAAAAGCTGCGCATCGTCCAAGCACTGCAGCGTCATGGACACGTGGTGGCCATGACGGGTGATGGTGTCAATGACGCGCCGGCCTTGAAACAAGCGGACATCGGTGTGGCGATGGGGATCACCGGCACCGACGTGTCCAAAGAGGCGGCCGAAATGGTCTTGCTAGACGACAACTTTGCCAGTATTGAACGAGCGGTCGAAGAGGGCCGCACGGTGTTCAATAATCTCAAGAAGACCATCCTGTTCATCCTGCCAACCAACGGCGGTGAATGCTTGACGTTAGTTGCGGCATTGCTACTGGGCACGCTGTTGCCCATTCTGCCGCTGCATATTTTGTGGATCAATCTGGTGACTACGGTGGCCTTGGCCATTACGCTGGCGTTCGATCCGGTGGAACGCAACACCATGCAACAGCCTCCGCGAGATCCGCGTTCGCCACTGATCGATGGTAGTTTGGTATGGCGAATTGTCTATGTTAGCGTGTTGATTTCTCTGGGCACGTTTGGCCTGTTTTTCTACGAATTGAGCCTAGGGAATAGTATGGAGGTTGCTCGCGGCGTGGCAGTGAACGCGATTGTCTTCTTTGAAGTAGCGTACGTGTTTAACAGCCGTCATCTTCGAGATTCGGTCTTGAACCGAGAAGGCATCTTGGGCAACCAGATTGTCTGGTGGGGCGTGGCTGCCGTCATTCTATTCCAAGCCGTCTTCACTTATTGGCCCGTCATGCATTCGCTATTCCAAGTCGGTCCGCTGGACGGTTGGATGTGGTTGCGAGTTTCGGGTGCCTCGTTGCTGTTGTTCTTGCTGGTAGAACTGGAAAAATTTTCGGCCAGAATGATTGCGAAACAACGTCACGCCTGAACTTCATATTGCTCGAATAACGACGATCCGCTTCCCGGCAGGCGTCATGGCGCGAGTAAGCGTCAAGACGCTTGCCGACGGTGATTCCCCGAGTATTCCCTGAGGCGAACGCGTTGCAGCTCACTTTCTGGAACGATGCTTAGCGTTGCAGACAACATGAACCGCTTTTCAGGCTGTCGTCGGGAAACGTCCAGATTTGTTTGCCACCAAAGAATCAACTAGACTGGTACGCGTTTGGCGTCTGGCCGGTTGACGCTGATTCGCTGCGATTTTTCTTCCAAAGCATTACTGCATGAACTCACCTTCGCCCGACGAAACGAACCGCTTGATTCAACAAGCTCGCAGCGGTTGCCAGGATTCCTTGGAAAAGCTGCTGGTTCAGTACCAAAACTATCTTCGCCTGATGGCCACATTGAATTTGGAGCGACAGTTTCAGGGAAAGTTTTCGGCGTCCGATGTGGTCCAGGCAACCTGTATTCGAGTGCAAAATGGGATACGCGATTTCGCAGGTTCGACGGAACGAGAGCTCATGGCGTGGTTGCGCAAGATCCTCGCTTCGCAGATTGCCAGCGAAATTCGCCGTTATACCACTCAAGCACGCGACATCCAGTTAGAGCGTCGTCTGGCAACGCAAGTCGACCAGTCTTCGGCCATGTTGGGCGGTTTTGTCGCGGGCGAAGTGGTGGCTGCCGAACAAGAAACGCCCAGCCAAATGGCATCTCGGCGCGAACGAGCCGTCATCTTGGCCAACGCATTACAGGCATTGCCAGACGAATATCGCCATGTGATTGTGTTGCGTCATTTGCGAGGCATGTCGTTTACTGACGTCGCCAAGCAGATGCAACGATCACTGGAAAGCGTGAAAGGTACGTGGCGGCGAGCGATCGCAAGGCTCAAACAAGAATTGGACGAAGGGTCATCGTAATGCCAGGTAGCAGTTCTCCCGCTTCCAATCCGTTGTCAAAGGAACGCCAAATCCAAGCAGCAATGGAGCTGTATATCGAACAGCTGGAAAATGGCATGCCTTTGCCCAAGAAGTTGTTCTTGGAACAGAATGCGGAAATTGCGGACGAACTAGAAAGCCAGCTAGAAACGCTAGACTTCTTGCATGCGTCGACACCGGACTTGGCGGTCGATAGCGAAGCGGACGAATTCAACAACACGGTGGCCATCGGAGACTTTCGTTTGATTCGGCCCATTGGTCGCGGCGGCATGGGGATTGTCTATGAAGCCGTGCAGTTGTCGCTGAATCGCCGAGTGGCCGTGAAGGTACTGCCGTTCGCGGCCACTATGGATGCCAAGCAACGCAAACGCTTCCACAATGAAGCTCGCGCCGCCGCCACCTTGGATCATCCCCATATTGTGCCGATCTATTTTGTCGGACAAGATCGAGGCGTCCATTTTTACGCCATGCAGTTGATTGAAGGGCAGAGTTTGGCGGAAGTGGTTCAAAGTCTGCGGTATGCTCGCATTGCCGGCCAGACCTACCACATCGCGTCGTTGCCTTCTACGGATACCGATTCGTCCGGTTCCGATTCGGTTCGAACCAGTGCTTCCTCGTCGACCGCTCGGCAACAAAAACAAATTGCCGAATTGGGCATTCAAGCGGCCGAAGCCTTACATCACGCACATCAACAAGGTGTCATCCACCGAGACGTCAAGCCGGGGAACTTGCTGTTGGATCAAAACGGCAAGCTTTGGGTCACCGACTTTGGTTTGGCTCGTATGGAAACCAACGATACGTTGACGGCGCACGGTGATATTGTGGGTACGGCCGCCTACATGAGTCCAGAACAACTGACCGGATCCCACTTGGCCGACGCTCGGTCCGATGTCTTTTCCTTGGCCGCAACGCTGTACAAACTGTTGATGTTGAAACCACCTTTTGCCAAGAAGGCTACCGAACGCGCGTTGGGCGACGCGTTGCCGCAGTTGCGACGATTCGATCCCACCATTCCCGTCGATTTGGAAACGATTCTGCAAAAAGCTCTGGCGCATGATTCGATAGATCGCTATCAATCCGCTCAGGCCATGGCAGATGACTTGCGTCGCTTTGTCACGGGGCATCCCATTGAAGCCAGACGGCCTTCGCTGTTGGACTACTTTGCCAAATGGACTCGCCGCCATCAAAAACTGGTGGCCGTTGGCGTGCTGAGCGTGTTGGCATTGTGCGGTGCGTTGGCCGCCAGTGCCATGTTGGTTTGGCAAGCGAACCAGAACACCGAGGCCGCGTTGGAACAGTCTCGGCTGAATGAAGATCGAGTGTCCGAATTGCTATACCTTGCGGACATGCAGTTGGCGTTTCAAGCTTGGGATAGTCGGCGGCCAGAACAAGCGCGGGAAAGTCTTGATCGACACATACCGGCAAATGCAAACGAAGAGCGACGCGGTTTCGAATGGCATGTGTTGGACAACTTGATCCAACAGCCGCGTCCGACTCTGTTGGGATCGCATGTCGGCGGCGCGAACCAAGCCGCTGTTTTCCCAGACGGAAACAGGCTGGCCACGGTCGGCCAAGATCACCAACTGCGAATCTGGGACATGCAACAAGGTCGATTGCTTCGTGCAATAGATATGGGGTCGTCCAGCGTGGAACCGCTGTTTTCCGTCGCGGTCGCTCCGGATGGCAAGACGGTGGCCACCGGCAGTGACGTCGTGCAGTTGTGGGATGTCGAATCGGGACAGCGCATCCGTGAAGTACGAAAGTTCGAAGCAAATGTCCAATCGCTGGCGTTCTCCCCAAACGGCGAATACTTGGCCACAGGAACTCGGTATGATCGAATCTGCGTTTTCGACCGACAAGGGCAATTGGTTGGCGAAGCGATGGACGAATCAAGACACAATACGCTGCGGTTCGCTGCCGACAACCGCACTTTGCTTGTTCCTTGCCGTTTTACGGAAGAAGATGGCGATCGCGTTGGATTCATTCGTGCCTGGTCGGCTGACGTGGCCACAGTGCATCGAGACTATCTGTTCGAAGACCATTTGGCTTACTACTTTGCCGATATCGCGGCGGACGGTGCGTACGTAGCGGCAGGGGAACAATCGCCAGCGCATCCGGTGAAACTTGTTGCTTTGGAAACGGGCGATGTGCTGTTGGAGCTGCCACATCGTCGCGAAGGCATCACCAGCTTGGCGGTTTCTCCGCACGGAACGACCGTGCTGGCAGCGTATGCGGATGGCGGCATTGGCTGGTGGAGAATCGAACGCTTGCCCGATGGAACGTTGCGTCTAGCGGACCGGCCTGGCGTCTTTCATGCACACCATGCCGAAGTGAATCACGCCTGTTTTATCTCGGACACAGAAATCATCACCTGCGGTGCCGATGGAGCAGTCAATCGATGGACACTGCCGGTCGATCGTTCGCGGTGGGTAGAACTTCCCAATGCAGAATCAACCATCGGCATTCGCGTATGTCCGTTTCCAGATCATCAGTTGTTCGCACGGCTCAGCTCGACCACGATGAAGATCATCGATCGCCAAGGGGCGGTGATTTCCAGTTGGGAGGCATACGGTGGCGTCGTCGGAATTTCTCCGGATCAAGCCACCGTTGCCGTTAGCGGACCAGATTTGAAATCGATTCAACTGCGTGACACCCTAACTGGCGAAGTGAAACGGACGATTCCTGGCGCCGAGTACGAAATCAGTACCGTTGCCTTTGCTGGCGATGGCAGCCAGTTGGCGATGGTGGACAAAGAAGGGAATCTTCGCATATGGGATTTGGACCGCAATATCGAAGTAGGCCAAGTATCGGTGGATGGCGAATTCGACGGAGACAGCTACCACTTGGTCTATTCTCGGGATAGCAAAACCATTGTTTGTGGCGGCCAATTCGGCAAGGTCGTTTTGTTGGACAGCTCGACACTGCAGACCATTCGCGAAGTTCCCACCGCAGACTTGAAGGGAATGCGGTTGGATCACCAGGGCAGGCGGCTGATTGGATTTGGCAGTAACGGCGAAATCCCAATTTGGCAATTTCCGTCTCTGCAGTTGCTGGGAAAACTGCACGGACACACAGCCTCGGTCGGCGCTGGCGGCATCATTGGCGATGACTTGCTCATTTCCTGTTCAGCCGACAAGACCGTGCGGCTTTGGTCTCTGCAGCACATGCGTGAATTCGGCGTCGTTTTTCGAACGGAGCAGTTCATAGGAGAAGGCGGCGCCAGCGCAGATGGATCTGTGATCTGGTATCACTCGGAAGACGCAATTGGCATTTTCAGTCTCCACGAATAGTCCTGCTCCACTCGCGAATTGCAGCCGTTACGGCGAAATTTTTACGCGCCGATTGCAATAGGGTTGCGAATGTGCCGGTGCGAATGTGCCGGTGCGAAAGTGCCCGCCACAATTGCGGCGACATCTGCGGCGCAACCGGTTGGCCCTTTGGATGTCGCTTTGGATGTCGAGCTCGTTGCTTCGCGACGAAAGGCTTCGGGTTCAACACTTGGCAAGGGCCAGTAGCTGCTTTAGATTGGGGCTAGGTTGTACAAAGCGAACGATGTTTCGAAAGCACCATTCCGTGCGTGGTGTTTGTGGATTCAAGGAGACCTACATGTTTCGCATCATATTGAATTCGATGCTTCTGGCCGGCGCTGTGGCGTCAACCGTCGTTGGGGCGCAGGCCGATGATCGTCCCAATATTCTGTTTATCATGTCCGACGACCACGGTTACCAAGCGATCAGTGCGTACGGCAGCCAAGTCAACCAGACGCCCAATATCGACCGCATCGCTCAGCAGGGCATGCGATTCGATCGTTGTTTTGTCACAAATTCCATTTGCGGACCGTCACGAGCAGTCATCCTAACGGGCAAATACAATCACCTGAACGGTTTTCATCGTAATGGCGTGAAATTCGATGGTTCCCAGCCAACCGTGGCCAAGATGCTCCGTTCGTCCGGATATCAAACGGCCGTGGTCGGCAAATGGCATTTGGGTTCGGATCCTACCGGCTTTGATTATTGGCATGTGCTGCAAGGTCAGGGGCCGTACTATAACCCAGCCATGAAGACAGGCCATCACGGAGAAGAATCCAAGATTGTCAAACACACTGGCTATACCACTGACATCATTACGGACTTGGCACTGGCGTGGCTGAAAGAAGAACGCAAGCAGGACCAACCGTTCTTCTTGGTCTATCAGCACAAAGCACCGCATCGAAATTGGCAACCCGGTCCCAAGTACTTGAACAAATACAATGATGTCATCATTCCAGAACCAGAAACGCTGTACGATGATTATGCGAATCGAGCTTCCCCGGCGGCGTCCCAAGCGATGACGGTGAAAGAGCATCTGACGCCGAATGACCTGAAGCTAACTTCGCCCAAAAACTTTACCGAACAGCAGTTGGCGGCTTGGAATGCCGCGTACGGCCCCAAGAATCAGGCGTTTCGTGATGCCAATTTGCAAGGCAAAGAATTGCTCCAGTGGAAGTATCAGCGGTACGCCAAAGATTATCTGCGGTGCATTGATTCCGTGGATGAAAACGTTGGTCGAGTTTTAGATTATTTGGACCAAACTGGTCTGTCCGAAAACACCATTGTCTTCTACACGTCCGACCAAGGTTGGTACCTGGGCGAACACGGTTGGTACGACAAACGCTGGATGTACGAAGAATCGTTTCGCACGCCGCTGCTGGTACGATGGCCCGGCATGGTCAAACCCGGTAGCGTGAGTACCGATATGGTGATGAACCTGGATTTTGCGGAAACGTTCCTGGATATTGCCGGAGTTCAAATCCCTGATGACATGCAAGGTCGCAGCCTGGTTCCAGTCTTAGAACAAGACACGCCGGACGATTGGCGCAAGTCTGTCTACTATCACTACTACGAATTTCCCGGGCCGCACAGCGTGCGACGTCACTACGGAGTGCGCACGGAACGGTACAAATTGATCTACTATTACTACAAGGACGAATGGGAACTGTTTGATCTGGAAAAAGATCCGCACGAACTCCATTCGCGCTATGCCGATCCCGACTACGCGGAAACGGTCGACCAACTGAAAGTCGAACTACAGCGACTTCGCCAACAGTATAAGGACGACGGCACGGTTCGCGGCGAAGCGGTTCCACCACCACCCGATGCGATTCAATCTTGATTTGAATTCGCGGCGGCGGCCACGCCAAGTGTCGCGTCACGCAGCGGCTAGCACCAGCAGGGCCGATCGATCGCTGAAACGACTTCCCGCTATCGTTTCGTCACGTCAAAATCCCTTGTGGCAAATCGGGATTCCGCTATCCTTACGATCTGTTCCAAAATGAATTCCGGAGTTAGTGGCACGGCGTAAGCACAAGAAGCATGATGAAATCGGACATTTTTCACGAATTACAATGGCGTGGCTTGATCCATCAAACCACCGACGATCAAAACTTGGCTGCCTGGCTGAACGCTGAACCGAGAACGGTGTATGCCGGGTTTGACCCCACAGCAGATAGTTTGCACGTTGGGAGCCTGATGCCGCTGCTTTATCTGCGGCGGTTCCAAAAGCCGGACATCGGCCCATTGCGTTAGTCGGCGGTGCCACTGGCATGATTGGTGACCCCAGTGGAAAAGTCAAGAACGCAATCTGCTGTCAGAGGAAGCGTTGCAGGCCAACGTCGATGGCATTCGCAAACAGATGCAGCAGTTCTGGATTTTGACGCCGCAGAACATTCGGCCATCTTGGTGAATAACTTTGATTGGATGAAGGACTTTAGCTACCTTCGCTTCCTGCGAGACATCGGTAAGAACTTTCCGGTCAACGTGATGATGGCCAAAGACTCTGTCAAAGGTCGTTTGGAGCGAACCGACAGCGGGCTCAGCTATACCGAATTCAGCTACATGTTGTTGCAAGCGTATGACTTTGTTCACCTCTATCGCGAATACAACTGTCAGCTACAAGTCGGCGGCAGCGACCAATGGGGCAACATTACCGCCGGCATCGATCTGGGGCGACGCATGCATTCGACTCAGCTTTACGGCATCACCTGTCCGCTGCTGACCAAGAGTGATGGCAGCAAGATGGGCAAGACAGAATCGGGCACCGTGTGGTTGGACGCCGATCGCACCAGCCCCTATCAGTTCTACCAATACTGGATTCGCACCGATGATGCCGACGCCGGAAAGTGCTTGCGTTTCCTGACCGACCTTTCCCAAGACGAAATCGAAGGCTTAGATCAAGCTCGCCAAACAGCTCCCGAACAACGCGCCAGCCAACAGCGATTGGCCGAAGAGTTGACTCGGTTGGTGCACGGCGACGCCGGCTTGTCTGTGGCGCAACGAGCGACCGAAATCTTCTTTGGAGCGGAAATTGCCGATCTGAATGATTCGCAATTGTCTTCTATCTTTGCGGATGTGCCGAGTAGTCAATTGGCCAAATCTTCGCTCGGCGAAGGCCTGTCACTGATCGACGCGTTGGTCGCGGCGGGACTTTCCAAAAGCAAAGGCGAAGCCAGACGATCGATCCAACAAGGCGGTGTGTATGTCAACAACCGCCGAGAAGCAGATATTCAGCGAACGTTGAATTCGCAGGACTTGGCCAGCGAAACGACCATGGTGCTTCGATCTGGCAAAAAGAACTACGCGTTACTTCGATTCCAATAAGCGACTTATCCGCCCACCGCCCAATCGACGGTCGCCGTGAAGATATTCAAAATGTCGGCCGTCGGAGTGTCCCAAATGGAAATGCCGACTCGTCTGGCTGCCGCCGTCTGGCCGTTGGCCATGGATTCGTTGGTGTCGAACGCAAAAATGGTCGCTCGCGAAGGATCGCCCGTCAACGTGGCGATGATCGTGCCACCGACCGGCACGCCCCAAGCTCCATAACTGGGCGCATCGTACACTTGAACGGTTCCACTGAGCCCCGCCGCAATCGGATGCGTGGCATTGACGATATCCAGCGTAGTGATGCTGGCCTGAGTACCGTAGCTGGCATTGTTTTTGGCCAACGTCATATTCAAATCGTCAAACAGCCACGGTTCGGCCGATATCACCGGCACGCCCACCGACGTGAACGAACTGCCAACTCGCCCGGATGAAACCGTTTGCGAAATAAACACTAAGTCAGCACCATTCGCGGCAGCAGCCGTAACAACGTTGTCGTCAAAAACATTGACCGTATGCCCCAGCGATTGCAAATGATTCACCAACGTCACGTCAATCGGCTCCAGCGTCGTTGAACCGGCGACAAAGGTAATTGTCAGATTCGACGCCACGTCATTATCCGTGATATTCGCGGTAACGTTGGGTACGGCAAAGCCGTTGTAGTTCGCGTCGGACGAAGTCACGCTGTGCGAAATTACTCCGGTATGAGCACCTTCCACGACCGTATCATTCACCGCCGTGACCGTGACCGTTTGAGCCGTATTCCAATTCGTCGAATCGAACGTCAGCGTCGCTGGGCTGGCGGTAGTTTGCGAATCATTCGATAGGTTGATGGTGACCGGCGAAGTTGGTTGGGAATTCAAGACGATGGAATAAGAATCAGTCGCTCCGCCTTCGGTCACATTCGTAGTGCCGGAAGTTTCCGTCAGTGTGATGCCTGGAGTGGGTGACGAACCGCCTCCTCCCAAGCTCCAATCGACGGCCGCGGTCAAGAGATCAAACCCGTTGCTGTTCAGAGTGCTCCACGCGTTGAAGGCAATCCGAGGCCCCGCAGCAATCGTATTGTCCGTGAGCGTTTCACCCGTGTCATAAGCAAACACGGCCGCTTGTGTCGGCTGACCAACCACCGTGGCAATCACCGCTCCACCAACGGGAGCTCCCCACGTCACGTAAAACGCAGAATTGTAGATGGTGGTCACTCCGGAAAGTCCCGCTGCCAACGGATGGCTCGGGTTCACAATGTCGACCTGAGTCTGATTGTTGGTCGCGCCATAGTCCGTCTCCAGCGTCGGTCCCGTCATGCCGAAATCGTCAAACAGCCAATGTTCCCACAGAATCACCGGCTGAGTGGCGTCTTTGAACTTCGTACCAACTCGGCCCGATGAAACACTTTCCGAAATCACAATCAAATCAAAGCCGTCGTCCGACGAACTTGTCACCACGTTGTCATCCATTGTGGTCACTTCAAAGTTCAACGATTCCAGATGAGCAGCAATACCGGGCTCTTCGCCCTGCAAGCTACCCGAACCGGTGATAAATAACGCCGTACGAGGCCCCGACGCCACGTCGTTGTCCGTGATATTCGCCGTCACGCTGGGCACAGCAAAGCCGTTGTAGTTCGCATCGGACGAAGTCACGCTGTGCGAAACCACTCCGGTATGAGCACCTTCCACGACCGTATCATTCACCGCCGTGACCGTGACCGTTTGAGACGTATTCCAATTCGTCGAATCGAACGTCAGCGTCGCTGGGCTGGCGGTAGTTTGCGAACCGGTCGACAGATTGATCGTCACGGGCGAAGTCGGCTGTGAATTCAAAACGATCGAATACGAATCAGTCGCCCCCTTCGGTCACATTCGTACTGCCGGAATTTTCCGTCAGCGTGATGCCTGCTGGATCTTGGCCTAACCAATCGATGATAGCGGTGTGCCAGCGACTTGCAATTTCGGCATCGCCAACTCCGTTGGGATGAATGTCGTCATACGTCCAACCGTTGGGGTCGATAGGATACTGGCTACTTTCTGCATTGAAGCCCGTATGGTGATCGACCATGATGACCTGAGATGTGGCGGTGGACCAGGAGTCCACGTCTGCCTCAATGGCCGCGTTGATGGCGTCAATATTGCTGTTGATTGATTGGTGGTATCCGATACGGAACGAACCAACCGGGATGATCTGCGCGACAAAAATGGTGACGTTGGCGTTATCGTTTTGCAGAGACTGGATCATCGATTCGATATTGGAGATCGTTACCGACGTGGGAATTTCTACGCCGCCAGAGATCCCGTTATCAAACCGAGCGTCCTGGATGGCATCGTTCGTACCAATATGAATCAATGCTACGTCGGGAGTGTAGCCGCCCAGCCAACCGTCTAAACTATTGGCGACTTGCCCCGCAGTCCAACCAGGGTGACCTTCATGGAAAGCCTGGTCCGTGGGCGAAGTATCCGACGTATAATAGTCCTGACCTTGGTAAGACGGCCAGAGCGGAGTGTTGGTGTGGAGATCCGCAGCAACGTCTCGATCACTACCCACAAACTGGAAGTCGACTTCGCTATCGATCAAATCCTTCCAGAGTTCATAACGATAGCTATACCACACGTCGCCCGATGTTGGCGCACTGGATGCGGTGATGGAATCGCCGATGGCAACCAGATTGCCAATGTCCGCCGCCAGAAGGCTTCGGTCCTCAAGGCTCTCTACTCGCAGTCCCCGGAATCGCTCTTTGAAGTTCATCATGGTGAAATCACTAATCTGTTTGTTAATTCTTGTTTATTTTTGCCGGCTGTTGTCAGCACATCATCCTAAGCTCGCTGACATCTCTGTCAACAAACATTCAGGGGCGGGCAAGTCTTTGCCAAGCCTTGAAACCTGATCAACCGAGATAAACAGTTATTTACGTCGGGATGTCGCTACAATGTTTGTAATTGCATCCGACCTGCAGTGCAAACCGGATACCAATCAATCCTTGAAAATCAAGAATCCTAATCTTACGGAGACCAGAAAATGGCCGAAGCTCGCCAAACCAGACGTACTTTCGTGAAGGCCGCAGCTGCTGCGGGAACCGTTCCCTACTTCCTGTCCGGGCAAACCGCCTTCACTAACCAAGCAGCGACGGACCGCCCCCAAATTGGGTGCATCGGCGTAGGCAGTATGGGCACTGGTGATGCCCAGGGCCACGCGCAATTTGGCGACGTCGTGGCGGTTTGTGATGTCGATTCGAAACATGCCGAGCGAGCGAAAAACAGTGATCGCATCGGAAAAGGAAAGGCCGATGCGTACAAGGACTATCGAAAAGTCTTGGATCGAAATGACATTGATGTGGTCAGTATCGTCACTCCAGACCATTGGCACGTGAAGATTGCCATTGAAGCCTTGGAAGCCGGCAAGCACGTGTTTTGCCAGAAACCGCTGACGCTGACGCTGGAAGAAAACCAACTGATTCGCAATGCCTGCAAGAAACATGCGGACAAGATCTTTTTTGTAGGAACACAGCAACGCAGTGATCGAGGCCGTTTCCTTCGCGCGGTAAACATGGTCCAGAAGGGATTGCTGGGCGAAATTCAAAAAATCACGGTTGGAATTGATGGTGGAGACGTAGGCGGACCGTTCGCGAAATCAGATCCGCCAGCCGAATTGGATTGGGATATGTGGTTAGGCCAGCGCCCAAAGTAGATTACATCAAAGAGCGTTGCCACTATCAATTTCGTTGGTGGTATGAATACTCGGGCGGCAAGTTCACGGACTGGGGCGCACATCACGTGGACATTGCCACGTGGGCTATTGGCCAAGACCAACAGGGCATGGGGCCGGTAGAAATTGACGGCACCGATGCTCATCACCCCGTTCCGTTTGAACATGGCTATCCCACTCAAGACGATCACTACAATACGGCGGACAACTATGCGGTGAATTGCAAGTTTGCCAATGGAATTGAAATGGTGATCACCAGTAGCAGTGATAACGGTGTGTTGTTCGAAGGTACGGAAGGCAAGATCTTTGTCAATCGAGGCCGCATTACGGGCAAACCAATCGAAGAGAATTGGGACGAAGGCAAATATACGGACGAAGATGTCGTTCAGCTGTATAAAGGTAAACCGTTTGAAGGCCACAAGGCGAATTTCTTCCGCTGTATCCGGGAAGGTGGTCAGCCGGTTTCGGACGTCTTCACACACGTGCAAGCGATGGCCACCTGTCATTTGGCCGCCATCGCGGCGCGGCTGAATCGGCCCATCAAATGGGATCCACAAAACGAACAGATCACTGGCGACGAAGAAGCAGCCGGTCTGTTTGCAAGAGAACGTCGCTCCGGCTTTGATATTCTGAAAGTCTAAATGACGTCCAACGTCAAAACCCGTTCGTAGTCCCGCCTTGTTCGTAGTCCCGCCTTGTTCGTAGTCCCGCCTTTAGGCGGAAAGGGAACATAAGCAATTCCGCCTAAAGGCGGGACTACGAACAAGGCGGGACTACGAACCTTTTGCTACGAATATCTTCTTCGTCTGGCCTTGCGAGTTATTCCCACGGCGTTAGTTTACCGTAGTGTCCGATGTCAAAATCGAATCAGCAGTGCCGGAATCGGAGTTGGACGAATTCGAGTCTGCGTTCGACGAATCCGAATTGCTGGAATCATTGCTACCAGGCAGGCTGCCGAACAAGTAGTACCGGCCTTCCATTTCGCCCATCACCCACGCTCGTCCCATGATCGAATCGCCCCAAAAACAGCCGAATCCCACCAACGAATCGGTTGGGGAGTCGGTCACGACCAGCCATACCGATACAAAATCCAAGTCCAAGCGATACCATGTGCCCGCCGTATCCAGTGTGGCGTCATCCGATTCGGAAACCAGCAGCGCGGTTACTTCGCCGCTGGCCAACATTCCGTCTTCTTCCATCGCCGACGAAAAATCCAATTCGCCCGTAGCGCCCGTCAATGGCAAGAACCAGCAGTGCCCCGCCGAAGAGTACAGCGAAACGTCATAGACTTCGGCCGCCGAATCGGTCACTTCGCCGCTGTCACTTGCAGAGTCGCTACTGGACGAGGCGTCTGTCGAGTTCGTTCCGATGGAGTCGTCTGACGCCGACGGATTTGAAGTGCTGTCCGCGCCGTTGGTGACAGTGTCAGTAATGTCTGTCGTTGTGGCAGATGGATCACCGCCGGTGGCCGCTGCCGAGCCAGTATTGTTCACGCCAGAATCAGCCGTGTCCAATCCGGCGGCGGTGACAGACGTGTCGCGGCTTCCTGCGGTGGCGGGGATACCTTGCCCGACTTGTTGCGCTTGCACCGCCCCAGTTGAAACACTGACCAAGAAAAATCCCCACGTCATTCGCTGAAATTGGGTCAACATATAAAACCCTCCTATGATTCTTCATTTCGAACCCGCAGCGATGAATTGCTCGGCACTCCGACCCGTTCGCTGCTAGACCGACACTTCGCAACACAACAGCAAACGAAAACCATCGAAACCGAAGAAAGTTTCGATCGATAAAGAACGACTAATGAATGGACGGCAAAGCAGGGAAGACGCGAGGGATTTGCCGTCTGCAAAACGAAAACAAAGTATAGATTTTTCGTTTACAGTTCAAAGTGGAAGGTTTTGGTGATATAGCGCCAAACGCGTTGGCCCATCGACTGAGGCTTGGCTTTGATCCGAGCTCGACCTCGTAGGCCAGGCTGGAACAAGCCTTCCGTATCTTCCAGCGGTACAAAGACGGGAAACGTGGCGCTCAGCGGACGCTGGACACCTGTTTTGTCGGTCTTGGTCGCCACCCCGCCGCCTGCTTGGAATGACATGCTTTCGGACATCGCTTCCATTTCTCGACGCGAAATATCATTTTCCGATTTGATTTCCGATTTGAAATCTTGGTAGGCATACGGATCCAATTTTATGTGCACTTCTTGCCCGGCATTAATAAAGCGAATGTCAGACTGATCCACAGCCAACATCGCTTCATATTGACGCGGATCGGCAATTAGGCAAATCACATCATTAGGTTCCAAGGTGGCGTTCAAATTGTTCTTGTCCAACAACGAACCGCTCCACGATTCCAATTGACCATCCGGCGCCGGTTGAGGCTTCCGATTGGGAGCCGGATAAATAGTGCCGCTGGCCGGTGCATAAACCGTCAGCCGTCGCAACGCTTCATCCTCCTTGATCAATTCGTTGCGAGTCCCCTGGATTCGCTTGTTGACGATATCCAGTTCACTATCGATCGAAGGATCTCGAGCCCGTTGTCGCTGCAGGATGCGTTGTCGTTCCATTAGCACTTGAAGTTCAGATTCTAATGCTGTTTTTCGAACAACAATGTCTTCATTTACCAATTGAGCGATCACGGTATTTTCTGCTTCAACCGCGTCGCCTTGTTTGACTTGCACTTCCTTCAGCACGCCCGGAACGGTGGCATACACCATGGCCGAATCTTTGGGCTGTAGCTGCACGGCGCATTTCACGCTGTACGGCAGCGGGATATAACAGAACGCACCAATCAGAAGCAACAAAATGCCAACCGTTGCCGCAACTCGATTCTTTTTCACCTGATGCATTCTCCCAGGAACGTGAAGAAACTTACCAAACTGCCAAGCCGGTTGAACGACCAAGCCAAACAAACCGCCCATGGCAATCAGTTGCCCAAGCGCTTGCAGCCCGTAAGGCTTCAGCACTTGGTTCAAGAACATAAGAATGGAAAACACCACAATCCAACGATAGATCACTGCCGCAATCGTGTAGAGTGCAAAGAACCAGCGATTGGTTTGGGGCAAAAACGGATCTTCTTGCTGTTCAATCCCCAGGCACCATTCCGACATGACTCGTTGCAAAATCCGGCTCGACTTCTGGCGAAGGTTAGGAATTTCCGCCAAGTCGGACATGATGTAGTAGCCGTCAAAACGAAGCAACGGATTTCCATTGAACATCAATGTGCTGACCGAACAGATAAACATCACGCTTAGCGAAATCTGATTCACCAAGGTCGCTTCTTCGCTGAACCACCACAAAAACGTCGCTATCGAAGCCAACGTGATTTCCACGTACATGCCCGCCGCGCCAATGACCGCGCGATGCCACTTGTTGGGCAACAGCCACGAATCGGACACATTACAATACAGACACGGCGTGAGTACCAAAAACATCACACCCATTTCGTGACATTCACCACCGAACCGTTTACACGACAGTCCGTGTCCAAATTCGTGCAAGACCTTGGTGATGGCCAACGTAGTGCCCAAGTAGATCCAGTTCTGCGGGCCGAAGAATTCGTGAAACGCCGGTAGACGAGCGCGAAAGACTTCGAATTTGACTCCCACCAGCAATAGCGCCGAAAGGGCCAACAAACTGACGCCCATCAGAGCCCATTTGGTGAAATACCAATTGGTGTAGGGTGCCATACGGTTAAGCAAGTTTTCTGGGTCAATGCCTTTGAATCGTAAGGCCAAGACATTGGAAAACTTAGAGAGGAGTTCTTTACGCCGAGTCGTATCGCCTCGACGCTTGAGCTGTTTTCCTTGCCCCTCCGCGTCAGTAATCAGCAGGCCGCTGCGATGCAGCATGCCGATAAAATGTTGCAGGTCGTTCAGACTGATTTTTTGCGGAGCGAATTCGCGTTCAAATTGTTCTTTGATGTCCTGATAGCTGACCGTCCCGTCCAGCATTTGCAGAATGGAGAACTCTTCTTCCTGAAAGCGATAGTATTTCAAGCCAATTGGTTCTTTGACCACCCAGAACGGTTTTCCCTGATATCGATGATATCGCATCGACAAATCGGGGCGCATCCGTACCGGCAACCGCCGTGTGGCGCTGGAAACCAGACTGTCAGCAAGAGTTACCATGGGGCGACTTTCAACGCGTTGTCAGATCAGAACGGCGGCTTCGCAAAAATTCGTTGGCTACTTCAGTTCCACGGTGGCCATCATGCCCGGGCTAAACAGCCACAATCCGTTTTCCTTCTTGTTTTCAATTTCGACCCAGATTTGCCAATCACCAGCGTGGTCAATTTTCGGAGAAACATAGCCAATCTGCCCGTTGACTCGAGCTACGCCATCGCTGCCTGCCAGAGTCACAACCACTTCCACCGGGCGACGGTGTAGGTCCGAACGCGAGTAATCTTGCGGACTAAACCGACCGTGAACTCGCAGGCGATCCATTCGCACAATGGTCATCACCTTGTCTTGCGGCATGACCCATTCCCCTTTGTCGAAGTGAACTTTATCGACGATGCCGTTGACTTCCGACTTCAATTCGCGACGTTCGATTTGCGCTTCGGCTCGACGAAATTCTGACTCCGATGACTTGGCCTGATAGGTCGCGACAGCCGTCTGCGATTCGGCCAGTTGAATCTGCAATACGGCTCGTTCCCATTGCAGCTTCAACCGCTTGACTTCCGTATCGCTGAACGCGCCAGGAACTTCCGCATTCGCTTCCCTGGCCTTATCGTATTCCGCCAAAGAAACACCCGCCGCTTTATCAGCGGCTTCTCGGCTAATTATGCTTTCGTTAATGGAATTCTTAGCCGCGTTGTAACTGCTAAGAGCGCCCGCTTTCGCCAATTCGGCATCAGTGGCATCGGTCTTGGCAACCAGTTGGCCGACAGTGACTTGCCGCCTTCGGTCACCGCAATTTCCGTGAGGACTCCCGCTTCCGTACCTGAAATCGTCCAGTTCTTCGATTGCTCGTACTTCAAAAAGGTAAGCGTTATTGCTGCGAGGCACTTCGCTGGTTTGGCTCCAGCAGACTAGCCGAAACGACGGCGGTGGCAAGAATTGATTCATGTGACGATACATCTATCGTAAGGCATCAAATATGTTACTAAATCGAATACAAAGCTTATGCAAGCCCATTCGATCAATCGTACACGAAGAAGCAGAATGCCAGGCTGCTCGGCCACAATGCACTCGAGCCAGCACTTCGGTACCTCCTTGTTTCAATTCGCCCGGCGTATCGCCCTTTTTCAAGGCCGCCAGCAGTTTGTCCCGTCAATCTGGTTGACTCGCCGAAAACTCTGGCCGTGTTCATCGTGAAAGTGGCGGTGCGTTGCACTGGATACTTCATGTCCAAGGGCGAAGACCCCGGATTGCTTTTTAAAACGTAGCTGACATCTAACGGTTCGCCGGAATCTTTCTGGGCCTTATCAGGGTAATAATGCGTTTTTCCGGTAAGAATACCTCCAACTCCCATTCGCCATCTGGATTGGCAAGCTGCAATGCCTTTTGGCCTCGCATGACCGGCCGATGTTCCAGCAATCGCCTGATGTCCCATGTAACTACTTGGCCGTCCATCGGAGCGCGGACAATTAAGTTGCCTTGCTTTTCCTTCAATAGCTCAAGCTGGCGAGTATACCCGTGAATTCGAGCTCGCACTTCGGCCAACTTGCTTTCCGATTCGGGATCGCGACTCAACTGCAACTGGCGTCGCGATGCCTGTGCTTCTCCTAAATCGGTATACAGCTGTTGGATTTCTTTTTCCAAATCCTTGTTCTCTAATTCGACAATAACTTGGCCTTTGGTTACGGTATCGCCATGATCGACTAATACTTTGGACACCCTTCCATCTTGTTCAAAGAAGACATCCTTCTTTTCCACGGGCGTCAGAATTCTCTTCGGCCTTCAAGATAAAATCTTGCGAAGGATAAACAAGCGCCAACAAGGCCAGCAGAATTGCGCCCGAAATCAACATGGTCTTGGGCAAGTTTTTGGCGGTCAGGGGCCCAGCGAGAATGTCCGATCGCTTTCCACACCGGCATCAAGAACAGCGAATTGTGCTCTAGGGCGTTGCCGATGGCACGAGCACTATGTTCGCAAACTTCTTCCACTTTGGGTGCGACCATGCTTTGCGGCTGAGTGGAATCGATATGTTCCACAATCAACGCGCCAATCACGTCGCCTTGGGTCAATTGAAATTTGGCTTGTTCTTCTTGTCCCAATTCTTCACCGGGCTTCTGCTTAAACACGTCCACTCGCTTCAGCGGCACAATGGCAATCGACTTGGTGTGCGATTCGTCCACATACGCTTCCAGTGATTTTTCCACTTGCGGCGGCAAATCTTGCATCGAACCGCTGTACCACAAAGGTTCGCCAGTCGCACAAACTCGAGTGGTCAAGGCACTGAGCAACGTGACGATATTGGATCGAGTGTCCATGGTGTCTTGGCCGCTGATAGCCTTCACCACTTGTTTGGGACCATTGGTTACCGTCACGCTCACTCGATCACAACCAATCAACCGCCGACTTTCGTTGGCGATGGTGTAGCACGTTTCCGAAACGTCCAGGCTTTCGTGGACTTCTTTGGCAAACTGATCAATCTTTGGCCCAGAAAGATTGGCGGTCGGAAAACGTTTTCAGTTTTCGACTTCATCCAGTCGCCGACCATCTTCGCTCTCATTTGGTCCAAAAAGCGAAGATAGCCTTGATGGCTGGCAGGTTGAGCGTCCGGACGTTGGAAAACTTCAATCAAGCCTTCCACGCCTTCGTCGGACTTCATGGGCGAAAGAACTAACAGCGTGTTGGTGGGATTTCCGGGCGAATCCGGTTCGCCACCACCCGACATCGGTGCAACTAACCGAGACTGACCGTCGCGGAAGACTTCTTGCAACAAGCGAACATGACGTCGGCTATCGTCCGATTCCACATTCAATAAGTCGCGGCTGATATTGACCTGATATTCCAAACGCAATCGGCGTTCCGAATCAATGGTCCATACCGCCACCTACAGCGGCCAACGCCGTATCAATACGTTGCATGACTTCGCCGTAGTACTGTTCGGGCTCCATGTCGCCTCGAGACAGTTGCGCAATTTCTTGCACCAAACCGCGAATCTGTTGTTTTGTTTTTTCAATCGTGGACGCGTCACTCATGATTTGCCATTAACAAGAACTGGAGTGGAGGAGAAGAAGAACGACCTGGAATTTGGAATGCATTCTATTTCTTCTAGTAATTTTGGACAACAGTTCGAAGGCAAGTCACATGCCAAACAATCAAATGAGGCCATGTACAACCATTAAACCGATTATCTGCGGCGTCGAGCCAAAGTGCCGACTCGCCCCAGTACACCAAATCGATACAGTCTGCCGAATAATTCACGTCGTTCAAGTGAATCTTGCCGAAAAGAAAAACTGCCAGGAGAATCCTGCCGTTTGTTCGAAATCCCCAGACAATAAACGCGAGTGGCCTTTGCCGCAGCAACGTGTTGATTCGAATCAACGATCTGGATTCGAACCAAACGCGTTGCAACCACCAATCAATCCGAGCAGATCTACCGGACTCTACGGTTCGCCCTGATAGCCTCGCCACATCCAAACCAACGTGTCAGCCAGCGTGTGCCGGAACACATTTCCGTCACAGTGACGACTCGCTCGGCTATAGATGAACCGGTAATCATACCCTTTGGCTTTTAGCGCATCTGCAGTGCGGCGATTGGCCATCACCCAGTTATGATACGTCTCTTCCGGATCATTGGCTCGATTGTCATGTTCCGAGACATGCAAGAAAATTCGCAGCGGCTTTTTTTCGCTGGTTTCAATCAACTTCATACTGGAATGATATTCCCAAGCGCCCAGCGGATAATCTTTCTCTTCAGCCGCATCGTCATCCTGTTGATCTACAAACGTGCCTGAATACGTGATCAAGCGTCGAAACCAATCGGGCCGAAACCAACCCATCGTCAGCGCCGCGGCGCCACCAGAACTGCATCCCATGACGCCTCGGCCCCAAGGATTTTCGGTGAACGCCAGGTTGGGATACGCTTGCCGAATCTGTTCGTTTGCCAAAACGGCCGGCAAGACTTCGTCATGAATGAAACGAGCCAACCGGTCGGACATGGTGTCATATTCCAAACCTCGTTGGCTTCCCTTACTGTCGTTCCCGCCGTTTTGGACGGAAATGGCAATGAACGCCGGTAGCTTGCGGTCCGGATCTTGGGAAATGGTCAAGTTGTCCAATGCGTTGCGAACCAATTCCAACTGACTCGGACCGTCATGCATCACCAAGATCGGTGCCTTCGAACCATCTTGATACGCAGCTGGAATGTAAACAAAGATCTTACGAGCTTCCCGAACGGGTTTGCGAGCATCCAGCGTGGCGTCATCTCCTTTGAAGATGTTACTTTCAGCCAGCGGCATCGAAAATTCAAACAGCTTGCCCTGCGGATTTCCTTGATCGGTCAGATCTGGATGCGTTTCATATTCCGGGCCGATCACGAAATTGCCGTTCCCTTCGCTGCCGGGATTTTCAGTATAAGCTTCCTCGGCGTGTAAGCCGTGCACGTTGCCGACCAGCATGAATAGCAGGAAAATTTTTCGCCAAACGAATTGTGAATCCATGTTCTTCGCCCTATGTATCTGTTTGTTTAAGCCGCCTGCAGTGGCGGTATGTTCCCAAAAACTCCGTCCGTCATTCTACTTGTACCGGGTGCATCAAATACCCAAATAGATCGCGAATATCTTCTTCGCTCATTTGATCTAACAATCCGTCGGGCATGAGAGACACACGAGTCTCCACGGTTCGTTCAACATCTTCCACCGGAAACGCCAATTCGCCTTGAGCCTGCGTGTGGATGCGCAACGTCTTGTCGTTTCGCGCGACAACCAGCCCGCTGACGGTGCGGCCATCCTTCATTTCCAAACGAGTCAGCCGATAGTCCTTGGAAACGACCGCACTGGGATCCACGATGTTCTCCAGCAGATAATCCAAATTGTTTCGCTGCGAACCGGTCAAATCGGGCCCGACACTGTGTCCGTTCCCGTAGAGTCGATGGCACGAAGCACACGTCTTGTCAAACAATTGGCGACCGTGGCTCAAATCAACATTTGCCAACACGTCCGCCGTCAGCTGCTGACGCAACGTTGTCATCTTGGCTCGTTTGTCGGTCGTTGTTTCGCGAACTTCGCCCCATACGTCTGCCAATTTCCGACTCAACGCGGCGTTGTTCCAAGCCAGGATCTGCCGAGCGTCCCCGGCGGTTAGATCGGCGGCAGAAATGGCGCCGTTGGAACGTCCCAATTCGTCCAACAGCCGATTCGCAAAGGATTGACGCGAAACCAAAATTTCAATCACAGTCGGCCGATCCTGCGGCTGAAAGCGGCGATAATTTCGCACCAACAGGTCGGCGATATTCGGATCGTCAAACCCGGCTAACCCTTTCGCGGCCGTCGCATTTAAGACTCGGACAGTCAGCAGTTTCTCACACACGTCACGCAAATCATCCGGATCTGCCTGAATCAACGTCTGGAGTGCTTGCTGCCGAACCGGAATCTCCGCCGCACCATCCAACGCCACCGAACGCACTTGCCGGATCGCTCGACCATCTCCAAACAGCAACCGCAGCTCTCGAACTTCCGCTGCCAACGTGTTGTCATTCAGCTCTTCTTCGAACGCGGGCCAGGACAATGGCGTTGTCGCTCGACGCCACCCTTGAAACGCTTCTACCATGCCTCGCACGACCGCTTCCTTCGAATCTGCCGAATTGGCTGCGGCTATCTGTAGAATGCGATCTAACGCGTTTGGCTGCGATTCGATTTGGCTGGCCACATTTCGAGTGATCCAGCGAGTGAGCTGTGGCCACTGACAAACGGTTGTCAGTTCGGCTAGGCCCAGCGGATCGCTTTGACCCACGGGGATCAGACCAAACCAAACCAACAACGGCAGATCTCGATCATCCGCAAACTGCGAACGTTGCACCAAAGGCAACGCCAATTCCAAACGCCGATCCACGGGCAGACGCTGCAGTGTCGAAGCCAGCGTCAGCTGTACCAAGCCGGATGAATCTCGCCGAGCTAACTCGACCAACGCGTCGATCGATTCTGTGTCATCCGGATATTGAAAATGCTTCGCGGGACCGGTGACCGTATCCAACGGCCAAAAATCGGTCAGCAACCGCACCGCCCAAACTCGCAAATGCTCATCTTCGTGCTGCAAGAGTGCTCGCAGTTCAGATCGACTGACTTGGTTCGCTTGATAGCGTTTCCAGAGCCGCGCTAAGGCGGTATCGCCGGCCAAGCAAGCGGGTTTGGCCCACGCATGTTGGGTTGCCTGCGCTGGTGGCGATTGTTGGCCGTAGCGAACCTGGTAAATGCGGCCGCTGGTGCGATGAACGCCGGTGTGTTCATGACATTCACCGGTATCGCTCCAATCAATCAGATAGACACTACCGTCCGGCGAAGTCGTCAAATCGATGCCTCGAAAAAACGGATCCTTCGACACCAGGAAATCTGGTTCGTGCCGACCAACATATCCCGCGCCGAACCGTTCCAGCCGTTCCGTGTTAATTCGCATACCATGCATATTGATGGTGAACAACTTGTGGCGGTACTGTTCGGGCCACTGCGAACCTTGATAGATCATCATGCCCACATGCGCGTGACCTCCGCCAAAGTCATTGGCTTTCCCGTCACGACTCTGTTGCCACGTTCCTTTTCTGTCAAAATGATAGTGGTCGGCAATCATGTCTAACCGTTCGTAGACTCCGGGATTCATGCTTTCGCCGAATGATTCCTGGAAGTGGGCGCCCGGCATGACATGCCACAAGTGACCAATCACGGTGTTAATGAAGAACAATTCACCGTTGGCGTCCCAGTCATGGCCCCAAGGATTTGTGGTGCCGTGACACAAAACTTCTACCACTCGGCGATCAGGATGAAAACGCCACATACCGCCGTCGATGGGAATGCGCTGTTCCGCAGGTGTTCCGGGAACGCCCAAGTTGCCAGGGCAAGAATGACCGCAGCGACCATACAACCAACCATCGGGGCCCCAACGCAAACCGTTGGCAAAGTTGTGGTAGTTGTCTTGCGCCACATCAAAGCCGTCCAAGACCACTTGAGCTGGACCGTCGGGAATCAAGTCGTGATTGGCATCGGGGATAAACAGAACTTGCGGCGGACACATCAGCCACACGCCACCTTTACCAACTTCTACGCTGGTCAGCATCTGCACTTGATCGGTAAAGACGGTGCGTCGATCGGCCGTTCCGTCTTGGTCGGTATCTTCTAACACGACCACTCGATCTCTGAGCGACAAATCAAACCGCTGACTTCGATCGGAATAGGTGTAGTTTTCGGCCACCCACATACGACTATGTTGGTCCCACGCCACGCCGATGGGATTTTGGACATCGGGTTCGGCAGCAAAAACGGTAGCGTGGAATCCGTCGGGCAATTGCATAGTGGCGGCCGCTCGCGAAGCCGGCATCGGTTGCAGTTGCGCTTCCGACGGACTGTTATAGACGTCGGGAAAATCATCCGCTTGACAAACCATTGTCACAGCGAACCAGATGGAGACGTAGCCCAAAAAATACAGCCGCTTTTGCCATTCGCGGATCGCAAGCATGATTCGCCCAACGTTTCGAAATGAGATCTACTGGTTCGTGCCGAACGGCATAGTCTAGCAGATTCCCATGCGATTCGCTTCTGGCCGAATCGTAAATCAGTCGGCTCGAAAGATGGAGTCACGTTCGTCGCGGTTTGCCACTTCCGCGAGTTCTGTCTTGGTCAGTGACGAAGTCAACGGGCGAGCCGCCATGCGTCCGATTGCTGCGGGCGAAGCATCCGTTACGTAGTTGCCAAATTGGAAGGCGAGCACCAAGTCACTTGAATCAAATCTGCCGTCCAGATTCCAGTCGCCTTCCGAATACAATGTCGATCCCAACACGGCTGGATCTCCGTATTTTCCAACCTGGAATAAGCGAACCAAATCGGCGGAATCGAAGACGCCGTTCACGTCCACATCACCGTACGACGTACCGAACGCCGTCAGCAACTCGCTCAGATCGGCTTGGTCGACCAATCGATCGTCAGTCAGATCGAACCGCATGTCATGTCGGCGGTCAAACGCGTGATTTGCAGCTTCCGCATACAGCAAATCCACATCGCTACTGTCCAGCAAGGCGTCTCGATTGAAGTCAAGCCGCTGATAGGTCGGATCGATCGTGTAAGCCCAAGATCTATTGGGCGAAGTCAGCAACAAGTTGGTTTCGCCATTGGCAGTTGTTTGCAATGTAACTTGCGTAAGAGAATCGATGCGGCCACGATACGGCAACACGTTAGACGGAAGAACGCTATGCGGAACGGCCGTCTGCCGCCAAACGTCGATGTTTTCAAAGTACCGACGTTCATTCGCCAGAAAGATGTCAAGGTCCCCGTCATGATCCATGTCGACTAACATTGGGTCAGCAGAAATCGAGAGGTCTTTGAAGAACAATGTCTGCGAGGGAAGGAAGGCGCCATTGCCATCGCCGTACGCCACTGCTATTCGGTCGCGTTGCAACAGCACCAAGTCCAGGAACGAATCTTGGTCCAAATCGGCCAGAGTCGCGTTTGACTCGGCCGTCTCCAAAGCGAATTCGCTTGTCTGCAACGCTCCGTCCACATTGCGATACAGTTTCAGTGTAGACAGACCGTCCGTTACGGAATGAACGATAACGTCCGACAGACCGTCCGCATTCGTATCGGCCATCAGGACGCTTTCGGCGTCGGAATCGAATGTCAGCCAGGTCGTGGCGTCGGCAAACGAACGATTGCCCAAGTTCCTGTGCATTAGCAGTTGATTGGATTGACGAGCAACCACATCGGGCAACGCGTCCCCATCAACGCTGACCGCGTCCAGTTGCTGAAAGCCGCCAGCCCCGATCACTTGTCGCGAACCAAACGAACCACCTTGGTTGGGATACCACACCAGTTCCGAATCTTCGGCGATCAGATCCAGATCACCGTCGTTGTCCAGATCAGACGCTATGATTTGCATCGTTGCTTCGAACGAAATTGCCATCCAGGCAGCCGGTTCGGCAAAGCCTCCGCCAGGCAACCAGTACACTCCTTGGTTGGTGGCCATGATGGTATCTTCCGTCCCATCGCCGTCCAGATCGGCTGATGCGACCGCCGAGGTGCGGCCGAGATCGTCTGGAATTCGGTTACCAGCATGAAGCTGGTCACTGCTGTAAAAGGCGTGCATTTGATACTGACTGGCCAAGATTACGTCCAGCTGTCCGTCTTGATCCAAGTCACCAACGCTGATCGAATCGTTGGGCATTTCGATCGTTTCGCCAGATTCGTTCCAAGCGTCCGCATTCCACTGATACAGTTTTACTTGTGCCGAATTGCGAACCACCACGGTGGGCGAATCACCATCTTCGGACACAAAGACGTCATCGTCGTCAGCGATGGGAATGGTGTTGCCGGTCATTGCGAATTGCAAATCCGTTTGGCGAAAGAACGTTAGTTGTCCCGCTTCGACACTGGCAACATCCAGGTCCCCGTCTTGATCGAAGTCGCTAACAAACACTTGGTCGGACGATACATCCAGCGGAATGGACTGAGCAGCGGCAAACGAACCGTCCCCGTCGTTCAGCAGGTAGCGAAATTGCTGAGCGTAAACTCCGATGATGTCTAGATGCCCATCTTGATTGAAGTCGGCCAAGTGAGTCGGCAAAAAGCCGTTGGGAATTTCATGTTGTTGAAAGAAACCGTCAGTTGTGTTTTTGTTTTCAGACCAAGACATAGTTGTGTCCAACCCAACTGCATCCGCGTCTCCATCACCGTCCAAGTCACCCAGCAAGTTTGCCCCTGATGGGGACGGCAGTTGTGTGAAACGGCCCACGATTTGGCCATTACCTTGGTTTTCCAGCCACACATTGTTCACAGTGACAATGTCGTCATCTCCATCTCCGTCAAAGTCAATCACCTCTGTCGGATAAACAAATAAGCCTTCGTCCGTTAACAGAATTGGTTTGTTCGAAAGACGGCCATCGGTGTTTTCGAACCAAACCGAACCGTTGCTGTCAATTTGAGCTGCGTCTTGATCGCCATCGTTGTCCAGGTCGATCAGCAGGATCTGGCCAGTCGAAATAATGCTAGACGACTGTTGCGAATCTAACTCCAACTTGACGGCTGCCGGCACAACGTGTGCCAAGGAGTATTCGAAAGAACTGTCCCGCAACAACTCCAAGACGCCGTCGCCATCGAAGTCTCCCAAAGAATCCCAAAGCGGATTCAATTCGGAAGTGAATTCGCGGACACCGTCCCCGTCGATGTCAATGAGTGATCCCAATTCGGGCAAATCCTGCTGATACGCCAGGGAATTGGCGGCAGGATCCCATTGAAACAGCTGATATGTGTCGCCGACCAAAACCACAACGTCGTCCACCAAGTCCGCATCGACATCCAGTGTCCATAGTTGTTCACCCGGTAGCACTTGACGTTCCACTGGTACACGCCCGACGATTTCCAGTCGTCGAAATGCGCCTTCGCTATATCGAAACCATTCGTCAATGCCGTCCCCCGAAACATCGGCGACACTGACCCTTCCCTGCTGTGAATTGTTGAGCGATACGTCTGAAGTAAACAGGTTGACCGCCGGTTCGAACTGGCCGTTTCCCAAACTGAATCGCACTTTGTACGTACTTCCGTCGAACAAGAACCGGGGACGCAGCAGATCGTCCAAGCCGTCATTGTTGACGTCGCGGACTTGCAAAAGAGAATCAGGCCTCAATTCTTCGTCCAAGCCGCCTTGAACGGTCCACATTTCTTGATCGTCTCGCATGGCAACCTGATAGCCACCACCCAACGCAGATGTATCATCTGGGACGCGTAGCAATAAATCCGTTTGGCCATCCCCGTTGAATTCACCCGTTCCCACGATAGTGACTTGGTGTAACTTGTTCCCCAGCGTCGGTTCCAAACGATTCGCCTGAATGCGAATGTAACGCCCAGCGTCATCTTCGCCGGTCCAAACGAGCGCCGTCGTCCCGTCCAAGATGATCGATCTTTCGAATTGCAGTTCCGGTGACGGTGCGTCGATCACAATGCCAACCGGATTGTCTTCTACAAAATTCGAATAGACAACCGCTCCACCATCGATCGCCCTGAGGACCAGTTCTGAATTCGTCGTCAGAGGTTGCTCGACAGGCAATGGCAGCGGAGGTAACGTATTGTTCTTCCACAACGGAGAACTGACAATACTCGATTCCGGTGTCACGGTCAGTTCAACGATTTCATGCGGCGATTCGCTGGCGATGCCCAGTAGCCGAGTGCCCGCGGTGTCCGTCGTCTGATTGCTGGTCCAGACGGAAATGGTCGGTTCGGTTCGCTGATACTCGAAGCCGCCTAAACCATCGTCCGTCGCCACATACAAGTTAAAGCCACGCACGTATTCCAGCAGTAGTTCCGCTTGACCATCCTGGTTCAGGTCCAGGACGTGGATCGAATTAAAAGTCCTGTCCGAGACCAATGTTTGCTGGAAGTCAAACGTGCCGGATGCCGAATTCCACACCAGCCAATCGAGCCCTCGTGATGAGTTCGCCAATAAATCGGTTTGATTGTCGCCATTCAAATCGGTGACCACAAATTGCGTATTTGCGTACGCCAGTGACGAAGCCACGACCGCGCCGGTGTCTGCAAATTCCCCGCGGGTGGAAATCGAATACTGGATCACTTGTCCTTGATCATCATTGCCCACGAATAGCTGATTGTCTGTCGAGCGAACTTGGATGTTACTAACGGCGTGTGGCAAGACGATGGATTCGGTGACTTCAAACGAACCGTCGCCGTTGTTCTTGAGCAGTGTGATTTGGCCGACGCCGCTAAGCACCGCGAGATCAGGTAGTTGGTCCGTATTGAAATCGAACGTTGGTAACATGCGAATCGGCGCATCCGCCGTCCAGATGGCGTGACGCTGCACGTCGGTAGCGCTGGTCGGTTCGTACAGCACCAGTGTTTGGTCGGTTCGCACCAAAAAGTCAACTTGGTTGTCTGCCGTAAAGTCTTGGCTGACGATTTCCTCAAACTCCGCTTCCGCAGCGAAATGACGAACGGGCTGGTTGTAGAAATCATCTGAAGCGGGAACCCAGCCGAATTCGCCCGTTGGCCGGCGACCAATCACCACGTCCAAATTGCCATCGGCATCCACATCCGCCAGATTCAGAGACGCGTCCAAGTTGTGATCAAACGCGTTGAAATTCGCATTCAAATAGGCTCGTTCCGGAACCACGTCGATAGCCGTCAACAACCGTTTGTCTTCCAGCGTTTCCAACTGCGGCGAAAAAGATGACTTTCTAGGTGAATTCCGAATCATTCGGCAAGGAATTGACGGCTTTGGACGTCGGTAACGCATGGGGATCACCTGTTGATTTGATGTAGAAAACACGGAGGCTCCAGCTTCGTACTCGATTTATCGATGGTACGTGACAATCCGTACGACTGGTTCGCCAAAACACTCAAAAAGCTGCAGAAAAAATTTCAGTGTGATTGCCAGCGAGTTTCAATGCGTTGACAATACTCGGCGGAATTTTCTTGCAATTGTTTAGGAGCGAAGTGGAATGACCGAATTTTGGGGCGAAGTGATTGGCACAGCATTGTTGTTAACGCTGGGCAATGGCATTGTGGCGAACCAGCTGTTGGGCAAGACCAAAGGAAACGGCACCGGTTGGCTGCTAATCACCGTGGGCTGGGGACTTTCCGTAGCCGTAGCGGCGTATAGCGTGGCCAGAATCAGCGGAGCTCATTTGAATCCCGCGGTGACCATTGGTGTCTGGTACAACGGCGGCATGGACCTGGAACAAGTACCGGTCTATCTTGCCGCGCAGATGTTGGGCGCATTCATTGGTGCGGTGTTGGTGTGGTTGACGTACTATTCGCATTGGTCGGAAACGGATGACGCCGATTTGAAGTTGGCCGTCTTTTCAACAGGGCCTGCGATTCGAGCTCCATTCTGGAATCTATTTTGCGAAGTGGTCGGCACGGCGGTGCTGATCTTTGGCATCTTGGCCATTGCCGCGAATGTGGACGAAATGAAGTCGGACGGCCTGCCCGATTTTTCGACCGTCTTTAGTTCGGGCATCAATCCACTGTTGGTAGGTCTATTGGTATGTGTGATTGGCATGGGCCTGGGCGGTCCGACCGGCTTTGCCATCAATCCAGCTCGAGACTTAGCACCTCGCATCGCACACGCGATCCTGCCGATTCCCGGCAAAGGGACATCTGATTGGGGCTACGCTTGGATTCCGGTGGTCGGTCCGATGTTGGGCGGCGTGTTAGGAGCGATGTTATTTCAGGTGTTAGGCAGTTAGCCACAACCATTCGCAACTTGCACGCGAGCGTTTCCACATGCTGGCGTGTGTGGAGCCGATGATGGCGGCCGTTTCAAACTTAACCGAAGCGAGCCAGCGAGGCATAATTGCGAGCAATCTGAAAACAAACCGGACGCGAATAATCACGCGTCCGGTTTTCTGCGTCAACAGTGGGTCGACAGCGCGGAGAACCGTCTGACGATAATCTCGCCGCCGATGGCAGCGAGTTAGCCGCGTCCACCTCGTCTACCGTGACCACGCCCATGTCCGCCGTGTCCACGTCCACCGAAACCCGGATCGTTCGCGCCATCAGAATCGTTGGCGTTGGAAACTTGATCTGTCACATATTGCGTCAATTCGTCTCGGCTAACCGCTTGATCTTCATCCGCATCGGCCGCAGACAGCCTGTTCCATCGCATGGTAGTCACTTCGTCAACGCTGATCAGGTCATCCGCATCCGTATCATAGCGTTCGAACATCGCGTCCACTCGATTGGCAATCATCTCTGCTCGAGCCGCCGCGGCATTCGCCTCTACCAGGGCAGTCAATTCTTCGGCGGTTAGCGAACCATCTTCGTCCGCATCGGCCACTGACAACGAACTCCATAATGATTCAGACACTTCGGCTTGATCAATGTCTCCTTCGCCGTCATCATCCACGGTTTCAATGGCCGAGGTGACTCGAGTTTCTACGTCGAGCCCCGGTCGACACCGAGCGTTATCCAGGCCCAGTAGTTTGGACACTCGTTCCGTTTCCAAATGAACGGTCAATTCGTCCGTGGAAACGCCGCCATCTCCATCCGAATCGGCATCAGCAATGCGATTTGAAATTCGGTCCGAAAGTTCATCGTCGGCGTTAAGGATCCCGTCTTCGGTGGCGTCATATCGTTCGAAAGTGGCCTGCACCATATCGTCGACCGAAACATCCGACAGGGGGCCGACAAAACCACCACCGTGAAGCAGTGTCTTGTTCTCCAGCGATTCTGCGGCAAGTTTTCGCAGGCGATTTGATTTGAGCATTTCCGTCTCCTTGTAAAACTGTTAAAAATTGGCCCGATATGACTGCAGGCCGCTTTTTCAGGATGACGTAACGCTGCTCCGGCTAAGATTGTTGATTGATTTTGAAATGCGAACACGGTCGGCGACGGCGGACCGCGATTTCCACGGTGGCAACACAACCGTCACCGTCAAGAAATTGCGGTATGGCCACTGCTGTTGGCCAGGCGGACCGCTATCGGCTTGGTCGCTGAAAGCGTCGCACTTTGGAAGTGCTGCCATCGGCATACACAACTTGCACCACGGCGTAGGAAACGGAATCGTCCACTGGAATGTGATTTTCTCGGGAAGCTAAATGCGGATCGGCCAAGACGATCGATTGATTCGGTTCGTCTTGATTGAAGCCATATCGAACTTCCTGAATGCTTTGCCGGTGAAAGGCAAGTCGCTGCAAGTTGAAGTGCGTGCGGTTGCTGCGAGTCTTAAAGTCGGCCCATTGCTGCAAGAACGAAAGCTGGCGTTTGGCGTCCTGCACTTCGTTTTCTTGGCCCAACTCAATGACAAACGGTCCCTGCCAATTGCCTCGAACATCCTGATACTTGACTTCGAATTGACCTTCCCACGCCTGCAACACGACCAGTGTATTCGGAGCGACACTGCCCGTCGCCGGATCCACGGCGCTGGCGAATCCGGTCGATTCGAACGGCGCGTCCGGTGATGTGCGATACGAGATTTCTCGAGCCGGTTCGGCAATGCTAATCGTATAGGCGTATCCGCCCAACGCTTTGCGGCTACTAACGTTCACCGGCGAAGTAAACGTTTGATCCGCAATGGTTTGCAGTCGGACCCAACGATTTTGGGCGTCTTCCGTCATCGGCGTTGCGGCGGCGGGATCCAGAAAGTATTCGGATAGCGGCGAAGCTTGGATCTGTTGCTGGAATTGAGCCAGCCATTTCTTTTCTCGCGCCTTATCGGCTAGTGCTTGCTGCCCTAGTTGATCCGCGGAATACAGCCGACTCAATTCGAACGACGCCGGCGCGAACGTCGGGAACTTTGCGACGAAGTCCTGCAACACGACCGCTCGATCTGTTTCGGGCGACTGATACAGAATGGCAGCGAATTGGCGAATCGGATTCCCGGAATCGCCTGGCAGTGCTGCATAGTCTAGATGGCTGGACGTAGTGCGCAGTAGTTCTTGGAATCGCTGATGCACGTCCAAGAAGTCGCCTCCTTTTTCGAACACCACCAAGTAGGTTTGCAAAGCGGCTTCCTGGTTCCCTTGGCGTTGGTAGACTTGGGCGTTGTGATAAAATTCGCCCATGGATTCTGGGTTTTCCAGAATGCCGCCAGTGCGAGCGGCCATGCGAAACGCGTCTCGCAATCCTTCCAGCGTGTCGGCCATGCGTTCGGCATTTCGATCGATATTGGCGGTTGATTTGGCCACGTCCGAAGTATTGGCAGCAATTTCGTGGGTGGAGGACGCAATCTGGTTTAGCGAATCGTTGGACGCTTGAGCAGCGCCAAAAGGCGATTGCGCCGCCACCGGCATCGTCAGCGTATCGACGCTACCCGAAATGTTGGCTCGTCGAGCAAACGGCCCCAGCCCGATGACGGTCACGACGGCTAAGCAGATGCCAACGAGGCTCCATTTGTGCTTCCGATCGAATCGCCAATTAGATTGCTTGGATGGCGAGACAGGTGTGACCGCCGATTGCCGAGCACCACCGGTGACATGTTTTTGACACACGGCTTGCAGCGAATTTGGATTGGCCCATTGGCTCAAGAACTCGGCAATCTCCGTGCCGGTCGCCGGACGTTGCTCTCGATCTTTGGCCATCATCGATTCGATGTACTGAGATAACTTGGCGGGCACGTGGTCGGTAATATCGATCACCGGTGGCGGAGTTGATTTGACGTGCGCCATCAGTTTCGAAAAGTTGGACGTGAACTGTTCGCCAAAGAAAGGCGGGTGGCCCGATAGCAACGTGTAGAGCGTGCAGCCCAAGCTGTATACATCGGCGCGAATGTCTAATTCACCTACGGGTTCAATCTGTTCCGGTGCCATGTAGTCAGGCGTTCCGACTAAAGCCCCCATGCTGGTTTCGTCTGTCCCGGATGACTTAGCATCGCAGTCGCGGTTCAGCCGAGCGATTCCCAGGTCCAACATTTTGACTTCGCCGTTTGGCGTCAGCAGTAAATTGGACGGCTTAATATCACGATGCACCAGATGATTGTCGCTCACGTGTTGTAACGCCAAGGCGGTTTGGCGAATCACTTCGCATGCACTGGCAACGTCGAAACGTCGCACCTGTTGCAATACATCAAAGACATCTCGCCCCTGCACCAATTCCATTGCGAGATAATGCACACCGTCAAATTCGCCAGCGTCAAACGCACGCACAATGTTTGGATGATCCAAGCGACCAATGGCTTCCATCTCCTTATAGAAGCGAGCCAACCGTTCGGGTTGATCGGTAAACTCTTTGGGCAACACCTTAATAGCCACGGTCCGGCGCAGTTTGGTGTGTTCCGCTTGGTAAACAGCGCCCATCGCACCTCGACCAATCTGCCGCTGGATGCGATAAGGCCCCAGCGTCTTGCCGAACATGGTTGGCACTGCCTTTTCGACTTCCACGGCCATGGTGGCCGGGTCGTTTTGGTCGGAATTCGACACGTCTTGATTCGCATCAGAGATTGAATTGTGGTCGGCCATATTGGTCCCCATGCTGTTCGGAATAAACGCACCCACTACAAATATGGCTCGTATCCGCGTTCGATGCGGCGATTTCTATATTGAATGTTCGCCTCGCTTAGCCCGTTTCATTCCGAAAAATGCTTACCAGCTGCCGCGAGCGACCATTACAACCGCTATCTTCTGTTTTATAGTGGTGCAAACCGTAAGTTTGATTAACATGAACGGAATCTGTTTTTCTGTTGAACTGCGACTGGGAGCCGTTAATGGTTTGCAAATTTTTGAGAACAGCTTGTGTTTTGACTGCCGTCAGTTTGGTCCTGATTCCGTTGAAAGCAGACGCCGATATGGTTACGGAAAACTATTGGGAATATTCCGTCGGCACTGGCGTGCCAGGTCCCCCGGTTTCCGATACAAGTACGACGGCGATTGATCACACGGTGATGTCTTTGCCCATTGGCGTAAACAGCCTTCGATTCATCGCTGACGGTGCACAGAGCGGCGGTAATTCCACGCCGGAATTGAAGTCCAAAGCGCAGTTGATTGCTGATATCTCAGCCGCGGACGGGTTGCCATATTTCGTTGACGCGTACGCGTATTCCCAGTCTTCGATTACGGACAGCGTCCAAGTGACGAACGTTCCGGGAACGGTCGCCGGTGGCGAATTGATCTTTGCGTGGGCGTTGGACGGAGATTCGTCCATCAGTGCATCGGTGCCGTCAGGGATAAACGGACTAAGCGTTACGCTGAACAATTTAGCATCCACCGTTCGGTTGACTTCAAGTGTCTCAATGACACCCATCGCGGACGAAACCATCGACGTTCCGTCGGCTCCGTTTTCTTTGGCCGCCGGAAACAACTTTTCCGATTCTTTTTCAGCCACCACGGGCACCACGATTATTCCCGTACCGTACGGCTGGACCGCGGGCAATGTGAATGTTGACTTCACTCTGGTTTCAGAGGTCCACCTGAACGCCACCAATAACGGAGCTTCCGGCCTGAACGCAGATTTGCTGGCAGACTATTACAATACGGCCACACTGATTGGCGTGGTCATCAAAGATCAGAACGGAAACGTATTGCCCGATGCAGTATTGACCGGCACGAATTTCACCTACAACACCATTACTGCCGTTCCCGAACCTTCAGCCTTTTGGTTTGGCGCACTGGTTGTGATGGGTGGAGCGGCGTGGCAGCGGCTGCGAAAATCACGTTCGCACGAATAACCGTCACTCGCCGCTTTCACCAAATAGGCAGGCATTCGCCGTTCTCTTATGGAGACGCGAGCGTAAAGTCGCTCGCGTCGCTGCACAGCCGATTCGGTTCAGCTGACCGCTTCCAGTGTCGATTCAAAATGGCCGCAGCCAAAAGTGAAATCGTTGCCGTCAAAGCCAATTTCGACCGTCGAGCCTGGTTCGAAATGTCCCTTCAGCAATTCCGTGGCCAGCGGATTCTGCAATCGATGCTGGATCACTCGCTTCAAAGGCCTGGCACCATAAATGGGATCGTAGCCTTCTGCTGAGATCCTGTTCCGAGCTTCCTCGGTGACTACCAGTGACAAATCTTTGTCAGCCAGGAGTTGTTCTAGTCGTTGGATTTGCAGGTCCACAATCTTGCGAATTTCGTCTCGACCCAACGGATGAAAGATGATCGATTCGTCAATACGATTCAGGAACTCCGGCGCGAACCGAGCTTGCAGGTTCACGGTGACGGCCGTTCGGACATCGTCTTCCGAACCACCTTCACTGGCAATCTGCTGAATCGCTTGGCTGCCGATATTGCTGGTCATGACCACAATGGTATTGGTGAAATCGACCGTGTGGCCATGATTATCGGTTAGGCGTCCGTCATCCAAAACTTGCAGCAAGATGTTGAAGACATCGGTGTGTGCCTTTTCAATTTCATCCAGCAACACCACGCAATACGGGCGTCGTCGCACCGCTTCGGTCAGCTTTCCGCCTTCTTCGTAACCGACGTAGCCGGGAGGAGCGCCAATCAAGCGACTGACGGTGTGCTTCTCCATGAATTCGCTCATGTCGAGTCGAACCATGGCGTTTTCGTCGTCGAACAACACTTCCGCCAAGGCTTTGCATAATTCGGTCTTACCGACTCCGGTAGGTCCCAGGAACAGGAACGAACCGATCGGTCGATGCGGATCTTGCAAACCGCTGCGGCTTCTTCGCACCGCATTGGAAACGGCTTCGACCGCTTCATGCTGCCCGACCACTCGCAGATGCAGCCGATCTTCCATCACCAGCAGTTTAGCCTTTTCGGTTTCCAGCATCCGAGAAATCGGAATGCCTGTCCACGAACTGACCACTTCCGCAATTTCATCGTCCGTAACTTCTTGCCGCAACAAGCGTCGATCTGACTTGGACTTGTCATCGGGTTCCACCTGCTTGTCTTCCGCTTCGACTCGTTCACGCAGATGCCGACGTTTTACTTCTAGTTCATACAGAGCTTGATATTCCGCTTCACTAATCGGCAAACCGGTTGACTGCTTCTCCTTGATGTTGGTTTCCAGTTGACGGTATTCCAATTCCACTTGATCCAATTCTTGGCGAACTTTTTGTACGTCTCCCAGACCCAACTTTTCCGCCTCCCATTGTTCGCGAAGGCTGGCTAGTTCTCGACGCAGATCGGTCATATCGGTTTCAATTTGAGCCAATCGATCTTTAGCCGTTTCATCATCTTCTTCGGCAAGTTGACGAGCGGCCAGTTCCAGCTGAGTCAGTTTGCGTTGGACTTCATCAATTTCGGTGGGGACGCTTTCCAGCTCCATGGCCAGGCGACTGGCGGCTTCGTCTACCAAGTCAATGGCTTTGTCGGGCAGGAAGCGGTCGGCAATATACCGATTGGAAAGTTGCGCGGCGGCAACCAACGCTGAATCCTTGATCTTGATGCCGTGATGCGCTTCGTAACGAGCCTTCAAGCCGCGTAGAATGGCGATAGTGTCTTCGACCGAAGGTTCCCCGACCATCACCGGTTGGAAGCGTCGTTCCAATGCGGCATCTTTTTCGATGTATTGGCGATATTCGTCCAACGTGGTGGCGCCAATGCAGCGAAGTTCGCCTCGAGCCAACGCTGGTTTCAGCAAATTGGCAGCGTCGGAACCTCCTTCGGTTCGTCCCGCTCCGACTACGGTATGCAGTTCGTCAATGAACAAAATCACGCTGCCACTCGCGTCCTCGACTTCTCGCAACACCGCTTTCAGACGCTCTTCAAATTCACCTCGGAATTTGGTGCCGGCAATCAACGCACCCATATCCAACGCGATGACTCGTTTGTTCTTCAAGCTCTGAGGCACATCGCCTTGGACAATCCGCAGTGCCAAGCCTTCGGCGATGGCCGTTTTACCAACACCTGGTTCGCCAATCAGCACGGGATTGTTTTTGGTGCGTCGCGAAAGAACCTGAATCACTCGGCGAATTTCGCTGTCTCGACCAATTACCGGATCCAATTTGCCATTGTTGGCTCGTTCCACCAGATCAATGCCGTACTTCTCCAAGGCCTGAAACGTAGATTCGGGCGAAGCATCCGTCACGCGCGAACTACCTCGCAGACTTTGCATCGCTGTCAGCAGATCCTTTTCGCGAATACCGTTCAGCTCCAACAAGTTCTTTGCTTTGGAGTCAACTTTGGTTAGTGCCAGCAATAGGTGTTCTGTCGAGACGAATTCGTCCTTCATTCGACTGGCGGCTTCCTGTGCGCCCGACAGAACTTTGGCGAGACCTTGTCCGACGGGCGGCGCGGAACCGCCCGAAGATTTTGGCAAGTGGCCCAATTCCGATTGAGTGGTGCTACGTAGTTGAGCTAGGTTGGCCCCAATCTTCTCCAGGATCGGTTTGACCAGCCCATCGTCTTCCTGTAGCAATCCGGCTAACAAATGGATCGCTTCCATTTGCGGATGGCCGTCTTGTGTGGCAATCCCTTGAGCTCGAGAAACCGCTTCTTGCGCTTTGATAGTGAATTTTTCAAATCGGAATGTCATGGTCACTTACCTCCAATATCTTTGTTGCGAACGGATAGGCGTTTCGCAGTGGCCGGTCGCTACCAGCCGTCGGCGCGCACCGGTAGCGAAAAGGTCGCTACCGGGCATTGAATCTTCTAGCTATGGCTGCAAATTCGATTAACTGTCTTTGACTTCGAATTCAGCGTCGATCGTATCGTCTTCAGAACCCGCAGTGGCTCCGGCGGTTTCATCGCCCCCCGGTGCCGCTCCGGCTGCGCCCCCCGCAGCACCTGCGTCGTAAAGCGTCTTGCTTAAAGCGTGCGACGCTTGTTCTAAGTCTGACACGGCGGATTTGATGGCGTTCGCATCGTCTCCCTTCACTGCCTCGCGAACCTTGGTGATTGCCGATTCCAACGGAGCTTTATCAGCGTCCTTCAGTTTGTCGGCATGCTCCTTGATGGTCTTTTCCACTTGGAAGCAGAGTTGTTCACCTTGGTTACGTGCTTCAGCCAGCTCTCGCTTGGTCTTATCTTCCGCCGCATGAGATTCCGCATCGGTCTTCATGCGATTGATTTCGTCTTCGGACAAACCGGACGACTGTTCAATCCGCACCGTCTGTTCCTTACTGGTCCCCAAATCTTTGGCGGAAACGTTCAGGATTCCGTTTTGATCGATGTCGAATTTCACTTCAATCTGCGGGACACCTCGAGGAGCTGGCGGAATGCCTTCCAAGTTAAATTGCCCCAGCAACCGGTTGTCGGCCGCCATTGGACGTTCACCCTGGAATACTCGAACCGTGACAGCCGTCTGATTGTCGTCCGCCGTGCTAAACGTTTGCTTGCGTTCCGTAGGAACCGTGGTGTTGCGTTCTACCAACTTGGTGAACACACCGCCCAGCGTTTCAATTCCCAGCGACAGCGGAGTGACGTCCAGCAACAGTACGTCTTTGCGGTCACCAGAAAGCACGCTGCCTTGGATAGCGGCTCCGACGGCAACCACTTCGTCTGGATTGACGCCCTTGTGCGGGTCCTTGCCAAAGACTTCTTTGACCAACGCTTGGACTCGAGGAATTCGGGTCGAACCGCCTACCAAGACCACTTCGTCAATCTCAGACGGTTTGAGCTTGGCGTCGCCCAGTGCTTGCAACACGGGCTTGCGGCAGCGTTCGATCAGCGAATCGGAGAGTTCTTCAAACTTAGATCGAGTCAACGTCATTTGCAGGTGTTTGGCACCTGACGAATCGGCCGTGATAAAGGGCAAGTTGATATCGGTTTGCGGAGTCGAACTGAGCTCTTTCTTGGCCTTTTCGCACGCCTCTTGCAGACGCTGCAATGCCATGGTGTCTTTACGCAGGTCAATTCCTTGTTCTTTCTGGAATTCATCGGCCACGTAGTGGATCAGCACTTCGTCAAAGTCGTCACCGCCCAGGTGTGTATCACCACTAGTACTGATGACTTCAAACACGGTCACATCTTTGCCGTCTTTGCCTTCGGTAGAAGCTACTTCCAAGATGGAAATGTCAAACGTACCACCGCCCAAGTCAAAGACTGCAATCTTTTCGTTGGTCTTCTTTCCCAAACCATAGGCCAACGCCGCAGCGGTCGGTTCGTTGATAATTCTGGCCACTTCCAAACCTGCAATTTGACCTGCATCCTTGGTGGCTTGTCGTTGCGAATCGTTAAAGTAAGCAGGCACCGTGATCACGGCTTTGTTCACCTTGTGACCCAAGAAGGATTCGGCGGCTTCCTTTAGCTTTCGCAGCGTCATGGCCGAAATTTCTTGTGGCGTGTGAACTTTGTCACCCGCTTTCACTTTCACGTAATCGCCGTCCGAACCAACGATTTCGTAGGGCACCATCTTTTCTTCGCTTTCCACTTCACTGTGGCGGCGGCCCATGAATCGTTTGATCGAATAGACTGTGCGCTTAGGATTGGTGACGGCTTGTCGACGAGCTGGTTCGCCAACAAGAATTTCGCCCTTATCCGTAAACGCAATCACGCTGGGAGTTAACCGATTCCCTTCGGCATTGGCAATGACAGTCGGTTCAGAACCTTCCATCACCGCGACGACCGAGTTGGTCGTACCGAGGTCGATACCAATAATTTTTTCGCCTTGAGCCATCTGACTCTCCTTTCTCGTCAACGTCTGCGGCTTGCCGTTGACCGGCGAAACCGTGTGCGAGTGTTACTGACTAATGGACTTGTGAAGCTTTTGTTTGGAGCTAATCTTGGGCGAAGATGTTTCTCACTTCGCTGGCCTACCGGTGAAAGCAAAGAGTGTGCCAGGATCTGAATCGTACGACACCGACACGACGTAACGTGTTGCAAAGTCATAACTTACGATTCAGCTTGCACGAATACCAGAAATTCCAGTCAGGCGAATACTGCCATTTTGACACGAGTTCCTTACGCTGAATTTTGCCTGCCAATTTGACTTGGAGCGAGCGATCAGCGGACGGTCCGTCTGTCAAATTCGTGTCTATCCGCCCAATCCGAATGCACGAGAATGTTATGGAGAAGAAGCCAGAGTCGAAGCGAACGGGTCAAGGGCCAGCGAAATCCAAGCCGGCAAGGCCTAAGTCACCCACCATCGCGGCGTTGCAGAAACTGGATTGCGAATTAATCCAGCTGTGTATTCGGCGAGCGGAATTGTTTGGTGAACTTTGCCAAGCCGGGAAGATCGACCCGGCAAAGCAGTTCGACGGGGCTTCAGACGTTTGGCCAACCGATGTGGATGACGATCGCGTTCGTCCGTTGCTGAACCATGTTTATCGGGAAGTGCAAAGTTTTTCTGCGGCGTTGGTGAATCCCATTCGAGTTGCCTATCTAGGACCGGAATATAGCTACAGCCACTTGGCGACGATTGAACGCTTCGGCCAAAGCGCAGAACTGCTTGCTGTTTCTAGTATTCCTGCCGTGTTTGAATCGGTGAAGCGAGGCGACACGGAATATGGTGTTGTGCCTATCGAAAATTCGACAGATGGGCGGATTGTGGACACACTTGACATGTTTGTGCGAATGCCTGTCAACATCTGTGGCGAAATCCCTATGCGGATTCATCACAATTTGCTGGGCATCGGCAAGCTGTCGGAAGTTCAAGAAGTTCACAGCAAGCCACAAGCGTTGTCGCAATGTCGTGGTTGGATTTCTAAGAACTTACGCAGAGCAAAATTGGTTGCCGCCGACAGTACCACAGCCGCGGCCGAAGAAGCCAAACGAAATTCGCACGTGGCGGCCATCGCTAGTCGTCAGGCAGGCGCCAACTACCAGCTGCAGTTGTTGGCCAAGAACATTGAAGATAACAAAGACAATGTCACTCGATTCGCCGTAATTGGTAGTGCGTCACCCAAACCGAGCGGCAATGACAAACTCTCCATTATGTTCGAACTATTGCATCAACCCGGTGCGCTGGCCGACGCGATGGCCGTTTTCAAACGGTGCCGCCTGAATCTAACGTGGATAGAATCGTTCCCCAAGAAGGGTTCGCCCAGCGAATATATCTTCTTTGTGGAACTGGAAGGGCATCAAGCTGACGCGCGAGTGCGTCGAGCCATTGACGGCTTGACCAAGAAGACCGCTCGAATCGAGCTGCTGGGGTCTTACCCCAAAGCCGAGCCGGTTGGTTGAGGCATTAGTTGCTGACTGGAAAGAAGACCGGCTGATCGGCGGTCGCGTAATCAGCCCGGCTTTTCTGATCTCTTCCGACCCTAAGCCGCACCTTCACCTCGAAGCACCGCTGGAAACGTCAGCACAATTAGCTTCAGATCCAGCACGAACGTTCGGGATTCAATGTATTCTAGATCCAATCGGAGTTGGTCGCCGAATTCCAAATTGCTGCGGCCAGAAACTTGCCAGATGCAGGTAATACCTGGCTTGACGGAAAGCCGCTGATAATCTGCGGGTTCATACAGTTCAACTTCCGACGTGATGGAAGGCCGAGGCCCAACCAGACTCATGTCCCCTCGCAAGACGTTCAGCAGTTGAGGAAGTTCGTCAATGCTGAGACGACGCATCGTTCGACCAACTCGAGTAATCCGAGGATCGTTAAGAATTTTGAACGTCCGATTGTCGCCATGTTCGTTTCGATCGATCATGCTGGCCTTCATCGAATCGGCGTCGGGGATCATCGAACGAAACTTGTACATTTTGAACGGCTTGCCGTTGCGACCAACTCGTTGCTGACAGAAGAAAATGGAGCCACCGTCGGTGAATTTGACGGCCAACGCTGCTAGCAACATGACCGGGCTAAGAAGCATCAGCCCTGTGAGAGCGCCAAAAATATCCAAAACTCGTTTAGATACTCGATAGAAACCGTTGTCTATCGTCGGGTTCGCATGCTTGCGAAACGCCGATTGAAGCTTGCACGAGAACGCACCAACTCCCCCTCCTTGGATAACGGCTTCTTCACTGGGGGGTTGGCTGGAATCAATGGTTTCCGAAGTGATTGTCGTCGACATAGGTGGTTGCTCAGTCTGGATACTCATCGTTGTAATTCAAAAGTTGCGAATTTGACTTGTCAGGAACGTATTGTAGCTATCGCAAATTCGATTTCCACATTTAACATTCCAAGATCATGCACATAAATCCACTTCAACCGAGATTGTCTCCATTAAAGTGTTCAAATGTGATTGCGGCTACGTTAGCCAAAAGAAAAATCCGTGTTTTGACGCTTGTTGCTTGCTGCAAAAAACGAATCTAATTGTATCAAACGCAACTTCCCAGTCACTTCCAATTTTCGCCATTTTCCTGACTTGTTTCGCCAAACGGATATTAGTCAGTGGGATATTTCAATTCGAACAAGTGAGGCCAATTCTTTCCCGTGACAAAAAGCCGGTTTTGGACGCTGTCGAAGGCAATTCCATTGAGCACGTGGTCGCGTTTCCGTCGTTTTCCGGTTGGAAACAGGTGTCGCAGGTCAATAACCGTGGAAACCTGCCCCGTTTCCGGTGAAATCACCACAATACAGTCCTGGAACCAGACATTTGCCCAAATTTGGCCGTTAATGTACTCTAATTCGTTTAGTTCTTGCACCGGTTTGCCCTGAGCTCTAACAGTTAAACGTCTAGAAATCTCATAGGTTTTCGGGTTAATAAAGCGAAGCGTCGCCGAACCATCGCTCATGATCAAACTAGTTCCGTCGGTTGTGATGCCCCAACCTTCGCCTGCATAACGAAAGCGATCTACCAAGTTGAACGAATCTCGTTGGTAGACAAACGCGGTGCGTTCTTTCCATGACAGTTGAATAATCTTGTCGTCCCAAATGGTGATGCCTTCGCCAAAAATTCGACGGTCTAATGACAGTTGCTTTTCTACTTTGCCCGTTTCCAAGTCGACTCGCCGCAAGGTCGATTCGCCGTACTGGCCTGTACCTTCGAACATCACACCATCGTGAATGACAAGCCCTTGGCAGTACGCGCTGGGATCGTGGGGAAATGTTTTGATCACTTCTCCTTTGACCACGTGCATGTCACCGTCTTTGGCAAACACAGAAACGGCTGCCCAAACGCCTACCAAGGTGGCGACGATTCCCACGAACCACGCAAACCTGCGGCGCAGGCCGAATGAACGCCCATTGGCCCATAACACTGGATTGTCTGCATGCATAGTTTGCGTCCGTATATCGAAGCCCACGTCTACGCTGCTACCATTCACCTCGATAGCATTGGTCGAAGAATTCCATGGTGTGCATGATCTTGATCTTCGAATCAACATTCAAAGCCGAACGAATCTGCATCATACACCCAATGTTTCCCATCACCACAATATCAGGCTGGACCGACTGAATCGACGCCACCTTTTCCTGACCCAGCCGCTTGGCCATCTCGGGTTGCTCAATGTTGTACGTTCCGGCCGACCCACAACACATTTCACCATGGGGAATTTCCACCAATTCCACTCCCGCAATTTTTTTAAGTAGTTTTCTTGGTGGTTGCTTTATTCGCTGAGCATGACCCAAATGACACGCATCGTGGTAAGCGACTCGCACTCGTTGCTTGGCCCGTGGTGGCGAAACCAAACCCAGTTGGTCCAAAAACTGTGAAACATCTTGAGTTCGTTTCGCAAACGCTTCGCCAGCCTCTTCTTCCGCCGTCCCTTTCAGCCACAAACCATATTCATGAATCCCCGACCCACAGCCGGCGGCATTGGTGACAATGGCGTCCACGTCTGCAGGAAAGGCGCGAATGTTCTGGGCGGCAAACGATTTGGCTTGTTCTATTTCTCCGGTATGGGCCGCCAACGCGCCGCAGCAAGCTTGAGCTTTGGGAACCACCACTTCCACGCCGTTTTGCGTCAAGACGCGAACCGTGGCCCAATTGATTTCCGGCGCTAAAACTTGTTGAGCACAACCAATGTGCAACGCCACCCGAGCTCGTCGCGGACCAACCGCCGGGTTAACTTCGGGCAAAGGACGAGACGCAGGAATTGACTTAGGCAACAGCTGCAGCATCGGTCGAAACGCCGACGGAACCAAGCGGCGGAACGGCTTGGTGAGCAAGCCAATTCGCAGTGCCCAGCGAAATCGCCCGACGAATGGCAAGGTAGCCAAGACAAACTTTCGCATCACGCGATTCGACATCGACCGCACCCGTTGCGGCTCCGCAGTCGCTCGAAACGCCGTCAATAATTCCCCGTACGGCACACCGGACGGGCACGCGGTTTCGCAGCCGACGCAGCCGAGGCACTTGTCCATGTACGGCAGCGCCGAATCCAAACCAACGCGGTCTTCCAAGACTTCCTTCATCAAGAAAATACGACCTCGTGGCGAATCCATTTCTTCACCCAGCACTTGATACGTGGGACATGCTGGCAAGCAGAAACCGCAATGCACGCATTTCTGAATGGCATCCGCCATCGAATTGGTCCACGGATGTTGCGAACGATCTTTGATATTGTGTTGCATCACAAACTTTCGATGGACATTCTCAATAAACGAATTTGCGTTGAGGATCAAATACCGAATTCAACGCTCGCTCAAACGCCGCTCCGCTCGACTTGCCAATCCAAGTTTGGTCCGACGCCCGTTTGGCAGCAAGATGAACGTCATCCGCCAGACCAACATGGCCCAGCATTAACGCTCGCTGGCCAACGCGAGCGACCACGCCGTCCAGTTTTTGCAACGGCAGCGATGCGGGCCAGGCCAGCCAAACGACATTTCCGCCTACGGAATAGTGTCGCGGTATGTTGGTTGGCAGTGACGCCAAGGCGTCTTCCACTTCGCCAATCTGCGACGGCACCAGCGGCAATTTCACCAACCGGCCTGACGCAGCCCAGCCAAATTCTCGCAACTCCGACCACCATTGGGCTTCGTTGTCTGCGCTGCTGCGAACCATTCGCACGCGTTTTGACATGGCCAGATCCAAGTCTGCCATGATGCGATCCATGCGACGGTCCAGCGAATCGGGACGGCCACCGATTCGAACAAAAATGCGATTTGGCGGCCGGAAATCCAAGCATGTCAAATCGTATTGGCCTTGTCGCAACACTTTGAACGCGGCCAACGCGTCGCCCAACGAATCGGCCTCCACCTGAAGCGTGGCAAACTGGTCTGGCCGAGGAAACACTTTGAAGGTCAATTCCACAAGGACGCCAATCGAACCCAGACTGCCCACAGCCAATTTGGGAATGTCAAACCCGGCAGCGTTTTTGACCACTTTGCCGCCGCCAAACACGATTTGCCCTTCGCCAGTGACCAGCCGAACACCCAAAATGAAATCTCGTATTCCGCCGTAGCGTTGTCGCCCGGGCCCGGATAAACCTGCCGCCACGGTGCCACCCAACGTAGCGCCGGCACGCACCAGCGGCGGATCAAACGGCATGAACTGACCATGTTCTGTCAGTGCAGCTTCTACTTCTTCCAGCTTGGTTCCCGCCAAGGCCGTGAACGTGTATTCGCTGGGATCGTATTGCAGAATGCCAGACATCGCCGCCACCGACAGATTGGCTCCGCTGGAAAGCTGAGATTTCGTGCCGCTGGCAATAACTCGCACTCGCTTGTGTTCGCGCACAAACTGGACGACATCGTCTATCGAACGGGCGTTGTTTCCTGTTTCTATTGCCACAAACCGTTTTCCCTTTTTGACCCTGGAGCCACTGGCATGGATTTGGAAGCTAACTTGAGTTGGGACTAAGTTGACGGGCGCGTGTCGATTGGGCTACGCCGGTTAAACTCGAGAAATCACGCCTTGTTTCTCGAGTGGATGCGCGCCATACGAACGCAGGGCCGGAGCTTCGGCATCGGGCAGCATTTTACCGGGATTCGCCACTTCTTTGTGGTCCACGGATTGTCGAATTCGCCGCATAAATTCCACATCCTGAGCGCCAAACTGGTCTTCCAAATAGTCTTTCTTTTCCAGACCGACGCCATGTTCGCCCGTGATCGATCCGCCCAAGCGAATGCACAGCCGCAAAATCTGTCCGGCTACTTCTTCTGCCGCCTCGAGCGCGCCATTCTTGCGTCCATCGTACATGATCAACGGATGCAGATTGCCATCGCCGGCGTGAAACACATTCGCCACGGGCACTCCAGACGTTTGGCTGATTCGATTGATTTCCTCCAATGCTTCGCCCAGTCGACTGCGAGGCACCACGCCGTCTTGCACAATAAAGTCAGGACTCAAGCGACCAACGGCGGAAAACGCACACTTGCGTCCCGTCCAAATTTTCAAGCGACGTTCTGCGTCTTCCGCCACAAACTGTTCGTATGCGCCGCTCTGATCCAGAACTTGATGCAGCAGCGGTTTTTCTGCTTCCACTTCTTCTGCCGTGCCTTCCAGTTCCACAATCAAGATCGCTTGCGCGTCTGCCGGATAACCTGCTTGTACGGCCGCCTCCGCCGCATCCATGGAAAGGCGATCCATGATTTCCATCGCGCCGGGCAACAGTCCGGATGCGACGACCATGGACACGGCATCGCCTGCTTTCTTCAGCGAATCGTACGCGGCTTGCACTGTGTAAAATACTTCGGGCTTGGGCAACAAACGCAGTGTCACTTCTAACGCAATGCCGAACAAGCCTTCACTGCCCACAAACATGCCGTGTAGATCGGGACCGACTGCTTCCAGGCTATCACTGCCGAAACGACAAACTTCTCCGTTGGGCAGAACGACTTTCAATCCCAGTACGTGGTTAGCGGTCATGCCGTACTTCAAGCAATGTGCGCCGCCCGAATTGAATGCCACATTGCCGCCGATGGTGCAAATGGGACCGCTGGACGGATCCGGCGCGTAATACAGATTGTCCGCCGCCGCGTGTTGTGAAACTTTTAGATTGATCGCACCTGGTTCCACGACGGCAATCAAGTTGTCTGGATCATAACGCAGAATTCGATTCATGCGATTCAACGCAATGACCAAACCTTGCGCTACGGGAACCGCGCCGCCGCTGAGACTGGTTCCGCTGCCTCGAGCCATAAATGGCACACCAAATTCATAGCAAGTCTTCACGGCAAAGATGACTTCTTCTTGCGTTTCCGGTAGCACCACACCTGCCGGCTTGGAACGAAAGGCGGTCAACCCGTCTGATTCGTAGGGAGCCAACTGCGCTGCCCCAGTTAGTAGTCGGTCGGCGGGAAATACCGTTCGCAATTGACGAAAAAAGGCTTCAACATTCATGGGGCGGTGATACTCGTTCGGCACGTCCGACTTAGAATCCGGAAAACCTTCGTATCATACGGAATGCGCCGCTTCGCTCAAAGCGGACCGACTTCTGTGTTCCACCAAAGGACCGGCTTTCCGCAACGATGCCCCTAACGGTCCAAAATTTGACACGCACCTTCCTGCACGCGTATACTCGTTGTCGGTTCTGTCCCCTGTTTTCCGTTGAATTCGGTTTGCCGTCCTAGGTGCGCCAGACCGCTGACGATGGTTCGCTTTCCATTTCCCACCGCCTTTTCCTTCCCAGGAGCCTGAAGATGCTGGTCATCCCCGGTCAAGCAGGTCAAGATCTTTGTGATCGTCACTTAGGTGTTAATCGACGAGAATTATTGCGGATTGGCGGTTCGTCCATGCTGGGGCTTTCGCTGGCGCAGCTGCTGCAAGGGCAAGCGACTCAGGCCGCCACAAATGAAAACTACAGCGGGCCGGGATTTGGCAAAGCCAAAAGCGTGATCATGGTCTATCTGCAGGGCGGACCAAGCCACCTGGATCTTTGGGATCCCAAGGATGACGTGCCAGATAATGTTCGCAGTGTATTCAAGCGAATCAAAAGCAAAGTCCCCGGCATGGACCTGACTGAAAACATGCCCAAGTTGGCCGAAGTGACCGACAAGTTGACGCTGATTCGATCGATGAGCTATTCGCCGAATGGACTATTCAATCACACAGCCGCCATCTACCAAATCCACACCGGTTATACCGCAGACAAAGTGAGTCCTTCGGGCCAATTGGAACCGCCTACGCCGAAGGATTTTCCCACATTCGGTTCTAACATTGTGCGTCTGAAACCGCCGGAAGTTCCCATGCTGCCGTTCGTCATGCTGCCTCGTCCGCTGCAAGAAAGCAATGTGGTGGGTAAAGGTGGCACGGCTGGATTCTTGGGCCGAGCGTTCGATCCGTATATTTTGTATCCGTCCGGCGATGACATGGACATGAACAAGATGGATCGGATTAACGTGGACGACTTGGCCTTGCGTCCCGAAGTCTCGTCACCTCGGCTGGAGCGTCGAGCTCGTTTGCGAACGTTGATCAACCAGGGCATGCCCGAACTGGAAAAAGCAGTTGCGAACTACGATCTGGACGAATATTACGATACGGCGCTCAGTCTGGTGGTGTCGGGTCGAGCGCGTCAGGCCTTTGACTTAAAGCAAGAGTCGACTTCGATGCGAGATCGTTATGGACGCAATACGTTTGGTCAAAGCTGCTTGTTGGCGCGGCGATTGGTGGAAGCGGGAACTCGAGTTGTGGAAGTGATCTGGCCCAAGGTTGCCAATTCGGACAATCATTCGTGGGACCATCACGTCAATCTGTCGACTCGCATGAAGAATCAATCCGCGCCCATGCTGGACGCTGGTTTGTCTGCTCTGATTTCGGATCTGGACGAACAAGGAATGCTGGACGAAACGCTGGTGGTCGCCATTGGTGAATTCGGCCGTAGTCCGCAACGAGGTGTCAGTACGTCTGGCAACGGGAATTCGGATGATGGTCGAGACCATTGGCCGTATTGCTACACCGCGTGCGTTGCCGGAGCGGGAATCAAACGAGGCTACGTACATGGTGAATCGGATCAAACGGCTTCGTCACCCATTACCGATGCGGTTCACCCCATTGAATTGCTGGCCACCGTCTATCACGCCGTCGGCTTGAATCCTCAGATGACCATCTACAATCATCTGAATCAACCTCGAGAAATGGTGAAGGCCGAAGCGGTCACCAGCCTATTTGGCTAAGCAGAAGTGGCGAACCTTTCGGTTGTGGGTTGCTGGTGGAAGCCTGATTGCGCGTGATTCGCTGCGATTACGACAGCGTTACATCGTACGCTTCCACAACACCCCATGGTCGAAACGTGCCGTCTTCCGGTTTGCCCTGGCCATTGCAACCGGCAACAATCAGCCGTGTGCCGTCTGAAGTAAATCGAGCATTTGTCATGCGGAAGCCGGTGTTGAGATGAGCGAGCTTTTCGCCGGTGTCCAGGTCAAACACGGCAGCATTCCAATCTCCGCCTCGTAGTCGACCTCCCATGGCGAACAATCGATTCACAGGGCAAACGGCCAACGTTTCCATCAGGCCTTCACCGTGCTGTCCCGCTTTGATTTCGTCTACTTTGCGAACGGGATTCTCTTGCCACGCAAAACGCTGCCACAATTGCCGACCGTTCCCCGCCATGGGATCTCGCATCGGTCCCATCCCGGCCGCCAAAATTTCAGTTCCCTCGGGCGAAAAAGACAACGCAAAGATGCCGCCCAGATAACAATGGCTTTTGATGATTCCCCAGCTCGTGAAATCTTCGGTGGTCCAGTTGGCAGTCAATTCGCCCGATTCGAGATTCCAGATGCGAATTTCACCCATGATGTTGGCCGCCGCCAGATGTTGCCCGTCGGGACTGAACGCGACGGATTGGACGGACGGAACGTGAGCAAACGCCCACTGTTGTTCGCCCGTCGCTGCGTCAAAAACTTTCACGCTCGGTTCCGTTTCCGGTGCTGGAGCGTATTTGTAATCGCCCGCTATGTACTGGCCGGTGACGGATGCTAGCCGAGTACCATCAGGCGACGCTGCCATTTCCCATGACCAAAACTGGTGAGCGTGTACTTCACGAGGAACTTGTTTTTGCTCCAAATCGAACCATTTCAAGCGGCCGTCATATCCGGCGGACACAATGGTGCGTTGGTCGCCCAGCATCGCTACGCTGGAAGCATAACTGTTGTGCGAATAGAGCAATTCTGTTTGACCGTCATTCGCTTTAAGCCGATGAACTCCGTCCACACACGCCAAGAATAGGTCGTCTTGGTTCGCGCCCAGATCGAATCCGAAAACGCCTGTCGGTACTTTGTGCTGAAACGCTTTTTTGAGTTCAAGCGTTCGTTTTTCCGCAATCGCTGGTTCCACAATATCACCCCGATTCTGCTGTTGGACTTTTTTTCTGACTGACGACGGTCCGTCATTGCAACTCGTCCGTCCTCTGATAGGGACGACCGGCATTTCGATTCATCTGCTGCCACCATTTTAATGTATTTGGCGGATCAAAATGAGTGATCACCTGTTCGAAAAGCTGAGCACCTTGGTGACTACAGATTTGGTTGCTGCCGACGAATCGCGGGAAGTTTACCTCGAGTCCCCATTTTAGTGCTTTTTCCTCTTTTTTGAATGCGTTAGACTCGTGACAGAGGCTGTGTAGTGGCCAGCCAAGGCCGCAAGTAGATGACGTCCCACGATGAGAAAGCAAGGTTAGCAGATGAAGTACGGGAAACTCTGGTTAGGTAGCGGGCTAGGCGTGCTAATGGCAGCCAGCGGAGCATTTGCGGATTACGCTGATGAAGTGTTGGCGGACAACCCGGTTGCCTACTATCGATTCGAAGAACCGGAAGGTTCGGACCAAATTCTGGACAGTTCCGGCAACGACAACCACAGCTACGAAGTCAACTTTGTGGATCTGGAAGTGGAAGGCATCGTTGGAAATGGCGCGGAGTTCTTTGGTGACGGCAGTATCGCTTTGGACTACGCCGGTGATCCCACAGGCAGTGACTTCACGATTGAGACGTGGCTCAAGGCGTCTGAAATCATGGACACGGACGGGGATGGATTTGCCAACGGTACGCAAGTCTATGTCGCCCAAAAAGATGGCGGCGGACTCGGTCGATCTGACATGCTGATTACGGCCAACAATGAATTGGGAACGTTTATCGGCGGCGGTACTTCGAATTCTGGAATCCTTCCCGAAAACGAAACCTGGTACCACTTTGTGATGACCATTGATGAAGATGATTTGGATCCTCTTCGCTTTTACATCAACGGTGAAGAATCCGAATTCAACCCCTTGCCCGGTGGACCGAATCGAGTGGAATTTGCTGACGGGGAATGGGTCCTGGGTTCGCACAAGAGCCAGGGGTCGCAGTTCTTTACGGGTATCTTGGACGAAATCGCCTTTTACGAATACCGCTTGGACGATCCCAACGGTGACGATGACATTTCGGATTCCAGGATCATGGCACATTACCTTGCCGCCACGGGCGGTGGTGGTGGCGGACTGGTCGGCGACTTTGACGACGACGGTTTGCTGACTGCGGACGATATTGATCGATTGACCGTAGCCGTCAGTGACGGTTTGACAGACGCCATCTTTGACGTCAACGAAAGTGGTGGAGTCGACGCCGATGACCGCCTCTATTGGGTGGAAACCCTGAAGAATACCTACGTGGGTGATTCAAATTTAGACGGCGAATTTGGCACTGGCGACTTTGTGGCTGTCTTCACCGCTGGCAAGTTTGAAACGGGACAAAATGCCACTTGGGCCGAAGGAGACTGGAATGGTGACGGTCAGTTCAGCACCTCCGATTTTGTCATGGCGTTCAATTTTGGTGGCTTCGAGCAAGGCCCCAAAGTCGGCGTCAGTGCAGTGCCGGAACCCAACAGCTTTGCGCTGCTGGCCTGCGGATTGCTTGGCGTTACAGGAATTGTGCGACGACGTCGCTAGTGATTCCGTGCGGCCAATGGACTGCCCGTAGCCACCGCAACTTTCAAGATCGCAAGCGGCCCGAAGCAACAAGCGTCTGCTTCGGGCCGCTTTATTCTCATTTCCTTCCTTTTTTCACGGCAGACATTTCTAATGCGGCGAAACCATCGATCCTACGGCAGCCTTCGATCGAAAAACAACCTTCAGTTAGAATCGCTGGAACAGCGAATGCTGCTGGCGGCAGACGTCATGATTACCGAATTCATGGCGGCCAACGAAAGAACCGTCCGAGATTCCTTTCGCCGTTATCCCGATTGGGTCGAACTGCACAACCAAGGCGATGAAACTGCTTCGCTAAACGAATACCATCTGACCGACGATCCCGACAATCTAAGCAAATGGAATTTTCCGGCCGGGACGACATTGGCTCCAAACGAATACTTGGTCGTCTATGCTTCCGGATTGGATCGCGTCGCGGACGATGGCGAGCTGCACACGAATTTTCAACTTTCCGCCAGCGGCGACTACATTGCGTTGACCAAAGATTTTCAAGTGCTCAGCGAATTCGGACAAGACGGCGACGACTATCCAGCTCAGTTCGCCGATGTTTCGTTCGGTCGCTCGGCTCCCAACAATGTGCTCACTTCGGCCGACACACCGATTCCCATCAGCTCTACAGAAACGTCCACCATCATCAGCCAGATACCAGTCACGGCCAGCGGCAACGTTACGGATGTCAACGTCACACTGAATATCGAACACACTTGGGCCAGTGATTTGGACGTCTTTCTGATTGGTCCCACGGGAACTCGAGTAGAACTGTTTACGGATGTTGGTTCCAGCGGTGACAACTTTGTGTCAACCGTAATCGACGATCAAGCCGACACCGACATCACCGCCGGCGCCGTTCCGTTCACCGGTAGCTTTCGCCCCGAAGGAACTCTGGCGGACCTAAATGGGCAAGCCGCCGCCGGGACGTGGACGCTGGAAATCAATGATGACTTTGGTGCTCAAGGTGGCCAGCTGCTGAATTGGTCGCTGACCGTTGAAACGACTGAAGGCGGCGCGTCGGGCAGTTACGTCGGTTATTTGCTGACGCCGACTCCAGGTGAACCGAATGTTTCCGAAGTAGCCGACATCGGACCTCGGATTACTCGAGTTACCAAGAACCCCGGCGCCATTTTGGCGGACCAAGATTTTGTGGTGACGGCGCGAGTGCGAGATTTGCACGCGGCGGTGGACATGAATACCGTCATGCTGACCTATCGAACCATGTACGGCGATCCAGTAACCGCTCCCATGCTGGACGATGGAAGTTCGACATCTGGTGATGAAACCGCCAATGACGGCTTTTTCGCTGCCAAGATTCCGGCCGACGCTTTGCAAGCGGGGGAAATGGTTCGCTGGTATGTCTCTGCTGCCGATGCGAACGGACTCACTTCGCGCAGCCCCGCCTTCTTGGACAATTCAGGCGAAGATCAATCGCCGGAATATTGGGGCACGTTGGTCACGGACTCGGCCTTGGATTCGCAGTTGCCGGTCTACCATTGGTTTATCGAACCAGGGACAGAAAGCCGAGCGAATTCGACGCGAGGCACTCGATCCAGTGTTTTCTACGCTGGTGAATTCTATGACAACGTGTTTGTCCGTATTCGAGGTGGTTCGTCAACTGGCTTGGTCAAGAAAAGCTACAAGTTTGATTTCAATACGGCGTACGACTTTCGTTTTGACGAAGACGCCGATCGCGTTACCGAGATCAACGTCAACACGACTTACACGAACAAAGATTACGTGCGACAAGCTTTGGCGTTTGAAACCTACGACGCGGCTGGCCTGCCTGCGTCTGAAGCTTTTCCCATGCGAATTGAACGCAATGGAGAATTCTTTTCGGTGGCCATGTTTATAGAACAGCCCGATGCCAATCTGCTGGCTCGCGAAGGCCTAGATCCCGATGGCGCGTTGTACAAGATGTTCAATACGTTCACCAGCGGTCGCAGCGGTATTGAAAAGAAGACTCGAGAATACGAAGACAGCGCGGATCTCACCGAATTTGTTGACAACATCAACGGCTTGTCGGGTGAAGAACTGCGAAATTACGTCTATGACAACGTCAACATACCGGCCGTGCTGAATTACTTGGCCGCTACCGTCATCACGCAGAACAATGACCAATCCACCAAGAACTATTTTGTTTATCGAGACTCCAATGGAACGGGCGAATGGATGGTCATGCCGTGGGACTTGGACTTGACGTTTGGCCTGCACTTCATGTCCAACGATAATATTCGAGACGACGTGATTTGGGCCGACAAAGACAACTTCCGAACCTTTGCGGGCGTTACCATTTGGCCGTCGCATCCGTTTGTAGGCGATCAAGAACATCCTCAGAATCGGAACTGGAATCGTTTGATTGACGCTTTGTACGAAGTGCCTGAATTCCGCACCATGTACTTGCGCCGATTGCGGACTTTAATGGACGACCTGCTACAAGCACCTGGCACGCCCGAATCCGAATTGAAATTTGAAAACCGTTTGGACGAATATTTGGCGCAGATGGAAGCGGACGCCGCGTTGGATTATGAAGCGTGGCAAAAATGGGGCATCGAAATGTCGATGGCCGAAGCCATTGATCGTTTGAAGACAGAATACTTGGCCGTGCGACGCGTCCACTTGTACCAAACCCACAGTATTCACAGCACGCAGGGCGAAGATATTGCCGGCATTCCGGACGCTCAACCCGACAGCTTCACCGTAAGTTTTGGTGAAAATTTGGAGTTCAATCCAGCCAGCGGAAATCAAAGCGAAGAGTATTTTCAGCTGGTGAATTCGAATGACTTTGCCGTTGACATTTCCGGTTGGTCGGTGACCAGTGATTCCATTTCGACAACCTTCGCACCAGGCACGGTCATGTTGCCGGGCGGTTCTCTGTATGTTTCGCCGCACGTGAATTCGTTCCGCAGTCGCAGCACTGGTCCGTCCGGGAATCAAGGCTTGTTTGTGCAAAGCTACGATGGTTTCTTGAGCAATGCTGGAGGTACATTGGTACTGAAGAATGTGGCTGGCGAAACAATGGATCAGCTTTCGTATCAAGGTGACAATGCTTCGTCACAGCAAGCGTTGCGAATTACGGAATTGAGCTACAATCCGCACGCCGCGTTGACACAATTCGGCGAATTAGATTCGGACAATGACAGTTTTGAATTTGTGCGAATCACCAACACCGGCTCGCAATCGATTGACTTGGACGGAGTTCGCTTGGTCGAAATCGATGTCGACGGAGACACGCAAGGGATTTCGTTTGCGTTTCCGGCCAGCGTTTTGCCGGCCGGACAGTCGGTGGTGGTAGCCAAGAGCTCGGCGGCGTTTGAGTCTCGTTTTGGCACCGCCCTGGCCACCGTGATTGGTGAATTCACGGGCAAGCTCAGCAACGGAGGCGAATGGCTGACGTTGGTAGACGCCAACAACGATGTCATTCAGCAGTTCCGCTACAACGACGCTGCAGAGTGGCCGAATCGAGCGGACGGAGACGGCAGTTCGTTGGTCGTTGTGAATCCAGCGGGAGACTACAACGATCCAGCGAATTGGCAATCGAGCCAATGGTATGGCGGAAATTTGGGACGCAGTCCATTGGCTCCGACGGTGGTGGTGAATGAAATCCTCAGCCGCAGCGACGCGCCAGCGGTGGATCAACTGGAATTGTTCAACGCCTCGAATCAAGCCGTCGACGTTTCTGGGTGGTATGTGAGTGATAGCGGAGATTTTTCCAAGTATCGATTCCCTATGGGAACCACGATTCCAGCCGGCGGTTTCCTGGTATTGAATGAAACCGCATTAGGATTTGGTTTCAAAGGAGACCAGGAGGATGACGCTTGGTTGGTACAAGCGACAGCGGATGGTCTACCAACCTACTTTGCTGACTACGTGGCCTTTCCTGCAGGAACGGCCGGTGTTTCTATCGGCCGAATTCCCGATGGGACAGGCAGTTTTGTGTCATTGCCGAACACTTCGTTTGGCGCAGCGAACGGCACGGCCGGCCGGTTGGGAGACTTCGATGGCAATGGCATCTTAGATGCGAATGACATTAACTTGTTGTGTGCGGCTGTGAACGGCGGTCAAACCGATTCTCGGTTCGATCTGAACGGTGATAGCGCCGTTACCACGGACGACGTGACGTTCCTGGTGGAAGATGGATCGACTTTGAACACCACTGCCGGTGACGCCAACTTGGATGGCGTCTTCAATTCCAGTGACTTGGTGTTGATCTTCCAAGCGGGCGAATATGAAGACGGTATTGCGAAGAATTCCGGCTGGGCCGAAGGAGACTGGAATTGCGATGGCGAATTCACCACTTTGGATCTGGTTGTGGCCTTTACCGACGGTTCTTATGCGGCAGCGGTATCTGAAACCAAACCAAGCGGCCGCTGGAGCGGTTCTTCGCTAAGCGACGTTGCAATGGCCAAAGTGGTAGACGAATTTTTTGCGTCCGGGAAACGCCGATAACGGTTGAAACTAGTTAGCTGGATAACACCAGATTAACGTTGGTCGATCGGAAGACGGCACGAGTTTGCGTGTTTCGTCAATGCCGCTGTTGGCTTGAAAGAGGGCTGTTCAATTCGCTGCGACGGTCCAATTAGACGTCGTGTCTCTTGGGTTTGGTCCGCCAAACGAGCAACAGCAGTAGGCCGAAAAGTGTTGTTGGTTCAGGCACGGCGTTGGCCGGTAGGTTATGGTAGTTTCCTCGCTGAAACGCCAGCACCAAGTCAGCCGTAGTGAAATCGCCATCGCCGTTCCAATCGCCGGCGGACCATGTGGAATTGGCGACTTGGTCATCTTCGTATTGTCCAGCTTGGAAGACCGTCACCAAATCGGAACTGTCAAATTTGCCATCTAGATTCGAATCGCCAACTGTGGTCTGCTTCACAAATTCGACCCAGTACAGCAGGTCTTCACCATCCAGTACGGTGTTCATGTCTAAATCGAATTGCTCTTCAAACTCCATGCCTCGAATCGCCTGAACCAGCAATTCAATATCTTGTGAATCCAACTGGCCGTCCTGGTCAAAATCTCCCAGATCGGCAGCTCCCACATATTTCAACATCAGTTTGTTGTCTACGCTTTCCAATTGCAGTTCCGCATGTTTGGCCAAGGGATGTGATTGGTCCAAACTTTGTCGCAAGATGGCAATTCCAGTCGGATCGAAATCGACAAACGATGACGCTCGTAACACTTCCCAAGAATAAGTCGATTGCGGGTCGAAACTAGTTTGCCAGGCGTTACTATTCGTCAATTGAATCTCCAATTCCAACAAGCCGTGCTCATTGCCTCGATCAACTTGCCCCAAAACATCTATTACGTCATGCGATTCGGCCGAATCCAATTCCCACTGCAGCACACCATGGCGCAGTGACACATCACCTTGAATCGTCAATGGGCCTACGGCATCGCCCGGTGCGATGCTTCCACCATCCAGAACGACATTATTTTCCAAACGGCCTCCGCCGGTCAGTTGTTGCAGATCTGCCCCGACCTTGACGATGGCAGACTGGCCATGGCGACGGAGTTGAAAAGACGTCTCGTCGGGAACCACCAATTGCTGTAGATCGAGCGTGATATTTTCGCCGCCTATCAAATCCCAACTGGCGTCCACAGCTGCCGCAATCAAACTACCGCTGACAATGCTGTGACTGGCACCGTAATCAAGATCAAATTCGTCCACTTGAAACGTAGCTGCCGGATAAACATGGACGTTTCCAGGCAAGTTCAACATGCCTCCTTCGGTCACTTGGAGCCGCGAATCCTGCATGAAGTGGACATCATATAAATCCATATCTGAACGCGCGACAGTGACGGTTTGAAACAAAGCCAGGCGACTCTCCACCACAGCCCGTTCGTCCCGCCATCGACTAGCCGACAAATTTGCTCCGTGAAGTTGGAAGCGCCCTTGGGTGAGACGAACAACGCCGATTCCCAAACTGGCTTCGTCCATGAGAATAGTCTCCGAATCAGGACGAAACGCGTTGACATTACGGACCCACAGACGACCGCTTTCAACGATCAAGTTGCCGCGAAACTGTTCACCTGATCCAGCCAGCGTCACCGTAGCCGAGCCCGTATCGATCGTCAAGTTGCCATTGCCCGTGAGCGAACCGAGCACTTCCAAGTCAATGCGGCGACTCAAATCGGGATAGCCAAAATTGAAGCTTTCGATACGCGAATCCGACCGCACTTCCAGATTGGTCACGGACGTCGGATCACCGGAATTGCCGTGGTAGCCCCAGAGTCGGCCTCCGTCCAAGACCGTGTTGGCCTGGGAATTGGGGCTGATGGCCAAGATACCATTCGGCTTCACTACCACTTGCCCCGATCCCGTGGACCTCGGTCGGACGGCCACAACAACACCTTCGTTCACATGCACTGGCCCCGAAAACCCAGGCGAATCGTTCCACATATACAGTATTCCCGGCGTTGTTTTTTCCAGCGTGGCGTTGCCGGTGAGTCCCGCTCCTATGCTTCCCGCCATGGCCGTCACCTGTTGCGGTATGAAACTAGCAGTATCATTGGCGTGGATATTTCCACCGTCGCGAATAACAAGTTCTCCCAATTCACGCCGTCCGGCATTCAGACTCAAATCACCACCGTTCAGATAAATATCGGTATGCTGAGGAAGACTTTCGGTTGTTTCAAACACCGCGTGCCCCAATCCGTTAACGGTGGTCGATCCCGAATACGTGTTTTGGCCGGACAGGTAAGTGGTCTCGCTCGTGATCACCAAACTGACCGGATGGGACGGATGGTCGACAATATTCGCGCCGACGTTGACGCGTTGGTGTAGGAACAGTTCATCCACGCCGGATGTTAGTTCGCCGTTGACCAGGCTTACTCCTTCGCCAATGATGCCTCCGCTATTGATTGTCAACCGGTGGCTACCTAGATCGATTGTTTCGCTTCCGATGGCAATGAAGGAACCGACAGATGTATTTCGAGTTAACGTGTCGGCGTCGCGCCACCAAATGTGTTGACCGTTGGTGGCGCTGCTGAGCGGCTTTTCAATTGAATTCACGCTTACCAATTCGTCGCCCTGCATGGTCACAAACGAATAACTTGACTTGGCCCACCCGCCAATGGTGCCGTTGACGATCGGCAGCGGATTTTCGATAGCGAAGCGATCATCGATCGCACCAAAGTCGACGGTCGCTCCGGTTTCTCGTTGCAATGACTGCAAGACAAAACGATCGTCGGCGTTTCTTGTCCACCATTGCGAGTGGCCTCGAATCAGCGAAACATCGCCTAGTCGCTCCGCAGTTGCCTCTCCTGTATCAACTGCGATGAGTTGAACAACACCGCCCGCTAGCTCTAACGGGATATCATCTGCCACTCGATCTCCATGACCGCCGGCGTGGTTGTCCAAGACTAACTTCGCCGATTGTCCGCCAATCGTAATCTTAGACGTTTGGGAAAGTCGGGTATCGCCCGTCAGGCGTAGTTCACCTTGCACATCGGTTGCGCCCGTGTAATTCACTTGCGCAGAAGCAATGGTCACTTTCCCACCAAGGATCCGCAGATCGCCCCCCAGCACCGGACCTTGCAGTTCCAGGTTCGTATTCCATGCAATGTCGCCCAGTGAACTTCCTTGTGCTCCCAAGTCAACGGTACCCTGGAGGATACTTCCCTGTTGGCCTGTCAGTGCGCCCTGACTGCCCAGACCGTGCGAATTGTTTAGCAGAATCGTTTCGTTGCTAACCACCTGTTCGTGAAAATGAATTCGTCCGGACGAGCCTTCGACAATTTCGGTGGTACCGAGCGAATTGCCGAGCCCGGTTGGCCCGAGCACGTTCAGTGCTCCTCGTTGAACAAAAATATCCTCGCCAAATGTTTCGCCCAGGTTTACGAATCGAGATCCCACGGCGTGGTCCACGCGGATCGGCTGATCGTAGACCAAATTCGCATCAATCAAGCTATTCTTGGGATCCAAATGCTGCAGAGTAATCCGAGCGGTTTCGTTGGAAGATAGTTTGCCAGTGCCTACTAAGCGAAGATCGTCGACTTGGATGTCCGCGTTGGCGTGCAACTTGCCACCATCAAGAAGCGAAATAGACTGCGTCAAGGTTTGCGAATGATTCACATTAAGCTGGGAACTAAAGAGGCTCAGATTGACGTTTGGCCCGATTTCACCTTCCACGTCGATAGGACTTCGCAATCCATACAAATTCAGCGTTCCCGATCCGTAAACACCTTCGCGAAATACGGTATTGCTTCGGGCGTCTCCTTCCACCGTGGCGATACCTCGGACTTGGACGGGAGCGTGGAACTGAATGTCATTGATGTTGAGTTCCAGCAGCGAACCTGTCGCCAATGTCAGCGGCCCTTCGATGTTGGGTACTTGGACGAATAGTTGTCCTGCACTGCCAATGTGGAACGGTTCGGCATTGCGCACATGCCGCTCTAAGCTGACGCCGCCATTCTCGACGTACGTTCCTTGCGCGGTATCTCCCAAAGCCGTGGCCTCGGTGATTTGCACACTGGAACCAAAGATGGATGTGGGGCCGGAATAGTCTGCCGTTTGTTGCAGCGTACCTCGCATGTCACGAAACGTAACACCTCCCGAACCTGTCCAATGTCCTCGGAATCGGATGCCAACCTCCGAGGAAGATGTGATCACGTTTTGTCGCTCGAATGCCAGCGTCGTGACAAAGGTGGTGTCTACCAGCGACGAACCAAAGTCCAGATTGGCATTCTGCAGTTCAATGTATTCGCTACTGGGGATGCCGCGACTGTCAAATTGCAGTGTGGCCCCGTCTAAAACGCGAGTGCCATCGTTTGTGCCGTTGCTGGTGCCCAGTGCGCCCGGTTCGGTTACCGAAACGAGTCCCGATTCAATCACGGTCTGTCCTTGATAGGTGTTCGCGCCATTCGCCGGGCTCAGCGCAACATTGCCGCTAAACACGACACCCGCTTCGCCCGCCAAGCTTCCTCGAAGAAACAACATTGCATCGGGCGTCGTTTCCAGGCGGCTTGTTTCTAGCAAATCGATTTGGCTTCGTACGGTGGTGCTGATGCCGGCAACCGATAACGTGCCGCCTTGCAGTTGGAACATTTCGTTCGAGAAAGTGGTGCGTCCATTCGTAAGCAGCGTTCCGTGCGGACCAATCCAAGTGCCGCGTTCGACGCCACCCGGTGATGACCCCAACGGATCGGTTCCCACCACCGAGACCGTACCACCTTCGATTTCTAGTCTTTGGTTCCACGCAAAATTGTCACCTCGCAATTCCAGCATTCCCGTTCCGGTTTTGGTTAGATTGCCTAGGGCATTGGTGAGCGACGATTCCACTTGTAGCTGGCCGTCGTTTTGAACGTCCCAGACCAGACTTTGATTTGGCAACGACGTCAGACGATTTTGCAATGATACATTACCGTCCAAAACCTGAATGGCAGGCGACGGCGATACGGGTTGGAAGTGCAACGCGGAAGCGCCGCCAATCACGGTCGAGCCGCTGCGATCAAACGTGAGTGACGTGACAGTCACGGGCGATCCCACGTCCACGGTTAGATCCAAAGGAGTAGCCGTTGCGAATCGAGCTGTTGCGGTGGTGCTGTTCGGAATCCCGTTGGACCAAGCGACCGGATCGAACCAAGATCCGCTGGTCTGGCTAATCCAATCCGTTGTTTGCGAATAGCCGCTGGAGGCAATCAAGATTGCCAGCAATCCGATCCCTAACGGCTGACAACAGATCCGAACCTTTGCCGTCTGTATTTGCGTCACATGTCCCAACATAGGAGCCTCAATCTGTAGATGATTCGCTTTAGACGATTGAAAATGTACGACGGAATCGACACATGACCAAAACTGCCAAAGTTAGCAGTCCGACCGACACATGCGGTTCTGGCACGCGAGCGACGCCGGGTGAAGATTCGTAACCACCGGCCTGAAATGCGGCTACCAGATCGGCGGTGGAAAATTCGCCATCGCCATTCCAATCTCCGGATGCCCAGGTCGAATTCGCTTCGATATTGTCTTCATATTCGGCCGCTTGAAAAACAAAGACCAAGTCGGCAGATTCGAAGCGGCCATTCAGGTCGGCATCACCAAACTGCGTGTCGGCAATCTTGTTTACGAAAAAAGCGTGATCACTTGCCGTAACCTGTCCGTCTTGATTGAAATCGAGTTCGGGTGATGATTCTGAACGGCGAATTCGTGCCGAAAGCAGATCGATATCCGCAGCCGATATCGCACCATCTTCGTCCAGGTCGCCATACACACCAAACAATTCCGTGGAATAGCCTTCGAAATAAAAACCGTAAACCGTGAAGGCTTCGGACCCGAGTGTCGAATTGGTCGAACTATCAAACAGCACCGACACTTCATTCCAGTGTTCTGGCAGTCGAACCGAATACCACTGTTTGGTTCCGCTGACTTGGTTAAGACTGTTGGCCGTCTGCAAGTTGACCACTTCCACTTGTTCATCCTGGTGCGTGAACGCCAGTCGCAGATGATCTTCGTTTTCGTATCGCGTGTCATCGAATCCCACCAGTATTCTCGCTTCCACATAACGATAATCGCTTACGTCCATCACGTTGGTGAAAATCGTTTCCGCGCGGACAGATCGGTGCTGGTAACCCAGCTCTTCCGGAGTCTCAATGATGCCGATCAACGGCTGAGCGCCATTCGTTTCCCAGGTGGATTCAATTCCAAACTGAACGCCGCCGGGAGCCTGAATGGTGCCGACCGGCATGTTGTTGAAGTCTCGTGTTCGCGCAAAATCTGGATCGGGCGCATCTACCGAGATGGTTCCATCCGACAGCAGTGTATCCAGATTCCACAAAAAAGGGCCGCCCAGATCTGCGGTCTTGATTTCTGCAAACTGGCCCAGAATCTGATTCGCGGAGAGAATCTGAAACGAGTCACCTCGTCTGGGCAAGTAGTCTTGATCCAGCGACAACATCAACGCCCCGTTTACGGTCAACTATTCGCCGGCGGCAAAGACTGGTTCGGTGCGATTTCCAGCGATCTGGATGGCCATTGTCTCTCCGCTGGTCATGGCATACGAACCATTGATACTGACGCGGCCTTGGTCTTGGATTGTCCAGCTGGGCGAATTGGCTGCGGTGGCGGATCCGACAAACAGTCCTGCCGAATTGGATATCACGGCCCCGCCATGATTGATCCACTGTTCGATGTACAGGTTTCCTCCTGGGACCAACACGGGCTGCGTCGATTCCAAAAGGCCGCGAATGCTAGGCTGTCCAGACTGGCTGATGATTTCGACACTGGGGCCAATCGCAGCGCCATCGCGCAACACCACATCGCCATCCTCTAGACGCAGCACTCCGACTCCGCCCAATTCGTTGGACACGTTCAGGTCGCCGGTGATGATCAAATCTGCCTGGTCCAGCACCAATCCTTCGTCGGCCAAAATTTGCGGCCCAACTTGGCGAAATTGGCCTCGCAGTGTAACTCGATTACGTAGCGCGCCGTCCAACACAGCTCGCGCCGCCGTCGATACCACTGTGCCGCCAATCATAGTGCCTTGGAAGCTGTCACGTGACTCCAGGACCAGCGTTTGGTTTGTGTTTTGGTAGACGCCGCCGTAGACAATCGACGTGTCTTCGCCTCGAAGCAAATTCCCGATGGAAGAAGAATCATAATTGCCGACCAATTCTAATGCACTCGAACGCAAGTCAATGGTGCCGGTGTTCTCCCAGCGAGCCACATCATTGCGACCGTAGCGGACAACTTGTGGTCCAGCATCAATGGTCACGGAGCCTTGGTTTTGGGCAATCTGAATATCGCTGTATCCGTTGACATGAATGGAGCCTCGATTCGTTCTGGCGGTAATCGTGGTCTGGGAATCGGCGAAAATTTCAATTCCTTCTTCGATCAGCAACTGCGAACTCTCTAAGCGACTTGTTTCCGGCAGCCGAACAATACCTGTCCCCGCCAGGACACTGTTGGGCGTAAAAAAGCCAATGGAACCCGTAACCGAACCGCCATCCAGTCGCAATTGCCCCGTGACGTTCATTCCGCTGGTTGCCAAAATATGCGTTGCCAGAGTCACATCCTGTAGATGAAGCGCGGAACCTTCTGGTGCAAGACGATATCCATCCGGCGCGGCCGTTCCTTCGATTCGTCCGCCTTGAAGGATACCCACGAAGAGATCCGTTTTTGGAAGCGGAAACGCGTCCAGATTTAGCACACTGCCGGAATTATCATAGGTGCCAAGCAATAATAGCGAATAGGGATCACCGGGATTGTCAAGCTGGATGTTGCTTAACTGATCCAGCGAATCGAATCTTCCATCCAGCGTCAAACGACCACGTGGTCCTACGCGGATGACGCCGGGATTAATGAACGCAACGTCATCATTGATAACCCGGATACGAAGGCTTGCATCCACCGTGATTTGCCCGTTGTTGACAATGCGTTCACTATTTAGCCAGTAGTCTCCGTATCCATCACCATCGACGCCTACCAAAATGGTCCCGTTGTTGGTGAATGTTCTCCCGTAAATTCCAGCGGATGCACGTTCAATGCTGGGCATGCGAATCGTAATATCGTTTCCGATGGTCAAATTTCCGTCGCTCGATATCGACCCCACCAGACGAGACGGATCGGGTGGATCGAATTGCAGGTCAATCAAACCGGTGCCAGCCAGTTGATGGTCACCACCAAATGTTCCGTCCGCTTCGGCAAACGTAAGTCCGTTGGGCGCCAAAGTAATGTTGTCCAGCGTCAGCGTACCGCCAGCGCGAAGTCCGTTTTGCGGTGTGACCGGCACGCGCAACGTGCCATCGACTAGCCAAAGATATTCAGCTTGAAAGTTCCCACTGCCCGAAATCGTCGTCCCTATAAAAATCGCCTCATTTTTCAAGTCGGCCGTTCCATCGACTTCCAATTGCGAAGTTTCGATTCGTCCGTCATTGACCTCCAAGCGTCCGTCTGGACCAACCAAAATGCGATCCGCCTGCAGAGTTGGCCGAGGGCCGAACGACTGGCGGTCAAAGAAAAGCGTTCCTGATCGAATATCAATGCTGTCGACGGTGGCATCCTGCGCCAGACGCACTTGGTAATCGCCCGGATTGTCCAAGAGCACGTCGTAGCCAATGCCCGGCGATGGCTGATTGTTCTGCGGGAAGTTGGGACTGGTGGACCAGCGAGTTCCATCCGTCCAGTCTCCGGAGGTGCTGTCCAGCCAGCGTGATTCGGTGCCAGTCGCGACGCTGCACTTCCAAATGACAAAGAAGCCAATCACAAGTCCGGCGATTCTTAAACACATGATGATTTCCTTCGACGATGAGCAGCCAAAATGCCAACGAATAGAACGAGCCCACCGTGGCGTCCGTTTGGTTCAGGGACGGTGATTGCCACAATGGCGGACGAACCATCCGTAAAAAGCAAATGAACGGGAAACTCGGAATCGGCAGTTGTAAATCGGCGATTCGAACGACTGTCAGTGTGCCCCGCGTCGAACAGGATCTGCTGAATGGTACGCGTTGAACCATCCGCAAAGACGAAGTCGTCGCCAGAGAAAAGCACCGGCTGCGGAGCTTGCGCATCAGGCTCGGAAATCCAAAGAGTCCAATTCGATTGTTCCGTAGCAGCCAAAAACGCGACCGTACCGTCTGGATTCATGGCGTATTCATAAAAGGTATTGAAACCGTGATCCATGTAGCCAATCGCATCGTTCGGACGCCCCGGAACGGGATCACCATAGCCGGCAACGTAACGGAGCGGTTCGCCAGGTCGAGCGATCCAAAGCGCTTCACCACCGTAGTCGCGTTCCTGGTTGATGTGGACACCATGTATTAGTACGGCACCATCGTCGGTCATTCTTAGGCCGGACGACGAATCAGAAAAATTGTCTCCCCTGATTTCTCGCAAGATGGACGTTCCTTCACGTAGCGGCACATCGTCTCCGGTCGAGACGACTTCGGTGGTGATTTGGTCGAATGACGTGTAAGCCACGGTTAGAGCGTCGACCGAATGAGAAATGTACGCGACGCCAGATTCGTTGTAGACATACGAAGAAAACCCGAATAGCTCCAGACCGCTGGTGGTTTGCTGTCCTGACCGACCGAGCAGTTGAAATTCGCCGTCCTGATAACGCCACAATGTGCCATATTCGTCGTTCATCAGGTCCGGATAGGCCGGCAGATAGGTTTGAGCGCGAAACAGGATCTGGTTGTTGTCCAAAGCCTGAACCGATTCAAAATTCAAGAATTCGCCACTCCAACCAGGGATTCCTCCCGACGCATACGCCAACGTTTCGAATTGGCCATCTTGATAGCGCCACAATGCCGCGTGTCGAGTTTCCGATTCGCTCAGCAACTGGCCTCGGCCTGCCACCAAACCATCATCCGAGACAGCGCAGCTTCCCACATTCTCGTAGAAAAAACCGTCGATGTCGCTAGGTTGATTCTTGGGAACCAGCGAATTTCGATCGGTTCCATTGCCGAGCCAACAATTGGGATCGCCGGTACCGGCGTCGAATCCAGATAGACTTGACAAGAAAAGGACGTTGCCTGCCGCGTCCATACTAAGTGGCCATGGTGAATCAAACCGGATGTCGACAAAGTCGGCAGCAAATTCGCCTTGCATTGCGATAACTTGCAACGTGTCCTGAGACGCTAGGTATACCGCTGGGGAACGAGCCAATTCGTCGCCCGGGAAATGCCCGACAAATGCAACGCCTGCCGGCCCGGCGCGCACAGAACCAAAATTCCAAAAAGATCGTGTGCCAATGACTCCCGGTACACGGTCACCGGATCGCACGATGACTCGAGTCTGCGCCGTGACACTGGCGACAGTAGAAAATAACAACACAACAACACTCAATCGATGCAACGCCATTGCCATACCGCTCCAATCCGAAGATGAAACTCAAATACCTAATCTAGCCAATGTTTCACCCCTGCAAAGACTGCGGTCGATCTTTGTCAGAATTATTAGCAAGGAGGTAGGTGGCGAATAGAGTTAAGCCGCCCATAAACCAACACACGGGCGAACAAGGATCTTTCGAACACCCAGACTGCGCAGTCGACAGCTGGAAGCCAACAACAGGAATGTTGGCCAGGTGGCTTGTTTCGCTGGAAAAATTCAGAAACGCCCAGCGCTTAGTTAACACTCGCGTTTGGTGATTCCGTTTCGAACCCAGAAGTTGCCCTGGTTAATCGCCGCCGAGACCTACGCTTCGGGCGTTTCTTCTGGTTCGATCGTACAGCTCATGGCGCCCTTGCACGACGCAATCAATGCGTCGCGACCGAATGCATGCACCTGGTCTCGTTTGAATTCAGCGTGTTCGCGAGTAGTGGTTAGGCAAACCGTGCGGCCAGCCGCGTCGACATCGCACGCGATTTTGTATCCCTTTTCGTACGAGTAACCGAAAAGTTGCTGCATCATTCGGACGACGTAATCATAGGAATGTTCGTCGTCATCCCACAATATCACGTGATAGCGAGGCTGGCGACGAGCACGACGGTCGTTTTCTGGACGAGCGTCATGTTTGACTGGCGCGTCCATTTCCAAAACTGCTGTTCGTGATTGTGATCCGTCCGCCATTTCAATACTCCTGTGTTTTGTACTTTTCGCAAAGCGACTAAACCGGACTACCTGATTCCGCCTTACCACCAGAACACGCATTATATTTCCCTGCAATCGCCGAGGAAAGCACCATTTTACATAACCTCGCCGACTCGTATCCTAATTCAACTTTACGCAGTTTACTTGAGCCGAAATGGTTAACGAACAATGACAAAGCTTGACGAATTCATCAGCAGCAATCGCGAACGGTTTGAACAAGACTTGCGCCAGCTGTTGAAGATTCCCAGTATCAGTACGGATGGTTCGTATCGAGCTCAGGTGGCCGAAGCTGCAGATTGGGTGCTGGCTCAATTTGTCGAACTGGGCTTTCGCAGTGAATTGATTCCCACGGACGGTCATCCGTTGGTCTATGCCGAATCAGCGCCCGTGCCGAATCGGCCGGTGGCGTTAGTCTATGGTCATTACGATGTTCAACCGCCCGACCCATTGGACGAATGGATCTCTCCACCGTTTGAACCAACCGTACGAGACGGCAACATTTATGCTCGCGGCGCCACGGACGACAAAGGCCAGATGCTAACGCATGTCAAAGCCGTTCAATCTTGGATCGAGACCGAAGGCACGTTGCCCATGCAGGTCAAATTCTTGATTGAAGGCGAAGAGGAAATTGGCAGCCCAAATCTGTCCGAGTTTTTGCAGAGTCCAGAAGCCGCGAAACGACTCGCCTGTGACGTCATTGTCATCAGCGATACCAGCCAGTTCAGCAAAGGCCATCCGGCGATTACGTATGGTCTGCGAGGGATCGCGTATTTTGAATTGATTCTGACCGGCCCCAAGCAAGACCTGCATTCAGGCACGTTTGGCGGTGCCGTAGCCAATCCGGCCAACGCGTTGACCAAGATGTTGTCGGCGCTGGTGAACGATGAAGGCAAGATTCAGGTTCCTGGTTTCTATGATGACGTGGAAGCTTTGTCGGATCGCGAACGTTCGCAGTTTTCCGCGTTGCCATTTAACGAACGTTCGTTCATGGAGCAATTGGGCGTCGCGGCGTTGGCAGGCGAACGAGGTTATTCGACGCTGGAACGCCGCTGGGCTCGGCCTTCGTTTGACATCAACGGCATTCGCACCGGATATCAAGGTGAAGGAGCCAAAACGGTTTTGCCCAATCAAGCGTCTGCCAAATTCAGCTTTCGGCTGGTGCCTCAACAAAATCCGGACGCCATTGCCGCTAGTCTGCGCACCATGCTGGAAGAACTCTGTCCTGCTGGCATTACCTTGGAACTAAAAGAGATGCATCACGCGCCGGGATTTACGGTTCCGCTGGATTCGCCGTACATTGATGCGGCGGCCAAAGCCATTGAACAAGGATTTGGGCATTCGCCCGTATTCATCCGCGAAGGCGGCTCCATTCCGATTGTCAGCCGGTTTACCGACACGCTGGACGCGCCGACATTGTTGTTGGGTTGGGGATTGAATGACGACAACACGCACAGCCCCAATGAAAAGTTTTCGCTGGCCGACTATCATCGGGGGATCAAATCCAGCGCGCATTTATGGTACGAATTAAGCCGCGTCGCCGTTTAGCGAGATTCAGATTGTCATCCTTCGGCTGAAGATGTTATTTCGAACCGAAATTCGGTTCGCCAAGATAGAAATCAATTGCCATGTTAGACCGCAAATTCATTGTCGATCAAGTTGCTGCCGTTAAGAAAAATTGTGTAGATCGAGGCATGTCGGCCGACGTCGATCGGTTTGTCGAATTGGATGGATTGTGTCGTGACAAGTTAAACGAAGTTCAAGAACTGAATCGACAGGCCAACGAAGTTTCCAAAAGCATCGGGAAGGCCAAAGACGACGCCGAACGGGAAGCTCGTAAAGAAGAAGGTCGCCAACTACGAGAAGCCAAGGATGCGGCGCAAAACGAACACGATCAAATGGCCGCCGAGCTACTGCAAATTCAGCGACAAATTCCCAATATGGCGCATCCGGACGCGCCGATTGGCAAGGACGACAAAGCCAATTTAGTGGTCGCGTACGGCAAGACGGAAGTGCCCAAGTTTGATTTCAAACCGCTGGATCATGTGGAACTGGGCGAAAAGCTGGACCTGTTTGATTTTCCTGCCGGTGCCAAGACCACGGGCCAAGGTTTTTATTTCTTGCGAAATGAAGCGGTGCTACTGGAATTGGCGCTGCAACGTTACGCCTTGGACATCTTAATGGCCGAAGGCTTCACGCCCACCACCACGCCCGATTTAGCTCGAAACGACGTCCTGGAAGGCATTGGCTTTAATCCGCGAGGGAACGAAACACAAATCTATAGCATCAACAACACCGACCTCAGTCTAGTGGCTACGGCCGAAATCACGCTGGGTGGTTCGTTGGCCGGCGAAACTCTTTCTGACGAACAATTGCCCATGAAGCTATGCGGTATCAGTCATTGCTTTCGCACAGAAGCCGGCGCCGCCGGCCGAGCCACTCGAGGACTTTACCGAGTGCATCAGTTTACCAAAGTGGAAATGTTCGCGTTTACCTTGCCTGAACAAAGCGACGCCATGTTGATGCATATTCGCGATTTGGAATGTCGAATTTTTGACGGGTTGGGAATTCCGTTTCGCATTGTCGATACGTCGACCGGCGATTTGGGAGCACCGGCGTATCGAAAATTCGATCTGGAAGCGTGGATGCCTGGTCGAGGTGACGCGGGTGAATATGGCGAAGTCACCAGCACTTCGAATTGCACCGACTACCAAGCCAGACGGTTGAACATTCGCTACAAAAAGAAAGGCGAAAAAGGGACCACCTTTGTCCACACGCTGAACGGAACGGCGGTGGCTCTAAGCCGAGCGATCATTGCGGTGATCGAAAACTACCAGCAAGCGGACGGTTCCGTCTTAATACCGGAAGCACTTCAGCCCTACATGGGCCGAACCAAAATCGGATAAGCGTTACCAACGGCAATCAGGCAGGCGGCGCCCATTTGACCGCACTGCCACAGCTTCGCCACTGGTCGAAAAGAAGCGAAGCGCAGCTGCGAAACCCTTCTTACCCTTCAAACGCATCGAGACTCGACTGCCACGGCGCGGCCGTATCGTCCCATTCGGGTAGAACGAATTCGGCGAAATGCTCGGGGCCAATCACTTCGTCTTCGCACGCACATACTGCGCGTTCCAACGCCGCTTGCAGGCCGTCAAGATTTTCCGGCCATTCGTAGGCTTGGATCATGGCCAAAGCAGAAGGGCTGAGCGTTTTCCAGGGTAGGCCGGCTTCCAAACAGATCTTGGCCACGAAATGCTGAACCAATGGTTCGACATCTTCTAACCGATCCACCAATGCTGCCGTTTCCACGGTGACGGCCGCCAACAAGTCATACAGATCTTGGCGAAAACGTCCGCCTTGTACTGCGTCTTCCAGGTCGCTGCTGGCGGTGGCGATGATTCGAGCGTTCAATGGAACCGTGGTGGAACTTCCGATAGGCTGGATTCGCCGAGACCGCAATACTTCGACCAAATGGGCCTGACTTTCCCAGCTCAGTTGGTCCACGTCCTCCAACAGAACCGTGCCGTTACCGGCCGCGTGCAAACAACCCAAAGACGATCCCATCGCGCCAGGAAAAGCGCCTTTTTCATGACCCAACAATTGAGCCGCAAAGAAAGATTCTGGAATCGCTGCGCAGCGCAACGGAATAAACGGTTGATGGCGACGATCGCTGTGCTGATGGATAGAACGAGCAAGAAATTGCTTGCCGGTGCCAGATTGGCCAATAATCAGCGTCGAAACGGAATACTTGGCAATGGACGTAATTCGCTGGCGCACGCGCCGAGTCCACACCGATTCCCCAATAAAATATTCAATATCAAAGATGCTATGCATTAGAACGAGCTTCCGTTTAGGGTCACTAGCTTTACCTCTGAGGGTTCAAAAAGAAAAAATCACGCCTTTCGAGTATTACCGATTTGGCCGCCAATTCAAAGCATCTTCTCGATATTTTCCAGATTTCGCAGACTCGCTAACGGCGAATGTTTACATTCTTTGACTCGTCAATGACCAATTCCCTTCGAATGGCGAGCGATTGGTTCGAAGGAAGTTCTGGAGCGAGTTGGCATTGGTTCGCCCCGTATTCGCTGCGGCGGAATTCAATAAGAATGAGAGCCTGTCGTAAGTGCGAAGAAGGTAGGGCGGGTGTCGAGAAATTTCGAGCGAATCTTGCTGTAGGAAGTGACATGTCGGAAACAACGGAATGGACGATTGGTCGGCTGCTGGAATGGACGGCGGACTATCTGAAGCAGCATGGTTCCGAAACGCCTCGGCTGGATGCCGAAGTTCTGTTGGCTCGTGTTCGCCAATGCGAACGAATCATGCTGTACACGGCGTTTGCCGAACCGGCCAGTGAAGAAGTTCGCACCGAATACCGTTCGCTGGTCAAGCGCCGAGCGGAAGGAGCTCCCGTTGCCTACTTGGTTGGCTATCGCGAATTTTATTCGCTGGACTTTGATGTTTCGCCTGCCGTATTGATTCCTCGACCAGAAACCGAATTCCTGGTGATTGGCACCTTGGACTTGATCCAAGAGCAGGGCCAAAAAGACAAGCCGTTGCGCATCATTGATGTGGGTACGGGCAGTGGAATTGTGGCGATTTGTTTGGCCAAGAATTTGCCGCACGCAGAAATCACCGCCGTGGACGTCAGCCCCGACGCCTTGGCCATTGCCCAACAGAACGCACGGAAGCATGACGTGGCAGATCGCATTACATTCTTGGAAAGCGACGTTTTTGCGAACGTTCCGTCCGGCATGTTCGACTATGTGGTCAGCAACCCGCCATACATTCCAATTGGCGAATTGCCGGACATCCAGAAAGACGTACGAGAATTCGAACCACACGTAGCACTCTTCAGCGGCGACGACGGCTGCGATGTAATTCGTCGTTTGATTTCCGAATCCACCGAGCGACTCGAACCAAACGGATTCCTGTTGTTCGAAATCTCCGATGAACTGAATCATCCTGTTCAAAAACTCATAGACGCGGCGCCCAATTTGAAATATCAAAAGACCATCAAGGACTTGGCGGGTCACGCCAGAACCGTGGTTGCCAAGCGTGGTTAGCATTCCCGTTGTGTTTGACAGTCATTCTTGTTCGCTTCAAAATATGAGTCACGGTCTGCCAATGCGCGGTGGGTACCCTTACAACGGGGCCATTTGGTTGCGACAAAAATCTGAATCCAAAGACAAGATGGCGGAAAAATGAACGGCAGCAAAACGGTTCTTGGCATTCTGTTGAGTATTCTTGGGTTCGCGAACGGTGGTGTGGCACAACTTTATCCGACCATCTATTGGACAGATCGATTTTCCAATACGATCAACCGCATTGATGGAGATTTGACGAATCACCAAGTGCTGGTTAGCGGCTTGGGCGAAGCTCGAGGCGTGGCGATTGATTTTCAGAGCCAACGCATGTACTTCGCCGACAATGGACGCAATCTGATCCAAGCGGCCGACTTGGATGGTTCGAACATTGTCACGTTGATTGACACGGGGTTAGGATTTCCTGCCGACATTGAAGTCGATCCACAAGGCCAAAAAATCTATTGGGCCGACGCACAAACAAAGAAAATCCAACGCGCGAACTTGGACGGTTCGCAAGTGGAAGACCTGGTCACCGGCCTTGGTTCTCCGTACTATCTGGCGCTGGATTTGGATGGCGGCCACATCTATTGGACGGATTATGGCACAGACAAAATTCAGCGATCCAATCTGGATGGTTCCAACGTAGTGGACTTGGTGACCACCGGGCTTTCGCTGAGCCGAGGCATCGCGTTGGATATTCCCGGAAATCAGATGTACTGGGCCGATCGAGGAACCGATCAGATTCAGCGGTCCCAATTAGATGGTTCGATGATCGAGACGCTGTACACGATTCCGCCGTCCGGCGTGGATGCCGCGCCGCATGGAGTGGCGTTGGATGTGCGAAACAATCATCTGTATTGGCTGGACAACGGCACGGTCAAGATTCAACGTTCTGGTTTAGATGGCACTAACGTCACCGACTTGATCACTCGTGATGATGGCATCCTTTCCAAACCTTGGGACATCCAATTGGATCTAGACTACAAGTTTGTCTGCGTTCAGCCGCGAACATGCGACGGCATCACAGTGGACAACGTATCCAGTCTGCAATCAGCCGTGCGAAGCGAACAGTTTGATCCGCAATGGGATTATGACGTCAACGGCACGCTGGATTCGCGAGATATCGAATTGTTGATTCATCGAGTGGTGGAGACTCGTTTTGGCGATGCGAATTTAGACGGTTCGTTCGATTCGCAAGACTTGGTCGCCATTTTTACCGCCGGCGAATATGAAGACGCGTTCGAATTGAATTCGACTTGGCAAACCGGCGATTGGAACGGCGATGGCGAATTCAATTCGTCTGACTTGGTTGTGGCCATGACCGATGGCGGCTACATCAACACCGCCACCGCTTCGCACGCAGTTCCCGAACCCAACTTGCCCCTACCACTTTTTCTTTGCCTGGCAATACTCTGCTCCCGGCGAACGCTTTGTCGACGGTGATATTGACGGCTTTAACTGGGATGCCCAGTCTTGGCCAAGGTGTGTTTTCGCGGATTCCAGGCAACGTGATACATCGCCCGCCAAATTTGGTATGCGTTCAATTTGTGGGCAATCCCGCGTTTCACGCGGCCCCATCGCACCCCTTTGCACTGGCCACCGAAGTTATGGATGATAATGGAGTGCTGGGTCGTTTCGAGGCAACACTTAATGAGCGGTGATCTGGCGTCGCAAAGAATGCATCTATCAACGCTGATCTGGAGCACTTGACAATGCCAAAGAACATTCTGCTCGACACGCAGACGGCATCGCTGTTGGACATTCTGGGAAACGGGCGTTTGTATCGCATTCCTCCCTACCAGCGAGATTACTCGTGGCAAGAAGAGCAATGGGAAGATCTGTGGGCGGACATCACTGAGGTACAAGGCCGTCCGGAGGTCAAGCATTATATGGGAACGCTGGTCTTGGAGGCCGACAGTGATCGTTCATTCGTAATCATAGACGGCCAGCAACGTCTGGCCACGCTTAGCATACTGGCCCTGGCCGTCATTCAACGCCTGGGGCAGCTATCGGCAGACAATGTTGATTCGAGTGACAATCAGGAACGAGCTGATTCGTTGCGATCTCGGTTTATTGGCGAAAAAAACCCCGCGTCTCTAACTATTACCAGCAAGATACAGCTCAACGAAACGGATGACCCGTTCTATCAAGACTATTTGGTGCGTTTGCGGACCCCAGCGAATGTCAGGCGATTGCCCAAATCGAATCGAGCTATGTGGAATTGCTATTGTTTCTTTCGGTCACAATTGGCAAACAGCACGATCGCCAACGACGGTAGGGCGCTGGCCGAACTACTGAACGAGACGGTAGCTCGTCAGTTGCTGTTCATCGCAATTACAGTAGACGACGAGCTAAATGCGTACACTGTCTTCGAAACGCTTAACGCCCGCGGAGTCGAACTTTCTACAACGGACTTGTTGAAGAATTTTCTGTTCTCACGAGTTCAAACACAGTCCGATTTGAAAGCCCTGCAGCGGCGTTGGACTCGGTTGATTCAAACGGTTAAGCAAGAAAAGTTTCCCAGTTTCCTGCGTTATCATTTGCAGACAGAACTGCCCAAGGTTCGATCCACGCAGTTGTACAAGATTGTCCGAGATCGAATTCGAAGGTCCGACGATGTGATTTCGCTGGTGGACGGCCTGGAACAGCACGCCGAGCTTTTTTCCGCATTGGCAGACGCAAGTCACGAATACTGGATTGATCGCCCCAACGCAAAGCCGCTGATTCGCGAACGGCTTCTCTACCGCGACCAACAATCTACGCCTTTGTTTTTGGCAGCTTGGGATAAGTTGTCACCGCAGACATTCGATCGTCTGTTAAAGCTTGTGAATGTCATTACGTTTCGTTATACGACCATCAGTAATCTCAATACAAACGAATTGGAGCCCGTGTACCATCAGGCTGCCAACGCCGTCTTGTCGGGCCAGGCAACAAGTGTTGGCGAAATCTTTGAACGATTAAAACCTATCTATGTTCCGGATGATCGCTTCGAACGCAATTATGCGGAGATCGAAATTGACACGTCCGGCCAGCGAAAGCGGCTTGTTCGATTCATTTTGGCAAAACACGAAATGGACTTGTCTGGTAATAATATTGACTTCGAAACTGACCCTGCCACGATCGAGCACATCTTGCCGGAGAATCCAACGCCAGAATGGGATGACTTTGTATCGGAAGATGTCTTTCCACGCGCGGTCTATCGCCTTGGGAATCTGACGTTGTTAGAGCGAGGCCTTAACACCGATATCGGCAATGGTTTGCTTGAATCCAAAACTGCCAGCTACTGCCGCAGTCGCTATCAAATGACCAAATCATTGGGAGAAGAACCCCCCGATCAATGGACTCTAGACGCAATCGACACAAGACAACAACAGCTGGCTCGGCGAGCCATCCATTTGTGGCGATCGGATCATGCGTGAAGCGAGGCCAAGCCAAACAGATCAACGAACTGCCGAGTTTGTCTCTCGACCGCCAACTACCAAAAGAGATGTTCCCAAGGGAAGCTTCATCCAGCCGCACAACGCGTGTTCGATATCGCACGCCGTTTTTAGCAGTTGGTTCAGCGGGGCCGGAGGTAGTGCTGCCGGCTTGGGATCACCGGGTATCAAACGTTCTTTCAGACGAACCGCCAGTTTGGCAGCAACCAGCCAGTGGAAAAAGTATTCCCATCGATCGATCCGCATGCCGGCTGCCGCGGCCAGCGGTGCGAAACTCCGTTTCTGATACCGAGTGCAGTGCATGTTGATGTCGTCGTGACGAGTCCACAGCCAAAGAAACGCCGGTACTGTAATGATCACGATGCCATCGTCCGCCAACAAGCGAATCGCATGCGATAAGCATTCCTCTGGATTGGGCAGATGTTCCAAGACATCCAGCATTAACACAACGGAAAGTGGTTGTTCGACTTGATAAGACGAATCAAACGGACCCACAAAGATGCGTTCGTAGTGTGGCCCCTGTGGATCGACAATACGGTCGTCAATTTCGACACCTCGCACTTGGCCGAATTCACCAAGTGCGTCAAAAAACAAACCATCTCCGCAGCCGACGTCCAAGATTTGGAGGTCGGTACGATTGCCCGCATACTGACGAACGCAGTTCCAAATTATGGATTCACGCGTACGCCACCACCAGTGATGCTGGTAAAGCTGTCGATATTTCAGAGCGTATTCTTTTTCCACGATCGTCCGATGAGGCGTAGGGCAGCAAGGCGGTTATGGTCAACGTCAATTGTAAGGCGTCACCAGTCCCAGATCGTTGGGATCTAAGGTAACTGGGACTGGTTCGGGAGCAACCGATTCGGTCATTGGCACCAGTTCCGGTGACACATCTACGTCATCCGCAGCATCGGCGTTGGCTGCGGGGACAGTAACATCGCCCAGCGTCACGTCTTGGCTGCTCTGTTCGGCGGTTCGATGAATCATCGCTACTCCGGGAGGCACCTGCTCCATGCGGCGAATGCACTTGGAATACTTCAGACACGGATGCAAGGATCCATACGCGGGCAAAGCGTAGTCGGGGAACTGGTACGCCGGCAATGGTTGCAACTGTTCTTCATACATTTGTGGCCACAAACCGGTATCGTCCACCGTCAACGATTCCAAGTCCAAGAACAGATTCAACCTGTCCACCACGTAGGAGATATGCTGGCTGGCCACGTTGCTTAAAGCATTGATGTACGAATTCTGAGCTTCCAAGAAGTCTCGAGAAGCCACATTACCAATGCCCAAACGCAATTCCAGCTCCGTACTGACAACTCGTTCATAGGCCAACGCGGCGCTGGCAATATCATTGACGTATTGTTCGCGGCCCAAAGCTAAGGCTCGTAAATCGCGACGCACCTCTAACTTGATAGTGTCTTCCAACTGCATTAGCCGACGCAACGACGCTTGATAGTTGATCAACGTATTGCGGTAGTTGTTTCGCTGAGCTTGTCGATTGAGCGGCGCGTCGAATTGTAGACGCAAAGAGGTGGTGCTTTCGTCAAAAGTAAAATTGAACGGCCGATTGACGTCGCGCCGAGTTCGAATGGACTGGGACGCTTGCAGGTTAAGAACTGAACGTAGATCGTCGCCGGCGTATTTGATCTGCCGCCAGTCATCTGCCAACGTACCTCGTTCATTCATCAAGTCAAACCGTTGGACCAGCGCCGTCATCATGGCGTCGTCCATATCAATTTCTACCGGGACCAGACCGCCAGTTTCGCTAATCAGGAAACTGCTGCTGGTGCTTAGTAGTTCGTTGGTGAGCTTGACCGTTTGCTGTAGTTCTTCCTCCGCTGTCATGTCGTCGTGATCAATGCCGATGGCTTGATCCAGCGATTCGACTGCCATCGCGACATCTCGCTGCAACGCCTCGGCGGCAGGGCCTGTCCGGCCCGTGTGCTCATCCATTTCCGTCAGCGAACCTCGTAATTCGCGCGAAAGGTCCACAATCCGGTCTACCAGCGGATCGTACAATGCCTGCGCTTCGGCAATCGCTTGGTCTGACAAGGGGATTTCGTTGATCAGTTCCAGTTGAAGACGCAACATATTGGCCGATTCGGTTAAGACGTTCATGCGTCGTTGCAGGACCGTTTCTGCGTTGGACGATTCCGAATTCAATTCTTCGTCCAAGTCGGCGTTGGCTTCGCGAACGACAATTCTGGCCGTTTCAATTTGGGTGAGAATCAAGAGTTCTCGCAGCGGTTTGGCATCGCCCACGGGATCTTCCAGTTCTTCGCGGATACGAATCGAATCCAACATGCGTTCAATCAAGCTGGTGCTGGTGCTAAGCAGTGTGGCCTGCGAAGGTTCATCGGCAGACAGCGCCAGATTCAGTCGTTTTCGCACGCGATCAATCAATTCCGAATTCACCGCCAATTCGTCCCGAAGCGTCAACAGTTGGAGTTCGGTCAAGTCCAAGTTGATCATCTGTTCCGTGGGCAATCCGATTTGAAGTTTTAGGTCGTCCATCGAATTTTCCAGGTTCGTACACGTGCTCAATAATCCTCGGCGACCATTAATCACCTGCTGTTCAATCTGGTCCACCTGAATACGCGAAGTTTGACCGGCGTTAAACTCTTCTTCTCGCTGATTGAATTCGCGAACCAGAGTGAAATAGTTTTGGCTTTCAATTTCAATCTGGCGGTACTGTCGAATCAAGCTGTAATAACGTGACGCTTGGCTGACAAACAACTGCTTGCGAAACCGCATGTAGTCTCGAGCTGCATACACGACATTGCGTTCCGCTTGTGTGAGATTTTCCAATTGGACGTCTCGTTGCAAAATCGCTTGTGAAAAGCTGAACAGCAACTCGGAACTGACGTCGGATGAAAAGCCTTGCGGTCCGTTGAAGGTCAGCAGCACGCTATTGGCAAAGCGAGCCAGAAAGTCGCCACCGGTGTAGAGCATGCGTTGCAGTTGGAAATTGGTCGGAATACTCAAGTTGTTGACGGTCAGACCGCCGTTGCGGTTGTGCGAATAGTTGACCGCCGTGCCGTTGTTTCCAAACGAAGGACGCAACTGATAGTCAAAGCGTTCCAGCGTCAGCCCTAAGGCTGATCGGTACAACGCCTCTTTTTGCGATTGCAGCTCGCGACTGTTCAGCAACGTCAATTCGATGATGTCTTCCAGGCTTAGCCGAGGCGAATCGTCAAACAACGCATCGCTAGGTTCGTCCGTAAACGTGTCTTTGTATTCAGCAATCACCGTATCGAATTCAATCATACGTCGCAGGCATTGGATCGGCACTTCAGCCCAATAGTCTTCCGGAATAGGGCGCTTGCGATTGACCACCGTGTCTTCCAACAATTCGTCGTCGCTGAGCGAACTGACGGCGTCTTCATCTTCCTGCTGTAGAGAATCGATGACGTTGGAGTTGTCTGATGCAATCAGCGGCGTGATCGCTTCCTGGTTGTCAGGCTGCTTGTCCGATTGATACGAAACCGCCTTGAAACGATTTGATGACTTGTTGACGTTGTCCGGAGGCGTCAGCACGCTGGGCGTCGGATCGGCCGGCGGCGAAGGAGGTTCCGGAGCGTCGGGAATGGTCGATTCGGGGTTGCCGCTCTGTTCGGTCGCCGGTGACGAGTCGATCGCTTTGGCTGACTCTGCTTGACGGCCCGATGGGAAACGGTTCGGATCGGTTTGCTGGGATTGATTTGCTTGGTCAGTTTCGCGAGCTCGTTCTGGCGATGCGGACTTGAACCGAGCGGGATCGCGTTGGGGAAGCGCAGGCAAGTTGTAGGCGTACAACTGCGGCGCCGGGACCGGCAGCGCCGGATCGTCCACGCAACTGGGATCGTACAGCCGTGAATCAGGACGAGGGTACACCGAATAGTTCATTTCCGGAGACCAGGGTGTTCCCAGCGTTTTTTGCTGGAGCACACAATAGGCGTCTTGGTCCGCGTTTAATCGGTACTTGGTGCGCGAACAGCCGAAAGTGGCCAGTAAATTCAGTCCCAGCAGTAGCAAGACTAGCCGAGCGGTTGGTGAAGGCATTAGATCTAACCTCGAATCAAAATCGTCCTGGCAGCATCGCAGCAGTTGCACTTGATGTGCATGAATTGCGAGTGCTGGCAAATGAATGAATTATTCTGCCGTATCCACTTCCAACTCTTGTGTCGGCGAAAGTGAATATACGGGATTAGACAAAGCGAAGTAGGCTTCGGTAGATGGAGGAGAAGGGCGATCGTCGCAGTCTTGGCGATCAGCGAAAGGCAACCGGTTTTATCGATTCTTCATCGAAGCAAATCCGACGACGGTCATCGCGGCGCTGCCCGCAAACAGGCTGCCGATCAATAGCGAACGGTGATTTCGCTTCTTTTTCAAGTCGTTTTCCAGGACGGACGTGGTTTGATCGTCACCGGTGACTCGAGCTGCATGCAGGGATACATTCGCTTCGGGTAGGCCGACTGAAAGAATGGCAAAGCCCATAACCAGCATGACTAGCGCCATGAGAAAGCAGAGCGGTGGCAGCAATCGATTCATGGAAAACTATTCGTGTCGTAACGCTTCAATCGGATCCATCAACGCCGCTCGTCTAGCAGGGTACAAACCGAACACCACACCGATGCCGACCGAAATACCAAACGCTAGCAAAATGGACCACCACTGCACAATGGTTTCAATGTCCGAATAATGGCTAACAATCAGCGGAATGCAAACACCTACCACCACGCCCAAAACGCCGCCCACGGACGACAGCAGCATGGTTTCCACCAGGAACTGAAAGGTGATGTCACGACGCTTGGCGCCCAACGCGCGGCGCACCCCGATTTCTCGAGTCCGTTCCGTAACACTCGCCAACATGATATTCATGATACCAATGCCGCCTACCAGCAACGAGATACCCGCGATGGAGCCGAGCACAATGTTCCAGATGCGTTTTTCTTCTTCGGCGCGTTGCAATAGTTCCAGCGGAATGACCATCCGAAAATCGTTGCCCATGGGGTGTGATTGTTCTAACAGTTTGCGAACCATGGCAGCCGTTTGACTGACTTGAGCGGAATCGACGACCTTGAGCGTGATTTCGTTCAATTCCGTGCGTTCGAAACTACGACTTCCGGCGCTCGAGATCGATTGGAGTTCGCCAAAACGATTTCTAGCACATGCCAACGGAATATAGATGTCATCATTGGCGTCCTTTTGCCCCACAGCACCGGGCGTGGCGTTACCTCCACCGTTGCCTTGCAAGATACCGATTACTCGATAGACATCTTCGCCCAGATGAATTGGCTTGCCGATGGGATCTTTGTATTGGAACAAGCGTTCGGCCGCACCGGCACCCAGCACGGCCACGTTGGCCGTATTCCACTGATCGGGTGCCGTGATAAAACGCCCTCGGCGAATTTTCAGATTCTTGATTCGAGCGTAATCGGACGTGGTTCCCAAAATATGAGCGTTGGGAATCCAGCGTTCTTTATGAAACGCCGGTTTGGTGACCAGCGCGATGGGAACGGCTTCCGAAATGGTGGGCAGCGTGGCTTTAAGTCGTTCCAGATCCTTGTACGTCAGGCCATATTCAATGACCATGCTTTGCTGTTGAGTCGAATTGGCTGCAGAATCACCGCCACCACCGTCTTGGCCTGGTTTGATACTTCGCACAATAATGTTGTTGGCACCCAATTGCCGAATCTGCTCTAACGCTTCTCGTTTAGAACCTTCGCCGATGGCCAGCATGGCAATCACGGAACCAGCACCGAGGATAACCCCCAACACGGTCAGCAAGCTGCGCAATTTGTGCAGCAAGAGGTTCTTAATGCCGACTTTCAGGGTATTCCAATACATGTCCCGCGCTCGATTGCAAGTAAAATAGCGGTTAGCGAATTTCCGTTACCGATCTACACAAAAGGCTATTCGGTGGGTGCACCCTGGCCGGAACTTTCTCCGCCAGCGTCGCCGGGTCGACTTCGATTGCCTCGATCACCGCCACCGCCGGGTCGTTGGCCACTGCCGTTCCCTGCGCCGCCGAATCCACCACGACCACCACCGTTTCTGCCGCCGCCAAATTCGCCGGGTGCGTTTGATCCGGGTCCGTTCGAACCAGGTGCACCGCCGAATTCGCCTCGACCGCTAGGTCCGCCGTTTTGACCACCGGGACGACGTCGACCGGGGTTCGCACCTGCGTCACCGCCGGGGCCATTGCCGCCACCAAAACTAGGTGGTCCGCCACCTTGAAATCCTGGTCGGCCTCGCCCGCCGAAATTTCCATTCGGACCACCGCCGCCCGGAGGTCCAGCGCCGGGACCAAAGCCGCCGCCGGGAGCTTCAACTTCTGGCGAGGCGGCATCTGTTTCGAGGGAACCGCTGCCTTCGGGCGCTTCCGGGGCACTGTCTTCGGCCGAAATTTCGTTGCTGGTTTCTGCGGTTTCATTGAAGACGTCCATCGGGTTCAAGACTACTTGTTCGCCTTCTTCTAGTCCTTCCACGATATGCACGAATTTATCGTTGGATCGGCCCAGCTTGATGTCGCGTCTTTCCACTCCGTCTCCGGCCCCAACATAGCACCAGGTATCTCGTTCCACTTGAATGACTGCTTGAACAGGAATCGACAAGACGCCGGCCAATCGATCTACATGCATGTCTACGACGGCGGTCATCCCAGGCTTGAGATCTTCCACTTTGCCAGTGATCTTGACCACGGTTTCATATGTCTTGACGCTGCTGGTGTTAAACCAACCGCCATCGGAAGACGGAACGACTGCCACTTTACTGATGATGGCGGGATAAATGCTTCCCGGAAACGCGTCCACTCGCACCGAAGCCGACAGACCTGTGCGAATTTGATCCAAAACGGCTTCATGCACTTGTGTCTTGACTTCCATCAGCGACATGTCGGGCAGCGTGCAGATTTCCTGGCGTTCGCGAACGATGGCCCCTTCCGAGATTTCACCGCCGCCGCGTCGATCGGGACGAGCGTAAACGACCATGCCGTCGTGCGGAGCAAAGATCTTGGAATTTTCCAGCTGCGCTTCGTAGCGTTCTAGACGCTCCAGTTCTTTTTGTTCGGTGCTTTCAGCTTCCACTTTGGCGGCTAAGGCCTGTGCTGCCGACGATTCGTTGTCATTGTTTACCTGGACTAGATTGCGTTTGGCCGTTTGGACGGCCCCGTCCAGCTGTAGCAACTGCATTTTGCGTTCATAGTTGGTCAGCTTGGTTCGATTGCTTTGATACGTTTTGATTTGATTGAACGAAGATGCCAAGCGGTCTTCGGCTTGTAACAGTTTCAGTCGGCTTTGGCGAAGATCGCTTTTGCCGCGATAGCCCAATTCGAACAGTTGCTTCATGCCGGTGTAGTCGACTTGAGCCAGTTCCAAGGCGGATCGAGATTCCAATACCGAATTCTTAGCTTCATCGATTTGGCGTTCGATTTCTTCGACGGCCAGTTGAAACGTTCCGCTGGTGGGATCCACGTACATTTCGCGTTCTAGTTCGGCCAATTGAACGGCGAGTTCTGCTTCCTTGAGCGCCGTTTCATTCTGCAGCAATTGGTTCTGGTACTTGGATTCGGCTTGTGTTTTTGCCGAAATGGCCTTCTGGTACGCCAAGACTTGAGTATCCAATCGGTCGCGGATAGAAGCCGAATCAAATTCCACCAGCAAGTCCCCTTCTTTGACGGGACTACCATTGGGCACAATGAAAATGATTTGCGTGCCGACATTGCCGCTGCGGTCCGAACTGGAGTTCTCCACTTGGCAAATGACTTTGGTTTCCACTTGGCTATCCAAGCTGCCTCGTTCAGTAACCACAATCGGTAAATCTGATTTCTTGACCGTGTAGAAAACGAACGGTTGTTTGCCTTCACCTTGGCCTACCAAATTTTGAACGCCCAGCCATAGCACTCCGGCACTGGCGGCCACAACGGCAAACAGGGTCAATTTTTTGCCCGTGATCAGGCCTTTCTGGGAAGCGTTCTTGAGCATCGGACTGTGTTCTTCCTTTGTTTGATGGATAGGTAACATTCCTGTATTCACTTGAACACGGCAATCGATGGAAGGTTACGACTTCCTGGAGAAAACAACATTCGTATTTTTGACGTCAGATTCAATTTCACCGTCTCGCAGTTTGAGAACTCGCTTGCTGCGTTCGGCAACTTCGTCTTCGTGCGTAATCATGATGATGGTCTTGCCATCCAAGTTGAGTCGTTCGAACAGCGTCAAAATCTCGTCGGTGGTTTTGGAATCCAGGTTACCCGTAGCTTCGTCCGCAAGGATGAAATAGGGATCATTCGCTAAGCTTCTGGCAATGGCCACTCGCTGCTGCTGACCGCCCGACAGCTCCGTTGGCCGATGATTCAAACGATTTCCCAGTCCTACCATTTCTGCCAATTCCGCACAGACTTCTCGGCTATCCGGCCCCAGTTTGCCTTGGTAGTGTAGCGGAACTTCAATGTTTTCAAGCACCGTCAATTGCGGGATCAAATTGTAAGACTGGAACACAAAACCGATCTTAGAAGCGCGAACCAATGACAATTCGTCGTCATCCAGTTCGGCCACATTTTGATCACCTAGGTAGTACGCTCCGGATGTAGGTCTATCCAAGCAACCCAAAAGATTCAGCAATGTACTTTTGCCCGAACCGGACGGTCCCATGACCGACATATATTCGCCAACTTCCACGTCAAAGCTGACGCCTCGTAACGCGTAGACTGTTTCGCCCTTCAAGACGTAGTCCTTGCGAAGATTTTCAACTCGTAATGCGATGTCCATTTTTCTTTTCCTGGGGGTGTTCCAATTTGGGTTACTATTTTCCCAAGAAAAAAAGCGAAAGACTACTGCAAATCCCGCACTTCGCTGGGGAAACCCGCATTTCCCGGCACGCTATTAGGCCCGCGAAGGTCCTTTCGAACTGCGCTTTTGGGGGATGCGCAAAATAAAAAATCTCGGAGACCAGAAGCGTAACACTGGAGAGGCGTTAAGAAGCTTTGGTCTCCGAGGCGCGGGGCAAATTAGCGTACCAGAACACTTACTCGCAACGATTTGGGCAATCTACAGGCGAACAGAAAAAAGCCATATCGTTCATGGACGAGGCCATCTTTCCCAGCGAGAATGAAGCGAAGACACCAATTCCTGGCGACTTTCGTGAACCGACTGCCATGCTGTACGAGCCACTGTAGGCGACACGTTCTGGCCAACGTTACCAAACACATAAAGAGTTTTTGATGTCCAAAGTAGAACATGACCAGGGTCGTTTAGTTGAACTGTTACAAACTGGTGATCAACAGGCTTTGGCTGAATTGTTTGAACTCCATTCCGCTCGGTTGCACAACCTGATCAGCATGCGATTGGACAAACGAGTGGCCAGTCGAGTGGATGTGGACGATGTTCTTCAGGAAGTCTTCCTGGATGCGTCTGACCGCATTCACCATTACATGAACGAACATTCCGGATCTATTTATGTTTGGCTGCGATTGATCGCCATGCAAACCATTGCCAATGTCCACCGCCGTCATTTGGGAACCAAGATGCGAGACGCGAAGCGAGAACGGTCTATCCATCAAGCTCAGCCACCATCGGCAGCGTCAGCGTCGCTAGCACTACAACTGTTAGGACAGCTGACATCGCCTAGCCAAGTGGCCATGCGAGAGGAAACGGCAGTGCGCATTGAACGAGCCATTGAAGGCATGAGTGCCTTGGATCAAGAGGTTTTGCGGCTGCGCCATTTTGAACAGCTCAGCAATACGGAAATTGCCGAAGTGTTGGACATCAACAAGAAAGCGGCCAGCATTCGCTATGTCCGCGCTAAACGGCTGAAGCACATTCTGGAAGAATTGGATATTGAATAGCGTGTGCCAGACCAATGCAGACGTTTGCCGCGAACCTAGGTGAGACCGAACCATGTCACAATCGTTTCCCAAATCCGATGCCGATCTGCAGCGTCTGCGAATCAGTCACGAATCGGCCGATTCCACGCATCGCCCAGATTCGCTCGGCGACACCGCGTCTTCGTCCGCAGCAGCCGACGATCTGGATCTAGACGATTTGGCCGAACAGTTTGCCGAAGAAGTTCGCCACGGCGGCAAACCTTCCATTGAAGCTTACGCCAAGCGGCATGCGGAATTCGCCGAAGACATTCGCGATCTGTTTCCTACCATTTTGACCATGGAGAAACTGAACCGTCGCAAACAAAAGGAAACGCTGGCGGCCAAAGCCAAAGCGGAATTGGATATCGACCAACTGGGCGATTATCGCGTCATCAACGAGATTGCTCGGGGAGGCATGGGCATTGTTTACGAAGCCGAACAGGTTTCGCTTGGTCGTCGCGTGGCCGTTAAGGTCTTGCCCAAACAGTTGCTCTCCAGCGAAAAAGATATTCAGCGCTTTCAGCGAGAAGCCCTCACGGCAGCAAAGTTGCACCATACCAACATTGTCCCTGTCTTTGGCACCGGCGAACAAGACGGCCATCATTACATTGTGATGCAGTACATCATGGGCGTTGGCTTGGATGAAATTCTGACCGAACTGCGATCCAATGTTTTGCGTGAACCCAGTATTTCCATTAGCAGCGATTCCAGCGGGAGTGCTCGCTCCTTTCACATTAAACACAATGCGGCAGCTCTACTGCACAGTGAGATTCGCCGAGATTCGTTACAACGTTCTACCACGCAAAACTTGTCCGCTTCCCTGACGACCAGCATTGCCGGTTCGAATGGACGCAGCGACGGTTCGACCAAAACAGCTAACCAAGATAATGCGGCCGAAGAATCCTCGCGAACCAATTCCGCGTCTCGTCCGGTCACCATCAATGCCAATCTGAATGGCGAATTCTGGCGAAACGTGGCCAAGATTGGTCTGCAAGCCGCCAGTGCGTTGCACTACGCGCATTCACACCCCACACTGCATCGTGACATCAAGCCCGGCAATTTGTTGCTGGATGATGAAGGAGTGGTTTGGGTGGCGGACTTTGGTTTGGCAAAGCGGTCGAGCAGGACAATGTCACGTGGACAGGCGACATCGTAGGAACCATCGGATATATGGCGCCCGAACGATTCCAAGGACAAACCGATGAACGCAGCGACATCTACGGGTTGGGATTGACGCTTTATGAATTAGTGACGTTCCAGCGTGCGTTTGAAGGTAGAGACCGAGTGTCCGTGATGCAGAAGGTGACCAGTCATCAACTGGCGGCACCTCGGAAACGCAATCCGGGCATTCCCAAAGACCTGGAAACCATCATCCTGAAAGCTACGGCGGCCGATCCGAATGACCGCTATCAAACGGCAGAAGAATTGGCGGATGATTTGGACGCCTTCTTGGAAGATCGCCCCATTAAGGCTCGGCGCATGCCGCTGACGGAACAGTTGGTCCGTTGGTGCCGCAAGAATAAAGCCGTGGCCGGTTTGACGGCGGCCGTGGCGGCGCTGCTGATTGCCATTAGCGTGTCCACTTCGGTTGGTTTTATGCAGCAAGTGGAACAGCGGCGGCAAGCGGACGAACAACGCCGCCAAGCCGAAGAAATGCGTCGCCAGTCGGACCAGTTTGTGGATGAAGCCGTCAATGTTTTGGAGCGAATTTACGGCCAATTTTCGCCTAACGCAACGGCCATGATGTCAGCATCGACCATTGAACCGGACGAAGACAGCGGCATGTTTGATACGCACGATTCGATGCCCATTTCTAAAGATGTGGCCTTTGTCCTGGAAAACTTGCTGTCCTTTTACGATGACCTTTCGCAACGTTCGTCCGATGCTACCAGCGTGTTGGTGAAGTCGGTGATGGCCAATCGCCGAGTGGGTGACATTCACTATCGCCTGGGCGATCTTTCCTCCGCTCGATCCGCCTACGAACGAGCGATCGAACGCTTTGGAAGCCTGCCCGAGGAAACAAGATCGAATCCAACCATGAACGTGGAGTTGGCTCGAGTCTACAACGGGCTGGGCACGGTCGTTCGTTGGAATGGTGAACGAGGCAAAGCGATTGAGGCGCATGAGACGGCGCTACAACATTTAGAATCCGTCTTGAAGCCAGATCAGTCGGTTCGCTACGAAGTGGCACACACCCATTTTCTGCTCTATCACGCATTGCATAATCCGTTTCAGCGACGACGTGGACGAGCCGAAAGGGACGAAGCCGAAGCTCGCGAACAACATCTACAACTTGCTATCCATCAGCTAGAGCAGCTACTAGCCAGTGAACCGACGTCCGCCGAATCTCAGTTCCTGTTGGCTCGCTGCGTTGCAGAACGAGGACAGCAGCTGCGATGGCGAGATTGGCGGCAGCCAGAAATGAACGACTTTGAGAAGAATGCCGTCGATCGTTTGACTCAGCTGATGGAACGGTTTCCGCACATGCCAGACTATCCATTCGAACTGGCTAATGTTTACTTGCAAGTCTTTCACAGTATTTCTCGTTACGGTTCGCCTCAACGCGATGAAGAAAACAAATGCGTCCGCTGCCAAGAAGACCTGCTAAAGACAGCGCTGGATGTCACCAAAAATCTAGATCGGCGACATCCCAATATTCCTCGTTTCATGCACCAACAAGTGGATATTCAACGGCATTTGGGTCGAGTATACGCGGCGTCGGGCGATTGGCCCAAAGCAGAAACGGCCTACCTGGCCGCCTTGGATCAGGCTCGCAACATCATTGATGAGTTTGGCGACGAACGCGGTTTCCAGTCTTCTCGGCTGCATGACATTCAGCTGGATCGAGCTCAAACGTTGGTGGCCCTGGAAGACCACGATACCGCGATCAGTATCTTGAAGTCTTCGATCGAATTCTTTGAAGGACGCCGCGAAACATTCTCACAGAATCCTTATCCTGATAATCGACGCTGGGCCGAAGGCCGCCTAAAACATGCTTATCCGCTGTTATCCACTTCGCTACGAGCTACCGGCGACGAAAACGGCGCGGATGAAGTCCTGTGTAAAGCTCGCAATCTTCGATAGCCAGCCGATCTGATTTTGGTAAACTGAGTCGTTCGAAATTTGCATTCGTAGATTTAGTTGCCAAGGGATTTCGTATGGATCGCCGTTCGTTCTTGCACACATCTGCCGCCATGGGCTTGGCCGCCGCCACGTCTCCAACGCTGTTGGCACAAGCGGAATCGCCCATCGCCATCATCGATACCCATCAGCATTTATGGGATCTGACGCAGTTCCAACCGCCGTGGCTAGAGGAAGCGTCGCCGGTGATCGCTCAGTCTCATACCATCCAGCATTACCTGCAGGCCATCCAGGGGCTCAACATCACCAAAGCCATCTACATGGAAATTGATGTCGCGCCGGATCAGCACGAAAAAGAAATCCAGCACGTTATTCGCATGGCAGAAGATGAAAATCATCTGACGGTGGCCGGAGTGGTTTCGGGCCGGCCGGCCGAAGAAACGTTCGGCGCATATATTCGCAAGTACGCAGACAGCAAGGCCATCAAGGGTGTGCGCCAAGTGTTGCACGCGTCAACTCCCGCTGGATTCTGCTTGGGAAAACAGTTTGTCGCTTCCATGCATTTGCTGGCCGAAATGAATTTCAGTTTTGACCTGTGCATGCGACCAACCGAACTGGACGACGCCTTTGCGCTCGCCAAGCAATGTCCTAACACGAAGTTCATTCTGGACCATTGCGGCAACGCTGACCCCAAAGCGTTTATGAGCGAACAAGTTGGCGGCAACCAAAAGGCGAATCACACCATAGAGGAATGGAAAACCGGCATCAGTCGATTGGCGACTTTGGACAATATGATTTGCAAAATCTCCGGCATTATTGCTCGAGTTCCAGCATCTTGGTCATCCGACCTGTTAGCTCCGATTGTGAATCACTGCCTGGACGAATTTGGTGAAGATCGAGTCATCTTTGGTAGCGACTGGCCCGTTTGTAAACTGGGGGCGTCACTGCAGGATTGGGTTACGGCGCTACGAGCCATCGTGTCGAACCGAACCGTGGCACAACAGCAAAAGCTGTTTCACATTAATGCGCAGCGGTTTTACTCGGTTTAGACGAATGGTGACGCGAGCGATGTCGGTTCCAGCCGCCTCGCCGCACGTATGGGACGAGGCGACGAATCTTGTTGCTGAAGGTTGTTCCAGAAATTACGGCCCGGTAACATGTGAGCGTCAAGGCGGCTGGCCGACGGTGATTTCCCAATTTGTTTACCTGCGGCTCGCGACGCCTGGCAGTTCCGAACGATGTTTTTTTGCGGGACTCGTCACCTCGTCCACTACCAACTTAGGGACTCGTTACCTCGTCCACTACCAACTTAGGGACTCGTCACCTCGTCCACTACTAACTTAGGGACTCGTTACCTCGTCCACTACTAACTACCGGAGCAAGACCGTTGATGCATGAAAAACTCGCTGGCTACCACGCAATTGTAACACTGCCTGTGCTGTGGGGTGACATGGATGCGTTTGGCCATGTGAATAATGTTCGCCACATTCGCTGGTTCGAATCAGCTCGAGTTGCTTTTCTGGAACAAGCGGATTTGCGTGACATGATGTTGGCCGTCAAGCTAGGGCCCATCTTGGCATCGGTGGCGTGTCAGTATCGCAAACAGATCAAATATCCCGATACCATTCACGTCGGTTCCGTGGTCCAGAAATTAGGACGCACCAGCATGACTCTGCACCATCGGATTATTAGCCAAACTCACGATGATATTGCTGCCGAAGGAGAATCGGTGGTGGTGATCTTTGACTATCAAACGCAACGCCCCGTTCGCATTCCCGATGAAGTCCGCTTGGCGATGGAAAACATGCAGGCCAGTAGCGATTAGTTCAACGCCCAGTGCCAGCTACTTTGTGGCGGAATAACGCAAGCGGTCCGGTCCGTTACAAAACAACATCACTTTGCCGCTGAAGTAGATGGCATTGTCGCTTGGCGGCCGAGCCAGACGTTAATCGGCCGGCATGTCCAGTTGTCGCATTTTGCGATAAAGATTCGAACGATGCAGGCCCATGTTTTCGGCCGCTTCGCTCATGTTGCCACCGGTTCGTTCAATTTGCTTGCGAATGTATTCGACCTGAAAGTCTCGAGTTGCATCGGCCAAAGTCAAATCCAGCGAATAGGTCGGTTCGTCTGAAGTGCGATTCGTAAACGCCAAGTCAGACGATTCGATCGAATCACCCGCGGACAGATACGCCAGACGTTCGATCAGATTGCGGAGCTCTCGCACATTGCCCGGCCAGTGATGCTGCCGCAAACGCGAAACGGCTTCCTTGGACAACGTCGGGACAGGGCGTCTCGCTTTCCGGCAAAATTCATCCAAGAAGTGTTCCGCCAGCTGAATAATATCATCCACTCGTTCCCGCAGCGGCGGCATATCCAGCGTGACGACGTTCAAGCGAAAGAACAAATCTTCTCGGAAACGACGCTCGCGCACCATTTTGGCCAAGTCTTGATTCGTCGCCGCGACCACTCGCGCGTCCGTGGCAATCGGCAGCGAACCGCCCACGCGCACGACCACTTTTTCCTCTAAAACTCGTAACAGTTTGGCTTGCCCGCTAAGACTCAAGTCACCAATTTCGTCCAGAAACAGCGTACCGCCCGAAGCGAGTTCAAACTTGCCAGCTCGCGCTTCATGCGCATCCGTGAACGCGCCTCGCTCATGGCCAAACAGTTCACTTTCCAACAACGTTTCTGCAATGGCCGCGCAATTGACGGCTACGAACGGTTCATTTCGCCGAGGACTCAAGTAGTGGATCATTCGGCTGACCACTTCCTTGCCGGTCCCGTTTTCGCCCAACACCAACAGAGAAAGATCCGTCTTGGCAACTCGTTCTACCGCTTGCCGCAAAGTTTGCATGGCCTTGGAATCACCGATCAATCGCACGGACGAAGCGACCTCTTCCACCACTTGCTTGCGAGATTCCACCAACTGCTGAATCTGCTGCGAATTTTCCAACGCAATCGCTGCGTGAGACGCCAATTCGACCAACCCTTCTTCGTCGGCGGCCGAAAAATTGCCTCCCACTTTGTTGATCAGTTCGAACGCGCCCAGCATCTTGCCGTTACGCCCTTTCAAAGGGACACACAGCAGCGTGCGAGTTTGAAAGCCCAACTGCTGATCCACTTGGCGATTCACATCGTCATGCACCGCTTCCTGGTCCACTCGACGAACCAAATCATGTTGCACCACATCGCCCACCACGCCCGCGTTATCGGGGATGCGAAGTTCACCACTTTCAATGCCCAGCGCCGGTCGGCCCACCAGTTGATGATTGGGACGGTCCCACAAAAAAATGCTGGCTCGTTCTGCCGAAAAAAGTCGAGTGGACGTTTCCGCCATTTGTTCCAACAGCGGAATGGTTTCCAGGTTCTGGTTCCATTGCGCGGCAATTCCCAAAATCGCTTCCAGACGACGGATCCGCGCCACATTGGCTTGCTGCCGGGTCACCAGATTGGTCGCTTCGGCCACCGCAGCCGCGATCGCGTCCAGCCAATCCAGCAAGCGGTCCTTTGCCGAACTGGCTTGCACCAACAATATTCGCGAATCATTGGTTCGTCGAAAAAGCGGAGCAGCCGCCCACGCAGAATCTTGCACTGCATTACCGGAATCCAGTACATCCGCTAACAACTTGGACGGCAGCGCATCGCGATTCTGTTCGGGAAAATTGGCCAACGAAGTCCATGTGCCTTGCCGATTGGAAACCATCTGCACGATAGGCAATCTTTGATGTTCGCGAATCGACTTCACCGCCAAACGAAAAAATTCGTCAACGGAAGTTGTGCTGGCCGCCAAAGAAAGTAGTTCTACCGCCAAGGGAATGGCGTCCGGACAGTTGCGAATTCGATCGTTTGCGGCCAATTGTGTCATACGCAGGTTTGCCAAACGTGGATGCATCTAGACAAATGGAATCGCACCATGATAGCGGCATCACGCCTTCAAACCAACGCCATTCGCTGCTGCACACATGCTAGCAAGCAATGACTGGCAAGTTTACGGATTTGGATTTGACACCGTTTTCCCTTCAACGCTACTCTTACGCCACGCGTGCGCTGTAGACCTGCTGCTTTGCAGTTCATCATCTCATGCGTAACAAACCCTCGATAAGGCTGCTGGAACTTGGAAACATCTAGACCGTTACGCATTGCCGTTGTTTCCACACAGAAACAACTCCACGGAGGCGAACGCCAAGCGTTGCTATTGGCCGAAGGTTTGCGCACAGCGGGACACGATTGCCGAATCCTGGTACGTCAAGGCAGCGGCCTAGCCAGCGAACTACGTCGTCGCGGTTTGCCGATGGAGTCTTTTTTAGGGCGAGGTCGCAATCCATTTTCATTGTGGAAGATGCGACGTTTTATCTCGGAATTTCGTCCCGATGTGTTGCACTATAATGATTCGCACGCCATCACGTCGGCGGGCATTGCCACGTCCGGGCTGGTTGTGCCGTGCCGGATCGCTTCGCGTCGAGTTGACTTTCCGTTGCGGTCGCCGAGCCGAGTGCGACATTTTGCGGACGGTGTTATTTGCGTGTCGACCGCGACGGCGGAACGCTGCCAAGCCGCAGGAATAGCCGCCAACCAATTGTTTGTGGTTCACGATGGCATTGACCAAGACCTTGCGGCGTCGGGCAATCGCGAAAAAGGACGCGCCGCGCTGGGGCTAAGCGATTCCGTTCCCATGATCTTGGTGGTCGGCAAATTGACTGACTGCAAAGGCCATTCGTATCTACTAGACGCAATGCCGAAAATTCGCCAAGCGTTCCCCATGGTTCGAACCTTTTTTGCCGGTGACGGCCACCTGGAAGCGGAACTTCGAACCGAAATTCAACGAAGACAACTCGATGCCTGCGTCACCATGCTGGGTTTTCGCACTGACGTTCCTGACTTGATGGCCGCCGCCGATGTGTTGGCGGTACCATCGCATACGGAAGGTCTGTGCAGTTCCATCATTGATGCTCTGATTGCCGAATGCCCCGTCGTAGCCACCGATTGCGGCGGCATCCCCGACGTGCTCACTCCAGCCGAACTGGACCAACCCTGCGGCGTGCTGGTGAAAACTCGCGACGCCACGGCGCTGGCTAACGGCATCATCCAAACGTTGGCGGATCAACCAGCTGCCATTCAACGCGCGAGAGCGGGGCGCCAAGTTGCCGAACGGAATTTCACCAAACAGCAAATGGTGGAACGAACGTTGGCCGTCTATCAACAACTACTCGGCACACAAGCTCGCCGCGCCGCCTAGCTAGTCTTCCAGCGCCGCTGAGTACCAAACGCAGGAAAATTTCAGCCCGCGTTTGGCGCTGATCACATGGTCAAACAACCTGTTCCGCGTCCCAGAAAACGGAATTCGCATCGACTCCGTACAGAACCGGTCGAACTCGTTTACCACTTTTCGGAAACGGCACGACAATGGCACCAAAACCAGGATGGGCCGTACAGAATTCGCGGATCTGATCTTCGCCCATGACGTAAAACGCGGTGGATAGTGCATCGGCTTCCGCGGCGGTAGGTGCGAATGCGGTGACCGACAACGTGCCGTCCACGGGCCAGCCGGTACGAGGGTCCAGGATGTGTCCGAATTTTCTGCCTTGGCAACGAAAATACTGCACGTTGGAACCACTGGTCCCCATCGCTTGGTCTTGCAGCAACACGGTGCCGAGCCGTCGTTCCAGAAACAGCGGGTTGCCAATTCCCACGGGCCAACCGCCGGTTTGATTGTGGTCTCCGCGCGCCAAAATGCTGCTGTGCCCGCCGTGGATCAAGAACGAACCGACGTCTTGTCGTGTCAATTCGTCGGCCATGCGATCCAGCGCGAACCCTTTTCCGATAGCGCCAAAATTGACCGTGACATTCGGATCAAGAAAGCGAATGGAACGATCATGTTCGTCCAACGCAACCAGCTGCATGCCGACACTGTCCTTTAATTCGGCAACTTCGCTTTCGGTGGGAATGCGATTGGCAGTGCGACAACTTCGCCACAAAGTAATCAACGGACCACTGGTCAAATCAAACGCGCCGTTTGTCAGCGATGCCAATTGCATTGACAACTGAAACAGTTGAAACAAACCTGCGCTGACGGAAACCGGATGGTGGTAGGCGTTCTGATTGAGCTGCATCACATCACTGTCTTCTCGGTAGACCGTCAGCTCCGCTTCAATTCCATGCACCAAGTCCAATGCCGCAAATGCCAACATGACTTGACGATGCGCGTCCGGATTTAGCATGACGGAAAATTCGCACGCCATGGCTCGAGTGGCCAAGCGGAGCGAACCGTGGGACGCTGGTGCCTTTTGGTCCAGCAGCTGATCCGCCAACGCTTCGCCTTGTTGACGAATCGAATCGATGGCCAATTTGCCCGTCAGGAAATCTCGCCGTTCGGTGGAGCGAGGTTCATTTGGCGCGGGACCAGATTCGTCGCTCATGCATCGTCCTCCGGTCCCAGCTTGTCGGCGATGCCGATCAGTGCGGGCGCGTACGCGCGGCAATCCCATTCGGCAAAGGGAAACGCCTGAAAGTCAAAGCCGATTTCCGCTTCGACCACAATTTGACTGGTGGCCGGTGCCAGTTGATACAGGTTTTCCACCAGTTCCACCAGTTCGTCTCGTTTGTCTTGAAAGAACCGATACGGCGGACAACAAAACACCAGCCATGGCTGATCGGTCGGCGCATCCGGTTTCTTGCCATAGGCAAATGCGTTGCCCACAATCAATTGGATTCGGTCTTCCAGATCCAGCGTTTTCAGGTTTTGCCGGATAATTCTGGACGATGGTAGATGCCGTTCGATAATGGTGGCCGAAGGCGCGCCGCGACTGATCGATTCGATGGCCAACGCGCCGGTTCCGCCGAACAAGTCGATGGCGTGCATTTCTTTGACGTCTGGACCGACCAGATTGAACAGGGCTTCGCGAGTGCGATCCTTCATGGGGCGAACCGTGCGATCGCCCGAATAGGCAATTTTCCGGCCGCGAAACGAACCGCCGACAATTCGCAATGTTGTGGGGCCGGATGTTTCGTTCGGATCTCGCGCAGCACGCGACGGTCCATTCGTTTTTTTGGGGTTCGTTCGTCTGCGGCTGGAGCGAGCTGCCATGTGGATGCGTTTTCTATTCGGTCTTGATTCGGCAAATTCAAAGCGATGAACGGCGCCAGGGCGGCTTCGAAAATCGATCGGTTTGCGTTAGATTGAAGGCTTGGTTTCCAGCGTTCCGATCCAATCCGAAGCAAGATGGCGGCGGAAAAAATCGTGAACGTTGGGCGACAAGCTACGTAGCAAAAATGGTACACTTGTCACTGATTTGGCATAATTTGGATTCTTAACATAACCCACGATACTCGCAATAACGAAGGACCTGCAATGAGCTTGAACCGATTTGTCGTCAACTGGCAGCCAATTTTGTGTGTTCTGGCCTTGGTAACGACATGCGTGTCCCCCAGCTGGGCTCAGGATGCAAGAAGCGAACAATTCCAAACGTTGTTTGATGAATGGAAATCAGTCCTTAAGGAACTTCGTGACACCTATGCCGAATACCACATTGCTCCGGACAGCGAATTGGAGCGGTTGAGCGAACAATTCAACCGCGCGGTTGAGCGAGGTGAATTGTTGATGCCCAAGCTGCGCGACGCTGGCATTGCGTCATATAATGCTTCGCCCAACGCAGATCGCGAACTGACTCGGTTCTTGCTGAGCTTGGCGATGGACAATATCGAAAAGGATCGCTACGAAGATGCCAAACTAGTCACCGACGCGCTGTTGGCAGGCAATGTGGACGAAAAAATCATTCATGATCTAGCCGGCACGGTCGCCTTTGCCATGAACGACTTTGATGCTGCCGAAACTCACCTGAAAGAAGCCGAAGCACTAGGCGTTCTCGCAAAAGGTGCGGACTACTTGCCGTTGGTGGAAGAATGCAAAACAGCTTGGGCCCAAGAACAGGAGATTCGACAAGCGGAAGCCGCAGCCGACGATCTGCCTCGAGTGAAACTGCAGACATCCAAGGGCGATATCGTTTTAGAACTGTTCGAAAATGAAGCTCCCGATACCGTGGGCAATTTTGTTAGCTTGGTGGGAAAAGGATTCTATGACGGACTGACATTCCATCGCGTAGTGCCAAATTTCATGGCGCAAGCAGGATGCCCCAAAGGAGACGGCACAGGGGACGCCGGGTACAAAATCTATTGTGAATGCTATCAGGAAAACCACCGCAACCATTTCCGAGGTAGCTTGAGCATGGCCAAAGGAAATCAACGAGACACCGGTGGTTCTCAGTTCTTTTTGACCATTGTGCCTACCGCGCATTTGAACGGCCAACATACGGTGTTTGGCCGAGTGATCGAAGGCATGGACGTGCTGGCAGAGATTCAGCGTCGCGATCCATCCTCCGCCATTGAACCCGACAGGATTGTGAAGGCGGAAGTCCTACGAAAACGAGACCACGAATATTCGCCCAACAAAGTTCGCTAAGAGGTTGCGGCGATGCGAGTTGCTAAGATGGAGCGTTCGCGCGTTCGGCAAAATACGATCTCCATTCCGGCGAAAGCGCCAGCAAATTGGCAGCTTCCGAAAATTCGTCGGTGGATGCATCGTCCGCAAAAAATCGTAGACGAATGATATCGGCCACGGTCAGCGAATCCGCAGCCGAATGGACGATGGCAACGCGATCGCCGGTAGTAATCTGGCCTTCGCGTAGCACTCGAAAATAGCATCCCAACCGTCGGCTATGCAAAAACTGCTTCATGAACTGATGGTCTTTCATGACCAGATTCAACTTAAAGCAAGGCTGACGAGGCTGACTGGCCTCCAGGATGGCCGAGCCGATTTGCAATTGGTCGCCTATCCGCAGCGTCTGTTCAGTCAATCCGGAAAGCGTCAGATTGTCGCCCAATATGCCATACGGCAGCGGTGACCACGGCGATTGATTCCAGTGTTGATAACCAACTTCAAAGTACGCATAGACGGCTTGTTCCGCACCGCCATGGTGCCGGTGGTCCACTTGCGTGTCTTGTTCGAATCCCAGCGAACCGACTTGCAACGGCACAGTCACGGGCAACTTGTGAATGGCCGAATGCACCAACTGGCCTCGGTGAGCATACGTTTTTGGCAGGCCCACGTTGACGGAAATGACGCGGATTTCGGCCATTGGATTTATCGCTTGCCGATAGGTACGAAGTCGCGGAGCGTTTCACCGGTGTAGACTTGTCGCGGTCGACAAATGCGTTTGGTGCGAGAACCGTGCATTTCGACCCAATGGGCAATCCAACCGGGCAGGCGTCCCATGGCAAACAATACGGTAAACATCTGCACCGGAATCCCGATCGCTCGGTAAATCACGCCGGAATAGAAATCGACGTTTGGGTATAGCTTGCGTTCCGCAAAATAGGGATCGTGAACAGCGTACTCTTCCAGTTCCTTGGCCACATCAAACAGCGGATCCTTGATGTGCATCTTGGCAAGCACTTGTCGATGCTTTCTTGATGATCAACGCTCGCGGATCATAGTTCTTGTACACTGATGACCAAATCCCATTAACCGGAATTTGCTCTTGTCCTTGGCCAAATCGACACGTACTCTCGACGCTGCGTGCAGCCATCGTCAACGATTTCTTCCAGATACCACGGCTTCATTGGCACCGCCGTGTAGCGGTCCCCATAAAGCGCAGATGCCAGCAGAAATGGATGCAAACAAGTTAGCGTCCGCAGAACCAACCATACGTACAGTGGAGGTGCTGCAGTTTTGTTCGTGATCTGCGTGCACAATCAGCAGCATGTTCAATGCTTCCACAAAATCCGGATCGACTTCGTATGGTTCACTAGGAACGGCAAACATCATTCGCAAGAAGTTTTCGCAATAGGAAAGATCATTGTCCGGATAGATAAACGGTTGCCCGACCGACTTTTTGTAACTGTATGCCGCGATAGTGGGAAGCTTGGCGATGAGTCGAAAGATAGACTTGCTGACTTGTTCCGGATCACGTGGGTCCAGCGAATCCTGATAGAACGTTGACAGCGCGCTGACCACGGACGACAGGATGGCCATGGGGTGGGCGTCACGAGGAAATCCGTTGTAGAACTCCTTCATGTCTTCGTGCAGCATGGTGTGCCGCCGAATGGACTGCCGAAATTCCTGTAGCTGTGTTTGGTTCGGTAGTTCCCCGTAGATCAGCAAATAGCTGCATTCCACAAAATCGCAATTCGACGCTAAATCTTCAACGCTGTATCCGCGATAACGCAAGACGCCTTCTTCACCATCTAAGAAAGTGATGGCACTGGTCGTTGAACCGGTATTGACGTATCCTTCGTCCAGCGTGATCAGGCCGGTGTCTCGGCGAAGTGGGCCGATATCAATCGCCTCTTCTGCTTCCGTTCCGGTTACGACGGGAAGTTCCAGCTCTTTACCGTCGACCGTGAGCTTTGCGGTTCGCGACGAATCGACTTTGGGCATTGAAATTTCCTTTCGTAAATGTTGCTGGTCAAGCTAACGAAACACCCCGAAATAACTGGCAAATCTGCCGCGTTTACCATGAATCGGGCGTTTGGTCGAAATACATTGTCTTCCGCCCATTCTACCCAAAAAACACCCTTGGCAGACAGCGGGGGCACAACCGCCACTTGTCGCAATCATACCACTGCGGATAAGACAATCCGCGAATCCAGGTGATCACTGGCCAACAAAATCGGCCTTGTGCCCAACACGCGGTATTGACATCCCAATCGCGGCATTTGCACAGGAAATCATCGGCTTGGATGACTTTTGCCCTGAAGTTTAGCGACCAACCGCGTTTCCGGCAATTCACCCAACTGTGGCGAATGTTCAGCAGTGCAAAACTGCTCGTAATAACCGCTGAAAGCCGCGTAGTTTTTCCATAGCCCCCCCGGCCGTGCAAAACCGGAAAGAACGATTCGCAGTATCCGCAGCGCAAAAAAGGCGACGGCATTCTGGCAGCCGCTTAGGTCGGAATCTCAATCAAACCTTCGGCTGATTCTTACCTATCTGTCGGCTCGGGAAATCATTCGCACTTTCCAAAGCCGCAGGAGCTCTACCACGCACCATCAATGGATCACTCGCATCTGATGCGCGGGCTCCAGGCTACCAGCGTTAAGGCAGTCGATCAACAGTCGCAACTTGCCCAGGCTACGACGATTGAAGTGGAAGACCAATCGAGTCAATTCGGCGAGCTCCGGTTCGTCTTCTTCAGGTAGTGGACCGCTTAGTTGGAAGTCGCCTTGATTCAGGATGTCGTGAAAGTGTTCGTTGATTTCGGACATCAGTTGATCGCTGGGACGAGCCTGCAGTCGCAACAACAATTTGCTGCGCACGTAACGCATGCTGTGATAACACTTGTAGAAGTCCAGCACTTCGTTGATGGCGAACTGACAATCATCCGTCAGTTTATAGAGCGCCAAGTCTTGTGGCGAAATCATGCCGTCACGAAGCAAACGCTTGGTGATGAAATCATCAAACATCTGCCAATAGTCGCTGCCTGGCGCGTCTAGCAAAACCACCGGCACCATGTCTCGTTTTCCCGTTTGCAGCAGCGTCAGCACTTCCAATGCTTCATCCAACGTGCCGAATCCGCCGGGCAAACAGACAACCGCGTCACATTCTTTGACAAACATGACTTTGCGAGTGAAAAAGTATTTCATGTTGACCAGTTTTTCGTCGCCCAAGATGACCGGATTGGCTTCTTGTTCAAAGGGCAACATGATGTTTAGGCCCATCGAGTTCTCTCGGCCAGCACCGCGATGTCCTGCTTCCATGATCCCACTGGCGGCACCGGTGACCACCAGCCAATTCTTTTCGGCCATGGCTTTGCCAAATTCAACCGCTTGCGCGTAGGCGGGAGCCGTTTCGTGAGTTCGCGCCGAACCAAACACCGTTACCTTGCGCCGACGACGATAAGGGCGAAAGACTTTGAAGCCGTAGCGAAGTTCGCGGAGTGCTCGGCTTAGCAGTTTCAAGTCACCTCGAGACGTACCGTCGGAAACCAACTTTTCTGCGGACTCCTTAATGCGTTCCACCAAGTCTCCGACGTCAACGCCCTTGTTGGATTTAGATTTTGCGGGTTTGCGTTCATCTGCCATGTTCGTTCTTCCTTCACCAAAGACGAATACGTTGCCTGCGATTATGATTCAAGGTGCCAAACAAGATGCGCAAAAAAATCGACACAAGCCTACATGGTATGCTCGTGCCGTCAAATGAATTCTTGCTAAGTCGCCAGGGGCTTACTTCGGCTGTTAGCGTGACGACCTTGGCCGCCGTCCATCTTTTCGCCAAACATGACCGACAATCGTCGCAAGCGCGAACGGTACTTCGCGCTGACCGAACAAATATCGCCGGGCCAGTTACGCCGACGGTCGATGATAGTGCTGGTACGCCAGGACAATTTCGTACAGATCTGTCGGGATGGTGACTTCTTCGTTTTCAAAATCCTTGACCCAGATCCGTCCCTTTTGATGCGCGTCTACCAGGGTAGCAACCAAGTCACCAAGTGGTACGGTTACCGTGGCCTTGCGAACCGAATGGTCAATCGTCGTGATGTCTGCGTTGGAATCGGGGCCGGTATAAATACGAAGATGGCTTCTGGCCATGGTTTCTTGCTCCAAGGGGGAAGGAGAATCGTCGTGTCGAGGCGGAATGATTGCGCAGAACCGCCTTGTCATTCATATCCAGTGCGGTTGGTATCGACCGCACGACACAACCAAGTTCACCAAAGGATGCTTCGAGCGACGATTCGGGATGAAGAAATTCATTGACATGACGCCAATGCTAGCGTGCCAGTAACATGCAAATATGTCGCTGCTGATTGTCATTGTGGCAGCCAAGGAAAATCGGTACGATTCGCCGAGTGACAAAGGTCGTTTTTTGAATTGCAAACCGTCAACTGCGTTGCAAGCCAGCGTGGTTTGGTGGATGGTTCGGCACGAAGCGGAACCAGCGCGGGTGAAAGGATTCACAGCATGGCTGAATATCAATTGCACGAATTGGCGTCGCACGTAGGAGGCCGCATCGTCGGCAGTCCGGAAACGCTGATAAAAGACGCAGCGCCGTTGGCCACCGCCGGGCCGCATGACATTACGTTTGCGACCAGTCCCAAGTTCGCGCCGCAGATTCAAAATGCTTTGGCTGCCGCCATTATCTTGCCCGAAGAAATGTCAGCCGGTTCGCTGCCCGCCATCTACGTGTCGGACTCGCGAGCCGCGTTCGCAAAAATCGTCGGTATGTTTCGAATTCAACGAAACGTGTTTGCTGGCGGCGTGCATCCTACAGCATCCATTGCAGATTCAGCCAGCATTGGCAACAACGTTTCAATTGGTCCCGGCGCCGTCGTTGGCGAAGACGTGATCATTGAAAATGGCTGCCAGTTAGGCGCTCACGTTTGCGTGATGGCCGGCAGCAAAATCGGTGAAAATTCAACGCTGTTTCCCAATGTGGTGCTGTACGAAAATTCGGTGATTGGGCAACGAGTCACCTTGCATGCGGGCGCTGTGATTGGCGCCTATGGATTTGGTTACGACACCGTCCAAGGTCAACATCTTCGCAGCGAACAGCTGGGTTACGTCTGCATTGAAGACGACGTGGAAATTGGAGCGAATACGACCATTGATCGAGGCACCTACGGACCGACTCGCATTGGACGAGGCACCAAGATCGACAACCTGGTGATGATTGCTCACAACTGTCAGATTGGTCGACACAATTTGATTTGTTCGCAAGTGGGCGTTGCTGGCAGCAGTCAAACGGGCGACTACGTAGTGATGGCAGGCCAAGTTGGTGTGCCAGATCATGTGACCATTGGCGAACGGTCAATTCTGGGTGCCAAATCAGGCATCATGCGAGATGTTCCGCCTGGTTCGACCGTGATTGGCATTCCCGCGACACCGGAACGAGACCAGATGGCCAAGCAAGCGGCGTTTGCAAAATTGCCCGAAATGCGAAAACAACTGCGAGCGTTACAAAAGCAAGTCGATTCGCTGACCAATCAATCCGCCGCTCACAAGGAAGCTGCGTAGCAACTGCGTGCTTGGAACATTCGATTCGAACGAACGATTCGCAATGACAGACTTCGCCCACCTTTCGAATTCCACTTCTCCACACAAGATCGGCCTGATTGCAGGTTGGGGTCGGTTGCCGTTGGTCGTTGCCCAAACGTTGCGTTCGCAAGGAAAGCAAGTCTTTTGCCTGGGCGTGAAAGACCACGTGGATTCGGAACTGATTTCACTGTGTCATCACTTTCAACCCATCGGAATCGCTCAGCTGGGAAAAGCCGTTCGCTACTTTCAGAAGAATGGCGTGACGCAAGCCACCATGGCAGGCAAGATTCACAAAGTGTTGCTGTTCAAGAAATATTATCTGCTCAAGCACTTGCCCGACTGGTACTGTATCCAAACGTTTTACCCGCATTTTGTTTCGCGAACCAAAGACCGAAAGGATGACACGATGCTGGGAACGATTGTCGATGCCTTTGCGAAATTCGGCATTCAGTTTGCGCCCGCCACCGACTTTGCGCCCGAACTATTAGTCAAGGAGCGACAGTTGGCCGGGACGCCACTCACCGGTGCTCAGATCAAAGACGTGGAATTCGGCTGGACGTTGGCGTCAGAAATGGGTCGGCTGGATGTCGGGCAAAGTGTGGCGGTCAAAGGCCAAGCGGTGTTGGCCGTGGAAGCCATTGAAGGAACGGACCAGTGTATCGTTCGCGCCGGACAACTCTGTCAGGCAGGTGGATTCACCGTGGTCAAGATCGCTAAGCCTCAACAAGACATGCGATTTGATGTGCCCACGGTCGGAGTGGGAACGTTGGAGTCGATTGCCAAAGCGGGCGGTAGCGTGTTGGCCATCGAAGCGAACCGAACCATCATCTTGGACGAAGCTGAATTCGTGCGAACTGCCAATCAACACAACATCAAAGTGGTTGCCGTCAAACATGCAAATCAGCTGGCCGACGCAGCATGACGGTAAATTCGCGGCGGTGGCCGGCGCCGTTCGCAAGAAAACTGCCCATCACGGTGTCGATGCGGTTCGATCCGATCGCGTTATCTGTCGTTGGACTTCGTCCACAATGATCTTCTCGACGTCGGATGCCTTATGGTCGACTTGGATCGCAACATCCAAGTGTAAAAGTCGATTGTGACACGCATTCCCCACGCGAATCGGCAAATGTTCTTGAACGAAGTTGGATTTTAGTTTCCATGGTTTGGAGGTAGTTGTACGATTATGCTTATCTGGCGATTGTGTGGACTCATTGAAAAAGGGCAGCTCGGTATGAAGGCTAGACGCTGCTAGATCCTAATGAACACAGACGGTATCGATCCTTCTCGCGTTGACGACATTTTCCTTCGGGCCGTCGCCTTGCCAGAAAAACAGCGATGCGAATTTCTGGACGCGGCCTGTGCGGACGAGTCGCCGCAGCTCCGCCAACGCATCGATCAGCTGTTGGCAGCCGATCAACACGTCGCCGAAGCAGCCGGATTCATGCGGCAAGGACCGTTTCTTGGCAATGAACATCCCGCGGAAGGTTTGGGCTGCGTCATCGGAAACTACTCGCTGGTCCGGCAACTTGGTGAAGGCGGATTCGGTGTCGTCTACCTAGCGGAACAGCGCCACCCGCTGAATCGTCAGGTCGCGCTGAAGATCATCAAACCCGGCATGGATTCGCGCGAATTAGTTGCGAGATTCGAACAAGAACGGCAAGCAATGGCAATGATGGACCATCCGAACATCACTAAGGTGTTCGATGCTGGGATAACCGCTGCGGGACGCCTGTTCTTTGTCATGGAGTTGGTACAAGGAGATCCGATCACGAAGCATTGTGATGAACACCAGCTGTCCGTTCGCGAACGGCTTGAGTTGTTTCTGCCGGTTTGTCACGCCATTCAGCACGCACATCAAAAGGGTGTGATTCATCGCGATATTAAACCATCGAATGTGTTGATTGGCTATTACGATGGCAAACTAGTGCCGAAGGTGATCGACTTTGGCGTGGCCAAAGCACTTCATCAAAGATTGACCGAAGAGACCTTGAAAACGCATTTCGGAAATTTGATCGGTACACTGCAATATATGAGTCCCGAGCAGGCCGGGCTGGCGAAGCAGGACGTCGACACTCGCTCGGATATCTACTCGTTGGGTGCCGTGCTGTACGAGTTATTAACCGGTATCCCGCCTCTCAACAGCGATCGAATGCGCGACGCCAACCTTGAGAATGTGTTTCGCCTAATTCGTGACGAAGAACCACTCGTCCCAAGTGATTATCTTTTGAAGTCGGCGTCGTTGCCCGAGCTCGCACGTCGATTTAGGCTCCATTCGACCCAATTGATATCCACTGTGCGTCACGATCTGGATTGGGTCGTCTGTAAGGCGCTCGAGAAAGAGCGAGCGAGACGGTATGCGTCTGCCGGGGAGTTGGCACGCGACATCGAACGGTTCTTGCTGGGTCAGCCCGTCGAAGCAGGGCCGGTGTCGGCCACGTACCGCATATTCCGGTTCCTACGACGACACCGCGCACAAGTTGCGTCGGCCGCGGTGTTGTTCGTCATCCTTACAGTGACAACGGCCGTTAGTCTGCGCAGCGCTTGGCTTGCGCATCAGTCGGAAGGCCGTGCCCAACAAGCTCAAGCGGCGGCAAATGTTGGGGCCGCGGCGCGCAAACGCGATTTGATGCAAACCCATTTGAGCCTCGGTACGCGTTTCTTGGCGGAGCAGAACTACCCGGAAGCCGCCGTTCGGTTCGCCGAAGCGATGCGACTAGACCAAGACGATCGCGACGGACAACGGCTGCACCGAATGCGTTGCGCCGCAGCATTGTCGGCTTGCGTCAAACCATCGCGCATTTGGCAGACGACCATGCCCGCGAACATGTTGAAAGTGAGTACCGACGATCGACGGCTGATTGCCTTTCCTCGCGCGTCCATGGCCTACTATGCTGAGGATCCGGTTGCCTTGAAAGTGTGGGGTCTCAACACGGCGCAACCATCGCGACCTGGATCACGCCACCGGGATTGACGATGTCGCGTTCAGCCCGGACAGCACGCTTGTTGCCACCGGTAACCGGCACACCGCATTGCTCTGGGACCTCCAAGTGGCGTCGCCATTAATGCGGACACTGCCTCATGAACAATCGTGGCCCGTGTCCAATTTAGCCGCGACAGCAAACGCATGGCATCGACGAACGCTTCGCTGTGGCCGTGGCCTCAGGAAAGTGAACGGTTTTCGGAACTCGCCAAGAACAGTGTGTTTCTGTGGACGGTATCGAGTGGTAGTAACCTTATCGCCGAATTGCCTCGTAGAGACTTGGTCAAGAGAAATCGCGTTTAGCCCGACGGACGACATGCTGGCGACAACTTGCATGGATGGGAAAGTTCGCTTGTGGAATGCCAACGACGGAAAACTGGTGGGAGAATTGCTCCACGAGCAAGAGGAAGTACCGGATGGTCCACCCATCCGCCCATCCGGAGACTCTCTCAAGTTTTCGGCCGATGGGCGTCGCCTAACGACCACGGCGTCAAACTTCTTTCCCGCACGCGTTTGGGTTTGGGATGTCGCTTAGTCAGCTTGCATCTTGGGTCCGCAGCGAGGTTCGTTCGTGGATCTGGACCCCAACGGAAAGCGGATTCTTACGTGGAGATCCCGATGATACGGCGGCTTTACGGTCACCGCGGTCAGGCGACGTCGGTCGCTGCGCTTATTGGCGGTCGTGTCGGTACTACGTCGATGTTTACCAAATCAGGCAAAAACATCATCGGCGCAGGCGACAGGACGAGCACGCGTTCTGGATTGATCCGGCCACGATGCCAAACTTTGACGTTCCCAATCCGACACGGCGCTGAGTCCAACGATGCCCGCATCGATTTGGGAAGGACGTGGGCTGGTGACGTTGGATGAAGGTGGCCTGATTCGGACATGGGATTTGGCTTCAGGTCAGCCCACGTGCGATCGTGTCAGGCTCGGGGCAAATGACGGTGCATTTGAATTCAGTTCCTGGGGAAACCTAGCATTGTGCAGATGACTTCCAGCGGAACGAGCGATTTGATTTAGAGGCACTGGAGGCCGCTTTGTCGCGACTTCAAATGGAAAACTCGCGGCAATACGAAGTCGTCAAGTGTCGTTACTTTGGCGGTCTGTCCGTTGCGGAGACAGCCGAAATGCTGGATGTCTCGGTTGGTACGGTCGAGCGAGATTGGCGTTTGGCACGGGCGAAGCTTTACGTTGAATTGCAGGACGCGTTTGACCGGAGTTGATAACGATTGCTCAACAACGACGACGCCTCAGCAATAACAAACAGCCGCTCGCGCTGCCAAGCACCAGCCACGAACTAGGTTCGGGAACAACGTGCACGTTGTAAACAACGCTGTTTTCGAACACGTCGCCTGGTTCTATTGTCATGCGTCCACTGAAGGCCACCGTATGATCGCCCAGCGACAGCGGCTCTAACATCACCGAATATCCGTCCGTAACGGCCGGATAAGTGCCTGGCTCCAAATCGAACACAGCGTTTTCCGGCAATACAAGATCAAACATCCCAGGTGGAGTGGGTTGGCGGTGCGAGAACAGATCGACATCCGGTGCGACGCCGTCGATCTCCAATGACAATTGATCGATAAGCCCAACGATGTCACTGGCGACTGTTCGAATCTGTTCTTCTGTTTCACCGTCGACGGGAATCCACGCCGTAACGTTCAGTAAACCAATCGATAGATACTGATCACTGCGAACCGTAACGTCGCGCGTCACGGTCGGTCCACCAAACGTGCCTTCCAGAAAGAAAACCTCGCCTTGGTCGCCTAAATAGGATAGTTCGCCCGTTGCGTCCTCAACTGGGTTCATTCCCATGGGATACGAAAACACCCATTGCGATCTCACTTGACTCCATTCGCCAATAGATTTGCCATCGATCACAGCGTCACGTGGCAATACCTGAGCGTAAGTGGCTGCGGCGAACGCAGAAAAAACCGAGCTAAATTGAATAATTCGCGTAAGGAAACGTTTGCCAGTCATCGTTTGAATCTCGTCGTTAAGGCCAATATTTGATAGTCCGAATAGACAAGCGCAAATCAGTCGCGGCGACCTTAACGAAATCCTTGTCGGCATTAGAAAATATTGGGAAAAATTCACTCGGAGAAGCACCGATATGGCAAGAGTCAGCTTGTTGTGCACCATCTAGGCCCTGGCTATCCTAGTGTTGTCTAACCGTTTTTCTCGTGCCGGAATGCAGGGCAACATATGATTCACCCGCGACCCATCATCAGCCCGCTCTTGCTAATTGCGACCATTGCGTGGTCGGTTCACGCCTTCGAGTTTCAACTTCTGGATTCAGGCGCCGATGTCTTGTCGTTATCCGGCGACGGCAGCACAGTGTTCGGTCTAGACGAGTTTACGCCTGGCATCCTCCGTTGGCGTACCGGAGAAAAATGGCAGAATTTGGGCATGCCAGAGCGTCCCCTGTTTCCGATTAGTACAAATCATGAAGGCACCTTCGTTGTCGGGTCCGTGAACCCGCGCGTCGCGTTTTGGTCCGAGGAAGCGGGGTTCGATGTGCTGCCCGGTGATATCTCGTTCGTCCCCTACGCCATTACACCGGATGCTACCGTTTTTGTCGGACGCGGCAATTGGGGTTCAGACGGGTCAATCCGCGCATATCGCAATGATGTGCTTGACGGGTATTTGCTGCTGGACGACGTTCCCGGTGTGACTTATAGCAACGCCACTTCGGTTTCGGCAGACGGGACGATGATCGTAGGGACTCGTCTGTTTGAAGACGGGAGACGCGAATCGTTTCGCTGGACAACAATCTCGGGGACCGAAACGTGGCCCCTTGGGGCGTCTTTTTCGCTATTTTCAACCAAAAGCATTTCAGCCGACGGTTCGGTAGTGGTTTGGACGCAAAGCGACACGCCCAAATTTGATGAGTCGGTCGCCATGCGATGGACGGCAGAATCCGCGACCAGCGAACCCATGTTTGACGGCTGGGCGGGATACGTATCGGCCGACGGTTCAGTGGTCTCCGGTACACGGAGCAATGACGAAGGTCAAACGGAACCGATCGTCTGGACGGAAGCGAGTGGAGTTGTCGCGATTTCAGAGATCTTGGAACAGCATGATGCCGTGGAGCAGGGATGGCGGTTTTGCGACGACGCACTGATGTCTGATGATGGCTACGTAATCGCTGGGGATGCATTGAACGCGGAGGGCAGACGAGAAGCGTGGCGTTTGGTATTGGATCGCGGCGACTTTGATTTGAACGCGCAATTCGACATCACGGACATTCAAGTGCTTTCGGATGCGATTCGGAAAAACATCCAGTTCTCTCGGTATGACGTCAACAATGATCAGCGCATCGATCTGGAGGATCAGATCGAGTTGGTCGAACAATTGGCCCGCACTTACATTGGCGATGTGAATGGAGACGGAACATTCGACACCAGCGATTTGGTGGTTGTATTTGTCGCTGGCCATTACGAAGTGGATCAACCGGACAGCATGACCTGGTCTCAGGGAGACTGGAACAGCGATGGCCGCTTTAATTCATCAGACCTGGTCTTCGCACTACAACGTGGCGGCTACCAACAAGGCCCCCGAACGGTTCGCTCGGTACCAGAACCGGACACCTATCCTAGGAGCATGTTGATGATCGCGGCAATGGGCATCATTCGCGGCGGTGGCCTGCGCCGTTCGCAAGAAAACTGCCCATCACGGTGTCGATGCGGTTCGATCCGATCGCGTTATCTGTCGTTGGACTTCGTCCACAATGATCTTCTCGACGTCGGGTGCCCATGGCGAGGGTAAGCCGTAGTAGACCATGGCGCCGGCGCCTTCATAGCCGCCTTCCTGAAGCACTCGACGAGAAGGAATGTACGCCATCACATCGTTGGCGTAACCAGCCACCCACGTACGCTGCTGTCCCAATTCCGACATCAAACGGTTGGCGTAATCCACCACCACTTCTCCGCCCAAGAACACAAAATCGACTTGCTGGCCCAGCTTCCAGACGGCAATCGGATAGGGATACGATTCTTCCAAATGGCCACGAGCTTCCAGCGTTTCCAGTAACTTTTTAGCTCGAGCCACCACAAAACGATCCTTCGATTCTGTTTGCGATTGCAGTTCCGTTCGGCTGGGCAGCGTATCCAACGGCAACGCTACTTCTTGGTAGACCGTGCCGAGCGACGGTTCGATCGGCTCCATGTCTGACGTCAACAACACGGCGTCGACAGCGTCTGCCAAACGGCGTCCGTAGTGTTGCGCCAGCGCGACGCTGCGCCGCGGCAACGGATTTTGATCGGCGCCGCAACCAGCCCAGAACATGGCCGTGCAATGGGGGTGATGTGATTCCAGTTCCATCTGAGCGAACCCTGGATAGTCGCCCGACCATTGGTAGAAGCTCAGCACCGTCGCGTGACAAGCGTAGCCAAATACGACACAGCGAAGTTGCTGATCGGCGTTGCGAATGGCCAGCACGGGGACGTGATGATTGACGGGACCGCTCAGTTGTTGCGCGGCGCGAACGGTCGGCACGTTCGCCTCCACGTTTTCTCGACGGTTCACCGCAAAGGTCGCTTCGCCGCTGCCCCAAGCCAGCGATGCCGGTTCCAGCGAATTCCACGCGGTTCGCACCGATTGAACAATCTTGCCCACTAACTGCTTTGAATACGCTTCAATACGTTCTTGTTCGGGCGTATCGACCACCAAGTAGTGAAGCGGAGCGAGATTGCGAACCAGCGCCGGACCGGTATGCGTATGCGAACTGCAAAACGCAATCTGCGAACGTTCCAATCCAAATTCCGTTTTCAGTTGTTCGCAAATATCCAACGTCAAACGTCGATCGATGCCCACCAGATCCAGCGTCACCAAAACCGCTCGATGCCCTTGCTGATCTTCCAGCACCAACGCCTTGCACCACAACGGCGTCAACGTGCCTTCGGCCGGATGATCGCGATGCCCGTAACCGGCCATCCACATCGCCTGGGTAGGCGTAATTTCGGTTCGCCCCACACCCGCTTGCCATTGCATATCTTCCGCAGCCACGGCCGAAACGCCGATCAACAGGCACATGAAAATGCGCACCATCCAAAACGCTTGAACAGAACGTAACATGATTTTCAGCTCGTAAATGGAATCCGCTTGGTCATGGCAAAAGCGAGTGACAAGTCTGTGTCAGGCGTTCTTATTCGTCGGCCGGAAGGTCTTGAAAACGCACGTCGTAATGCGTCACCAACGCTTCGTCGGTTTGGTACACGACGGCGGAAAATCCGTCAAAACAGGCGATGGCGTCCAGGAATACTTGGTAGGGCGAAAGGTCATTGCCCGTCAGATTCGCACCAAACTGGGCCCATTCGTTGATCGCCGACCAAAACTTGCTCATGTCGCAGTAGCTGGCTGCGACCAAGGGGCGAGCGATTTCGTTCGCTAGAATCCCCTTGATTTGAGGCGAAGCACTGGCGCTCAATCGCTGGCTAGTTTCTGGCATGGTGGAAACGATCACCAGGTTATTTACCATCAACGCGTTGGGCCGAATGGCCTCGTCCAGTTGAGCCTGGTCGGGCAACGAATAAGAATACATTTTGCCGCCGGCCACATCTTGTACATCCGGTTCTGGAATGGACGTAATGGGAAATTCGCCATCGTGGTCCAGTTCCACCATCAGGTCGACCATCGACTGAGCCACTTGGAATGTTTCGGCAAAACCTTCCGTCGCCAGTTGGGGATTGCTCATCGAGCAGACCGATGCAAATTCGAACATGGGAAGTTTTTCACCCGCCGGAAGCATGGCGTGCCACTGGTCGCTGCGAGCTTCCGTGTCGATGACAATCGCCGTTTCTCCGCCGTCAAACGCGGGGCCCAACTTCGTTTCCATGATCTGGCCCAGTTTATTCAACAACGGTCCGCCTCGTGTTACCAACGCATCGTAGGCTTCCAGTTCTTCGGGTTGATCTTCCAATTCTTGGCGAGCCACTTCGTCGATGTAAGCAAACACGCGAGGCGCCCACTTCTTGCACAGTTCATTCCATTCCGGCTGCGACTGATTGTGACCAATGGCAAAGAACAAGGGCGAACCACCGACGTGCTGCACCAACTGCAAGGGCTTCACATCCAGCGGTTCTCGTTCCGCCCAGTCATATTGATATCCTTCGTAGCCGTCGTCGGTCATGAGCGAATAGCCCGATAGCGCACCAACGTGAACGGTGATGGCCGCTCGCAAATCTTGACGAAAGGCTTCAATGTCCGCCGAAATTTTTTCTCGCTGTTGCGGTTCCAGTTCCATTTCTTCCGACTTGACTAACGCTTGCGCCAGTTGAGCGTACTGATCGATCGCTCGGTCGACCGAATTGGCGGACTTGGCCATCCGTTCCGAAACGTACACGACGCTGGTTAACGCTGCGGACGATAGTTGGCGAAGCGGAGCCATTTCTTTGCGGTCCAGTAGCTTTTCGCCCTGTCCCAACTTGGTCAGCACCGACTGGTCTCGGCCCATCACCAACACAATGTAGCCTTGATGATGCGTCAACGAGACTTCAAACTTCAGTTGTTTCAGTTTGTCGCCAAACACATCGCGGATTTCGTCCTCTTCAATCACTTCGTCCCAGGGAATCTTGTTTCCGTCAAAGCGAAACGTCAGCGACTTTTGGCCGTCGCGGTCATCCAGTTGAAGCGAATCTTGCAGTGGCGCGAGTTCCTCTTCGCTTTCCATGGCCGCTTGCAACGCATCGAACGCGCGCTGCAACTGTCGGTTCAACTCGTCCACATTATCTGACTTGAAACCAATGACGATGCCGGGCCAAAGTGCGAGATCCAACTTGTCGATGGTTCGCAAGATCGCTTGCTGCACCAATTCCTCTTCATCCACGTCATCATCGCTGCTGATCGCTTCATACTGTGCGGCGTTGATTTCGTTGGACAGCTTCATCATGGCGGCCAACCATTCCACGGTGTTGTCATCCGCGTACCAAAACATCTCTTCCGCAACCGCTTCTCGAACGAGCGACAGCAGGGCCTGGTTTTCTGGCATGGTCAGCATTTCGCTCAGCGGACCCGATTCCGCTTGCCAATAGTTCAGCGCCTGAGCCATTCCCATTTGAACCAACGGATGTTGTTCCAGTTTTTTAAAGGCGTTGCTCTGCACAATTCGCTGCAACTGGGTGCCCCATTGGAACGAACCGGTGTAAATGGCCGCGTCCGCTGGAATGAACTGCAAAGACGTAGCTTGCGGCGCCAAATCTGCGGCACCTGCCAGCGAAGAAAACAGGGCCAACAGCCCTACGGTCGCATATCGAATTCGACGAAGCATCCGGAATTTACCTTTCCTAAACTGTAGCGCACAAGACGCGTGTCTGCCTGGAAATGAACAACGTTGCGCGTGATCTATGAATAACATTTGAACTCGCGAGTATACCTCATGGCGGCGGCGAGACCAGCAAACCAGCGGCGAGCCGCACCAGACTTCGGTCAAAGTTGAAGATTCGCAGAACATCTATTCGCTTTTGCAACAAATTTCTTGGGAATTTTGTCGCCTGAATTTACAATCGAAGCTCCTTGACCATGAATTTTTCGGCAACGTCATTGCGCAAGAAGGGCCTTTCATGCGAATTCGTCATCCATCACGATTTCGCTCGCTCCGTGCTTCGCCCATCGAATCGTTGGAAAACCGTGACCTGTTGTCGGCCACGCCCATCATCACCGAATTCATGGCGTCGAATCCATCGTTCTATCCTTCGGCCGTCGACGGCGGTTTCCATGATTGGATTGAAATCTACAATCCGGGGCCGGGCCAAGTCGACCTGCAAGGTTGGTATCTGACCGACGACAAGCAAGAGTTGGACGTATGGCAATTTCCATCATCCTACGTTTTGGGCGAAGATCAGTTCTTGGTCGTCTTTGCTTCCGGATTCAACCTGGGCCCGACCAACGAAGCGAACGAATTTCACACCAACTTCCGATTGTCTCGGGATGGCGAATATTTGGCTCTGGTCCAGCCCGATGCTGCCACGGTCAATAACGAATATGAACCGCAATATCCCGTCCAAACGGATGGCGTCAGTTATGGATTGACCGCAGACCTGATTGACGAAGCCTTCTTTGTGCATCCCACTCCCGGCGCGCACAATCCCGTCGAGTTTAAAGATTCGGTTTTCTATCCGCACGAAAACTATTTTGATCAGCCCATCCAAGTTGCCTTGGACGTGCAACGCTTGCATTCGCCCGTGCACTACACCCTGGACGGTTCGGTGCCGACGCCGGAAGACCCGATCTATGACGATTGGATTCCCGTGACGAATTCAACCACCATTCGAGCCAAATCGTTTGCGAACAACGCCGACGGCAAGACGTATACTCACACGTTTCTGTTTCCCACTCAGCTGGCCACAACGCCGCCTGCCGATTCGCTTCCGTCAAATTGGATCGACCGCCGAGGCAACGTCGCAGCGGCCGATTATGAAATGGACGTGGACGTTACTACCAGCGATCAGTTTCGGCACTAGCATCACTGACAGTTTCTTGTCACTGCCGACGTTGGCCATCAACCTGGACACCGAAGATTTATTTGCGGCGGATCGAGGAATCTATGCGAATCCGACGGACGATGGACGCGATTGGGAACGCATTGCGTCGGTAGAATTGCTGCATCCAAGTGGCCGAACCGCTCTCCAAGTGGATGGGAATACGGATTCGAGGTGGTGCGAGTCGCGAACCAACCAATACGCCGAAGCATTCGTTTCGACTCTTTCGCGGGGAATATGGCGTAAGGACGTTGGAGGAACCGTTGTTCGAATCCGACGCGGGGATTCAATTTGATCGCCTGGAACTCAATGCGCGGCTACAACGATACTTGGCTGTCACCCGCATCGCAGCAGCGATCCCAAGCGACCTTGATCCGAGACGCTTGGTTGCGGCAAACGTTGGCTGATATGGGACATTTGTCTGTCAGCGGAGAGTTCTTTCACCTGATGTTGAACGGCATCTACTGGGGCATCTACAACGCGACGGAACGAGTGGACGATGCGTTTGCGGCAGAACATTGGGGTGGCCAGCGATCCGACTATGACATCATTGATGCGGGCGAAGTGGACGAAGGGTCGGCCGATGGTTGGAATCAGTTGTTGGCGGCTGGCCGAGCGATCTCGGTAGATCCAACTGCCTACCAGCAGATTCATTCGTTAATGGACGTCGACAATTTTATGGATTTCATGCTACTGCGAATTTATGCGGGTGATCGAACCATGGCGGATGGAGATTGGTTCGCGATTCGCAACCGACAGCAGAATGGACCATTTCGCTTTCTGGTGGTCGACGGTGAATTGATTTTGCGTGAGGCGTCCGACCAAGTGACAGATCAAATCAGCGCGGATCCGGCGCAGCAACTGTTCTTGCAGTTACAACAGGTTCCGGAATTTCGTTTGGCGTTTGCCGATCGCTGGCATCTGCATACCGGTTCGGGCGGCGCACTTTCGATACAACAAAATCAAGCCAGATGGGATCGCTTGGCAAACCAACTACGTCCCGCCGTCTTGGCCGAATCCGCTCGCTGGGGAGACCATCGCCGAGACGTGCAGTCGCACGATGTAGGCCCGGTAACGTTGTACAATCCGATTGATCATTGGGAAGTGGAAGTACAACGAATTCAACAGCTACCTCGGAACGCCAGGCCGTGGTTCGATTGCAGTTGCGTGAACTCGGATTGATTCCGCCAGGCCGCCGCCGGCGTTTGATCAACCGAGTGGCGAAATTGTCGGCAATATGCAACTGCAGATGTCTTCGTCCGTCAGCGATAGCGAAATCTATTTCACCGTCGACGGCAACGATCCGATAACGTCCGACGGCCAGTTGGCGGATTCGGCCCTTCGGTACGAACAAGCGATTCCTATTCACACAACAATGCGTGTCATCGCCAGGATTCGACAAGCAGACGAATGGAGCGCGGCGACTATGGCCGATTACTTCGTGCCGCTTGCACTGCAAGTGTCCGAGATCCAAGCGAAGGCGCTGCCGTCGGCCGATTTCACACCAGATGATTTTGATTTTCTGGAGCTGATGAATACGGGCGAATTTCCGATCGATTTGTCTGCGGTGCGGTTTGTGCGAGGAATCCGGTTTGATTTTCAATCGGCCGAAATCCAAACGCTCGAGCCACAACAGCGCATCGTCTTGGTACAAAACCGCCAAGCATTCTTGCAACGCTATCCAGAAGCGGCGTCGCATGTCGCGGGGACGTACAGCGGGCGGCTGAAGGGTCGAGATACCTTGTTGGCGGTGGGCGAATGGGACCGGCCCATCATCCACTTTACGTATGATACGGACTGGTACAAGATTGCGGATGACGAATTCTTTTCGCTGGTTCTGCAAGACGAATTCATGGACGTCGACGCGTCGGATGTGGTTCGCATGGCGGATTCGTCGCGGTGGCGTCCGAGTCATTACGTGAATGGTTCGCCGGGCACGTCCGATCCGGGTTATGCGCAAGATGCCATTGTGATCAGTGAAGCATTGACGCATTCAGACGGCAATCCCGGTGATTATTTGGAATTGCACAACACTACCGATCACGATATTGATCTGAGCGGTTGGTACCTGAGCGGTCGGGCATCACAGTTGGATCTGTATCGCATTGCGAATGGAACCATTTTACCGGCACACGGATTCTTGTACTTTTCCGCCACAGCGCCTCCCGTACCCACGCAGAATTTTGGCGGCATCATGGGATTCAATATTTCCAAGCTGGGCGAAAAAATCTACGTGACGTCTGCTGGCCGATCGCCGGAAGAATTGGGCGGTTATCGCTACGTGGCCAAGTTTGGTTACGGTTTCAATTCGTCCAGTTTCATTCTGCATACCAACAGCGTTGGCGAACAAGAATACTTGATTGCGTTGGAACGAACGCCTGGCTTCCCGAATGGTTCGCCTGTGGCAGTGGAGCGACTTCGCGACAATGAACGACCGTTCCGCGAAGCCGTGATCAACGAAGTGATGTATTTTCCGCAAGGCAACGGCGATGAATTTATCGAACTCTACAATCCGCATCGTACGCCGGCCTATTTGGATCAGCCGTTTGGTCCCAGTTGGCGTCTGACGGACGGTGTGTTTCTGGATCTACCCGCGACGGCCATTCCGCCTTTTAGTTACGCGTTGCTGGTAGGCATCGGTCCAGACGCGTTTCGGCAGAAGTATTCCGTTCCAGAAGACGTGGCCATCTTTGGGCCTTATGCTGGCGAAATGTTGAATTCGGGCGAACGCATTGTGTTGTCTCGAGCGGCCGGGCCAACGTCGATCATTCCGTTTTCGGTGACGGACCAACTGCATTACAATTCGCCCGCCGCAGCTTGGCCGGAACAGGCTCAGGGCCATGGAGCGTCATTGGTGCGAAATTCGCTTCGAATGCAAGGCAATGACCCGTTGGCCTGGTCAGCCGGCAACGACGGTGGAACTCCGGGAAAACCGAATCAACGTTGGGACGAATCGAGTTTCATTGTGGATCGTATGTTGTTCTACAATGATTCTCGGTTTGACGACAACAACCTGGCAATCAACGCGGACCAACTGGCGATTATGGTAGACAAGTTTGCGATGAATCTGGGCGTATGCCGCAGTTTGTGAACTACACCAGTTATGACAAAGGGATCAACGGACTGATGATTGACATGCACGGCTTTAAGCCGGGCGAAGTCACATTGGAAGATTTTGAATTTCGCGTCGGCCATCAGCCCGACAGCGTTACGGCTGAGGTCTGACGCCCAACGGCCTAAGTGTTGCCCGGGCAGGGCTATGATCATGCGGACCGGATTGTATTCACTTGGGACGAAGGTGCGATTCGCAACGCGTGTGGTTGCAAGTCACGGTGAAGGCGAACGACCGCACTGGCTTGACGGAAGACGACGTTTTCTTGTTCGGCAATCTGGTCGGAGAAACCGGCGATTCACTGGACGAACGACGCGTGGATGAAATCGATCGTCATCGGATTTTGGCGTCAATCATGGCGAACAACTTGATCGAAACAACTTATCTGTTTGACATCAATCGAGATGGCAAAGGTGGATCAACTGGACGCAGATATTGTGACCGCCCATTTTCACCGAAACGACCAACCCCGTGGCAGAATTCGATGAATCGATTGGACGTCAACGCCGACGGTCATGTGTCTCCGATCGACGCTTTAGAGGTGATCAACCGGCTGAATACGTTCGGAGCGGGTTCGCTGGACACACCGCAAGAATTCGACACTCCGCCTCCGTATTTGGATGTCAACGGTGACAACTTTTTGTCACCCATCGACGCGTTGGACGTCATCAATTTTCTCAACGCAGACGATGATGATGCCTAGATTAGTCAACATCAACCGTGTTAACGAGTTCTCGTTCTTTGGCCACCGAGCGAACCAGCTCTTGAGCCAATTGTTTGTGGTAAAAAGATCCCACTCGGCCCGAAATCACCAACGATCCTTCCACTTCTTCCAGACGTAATCCTCGCAGATCCGGAATGGCGCTGGCCTTCAGCGCTTCGTAAGCTCGATCATACGAATTGTGCGAATTCACAATAGTCACTCTTCCCTCCATGTGTTCTTCTGCGGTCCAATATGCCGCCCCAGAAAAGCGTATCTGCCAACTGACAATTATGTCAAGGCTCGGCGCACGATTGGCGCCGAAGAAATGTCTTGCCAGGCGAGACCTAGGCAACGTAGGAAAACCGCCCAGTAACTTATTGCATATTCTGCGTTGAGGAAACCGCTAGATTTTCCCCGTCGACTGTAAATATTCGATCACTTCTTCCGCCAACTGCTGAGGATTTTTTTCGGCGGATTTCAGTTCCAATTCGGGTGCTTCGGGCGGTTCGTAAGGATCGTCAATGCCGGTGAAATGTTTGATTTGTCCCGCTCGCGCCATCTTGTAGAGTCCCTTGGGATCGCGTGATTCACAGACTTCCAGAGGTGCGTTGACAAAGACTTCAATGAAATCGTCCGGCTGGCCATTGTTGCAAACCAGCTGCCGAACCAGCTGTCGATCTTTTCGATAAGGGCTCACAAAAGCGGTCAGCGTCACCAGACCGGCCGAACAAAACAGTTCGGCAACGGTGCCAATTCGCCGAATGTTTTCTTCTCGATCCATCGGTCCGAACCCAAGTCCAAACCGGTTCGCGAATTCTTGACCATGTTGCGAGGCCAACATCTGTGGACCGGCGTTCAGCCCGTGTCGAATGTTGTCTCCGTCTAACAGAAACGTTCTGACGTTGCGTTCAAACAACAAACGATCCACTTGATTGGCAACGGTGCTCTTGCCGCAACCGCTGAGCCCTGTAAACCAAACAACACAGCCAGAATGTTTGGCTAAGGATTCGCGTTCAGCGCGAGTGACCGCGTGCTGATGCCACACGACATTGGTTTCATCGGACATTTGATCGAGACCTTTTCTGGAATTGTGTAGAGCTGGGCATTTGCAAAAAACAGAGCGATCACGCTCAAGTCGCCATGCTGGCCAATTGACATAGATTCGCATTCAACACGGGCTGAGGGCAGCTCCAAACCAAGAAGAACAACGCTTCCCGACACCATCGACCCGCAGGATGACCTTCGACAAATCCGGCTCCTTTGGCAGCGGTCGCGCGGCCTGTGACAGACGCAGCACCAAGCTATTGGCACGCGTCCGCAGGTCTTGGCTGGAACAAGATTCGATACCGCTGGCCGCCTGCAGCAGGTCGTATTCAAGTTGTTGATATTCTAACGCGAACTGTCGAGCTGGCTCTTGTAATTCGGTTCGCTTATCTGCTTCGGTTCGCAAAAAATCCAAGGCCGCGGATGCGACGCCTACGGCCAAGGTCGAAGTTTGCAAACCGCCCGACATCGCACCTCGACTACCTTGCATGACATTCGCAATAGGACCATCGATCACGCGTGCATCCGGAACAAAAACTTGGCTCAGACGCACTTGGCCCGTTTGACTTCCAGTCAGGGCAACTAGGCGTGGCGGTGGTTCGATGTGAACGCCATTGGATTTTGCGTCGGCGGCCAGCAGGACTTCTCGACCGTCGTCCAACGAAGCACCCAGCACCAGCGTATCGGCGGCGGTGGCACCCGTTACCCAAGGACTGAAACCGTCCAACAGAAAACCACCTTCCACTTGAGATGCCTGCAACACAGGTTTTGCCAGGTGACGCCGACTGGTTGTCAGATGCGAAATACCGACCGTGGCAAACGTCTTGCCGGACATCAGGTCTGGCAACAGCGCTTCGGCCACCGATTGATTGGAACTGGCGGCAATCCGCTTACACGCTCCCATTCGCTGAGTGATAACAAATGTGGTTGTCAAACAACTGGCGCTCAGACGCAAGTAGCCTTTGACAATATCCGCTTCTGACCATGCTTGGCCACCAAATTCGGTCGGTAGAAACCATTCGTACACGCCGGCATCTCCGCACATTGCCAGCTGCGCATCGGGCCATTGATCGCCTGCATGTTGTGCTTGGGATGCCAAAGATTCGCACAATCCCCCCAGACTCGCTGATTCCGGTGACGTGATTCGTTCCACCAACTCGCTCACCTATATCCAAAATCCCAAAAAAATATCTAACGATTTTCCGTATTCAATATAGCCAGATTCGACAGCTGCACCTCCCCTACCGACGGTCGATCCTGAAAAAGTCGAACCTGCAGAGCAGATTCCCGATGAATTCTCTGCATTTCGTTTGACTCGCCCTAACCGCATCTTCGATGAAGACGATGCAGCCCAGGGCACCCGAATTGCGTCAGAGATTGGCGATTGTAGAATTTCTACGTTCGGGCAGCGAAGTTTTTCGCTGAGTGCAGATGGGCGCAATAAAAATTCCACTAAAAGGTGTTTTGCAACCTAAAATACCGAATCCACCCGGTTGAATTTTTTGATAATCAGGCGCAACGAACGAGTTTCCTTTGCCAAAGGAAGTTTGGGACCGCATGAGGTGCCGACTTTCGACGCAAAGCGAACCACCGAGAACCAGAACTGAGGATAGTCGAATGACACCTGTCGAAACAATGACACAAGAGTCCACTGCTCAGAATCGAAGGAGCAACATGAATGCTCAAACGCTGTATGACAAATGCATGGCGCTGGCCAGTAATCTCTGGTGGTCGTGGAATCCCGAAGTCATCAATCTATTCCGTGATCTGGATCCCATTCGTTGGCGTCAGCTGGATCACAATCCCATTGCGTTGCTTCGCGAATTCACGCCCGAACGGTTGGAATCTCGTGCGTCTGAAATGGTGCTTTACAGTCGAATTCACCACGCGTACCGCCAACTCAAACAATACCTGAGTTCGCAGCAGACGTGGTCAACCACCAATGCCGGCGTGTTGGGTTCAAAACCGGTAGCCTATTTTTCCGCTGAATTTGGCATTCATGAATCGGTCCCGATTTATTCGGGCGGTTTGGGAGTCCTGTCGGGAGACCACATCAAGAGTGCCAGTGGTTTGGGTGTCCCCTTGGTAGCGGTTGGTCTGTTTTATGACCAAGGTTACTTCAAGCAGCGACTGGACGAACATGGTTACCAAGTTGAAGAATACGTTGATACCAAAGTAGAAAACCTACCGGTGCAACACGCGCTGGACAAAGATGGCAATCCGATCACCATCAAAATTGAAACGCGTACCGGACATCTGTTAGCGCGAGTCTGGCTGATGTCGGTGGGCCGAGTTCGCTTGTACTTGTTGGACTGTGACGTCGAGGGGAACAGCCCGGAAGATCGTTCGCTCACCAGTCGACTGTACGGTGGCGACGAACGGACTCGCATTCGCCAAGAATTGGTCTTGGGCGTAGGTGGTGTTCGAGCCTTATCGGCGTTGGGCATTACGCCGGGCGTCTACCACTTGAACGAAGGCCACAGTGCGTTTGGACCGTTGGAAGTCATTCGAGAACGCATGACCGAAGATGGCATGTCGTTTGACGATGCACTCCGCGAAGTAGCTCGCAACACCGTCTTCACCACGCACACGCCAGTGCCCGCTGGACACGATCGGTTTGGTGCCGAAGCCGTGGAAGAACACTTGGGACCACTACGTGACGCGTTGGGAATTTCGTACGAACACTTGATGGGACTCGGGCGAGTGGAACCGCAGAATCCACACGAATCGTTCTGCATGACCGTGTTGGGCCTGAAGCTGTCGCGTCGAGCGAACGCGGTGAGTTCGCTGCATGGCCATGTTTCTCGGCGCATGTGGGCTCATCTGTGGCCATGGCGTAGTGAAGAAGAAATTCCGATTGGTCATATCACCAACGGTGTTCATATTCCCAGCTGGCTGGCGTGGCAGATGCAACAGTTGTATGACCGTCACTTCCCTGCCGGATGGGCCAACCGCATGGGCGAACCCGAAGTTTGGCAGAAGCTGTATGGCGTAGATGATGGCGAACTTTGGGAAACGCACAACGCGCTGAAGAATTTGTTGACGGCCTTCGTGCGAAGACGCATCAGTCGCCAGTGTCGTCGTCGCGGCGAAAGTGATGACGTTGTGGAAACCGCGCGAAACTTGCTGGACCCAGACGTCCTGACCATCGGTTTCGCTCGACGGTTCGCCACTTATAAACGAGCGGACTTGATTATGAGCGACATGGATCGCCTGATTCACTTGTTGTCCAACGAAGAGCGTCCGTTCCAGTTGATTTTTGCCGGTAAAGCGCATCCGAAAGATGAACCTGGCAAAGAACTGATTCGCCGTATCGCCAACGCTCGCCACGAAGGTGCGTTGTGCAATCGAGTTGTCTTTATCGAAGACTACGACATCAACGTTTGTCGACACTTAATCCAGGGCGTAGACGTGTGGCTCAACAATCCGCGTCGACCTTTGGAAGCGTCCGGCACCAGCGGCCAAAAAGTGGTGCTCAACGGCGGTCTGAATTTTTCGATTCTAGACGGTTGGTGGGCCGAAGCGTTCGATGGCAACAACGGCTTTGCCATTGGCAAGGGAACCGCTCATGTGTCTGACGAAATTGGCGATGCACGTGACGCGGAATCGTTGTACGACGTTTTGGAACACAAGGTGATTCCGCTGTACTATCAACGCGATATCGACGGGCTGCCTCGGCAGTGGATTCGCATGATGAAGCACTCCATCGCGTCGTTGGCATGGCGGTTCAGTTCGGATCGAATGGTCATGGACTATGCCCGAAGTTGCTACAAGCCGGCTGCCGGTGGCGTCAGTTGCGACATGAATTTCCGCTAGTCACGCAATCTTGGATTCAAATCCAAGACGAAATATCTGAAAGCGAGCTTCGAAGAATAACGAAGCTCGCTTTCTTTTGCGCCACACGGCATCGATGCGTTACAGACGAGAATCTGGCCGGGCGAGCGAAAAAGATTTTCCCTTATTGCGTTGATTGGAGTAACTGTCGATGAGTGCATCAGCAAGGAACGAGCCGAGCGGAGCCACTGCGCAACCGCTGTCTATGCCCATGGATAACCCGGCGTTTCCCGTGTCGCCAATCACGTTTGGAGCACGACACGGCTTGACCGTCATCACACAGGCCGATCCCGAATTGCTGCAACAGTTGTTACGACTTCCGCTGTCCTCCGTTGGCAACAAGCTGATCATTCAGTTCAACTTCAATACCATCACTTCGCCGATTCAGGTCGACTATCCCAACGTGACGGTGATTGTGCCCGCCGTTTTTGGAGAACAAGCTGGTTTGTATTTCGCGCGAGTCTACGAAGGGAGTGCACAAGCGACGATGCTATCCCTCTGGGGACGCGAAATATGGGGATTCCCCAAGGTCGCGGCAGATGTCGAAGTTATTCGGCACTCATCTAGCGGCACTGCAAGAATGGTTTGCGCAAATGGAATCGCCAAGGCAAATGTCCTGGTCGAATTCACGGACACGCCGGCCTTCGAAAAACCGCAGTCTGATCTGAGTGTCTTTTGCCGGAAGATGATTCCTCGCTCAGACGGACAAGGCTACGACATAGACCGGCTGGTGCTCGCTCCCATTCTGAATACTCGTGAACGTCACGTTGCGGTGCGCATCATTCAATGCGATTTCCAGATAGACTTGGGTGGCAAACAGCGAACGGTTCCTGTTGACCAAGAGGCCACCGCCTTTTGGTACGATCAAGATCCAGGTCTCGTGCTAAATCTGGGTCAAGACGTTCACGATTACTTGGCGAAGTGACCTTCAACGCCGATTCGCAATCCCACTTACGATTGCCACTCTGGGTGCCAAAACGCCCACGGCTCCGACAACTCTTTCGCGGTTCGAAGGATCGGGCAAGGCATTGCGGAACGCCGCCTGCGGGAAGCGCTCCGATCCCATCGCGAATCCTCTGCGATCCCCTTCGAAACACGATTATCGGCAAGCGGGCGCGTATACTCCCGGTTCCAATCAGTCGTCCGCTACGAATTGCCGGTTCCAAATGGGTTCTCTTCGGGCTGATAGTTCGCCTCTTCCAGCTCTTTCATCAACGCTTCAATCGCCTTTCTATCTTTCTCGGGCAGCGGATCGAGAATTTCGTTCAACATTTCTTCTTCAATTTGCCTCCGCTCCTGCGAATATTTATTGCTCAATTCTTGTAGCCGTTGCTTGAACTTGTTTTCGACACGAACTCGAGCATCAGCGACCGCTTTGATGTTCTTGGCAGAAATCGATTGCATTGCAGGTGAAAGGTCTGAGCTGTTGAGCAGCGCTTCAATTCCACCCGACTGAAATCGTTTGTTCAAAGTCAACGTTGTCAAATGTTCCAGCTGTTCCGCGGTCAAGATGTCTTGAGCCAGTGATTCTAAACGTGTTTCCGCTGAAGCATGGCGAGCTTCGATCATCATCAGCTTTCGTTCAGGATCATCAATAAGATCCAACTCTGATCGAGATTCTCTGGCGTCAGCACGAAGCTGTTCAAGTAATTCTCGAAAGGCGCTCGATTGCGCAGAGGACAAACGCAGTAACGATGACGTTGCAGGAGAGGCCAGAACGCGTCCTAGCGAAATTGCGGTGGCTCGTTCTATTCGACTCTGTTTTGCCATGGCATCCATGCGCCGCAAAGCTTCCTCTGCCTCCTTCAACTGTTCAGCAGTCGGCAGTGTCGGAGGCTGACCAACAGCCGTAGATACGAACCCGAGTAAAAAAAGTGTGAGTAAGATTCGTCGCATTTTGTGTCTCCTAGTTGTCGAAAAACGTGGTATAGAAATTGACGCCAAAATCTGCATCAATCGATTGCATTTGGACCGGAGACGTCTGAACCGTTGATGCACGAAGGAATTCTGTAGAATCGCTAGTGACAAACATGGGCACCAACGGATTGCTTGTTGGAACCAAGAGTGAATACGGCTTCGAGAATGAAAGACTATATCCGTCCTCATATACTGTTTCAACCAAAACGAAGTTCTGAAACGTCTTTTTCACCCATTCATCCAACGTAGGATAATAGACTGCCTTTACCTCCCATGGTGCAGCAAATGAGGGATGGACATTTACTGTTAGTTCTGCATCGTCTGGTGGCTGCCTGCCATAGTCATAGCCACCGTAAAACTCCAGCTGGCCTTCAAGACGGTCGAACGCTCCTTGTCCTCCCATGCCATGCAGCACCACTTGTGACTTAGCGCTAGCGGTTGCCTTGGCTTCTGCCCAATTGGGAGTTTCATATTGCCAGGGCAATGTAAAACTAATGCTCGCAAAACCCTCTAGTCCGGTGTGTGCATTGATCTTATAAACCCTATCGGAGACATAACTGTTCCTCGCAGTTGCGTCGCATTCCGCTTGCGATTCCACACGACCAAAATAGACAGAAGCAACCGTAGAATCGTACGAGTTTTGAGCAAGAGTTGGCATCGACTCCGTCTCAATTTCTGCCTCCTTATCAACGCGCCTGGGATTTCCAATCCAAGCGTATGCTTTTGCTTGGCAATAGTCGGCCGATGAATAAACTTCGCAATTGGATCCGTATGTCCAAACGTCCAGATCGCCTTCGCCGAAACAACGCGAGCATATGCCTGAGCAAATAAGAAGAAACAACAACCGAAATGAACAGATACGCATTTCAAAAACTCTTTTTTCGTTTAGGTGTAACTAACTACAGGATACGTCGGAGTAAATCTACCCGCCCCCCCGCGATGTCAACTAGATAGTTAGGGATGATTTTGTACCACGATCACGATCCTTGCCTCGAACAGCTTCCAAAACAAAATCAATTGCGAACTTCGCCCCAAACGGTTTGCATCAACTTGAACGTGTTGGGGTCGAATTCTTCCAATTCGGCTCGAACAAAAGGATAGAAATCGTTCACGCCGAAGTACGCTTCCGTGGCCTCCGCAAAAAATTCTTTGTGGTTGCTCAAACCGTAGTGCCGAACCTTCTGACCTGTATACAACAACACCGATTCGTACTTGCCAGTTGCTTCCGCTTGGTCAAATACGGCCTTCACGTCGGCATGATCAAATCCTAGAACTTGGTCATGATAAGCGTGAGCCAGTTCGTGCAGAATGACGTACGGATGCTTGGCCCATGTACGAGCGTCAACCAGTTGCCGAGCGATCGGAATGTGGACATGTTTTACTAGCCGAGGATCATGGCCGTGCGCCAACAACCAGCCTCGATCCGGATGATATTGCATCGCTTTCAGCTCGGTGTTTTCCAGTTCCAACCAGATGGGCAACTTTTGCAATTGAGTTAGTCGTTCTTGCGGCACAATAAAGCGGATGCGTTGTAGATGATTGGCCAGCGCCACCAACGCTTGTTCGGCAATCTCTTGGTTCGCACCTTCCAGCAATTGAGGATCCACTTTCACGGTCCAGCCTTCCACGTTACGTTCCACCGGATCGTAGAAGCGAACTTCGGCCGCATCATCACTGGCCGGCGCGGGCTGAATCAAACGAATCATGGCCTCACCAAAGGCCTTGCCGATGCGCGAATAGCAAACGGCGCTGCCCAAGTAGTGATACGGATAGTCCGAACCAACCGTGTTCCATTCGTCCAGATGTTCTTTCCAGCCTTTGCGAAACACCGCGTCGGCTGTTTGATCCCACAGTTCATCCGTTTTCACAACGGCCACGTTGCCCGCGAATCCGTCGGCGTTTGCCGCGGCGGCTTGTGCATCCTTGAATCGTTGACGTTTGGCATTGTGAGAATCTTGCACACCGTCCACGCCCAATTGGCCAATCACCACCGGCAAGTTGGGCGCCTGTAAGTCTCGCCGGACATCTCGAATCAAATGCACCAAGTTGTCCGTGTATTCAGCCGTATACTGATCGTTGATCATGTCGTTCCAGCCTTGAAACCAAACCAATCCGGCAATTTCGTAGCCTTGACCTTGGTACTGAGGGAAGAGTTCCGACAGGCGTCCCAACGTGTCGTGGACTTCCGCCAACATCTTGCGATACGATTCGCCGAATGACAACTTGATGTCATCCAGCGTCGCGTCGGGATGGCGTCGGCGATGGGCTTCCAACAACGAATTCAGCGTGGCCTCGTCCGGCAAACCAGCACTCGGTGGCCGGAAATCTCGAAACAAACTCTTGCCGCCCCACGCCGTTTTGATCAGCAGCACTTGTGCGTCACAGTGATTGCCCACAGTGTGTCCAAATTCCAGTTCGGGACCCATGCAATTCGGACTGCCAAAGCCGACGGTCAGTTCTCCGTGCCGATCCAGAAACTTGATCCAGACGTCGTTTCGACTGGTCCATTGGCCGTTTTCATGCAAATGTTCAAACAGAGCCGCCGTCCGAGGATCGTGGATTTGATGCTCTAGCAAAGAAAGCTTGGCCTTGCCTTCCATGTTGGATTGCCCCGCCAAGATGAATACTTTGACCGGCTCCGCCGTCCAACCAAACGAAGATCCAACGCATAGGCTTGCCACAACTAGGATGCGAATACAGCACAGGAAACGACAGTCAATCATCATCCGTCAACAAGCTCCCAGAATTTTCCGCCAGCAGGCGAGACCACGAACCAATATCGGCACTGCTCGACTAACCGTCAGCGTCCAGATATGTTTGAATACGTTGCGAAAAAACGTCAACACGTTCTCGGCAATCCGGCAGCAATGATTCCGCCTGCGCAAAGTCGTTGGCCTTGGCAGCGTCTTCGATGCGAACCGCGACGTCTTCGATTTGGTGATTGTCAAACAGCCGAGTAGAACCTTTTAGCGAATGAGCCGCTCGCTGCAAACTCTTGGCGTCTTGCTGCTGGATGGCCGTTTTCATTTCATTCAAGCGTTGTTGCAATTCGCCCAAACAGGCCTGCGCCACGGTTCGCAGCAAGTCCGCATCGCCGTCCAACGAATCCAGCGCAGTTTGCCATTCGGCTGGGATTGCTGCGAGCGGCGAATCGTTAATTTCGAAGTCTAGGTCGTCGTCATCTGTCGGTGCCGAATCCAATTTCGGCAGCACGTCCAGTATCGCATCGACCAAGGCCTGTTTCCGCACCGGCTTGGTCAAGAACGCATCCATGCCGGCGTTCAAACATCGTTGACGATCTTCATCCATGGCATGCGCGGTAATGGCAATCACGGATGTGGCTTGATTCGGCCCGGGTTCTTTGCGAATCTCTTTGGTGGCCTGCAATCCATCTTTGTTGGGCATTTGCACGTCCATTAAGATCACGTCAAACGGATGCTGTTGCGCCAAGCGAACCGCTTCATCACCGTCGCCCGCCACATAGACGTGCGTTTGAAACCGCTGCAAGATACCGACAATCAGCATCTGATTGGCCGCACCGTCTTCCGCCAACAAGATTCGCAGCCCAGGCGGCAAGGGCTGCTGGTGGCTGCGACCTGAAATATCAGATGGCAGTTCTTCGCGTTGATCAGAACGAACTCCGAACTGAGCCGTAAAATAAAACGTGCTGCCTGCACCCAACGTGCTTTCCACCCAGCAGCGACCGCCCAACAATTTGCACAGCCGCGCGGAAATGGCTAGGCCTAAACCCGTGCCGCCAAACTGCCTTGTCGTCGACGAATCCGCTTGTTGAAACTCTTCAAAGACCAAGTCCAATTTTTCCGGAGCGATTCCGATGCCGGTGTCGGTGACGGCCAGTTGTAGTTCCACTTGGTCCGCTTCGCGTCGATTGGCACTGGCGCGAACCGTAACCGAACCTGTCGAAGTAAACTTTACGGCGTTGCCAATCAAGTTGACTAAGACTTGGCGGAATCGAGTCGGGTCGCCGATCAGTTGCCGAGGTACTTGGCGATCAATGTTCCATTCCAGCGACAGCCCTTTTTCTTCCGCGCGAAAGCCGAACGTCTTGGCCGACTGCACAATCAATTCATGCGCATCGAAGGCCACTTTTTCCAATTCAATCTTGTCGGCTTCAATTTTGGAAAAGTCTAAAACCTGATTAATAATGCCCAGCAGCGATTCCGCAGATGACAAGACCGTAGTCAAGTATTCTCGCTGCATTTCGTCCAAGTTCGATTCCAACGCCAGGTCGGTCAAACCCAAAATGGCATTCATGGGCGTGCGAATTTCATGACTCATGTGAGCCAAGAAATCGGACTTGGCTTGATTGGCTGCTTCGGCCGCTTCCTTGGCTTCTCGCTGAGCAGCTTCAAAATGTTTGCGACTAGTGATGTCGCGTGAAATGCCAAACGTGCCAACCACTTCGCCCAAATAATTCCGCAATGGTGCTTTGGTGGTGGACACCCAACTGCGACTTCCATTCGGCCACTCCAGTTGCTCTTCTTTGGAAACAACCGATCGCCCCGTTTGCATGATTTCCATTTCGTCCAGTCGAGCTTTCCGAGCGTGTTCTTCCGGAAAGAAATCTCGATCTGTTTTCCCGACTGCATCGGCCGGATGGTTCAATGCCATGCGTTGCGCTTTGGCTCGGCTGATGCGAATAAATCGTCCATCTTGATCCTTGAAGTAAATATTGTCTGGCGTGTTGGCCAACAAGGCGTTCAGCAGTTGCCGTTCTTGATCCAGCTTGGCTTCGGCCCGTTTGTGTTCAGACACATCCCAAAAGATGACTTGGGTGCCAATCACCTGCCCATCTGGATTGTGGACCGGTGTTTTGCGAACCTGAAAATAATGCGTTTCACCGCCGCTAAAATTCTTTTCAATATCGGCGAAAGTATTGCCGGTGGTTTGTACCCACTTGTCATTTAGGCGATACTTCTCAGCCAGCTCTTTGGGAAACAGATCAAAATCGGTTTTGCCCAAAACGGCATCCGGAGCCAAATTAACCAAATCACAAAACGCCTTGTTGGCAAACGTGATTTCACCTTGTAGATTTTTTCGAGCGACATAGACTGGCAAATGTTCCACCAGCGACAAATACAGCCGTTCCGCATCGGCGTTCATTGGCGAAGGACGTTCTAATTCGCTCATAACTGGCCACTCGCAATTGACAACACATTGAATCCCTTCACGATACCTCACCGCTGGCAAGCTGACAACAAATGACTCAACTCAAACGATCCGGAATGACGCATCATTCCCGTCGAATCTTAGATGGAAAAAGAAAGGCCGCCACGCATGAAACTAATCGTCGCTTCCCAAAACCCGGTCAAGATTGCGGCCGTGGCCACCGCGTTTGAAACATTGTTTGAAAAACCGGCCAGCGTGCAAGGTGTCAAAGTGATGTCCGGCGTTTCCAACCAACCGATGTCGGACGAAGAGACGCAACGAGGTGCATTGCAGCGAGCGACGGCTGCCAGAAAAAAGGAACCTACGGCCGACCTGTGGGTTGGTGTCGAAGGAGGCATTCAAGACCCGCCCAATTTGCAACAAGGCATGATGGCGTTCGCCTGGATTGTGGTGATGTCGAAAAAACAACGATCATTTTCCAGAACCGCCACGTTCCCATTGCCCGAACAGATTGCCAAGCTCGTTCGCGCCGGTCACGAACTGGGCGAAGCAGATGATATTGTCTTCGGCAAAAGCAATTCCAAGCAACAGGAAGGCGCTATCGGCATTTTGACCGGCGGCAAAATTGACCGGCAAGCCTTGTACGCTCACGCCGTCACCATGGCGCTGTTGCCGTTCTACAACGAAAAACTGTACCGGCCCTAGTAGACGTGATGCACCTAAAGTTGCTCGGGCAGTTGTTCTTGCTCCGCCACGTCGATCATCTGGTCAATGGAGTCTTCCAGGATCTTCCGAGTCGCTTCCACTTGTGATTGAAACGCCGATTGGTGGTACGTCAATCCTTGTTGCTTTTCAATCTTCTGAAAGTACGACAAACTGCTGTCAAAGTGTTGCACAATCTGTTGATATTCAGCCGTTTGCCGGGCGTGCAGCGGTACTTCCGGCAACTCAAACCACTGGCCAATCAACAGCACGGCGTAGGAAAAGTGATTCTCTGCCAGTTGATTCCATTCGAAGGCCGAATTCGGTTCGGCCTGCAAAATCCGATTGCACAGTTGTTGATGCTCGTCCAACATGTGTTGCGCTTCGTCCGCTTGTCCGGCCAGCGAATACAGACCCGCCGCCGACAAAACATACAACGCTTGGTTTCTACGCAACGATAGACTCGCTTTACCATCTTGCTCTAACTGGCGATGAATCTCAATGGCTCGGTCAATCTGCTGCTGCGCTTCGTCAAACCGTTCCAAGTACTGCAACGCACTGCTGACGCGTGAATGCTTTTGTGCTTGGTTGGCAATCAGCTCGACGCTCTGTGGGTCCAAGCGAACCAGTTCAGCAATGATCTCGAGACCTGCCTGATAGTTCTTCAACGCCCCTTCCACATTTTCTTGGGCGAATTGAATATCTCCCAGCTGCACCAAGGTGGACGAATAGCGTCGAGCGACCCCGGGATTCTTCTTGTCTTGTTGATACGCCTCATGGGCTAAATCGGTTGCCAATTGATACGATGCTTCCGAATCCTGCAGCTGTCCCATCGCTTCCAAGCTGAGTCCTCGATTCAGTGCCACCCAAATCTTCTGGTTCGCCACTTCCACCGCATCGGCGTCGTCCGGAACGCTTTGCAATTGCGTTTGAATCTGATCCAGCGTCTTCAGTGCCGCGGCATGTTGGTTGGCCGACGCATGTTTTTCTGCCTGAGCGTCGGCCAGCAAGATTCGCAAGAAGTAGGTCTCCCAATCGTTTGATTTCAACGTTTGCAATTGCGTTTCTGCGAGTGACAAGTACTTGGCACTCTGCAAAGGACGTTGCAGTTCGTTGTACAAATCGACCAGCGCCAAGTACACTTCTGCTTGCAATCGTTGGATTTGCGGCGTCACGCCGTCTTCGGATGCGGTCTGTTCGTACAGTTCCAAAGCACGAAGATAATTCGTTTCGGCAGACGCCAGGTCGCCTAGATTGTTTTGATCGGAACCGCCGGAAATCGCCGCCAGTTGGGAATAAGAATATCCCAAGCGCCGAGTGTACTTGGGGTCGGGCGGCATGTCATTGTAGCTTTCGTCCAAATACGATTTCACTCGGCTCACCACATCGTGGCGGCTTTGCGTTGTTCCGGAAATCTGGTTCAAGTCTCGCAAATGTTGTTGGATCAACCAATTGGAAAGTTCGCTTCCGTGGTCGGCCAGGCGACGGGAACGAGCTAGTTCGGTGGACAAAGCGGCGTTGTGCATGGTCAATCCAATCAAAGCGGCCACGATCATCAGCGTCGCCGCGACCATCCCCACAGACGCCGCTCGATTACGTCGCATCCACTTCCACGATTTTTCGAACCAGTTGGCTGGCCGAGCGACAATGGGTCGGCCGTCCAAAAATCGCTGCAGGTCTGCTCGCATGGCCGCCGCGGTGGCGTATCGCCGCTGCGGCTTCTTTTCCAGGCACTTCAGGCAAATCGTTTCCAAGTCGACCGGAATGGACGAATTCCATTTTCTCGGCCGGATCGGTTCGTCGGACATCACCATCATCACAGTCTGAAATGGTTCGTCCGCCACAAACGGTGCTCGGCCCGTCAGCAGTCGATACAAGATCGCGCCCAAACCGTAGACGTCACAAGCGGGTGTCAATGTCTTGACCACGCCGCTGGCTTGTTCCGGCGACATGTAGCCGGGTGTGCCGAGAATTTCGCCGGTACGAGTGGACGAAGAATCGGCACCCAGGGCTTTGGCCAATCCAAAATCAGCGATCTTCGGCTGACCGGACGATGTCATCAACACGTTGGACGGCTTCAAATCGCGATGCAACACATCTTTGTCATGACAAAACTGAACGGCGTCGCACAGTTCGCTCATGATCTTGGCCAGCAACTTGGTTCGCAACTTGTCTTGGTCGGCAAACTGGTCCAACGTTACACCATCCACGTATTCCATAACAAAATACGGCATGCCATCTTGTTCACCGGCAGAATATAGTTGAGCGATATGCGTATGCTGCCAGCGCTGCCAACGTCTGAATCTCGGCGTCAAACCGTTCGCGAATGGACGAATTGTCATTCAGTGCGTGCGTCACCACTTTGACGGCCACGTGTCGTCTAACTTTTGGTCCATCGCCAAGTAGACCGCACCCATGCCACCTTGTCCCAGTTTCTTCACCAACTGGTAGCCCGGAATGTGCGGCATACGACTCGCTTGTGACAACAAGCGGTCATTCGCTGCTGCGTCCGTTTCGCCTTGATGTCGAACGGTCGAACCAGCCTGGGTGGGTGGCACGCTGAGCGTCGGCACGCTGAGCGTCGAAGCTTCATCCTGCGAAGTGTCCACAGCGGCCTCCGCATCCATAGAGCGTTCATCGAATTCGTCCGCGTCCAGATCGGGTGGCAGGTCGCCAGGTAAACCGAGTCCGGTTTGTGGGTCCGGCTTGGCGTCTCGAGAATCAGTCATGGCGAATCGGATAGGGCTTTCAAAAAGGGGAGCGTTCATTCGAATTCAGGCGTTCTGTATCAGTTTAATTGCTGGGACGCGTGACGCACGGCGCGGCCGCGGCTATTCATGTGCTCGAGCCGAATTTGCTTTTTTCGCAGCGGGCTTATGCGGTTTGGTAGGCGAATCACGACGGTCAGACGATGTCGTTTCGTCTGCTTCGGGAAAATCGGGCGGAAGTTCGATCGGGACGTCGCTACCGCTGGCGGGGGTAGGTTCGTTCAAAGATGGGGACACGGGTTTGGTCGCTTTCTTGGGTTGCATGATGATACTCGCACTGTTCGTTTCAAATTATCTGTACTGCGTTACCGCCGAATCTCTTGCTTGTGACACCAAAATCTTTTTCCTTCAAAAATGTCCGCCGCCTGTCACAGTTCGCCATGCCGGCGGTACGGCAGGAAACGGGCATTTTCGCCCAGAATCAAACTTTCCTGATTTGCTTGAACGAGGCCCCTACGATGAGAATTTCGCACGTATTTCTGAAACGCATGTTGGTTGCCTTGGCCTGTTGGTTGGCCAGTTGCTGCATGGCTGACGCCGAGAACGCGTTGGCGATTGTCCGTTTCGAGACCACTATCAAGTGGACTCCTTTGGCGACGCCAAGATCATTCGATCCTTTACGTTTTCTCCGTCCAAGTACGCTCAGGTGAAGGCGGAAACACAGGACCCGTTGGTACTGCTGCGAAATCTGGCGTTGCAAATGGATTGGCACGAAATCGAAGTTATCGACAGTCGCTTTGACGATTCCAACTTCCAAGTTGTGGTCGAACTACATCAGAAAGGGATGGCCCACACGGTGGCACCGGGGACGTGGGAAATTCGTAGCCGAGCGAAACCGGGGGCCATGGAGTTGGTGACGTGTTTGGATGATCGAGCGGTCTTCCACGCGGCCGAACAATCGGAGTGGGGACCGTTGAGTGCCACCATTACGGTCGAATTTCCTGAAGGCTCGCGCGACGTGAGCTACCTGGAACAAGATTCGGCCATTCGGTTTTCTTTTGAATCGTCCGCCACGCCCTCGGTGACGAAGGCTTCGCCCTGGACATTGGAAGCGACGCCGCGACTGATGAGTTCGCTGGCCAAAGTCTATGGCAATGAAGACTTTGGACTCTTCTGGACCGCTCGATCTGTCTTCACCAACACGCACGCTGAACCGATCAAGCGTTTTCAAGTTCGCTACCAACTGGAAGGACTCAGCGGTTGGAGTCCTTGGAAGCGGACTCCCATTGTCTACCCTGGCCAAACCGTGGTGGAAGCGTTTTTTCCGGTCTTGGACATTGATGCCATGAGCAAAATGGATGGCAGTCGTTCAGCGAACCTGATGGCCGAATACCGCTATGTGGACGCGGATGGTCAGACGGTAGAAGAAACAGACAGTCGCCGCATCGACGTGTTGGCTCGAAACGAAGTCGTGTTTTCGAGACGCGTTTCGCACGATTCGATCAACTGGCACGAAGCGAACGAATACCTGCCAATCCTGGTGGCTTCGTTCTGCAACTCGAACGATCCGGTGATTCAACAGTTGGCCGGTCGTATCAGCGGCATGGCGCACGGAGCGGCATCGTCGCTGAAGAGCAACGACGCGATTCATTATTTGCAAGCGATTTGGAAGTTCATGGATGACAACAAAATGGCATACCAAACTTCGCCGACATTGGAAGTGGATGGACGCTTTGGTCAGCACGTTAAGTACGCTCGAGACGTGCTGAGCAATCGAGCGGGCACGTGCATTGACTTGGCCATTTTCTGGGCCAGCACGGCCAAAGCGGTCGGTTTGAAGTCGTACGTCGTTTTGATGCCAGGTCACGCCTTTCCGATGATTGAATTGCCTAACGGCTATCGCATTCCGATTGAAGCTACCAAGCTAGGCCAAGGCCTTTCGCTGGACGACGCCGTCGCCGCTGGTCAAGAAAACCTGGAAAAAGCGGTTCAAGGGCCGCACTTTATTGTGGACGTCAACCAGATGGAGAATGCGGGCGTGCGGTCCTTAGACCTGGAACGAATTTCTGATGACTTCTTCGATAAGCTGGGCTACGAATTCCACTCGCTTCCTATCGAAGCGGAGTAGCCAAGTTTTGAATTCGTTCCAAACGCCTCCCGGGAAGCTCGAAACTGTTTCGGGCTTCCCGCTTTTTTGGTTCGCAGCAAGCATTGCACTACCATATTTAGTCAATGAAATAAACCATAAAAGTTACTTCGCTAGATTAAATCAAATCGGTTGACAGAAGGGATTCTCCCGTATAACAACTCGAAGTGCGTGATTATTACATCAAAAGGAGTTAGTTCGATGCGTTGTTCTGTTCTGTAGTGCCGTCGGTTGTCCATAGTGCGGACTTCACGCTCTTGTCTTTCGGAGGAAATCAACATGGCGCCGTATCTGGAAAGACACGCGCTGTGCTGGGAACCCTGAATCCCGACGGTGATACTGACACCGATTCAGGCCTAGTTAGTGACCTTGGCTGGGGCCCCATTGTCACCTGCGAGCCTGACGACGCTTATCTGGCGCAAGGTGGGCTTAGCGTTTTGGCACAATCTCAAGTACATGGGACATCCTGGATATTTGGTAGTGCGACACGGCCACAGCTTGTCGCTTTGTCATCTCATTTTGGACACGTGAACATTGACGTGCCTGCGCCGCCGCCGAACAATCATCCCTATGCGAAAGGGGAAGCTGGACGGAATAAGGCAGATGTTAGCGCCGCCGCTGGATTTCAAATCGACAAAGGTACCCATCCCGGTCTTCAGCTACCCGATTTCGTCGTTTTTGGGACGGCAGAAATGAGCTGCGATTTCGACGTCGGCGACGAAATTGATCTTGAAGAGGGAAGAATGCGTGCAACCCTTAACGGTTCTTGGGTCGAGATTTCCTTCGATCACATTGCGCGGAAGTGGGTGATTTATGGACCGGCGGAGGCGGGAAAACCAGCCCTAGCACTTGAGGAGCTCGAAGAAGACTTAACAGATCAAGAGAGCCCCGGTTTTCTCATACACAAAACATGAGCAACATAGTCACACAAGGCAGCTACGCGCCGTTTGGTGCCACGGTGGATATTCGAAATATGAGCTTGAATCTGGTGAGAGTCTTAAACGAGGTCACATCCGATGTGGATGCCACTACGGACTTCGTTGCACAGTGCAAACTTACACTTTGGGTGGAGCAATAATCATGAAATACAGTAGTCTTATACGGTTAGTGGTCGTGGGATGTCTCATGCATGGCGGTGTTTCTTTCTGCTGGTCTGACGAAGCGTCAGACGATGTTGTATTGGAACGATCTCAGCGCGCAACTTGGCACAATCTAGTGTCCGTGGCAATTCAACCCAAAGCGGAGGCCGAACTTGAAATACTGCAGGACCAAAAGCTTCAAATCGAGAAAATTCGCGCTGAATTTCGGAAATATCTGCAAGAGGCTCCGAATGACGTCAGCTTTTTGGACAGATGGCACACCGCATATGCCGCTGCGGAGGAAGAACTAGGCCAAGTCTTGCTGCCTCGGCAAATGGAGCAATTACGTACGCTGACGCTTCAAAGCCGACTAAAGCATAACGGCATGACCGCACTTGTACAAAGTTGGGATATTTTTCCCCAGATCAAGGAACTGTCATTAACTGCCGAACAGAAAACGGAAATCGAGGAAAACTATCAGTCCGCGAAAGAGGAGTTCAAGCTTGAGAAGATCAAGCTGACCAAGGAATACAACGAAGCTCTTGACGCCCTTGAAAAGCAGTACGAAGAAAAGATGTTCGAACCGCTTAGCGAGGACGCCCAGAAGCTGCTGCGAGGTCTGCTGGAACCAAACGATTGATTCGAATAATAAAACTCTCCTTGCGGGCCGATTGCAGATTGGTCCGTAGGGTATTTTATTCTTCTTCCGCCAGCAATTCTTGGATTCGCTGACGCATGATTTCTTCGCCCTTCTGGTCTTGCCAGTTGAGTTCGCCCAGCCACCAATATCGAACCTGACCTTGTTTGTCGATCAAGTAGGTGCTGGGCCACATGGAATTGCCCCAGGCATTCCAAATGGCTAAATCATTGTCGGTGACAACGGCGTAAGTAAGTTCCGCGTCCTTCAATTTCGTCTTGAGTTTCGCGTGATCGCGTTCGGTTTGCGTTTCCGGAGTGTGAACGCCTAGGACCACCAAGCCCGCGTCCGCAAAGTCTTTGTCCCAACCCTTGTACCAAGGATAGTTGCGAATGCAGTTGATTCAGCCAAAGGCAAAGAAATGCAACGCCACCACTTTGCCTTTCAGCTGCTGCATACTCAGCGGCGGCGAATGAATCCATTCGTTTTCGCCAGTCAATTCCGGCGCGGTGAACGAGATCTTACCCAACTGTGAAGTGTCGATTGGTTTGCCAATCAGCGAAATCCATTTGCGACGCTGCGATTCGTCCAAAATGGCCGCCAGTTCTTTTTGCAGCGAAGCATTCAGTTCGCTGACCTTCGCTTGTGCAGATGCGAATTCGCCACTTTCCTGCGCCTGCTGTTGCGCCGCTTGCAGTTTTTCAGCGGTGTCGGTCAATAGCTGTTTGATGTCAGCGGCTTGCTGTTCAGTCATCTGCAGCTGTTGCACAATGTCGTCGTCGGCCAGCGCCTTGACACCGCGAATCCACAGTCGAATCTGGTCCAAGCGTTGCTGCTGTTCCGGCTTGAGAATGGTGGCCAGCTTCTGTTCCACTCGATCCGTCAATGACGACATGATGTCAGCCGACTTTTCGGGCGTTTGATTCCGCGTCTTCCAAATATACGGATCACAAGCGGTTGCCAGCCGAGCCAACTGCTTTCGCTGCGACGCCGTCACGTTCAATTCGTTCAAGACAAGTTCGTCTCGAACCAACATCACCAACGGTTCGGGCATCGTAGCAACCGGTAGCTGCCCGTTGGGATTTTGCTGAGCCCACAAGGACGAAGCGACCAGACTGAGGACTAACCAAACAAAAAAACGCATGTCGACCGTCTCTTCCATATCAGCCAAGTGCCATGTTGTATCCAATCACCTGGCCTGCAATCCAATCGATCGAAGCCGCCGCGGGGAGCTTTGATTTTGAATGGAAACGGAAGAAAAAATCAAGTGCTTTCTGGAACAGACGCTGGTTTTAGCGCAGAATCCGACTATCGACATGTGGAAACTTTGGCTGCCGCAGTACAACCAAAGACATGTGTGGTCCACTTTGCCTACCGTCGAACGTTCTTGGATTCGGTTTCAATTTTGGCCATCATTTCGGTGAAATGTTTGGCTTGCTGGTTGTCACCCAAGTCGCGATGCATGGTTGCCAAATTGCCATAGGGAATGGTCAATGCCACCAAATCCAAGGCACCTTCCTGCACGGCCTCTTGCATCAGTTCGGTTCCCTTTTGGGTCAATTCGATGGCGGTTTGCTTTTCGCCGACTTCCCAAAACGAAATCCCCATGCTGACCATCGGTTCGCCAAACGAACTGTACGGAACCACCGAATTACCTTCTTGGGCTTCAAACGACGTCTTGGCCTTGCGGAACCAGTCGACGGCTCCGGAATGATCTGATTTGGCCAAGGCGTGAATGGATCCCATCAAGAAATACAGTTGTCCTTCTACGTACCGATCAAATTGAGACGCATCGACTTCATGTTGTGCCATCAAAGCGGCGCCGTTTTGAGCATACTTCAAGGCATTGTCGGTTCGGCCTCGAGCGTTTTCGATCTTGGCTGCGTAGTACAGCGTTTCAATCAGTTCTCGGCGAACTCGAGTGCGATACAATTCGTCCGATGCTTCGCCAATCAAGCGACGGCCTTCGTTTAACGATTCTTCGGCCGCAACGGTGGCGTCGAAGTTACCGTCCAGCACCGAATAACAAGCCAAGGTCGCTCGGAAAATCTGCATCCGCAGCGTTTCGTCACCTCGATCTTCTTCAATCAGATCTTCTGCCAATTCGGTGGCGCGAATCAACCATTTGGGCACCACTTCTTGTTGCTTCTGGAATTCGCCCACGGCAATATCCTGAGCAATCGACAGATGTGCGTCGACCAAAATATCTTTGGCCATGCGACGGATGGCAAACTTGCGATTATTGATTTCCGCCATGGCCGTCTCCACCGAAGCCATGTGCTGCTTCAGCGCGTCTGCAGGTTCAGCGGTGTCGCTCATCGCCAATAGGTTGCCCAGCTGACATTGGCCTCGAGCTTTCACCACGGCAGGCGTCGTGGTGTCGTCCACTACCGTCCGAGTTTCATGGATGGCGTTGGTGATGTCACCCGCTTCGGCCGTTAGCCGAGCGGCCGTCAGGCGATACAATCCCGTGGACGGAGACATAGAAACCGCTTGGCTGGCAAATTCCATCGCCTCGGTCACGCGGCCTGCATCGGCCAACAATTCGGACTTCATCCAGACGGCGTGCGCGTCACTGGAATCCAATTGAATGGCCATGTCCAGGTCGGACAAGCTTTGCGTGATCAAATGATTCCGATCATGTTCTGCTCGTAACCGGAACAATTCGGCGTTAATTGGTTCCAATCCAATCGAAGCGACTTTCTGTTCGCTTGGTTCGCCGGAATAAATCAGCATGACGCCTCGTTCCGGCACCGCTAATCCTAAGACTTGTCCAAATTCGTCCGGAATTTCGACTGGCGAAAATTCGCCGAGCCCCAGTTTTTCGATGACCGCCGCAGCGTCTTGTGGTTCTTCAATATGCACTACCATGGAATCGATTTTCAGCGAATCATCTTCAATGGACGTGCCCGAAGTCAGTAGATCTATCTGGCGAAAACCGGGCAGTTTGTAGACCAACTTCTCGGCGCCGTCCACTTCCAAAAGCTTGCCAGGCGAACCCCATAAGGCTTTGACTTCGGCCGCCGTGGAACTGCCGGGACTGATCGACTGAAAGGCCAGCGGCGTTGCCGAAGCATCTTCCGACGCACCGAACAGAGACAACGGTTCGGCGGGCCGGACACTGGCCAGCGTAGTAACCGGCGCCGGTTCTTGGACAACTTGAACGTTGGGTTTGGTTTCCACAACTGCAGCCGGAGTTGGGACGGCCTGCGGTGTTGGAACTGCATCACCAGGAATGGCCAATTCGGGGACGCCAGACCGTTTGACAATCTTAGGCTGTGACGGAGTGGCGGCAGGCGTTTGGCGTTGCAGCTCCAGTTTGGAATCGCTTCGCACCGATTCGCGAACCGGCGGCACAAAACGCTCGGTCGTCGGAACCAAGCTGCCAGCGTCTACTTCTTGCCGAGGCGTGTCGGGAAATACTTCGCGAAATTGGCCGAACGCCGCGTCGGTCGTCATTAGCAACGACGCCGCACAAAACGTGAGACGAAGCTTGGTTTTACGACGAACTGACATGAAACAATCCTCCCTCGTCTGTACGAATCGAGCCACATTTGTCAAAGTAAGCGGCTGAATTCGCGCAGTGTGCCGTGTATCAAGTGCCTAGCGCCGGAAGCCAATCGTTTCGCCAAACGGAACGTTCGCAAATGCCCACCTAGTTGGCAATGAACCGATTTCCAGCGCAGTAAACTGTTCTCATGTACTGTTGATCGGACGGCTGGCATTTTAGGTACAATCCGTTCATCTGTTTTTATTGGCTTTTCCGTTATTTGTCCGGCAGCGCCGAGCCGCTGACGCACTTTTCCGAAACCACTTGAAGTGAATGCTATGACGTCACAGGACCTATCCCGCTATTGTGAAGATGTTGCAAAACGAGCGAAATTGGCAGCCGCAGCATTGGTGCAAGTCTCTGATTCGGCAAAAAATCTGTGGCTGAAAAAGTCCGCCGACAGGCTACGCCAACAATCGGACGCGATTCTGCAAGCCAACGAAAAAGACGTCCAAGCCGCGCCAGAATTTGGACTGACCGACGCGCAAATCGATCGACTTCGCTTGAATTCGGAACGCATTGACAGCATTGCCGGCGCGCTGGAACAGATTGCCATGTTGCCCAGCCCGATCGGCCGAATCATCGATTCCACGGTTCGGCCCAATGGACTGCGGATTGACAAAGTCCGAGTCCCTTTGGGCGTGGTCTTCTTCATCTACGAATCTCGGCCCAACGTCACTGCCGACGCGGCGGCCATCTGTATGAAGAGCGGCAATGCCGTGATCGTGCGGGGCGGTAAAGAAGCCGCACATTCCAGCCAAGCGATTGTGGATATTCTGGCGCAGGTGGCAACAGAATGCGGACTGCCAGCTGACGCGGTCCAACTGGTGGCGACTCGTGACCGAGCGGCCGTGGGGCATTTTCTGAAGTTGGATCAGTATATTGACGTCGCGATTCCGCGAGGTGGTGAAGGGTTGATTCGCCGAGTCACCTCGGAGGCCACCATGCCGGTCATCAAACACTTTGACGGGAATTGCCACGTCTATGTCGATGCCGCGGCCGACTTGGACAAAGCGTTGCAAATTGTGGTCAATTCCAAATGTCAGCGAATGGGCGTCTGCAACGCCGCAGAATCGTTGGTCTTGCATCAAACGATCGCTCAGGCGTTCTTACCCCAACTGGCCGAAGCTTTTCAGCCGTTTCAGATTGAGATGCGAGGTGACGCGGCGGCGCGAACCATTTTGGATTCGATCCAACCGGCCACAGACGAAGACTTTGCTGCCGAATATCTGGGGCCCATCATTTCGATCAAAATCGTTTCGTCACTGGACGAAGCCATCAATCACATCAACCACTACAGTTCGGGACACACGGAAGCGATTGTCACCAATGACCTGCAGGCGTCACAACAGTTTACCAACTGCATTGATAGCTCGGCTGTCATGGTCAACGCTAGCACTCGGTTCAATGACGGCGGTGAATTTGGGCTGGGCGCGGAAATTGGGATTAGCACCGACAAGTTTCATGCGCGAGGCCCTTGCGGTATTGACGAACTGACTAGCTACAAATATGTGGTTCACGGCGACGGCCAAATCCGTTAAAAGACGCCTGTACAATCTTGTTGCAGGATGCAGCTGGTTTGCCAAACCGATCGAATGTTGGCGGCCAGCTGAAAAAATGTCGCAAAGGAAGGCGAACATGCGTGCTCCACTAACTGAGGAAGAACGAGATTTTCTTTCGGCACCCTTAACGGACAACGAAGCCGAATCTGCGTCGTCGCCAGTGTCGAAGGAACCACAGCAATTAACGGCGCAGCAACGTCGCACGTTGTCTCAGTTTCATCAAGCGGTGGCCAAGCAATTTAGCGAATCGCTATCCGAAGCAGTGCAGCAGACGGTGGACGTTGAATTGGTACAAGTCACCGATAGCACGTACAGCCAGTTTGTACACAGCCGCAGTCAGACCACATGTTTGGCGGTGCTTAACGCTCATCCGCTGTCACACCCAATGGCATTGGATCTTGGCTTGGACGTCTTCTACACCATGCTGGATATGGTCCTGGGTGGTAACGGCCAACACACGTTCATCCAACCGACACGCGTGTTGACCGACATGGAAAAACAGATCGCTCGGCGAATTGTCGGCTTTTTGATCGACGAACTCCACGACGCCTGGGAGCACGTGTTAGCCGTAAACTTATCCATTGATCGAATTGAGTCGCAGGCCAGTCGAGCTCGTATTATTCCGCCGTTTGAAACGGTCGTCAGCTTGGTGTTTGACGTTAAAGTGGCCAACATCATGGGACCGCTAACCATCTGCGTGCCGCTGCGTTCGTTGCGCAAAGTGATTGATCGAGTGGCGGACGAAGCGATTTCGTCCTCTTCGTCATTATCCAATGCGGCTAACGTAGACGTCAAAATCGTGGCTGGCTCGGTGGCCATGACACCGGAACAACTATCGGAATTGGCCGAAGGAGACGTGTTGATTTCGGACACGCCGGCCAACAGCTTGGTGTCGCTGCTAGTGGACGACGAACCTCGGTTTCAAGTCCAACTGGGCGCCATCGATGATCACAAGGCGGTGATTCTGCGTTCGCGAACGTAACCACCAGCGGCAGCCAGAATGATCATTCGCCTACGAGAATGATCGCTGCGGCAAACGAATTTCTGTGGGATCTTCATGTTTAGAGATGACTTCCCAGGATTCATGCTGCGGATCGAATCCCGCGATATCTTTGATGGGCATTTTAAGGTAGGTGCCGTTTGCTTCCACCGCCACCGTTCCGTTGGCTAACAGGATCTCACCAGTGCCGTAGAAGCGCCGTCTTTTTTCTTCCGCAATGCGACCGACAACCAACAGCGGCTCGTTGAGCGTCACTGGTTTGCGAAACTTGACGTTCAGATCAATGGTGACGCCCCACGTGGTATCGCCGTGTGTCAACCGGATGGCTCGTCCCACACATTCGTCCAGCAAGGCCGACGCCATGCCGCCGTGTAACCGTCCGGGATAGCCCTGAAAGTGTTCACTGGCGTGAAACACGCCGATGACTTGATTCGAATCGACTTCAAAGAATTCGGCCTGCATGCCTTTGTCATTTTGCAAACCACAGATAAAACACATTCGCGAATTCGGCTGCTTGGCGATAACTTGGTGCGACGACCACAAATGGTTCACGGTTCCTTCTTTCCGTTGGCAAATCAAAAGATATTGAAGTTGCCAGATTCTAACGAAACAGCAGCCCGGCGTAACCAACCACTCGGCTGGTATCGCCAGTCACGTCGGCACTGGTGGCATAGCCAATTCGCTGGATCGAATGCAGCTGTCCCAACTGCTTCAACGCGTGCATCACCATGACCGCTGGCAACACTCCGCACATGCTGATGTGATTGGTTCGCACCGTTTGGAAGACACGTTCAGGATCCAAAGTTTCGATGGCGGCGAGTGCCATTTCGTCCAAGCGACGATTCTCGTGGTCCGTGGCGTAGTGGTTCATGTCGCTGGAAATAATCAACAGCGTCTTTTCCCATTGGTCCTGCAGCACGGCAGCCAGTCCTGTGCCAAATTCCTGACAGCGTCGTAGGCTGCCCGAGCCAATGGCAATTCCGACAACTTTGGCGTGCGGCGCAAAGCGGTGCAGTATCGGTAATTCCACTTCAATTCCGTGTTCTCGCTGATGAGCCAACGCGTCCAGTTCCAGATCGGGAATCGCTTGGCACAACGCTTTGGCCAGTTCCACATTGGATGCGATTTCCACGCCGGGCAACGCCCAGGTTTCATTTGGCGCCACGGCCCAATCAACGCCCATGGCCGTGTGTTTCGGGCCGATGATGATTACGTTTTCTGGAATTTCAATGCGACGCAGCACATCTGCCGCCAACCGGCCTGAAAATCGCCAACCGGCGTGAGGCAACATCACAGCGGAAACTTTTTCTTTGGCCACGGCTGCCGTCGGAATCATTTCGTCCAAGGCCTGTTGCATCTGTTCTGGGTGGCCCGGATAGAACGTCCCGGCGACCGCAGGCGAACGAACAGCCGGACCGGATTGCGGCCTGGGAACATTGATGATGCGCCATGACGTGGCATTCGATTGGATGTGAAAGCTGACGACCGAAGCATGCGTTTCCGGATCAATCTTGGCGGCCAATATTGCTTCGGCCAACAACGCTTCGGCCGTGGCGCTATGGTCCATCAGCAAGGCCGAATGTGATCCTTGCTGCACCAGGATTGCTCGCTGCTGTGGGTTAAATCCCGCCAAATCGGGCTGCAGCGATGAACCGTGTAACGCCGGGTCCGATAGCACGGCCAGTTCTACGCTTAGCTGATCGGCCGCGGCGCCGCGCATGCCTTCTTGGTGCAGAACTTGGCCCATCGATTGGGCGGCTTGACACAAGGTCGACTGCAGCGGAAATGGTTTTTGTGTGTTGAACTGCGCCATCTGTATCGGGTCTGGACGACCGGCGACTTGCGTTCGTAACGCAATGCCATGCACCGCGCCGTCGGAACACCCAAATGCGTAATAGGATGGTGTGGCGCCTGTCACCACTGCCATCATGTTGTCGCGGCAAAATTTCACCAGAGCTGGTATTTCGTTCGAATTGATCACCGTCGGAGATTCGGTGCGAACCTGATCCAAAACAGTCGAATCGAAATCGCCTTCGACGGCCAACCCTTGAAAGCGAATCAACTTGGTGTCGGCATCTCGCCAAGCCGACGGCGGCAAACCAGCTTTGATACAAACTTGGTCCAAAAACTGTTCTGAATTTAGGCCCAGATCGGTCGCGACGCCGGGCAGCAACAAACCGGCGTGATTGCCTTTTTGAATTCGCAAACCATGTTTGCCAATGGTGACGGCGTTGACGCGTTGAGCACCTTGTTCGGCCACTTCTTCTTGCCCGAACAGCAGCCAGACTTCAAATTCCAGATGCGCCAGTTCGCTGGGGGAAACTCGAGGCATACGGACGTCGCCCGTGGCCGATTTGGCGGCCGAGTATTCCATGCCTTCCTTGATGGTGGCCTTCTGTCCCAAGAATCCACAACAGCCGCGGAGATTTCCTTTGCGTTTAATTGAGACAAAACAGCCAAAGATGGGCGTCGACGCCGCGCCGCCAATGGTGACGTCGGACAAACGAGCCGGTTGGTTCAAGACGGCGCAAGTGACCAATTCGCTGGCGGCGGTCAGAATGGCCTTGTGTTGCGATACAGTCAATTGTGGCGGAGTGACGTCGACTTCGGTGGACACGGCTTGGTCTCCTGGTGTTCGCTGAATCGTGGCAGATTGATTGGTGGCAGCCTGCGACGGTGCAGCAAAATCTTGAATGCGGACAGGCAATCGCTTTCGACCCCAATTGCCTGGCTGGGACAGGAAATGTCCTGCGATTTGATGCTGGCAGAATCGGCAGCGATTCTCGTCTAGGTTGTATTGTCCCAGTTGATGCCAGTTGCGTTCAATCAAGAGTTGTTTGCACTGGGGACAATAGGTGCTTTGGTGAGCGACGTCGTTGACATTTCCTACATAAACATGACGGATACCTCGACTTGTGGCAATGTCATATGCCTGCAACAGTGATTCTAGCGGCGTGGCGTGTCGATCTTGCAGACGAAAGTCAGGATGAAACGCAGTGAAATGCAGCGGAACGTCGGGACCGAGGTTTTCCAGGATCCAATCGCACATGCGGTGAAATTCATCCAGCGAATCATTGGCGGCTGGAATGACCAAGTTGGTAATTTCAAACCACACGTCCGTTTCTTTTTTCAGCCATACCAACGTATCCAAGATCGGTTGCAGATGAGAAAGCGTTAGTTGCTGGTAAAATTCTTCCGTGAACGCTTTCAGGTCTACATTCGCGGCGTCCATGGCGTGGAAGAATGTTGATCTCGCTTCCGGGGTAATGTAGCCGGCCGTCACCGCTACGTTCTTGATACCCAGCTGGCGGCATTCGTTTGCCGTATCGATGGCATATTCGGCCCAGATAATGGGGTCGTTGTAGGTGTAGGCCACGCTGTGACAACCCAGCTGTTGTGCGGCGGAGGCGATGGTCATGGGCGAAGCGTGTTCGGAGAGTCGTTCAACTTCGCGAGACTTGGAAATGGACCAGTTTTGGCAAAACTTACAGGCCAAATTGCAACCGGCGGTGCCGAATGACAGCACACTGGTGCCCGGATAGAAGTGGTTCAGCGGTTTCTTTTCGATGGGATCGACACAAAATCCAGTGCTCTTGCCATACGTAGACAACACCATTTGGCCATCGCGATTTTCTCGCACAAAACAGAAGCCTCGGTCGCCCGGCTTCATGCTGCATGCGCGAGGACACAGATCACAGACAATGCGATCTGTTTCGCGATGCCACCATCCACCAAAAACCGAACCATCGTCTAGTTGGTTGTGTTTTGTGGGTGGAAGGATGGTAGCGGAGGCGGTGCGTGAGCCTTCTGCGTCTCATTTCGCTGTTCCCTTCGGAGACCGTGAGCGATCAAAGAGATCCATGTATTCACTATACGGTGAATGATTTGCGAAAGGAAAGACTGAAGCAAAACGAAAAAAGCCCGCGACCGTCAGGCCGCGAGCTTTTCGAAGAAACGAATTCGCTTGTTTATCTCTTGGGGCGAACGCAGTTGCGGTTCGAACCTATTCGTCTCGTTTGGCAATAAAGAAATCGTCACGCATCCTGCGATCGACGACGCGGCCGTATTCTTCCAGGCTGCGACGCTGTCCGACCGAATGCCACGCACTCACTTCCTTCAATTCGGGCATGAATTCCACTAACTGGTCAACCAGCATGTTGGTGAGTCGTTTGATGCCGACCGATTGAGCTTGACCGGCGATGGCTTGCACGGTCTTCATGATTCGCACCATGTTGGCTCGTTCTTTAATGGGCCGAGAAAGCGAGTTGGTAGGTTCGACCAACAAATCTGCAATAGGAACATCCAAGACGCGTTGCCAATTCATCAGTTCGTGAATACTGAGATTGGTGTTGGGATTTTCTTGATACCGAACCGTGGCCATATCCAGTTTCAGTTGCCGAGCAGCGCTGCGCAACGAAACGCCTTGTTCTTTGCGAACATCCGACAATCGATGGTAAACTCGCTTTGCGTCATCGCCTTGGCTTGTTTGCGGAGCCAGCTCCGTACCGCGACTCACCGAATCATTAGAAGTAATAGTCATGACCGCTCTCCAGAACCCAGACGAACGTGGGTTTTTCGAAAAGGATGTAGTGCACTGCAAAGAAGAGTCCAGAAACAAACCGTAAGCCGACACGAATTACATGTCTTGAACTGCCAAAATCCCGTCAACCGAGATTAGAAATTCAAACAAATTCGTGAGTAGCTCCTGTCCCAAAACCTCCCGCAGCGATTCGGTAGACGCCTTGAGTTTTCACTCATTGCCCCGGCGCCAACTTTTTACTGGCCTTTTAAAAGAGGAGCCCCCTTTTGCAGGAAGAACGCAAAAAGGGCCTCAAATGTATTCGCGAATTTTGAAATTTTCACGCAAATGGTTGGGGAAATTCGAAGAATCGAGCCACTTTCGCGAAAAAACCACTCGGCAGAGTGGTCTCGAGCGACGGAAAAATCGATGCATTTCGCTTGGTTGGCCCGTTTGCGGTAACAAGCTGGATTTGTGACGAATGGTCCGTCTTATCTTCTGGGCGTGTTGTGATATGCTGAATCGATACTCGTCTTGACACGTCTATTCGGTAATCTTGTCCCTCGCGACGCTCGGTAGCTATGCCTCACTTTTGGATCCAATTTCTGGAAAATCGACGATCCGTCAGGAGTTCGCTTCGTATCGACTCCAGCGGTTCCAACCGACCGGGACGGAGTCTGCGCCGATGGTTTGCGAGCGTGTTCTATAACTAGCTGTTCAGAAACGGCAAACTTGTGATTGACCTAAAACGATTTCGCTGGACTCGCGGCACCCTGGTGCGGATGATTGCCGACGCCATTCTGTTGCAGATTGCGCTGATTTCCGGCTTGTCCGCTCGCTTCTATTTTGTCATCCAGTTCCAAGATATGGGTGACATTACCATCCAACAACTCTTGCAAACCTACCAACTCTGGTACTCGCGCACCGCCACGCCACTAACCGCGTTATGCTTAGTCGTCTTTTTTGTAACGGGCTTCTATACTCGCGGCGCCTTTTACCAAAACCGCTACAAAGTACTGGTGGTAATTCAAACGGTAACGGCCAGTTTTGTCATGTACGCTTTTGTCGTCTTGTTCTTTGGCATTTACGGTGGCAACCTTTCCATTGCCAAAGCTGCCTTGGGATTGGCGTGGCTGTTCAGCATCGTGCTGCTGGCGGGAGCTCGAGTCTGGAACGAGATTTGGCAAAAGACTGCGCTGCATGATCCGGCGGCGGCTGCCAGCGCGTCTCCGTCTTACGTGTTGATCATTGGCGGTGGCGGTTACATTGGTTCGGCCTTGGTGCCGATGATGCTGGACAAAGGATACAAGGTCCGAGTTTTGGATTTGCTGCTGTTTGGCGAAGAACCCTTGGCGGACGTCCTAGATCATCCGAATCTGGAGTTGATCCGAGGTGACTTTCGCAATGTAGACGAATTGGTTCCGGCCCTACAGAATGTGGTATCGCTGGTGCACTTGGGCGCCATCGTCGGTGACCCGGCATGTAGTTTGGACGAATCGTTGACGATTGACGTCAATTTGTCCGCTACTAGATATGTGGCCGAATTGGCCAAATCGCACGGAATTCAGCGGTTTGTCTTCGCCAGTACGTGTTCCGTCTATGGCGCGTGTGACGAAATCCTGGACGAACGTTCCGAAGTGATGCCGGTGTCGTTGTACGGGCATACTAAACGAGCGTCCGAAGAAGTGTTGTTGACCATGGCCGGGCATGACGAATTTTCGCCTACCATCCTGCGGTTCGCCACAATCTACGGCCTTTCTGGAAGGACTCGGTTTGATCTGGTGGTTAATTTGCTCACGGCCAAGGCCAAGCTGGATGGATTGATCACGGTGCAAGATGGCGATCAGTGGCGTCCGTTCGTCCATGTGGAAGATGCGGCGCGAGCGGTCTTGGCGGTACTGGAAGCCCCCATCGAGCTAACTCGGAATGAAATCTTCAACGTCGGTTCGAACGAACAAAACTACACCATCAGCCAAGTGGGACAGAAGATTGCCGAACAAGTCATTTCGGCGGAAATTCAAGAGTCCAGTACCTCGAATGACCGCCGCAATTATCGAGTCAACTTCAATAAGATTCGCAATCTGTTGGACTACCATCCCAAATGGACGTTGGAGCTGGGAATTCAGCAAGTGCTGGAATCGATCATCAGTGGCAAGGTGTCGGATTATCGCGAACCCAAATACAGTAACGTCGCTTTTCTGACCAAATCAGGTACAGAAAGTCTGGCTCGCGACCGTTGGGCTCGCGAACTCCTGGAACGAATGCAAGAACAGAAATAGCGCCGTGCCGACAGATGCCGTGGAAGTAGTTGCTTCAGACAAACCGAAAAAGCAATCCGCGTTGTACACCAACGGGCTGAAACGTGTCTTCGATTTAGCGCTGACCATTCCGGCGTTTTTAGCGTTGCTGCCCTTGATTTTGATAGTGGCACTCTGCGTACGAATTCGGCTGGGTTCGCCCGTGCTGTTTCGACAAGCGCGTGCCGGCAAGCATGGCCAACCGTTTGACGTTTACAAATTTCGCAGCATGACGAACCAGACAGATGCTGCGGGAAATCTGCTGCCAGACGCGCAACGACTGCCTCCGTTTGGAAACCTGCTGCGTTCGCTCAGTCTGGACGAATTGCCTCAACTGTGGAACGTGATCAAGGGTGACATGAGCCTGATTGGACCTCGTCCCCTGTTGACTCGTTACCTGGAACGTTATTCTCCAGAACAAGCGAGACGCCACCAAGTTCGTCCCGGCATTACCGGCTGGGCGCAAGTGAACGGGCGCAACACGGTCGATTGGGACGCTCGGTTTGCCATGGACGTTTGGTATGTGGACCATTGTTCGCTACCAACCGATTTGCTGATTCTGTGGAAGACCATTACCTGCGTCTTGCGTCGCGAAGGCGTGTCCGCCGACAATCATGCCACCATGGAAGAGTTTATGGGGCCCAAGGATTCAGCAAACTAAGTTGACATCGCCAGAACGACTGGAAAGAACATGACCGACGTAGACGTACGAACCACCGTAGCCGAAGTGATTAACAAAGTGTTAGTCGATTCGGGCCGCCCAGCAATCGATCTGGAAGACGAAGATATTTTGACCGAAACGGTCGGCTTGGATTCGCTGGACTTGGCGGTGCTGGTGGTTGGCTTAGAGCAATCACTGGGCGTTGATCCTTTTCGCGAAGGAGCCAGCCCCGTGCCGACGTTTGGTGAATTGTGCAAAGTCTATCAAGATCGATTGGCAAAGTAGCAAATTCTCATGAACGCAACCACCGCTCAAGTTGTTATCCTGACCGGCGGCAGCCGGGGACTCGGTCAAGCCATCGCAGAATCGCTACTGGCCGCAGGGCATACGGTGATCACGGCCAGTCGCAGCGAAACCGATTTCACGCAACACGCTGCAAAATCCCATCCGGACCAATTCGAATTTCATTCGCTGGACATTCGCGACTCAGACGCTTTGCATGCGTTGGCCAAAGGGACATTCGAAAAATATGGTCGCATTGATGCGCTGGTCAACAACGCGGCCATTGCGTTTGACGGCGTGCTGGCTTTGGCCAAGGACGAAGACATCGAAGCGATGCTAGACATCAATCTAAAAGCGTCCATCTTGCTCAGCCGCGAATGTGCTCGATACATGCTGCTGAAACGCAACGGCGTGATTATCAATGTGTCTTCGATCATTGCCAGCCGAGGCTTTTCTGGGTTGTCTACGTACGCGGCAACCAAAGCGGGATTGATTGGTTTTACCAAGTCGTTGGCTCGAGAACTGGGTGCGAAGAACATTCGAGTGAACGTGATTGCGCCGGGTTATTTGGAAACCGACATGTCGGCGGCGCTGAGCGATTCGCAGCGACAACAAATTGTCAGACGCACTCCGCTAGGTCGTTTGGGAACGGCGGACGATGTGGCGCCGTGGGTCAGCTTTTTGCTTTCCGACGCGGCCAATTTTGTAACCGGGCAGGTCATCACCATTGATGGCGGTTCGTCCATCTGAGATTTACAGTACCACGGGAAAACGGGAAACAGCGGTGGCGAAACAGAACATTGTGATTGTTGGTGCCGGCGGGTTTGCTCGCGAACTACACGAAATGCTGTGGGACGTTTATTCGCCCGAAGAATATCAGTTCAAAGGATTCTTAGGACAAGCAGACGCGCCACTGGAACCGTTTGGTTTTGCTGGTTCGCTATTGCTGGACGACCCGGAATCGTATCAACCAGTCGATGGTGATCGTTTTCTGTTGGCCATTGGACACATGGCAGTGCGCCGCAAAATTGTGGAAACGCTAGCCGCTAAGCACGCAGAATTCTTGTCGTTCGTTCATCCGCAAGCTCGCATCGCCTCGACCGCTCGCTTGGGCCCAGGCGTGGTAATCTATCCATTTGCGGTGGTGTCCAATCAGTCCCGCGTAGAACCGTTTGTGCATTTGAACTACTTCGCTTCGGTAGGTCACGACTGCCAGGTTGGTGAATACAGCTTGTTGGCTCCCTACGCCACGCTGAACGGATTTGTGACCCTGGAAGCCGAAGCCTATATCAGCACCCATGCCACGGTAGCGCCGGGCAAGAAGGTGGGCCAGCGAAGCAAAATCAGTGCGAATTCAGCTTGCATGCAAGACGCGGCGGCCGATTCGATTGTGTTTGGCGTGCCCGGACGGCAAGTTCGCAGACTTTAATATCGAATCTGCAGCTTGTGCCGGTCAATTGGACGAATTCGTTTAGTAACGTACATTATGGAATCGCTGTAGCGCAAACGGGTTCCGAAGGCGTTTGGCGGCGAGCTGGGCCGGTAAAATCGTAGTCACTGTTACTTAGAGAGCGGAAATGTCTAAGCTTCGCACGTTACTGATCTTTGGCACTCGTCCCGAGGCCATCAAAATGGCTCCGTTGGTCAAGGAATGTTTGGCTCGACCGGATGACATTGAAACCATTGTGTGCCTGACGGGGCAGCACAAAGAGATGCTGAAACAGGTGACGGATTACTTTGGAATTCACGCCGACACCGACTTGGAATTGATGAGTCCCAACCAGACGCTGTCTCAATTGACAGCCCGCTGCGTGCAAGGGATTGACGGCGTGATTGAAAAATTTGATCCCGATTGTGTCGTCGCGCAAGGCGATACCACCACAGTAATGGCTTCTTCGCTGGTGGCGTTCTATCGGCACAAACCGTTGGTACATATTGAAGCAGGGTTGCGAACGGGCAACCTGTACGCGCCTTGGCCGGAAGAATTCAATCGACGCATTACCAGTTTGGTGGCCGCTTTGCATTGCGCGCCCACTCAGCGATCGGCCGACAATCTGTTGGCCGAAAAGGTCAATCCACAAACGGTACACGTCACCGGCAACACGGTGATTGATGCACTGCTGTGGGCCGTGGATCAGGAGCGAGCGAACGATGCCCAGTGGCGGCAGAAGTTTTCCATGCTGGGCGACCGGCGGATGGTGCTGATTACGGGGCATCGTCGAGAAAACTTTGGCGGCGGCTTTCAAGATATTTGCAAAGCGATTGCGCAAATGGCTGATCAGTACCCGGACGTGGCCTTCGTTTATCCGGTCCATTTGAATCCGAACGTGCAAGGCCCGGTTTTCGAAATCTTGGGAAATCGAAACAATATCCACTTGGTCGACCCGGCACCCTACCCAGAATTCGTTTGGCTGATGGATCGTAGCTCCATTATCTTGACCGATTCGGGCGGAGTGCAAGAGGAAGCGCCTTCGCTGAAGAAGCCTATTTTGGTCATGCGAGAAACCACGGAGCGGCCCGAAGCGATGGATGCCGGTGCCGTGGAACTAGTCGGAACTTCGGTCCAAAAAATCACCGATCGGTTGTCCGCGTTGCTGGACGATCCGGTCGAATACGCTCAACATCAAATTGATTCAAATCCCTACGGTGACGGCAACGCGTCAGAACGAATCGTAGATCTCATGCTGGAACAAGGTTGGCAGAAATGAGTACGCAAACGGAAGGTCGATTTGGCAAAACGATGGTCCCTGGCGAAACATCGGTCTGTGTGATTGGCTTGGGTTACATCGGCTTGCCCACGGCCAGTGTGTTGGCCACCAAGGGCTTTCACGTGTACGGCATGGATGTGCGAGCGGACGTGGTGGACACCATCAACGAAGGTCGCATTCACATTGAAGAACCAGACTTGGACATGGTGGTGCGTTCTGCCGTAAACAGCGGACAGCTTCGCGCCGGCTACGAACCCCAAGCGGCGGACATTTTCATTCTGTGTGTGCCCACGCCACACCGTCCAGATCATTCGCCTGATTTGTCCTACGTGGAACAAGCGGCCAAGGCTATTCGTCCGTTCGTCCAACCGGGCAATTTGATCATCTTGGAATCCACCAGCCCGCCTCGTACAACGGAAGAGATTGTCGTGCCACTGGCCGTCCCCGACGGAATGAAAGTGGGCGAAGATGTGTTTGTGGCCCATTGTCCAGAACGAGTGCTCCCGGGGCGAATTCTGCTGGAAGTGGTGCAAAACGATCGCGTCGTCGGCGGTGTCACCAACAACTGTACGGAAAAGGCACAGGCGTTCTACGAAACATTTGTCACCGGCAAAGTACTCGGTACGAATGCGTTGGCGGCCGAAGTGACCAAACTGGTAGAAAATTCGTACCGAGACGTCAACATTGCGTTTGCCAACGAATTGTCCATCTTGACGGACCGACTGGGAATCGACGTCTGGGAAGTGATTGAATTGGCCAACCGACACCCGCGTGTCAACATCTTGTCACCCGGTCCTGGCGTTGGCGGTCACTGCATCAGTGTCGACCCGTGGTTTTTGGTGCACGCAGATCCAGAGCATACGCCGTTGATTCGGACCGCTCGAGAAGTCAACGACAAGAAGCCTCAGTATGTCATTGAACATGTGGCGGAATTGGCCAAGCAGTTTGCTTCGCCCAAGATCGGTTGTTTGGGAATCACGTATAAAGCGGATGTCGACGATATTCGTGAAAGCCCTTCGCTGGATATTGTGCGCGGTTTACGAGCGGCGAATGTGGGCGAAGTCTTGACGTGTGATCCGTACATTTCGTCCGCTCGCTTCAACGAATTTGAACTCTTCGACCTGGAAGACGTCATTGAAAAATCGCACATATTGGTGCTACTGACTGATCATCGTCACTTCAAGAAAGTGCCTCGTAAAGTGCTGCAGGAAAAAGTCGTTGTGGATACTCGAGGTGTCTGGCGATAACCACGTTTACCGCAGCCGGTAGCCATGAGAACGCAATCCAGATTGAGCGAAAGTATTGTATCGTGAAACAAGTTGTCCAAAATCTTCGCTCGGGCGTATTGGAGCTGATGGATGTGCCTTGCCCGGCGGCTTCGCGAGGCCAGTTGCTGATTCAATCGCAGGCCAGTTTGATTTCCGCCGGCACGGAACGCTTTCTGGTGGAATTTGGCAAAGCCAGTTTGGTATCGAAAGCTCGACAGAATCCGGATCGAGTGAAACAGGTGCTGGACAAAATCAAAGCGGATGGGTTGCTGCCCACGCTAGAAGCGGTTTTCAACAAGTTGGACGAACCGCTGCCACTGGGCTATTGCAATTCGGGCATTGTGGTCGGTGTCGGCGCGGGAGTCGAAGGCTACGAAATCGGAGATCGAGTGGCCAGTAATGGTCAGCACGCGGAATTCGTCAAAGTGCCGGTCAACTTATGTGCCAAGGTGCCAGACAACGTTCCGCACGAAGAAGCGGCCTTCGCGGTGCTCGGTTCCATCGCGCTGCAAGGCATTCGCTTGGTCAAGCCCGAACTGGGTGAAACGGTGGTTGTCTTCGGCTTAGGATTGGTGGGCCTTCTGGCCGTGCAAATGTTGGTGGCCAATGGTGTCAAGGTCATTGGCATCGACCTGAGCGACGACCGTCTGGCGTGGGCCAAGCAAGCTGGTGCCCAGGTGATTGATCCCAAAACCACGTCCGATCCAGTCGCTGCGGCGCTGGCCGCCACGGGTGGACGAGGTGTCGATGCGGTACTGATTACCGCCAGTGCCAAGAACGATTCCATTGCCAGCCAGTCTGCCAAAATGTGTCGGCAACGTGGCCGAGTGGTGTTGGTGGGCGTGGTGAATTTGGAATTGGATCGAGCGGACTTCTACGAAAAGGAAATCAGCTTTCAGGTTTCGTGTTCGTATGGACCGGGACGCTACGACGACGATTATGAACAAAAAGGCATCGACTATCCATTTGGCTTTGTTCGCTGGACCGAACAGCGAAACATTCAGGCCGTATTGGATTTGATGCAATCTGGCAAATTGGATGTCAAGCCGTTGATTACGCATCGCTTTGCTCATGGTGACGCTGTCAACGCGTATGAATTGCTTTCGAGCAAAGAGAAGCAGATGGGCGTCATTCTGCAGTATCCGGAAACCGCGCCGGCTCAAGAGCGAACCGTGGCGGTCACTTCGAATAAGACGTCTGCAGCCGGAAAAGTGCGAATCGGCTTCATTGGCGCTGGTGCGTTTACGAAGAGCGTCTTGTTGCCGGCGTTCGCGCAAACCAACGCTCAGCTCTGTTCGATTGCCAGTGCCGGAGGGTTTCCGCGGCACATGCGGCTCGGAAGTTCGGCATTCACAGCAGCACCACTGACGTGCGTTCCATCTTGGAAGATGATGCCATCAACACCGTGGTCATTACTACTCGGCACAATCTGCACGCGTCCATGGTGGTCGACGCATTGGCGGCAGGGAAACATGTGTTTGTGGAAAAGCCATTGGCCATGAACGATCAAGAACTGCAGCAAGTGCAAGACGCGTATCAGGCTACTAGCGGCCAGCAATTGATGGTGGGCTTCAATCGCCGATTTTCGCCGCATGCAGAAAGAATGAAGCAATTGTTGCAAGGTCGCACGGGACCGTTGTGCATGAACATGATGGTCAACGCCGGTTCAATTCCGTCCGATCATTGGGTTCACGATCCGGAATCGGGGGGTGGCCGCATGATTGGGGAAGGATGTCACTGGATTGACTTGATGATGTTTCTGGCAGGCGCGCCGATTACCAAGTGTCAAGCGGCAACCATTGGAGATGTTCCCGGCGTGACCACTCGGAACGACCACGCCGCAGCGGTCTTTACGTTTGCGGATGGATCGCTGGGCACGTTACACTATTTTGCAAACGGGAATCGAGCTTATCCGAAGGAAAAGCTGACGGTCTTTGCGGACGGCAAAGTTTTGGAGCTGGATAATTTTCGTTTGTTGCAAGGTTTTGGCTGGTCGAATTTCAAAAAGTTCAAGACAATGCGACAAGACAAGGGACATCAAGCTGAATGCCTGCAGTTTGTACAGCGCATTGCAGATGGCGGCGAACCGTTGATTCCGTTTGATTCATTGTGGAACGTGACTCACTTCAGTTTTCAGGCCGATCCGATCGCTTGGAAACGAGTGGCTGCGGACGAACCGACGACGACGCTGGTTTGCTGAGTTCGACCTATTCGCGACATAGTCATTTCGCGAAGCAATTTTTCGTAGCGAAGGAACATGGACCCATCATTTGATCCGTACTTGAATTGGCTTGGCATTCGCACTCCGAATCGTCCGCCCAATCACTATCAACTGTTGGGAATTCAGCAGTTTGAATCGGATCCGGATGTGATTGAAACGGCGGCCGATCGTCAGATGGCCCATGTGCGAACTTTCCAAAACGGTCCGCACGCAACCGCATCACAACAAATCCTGAACGAATTGGCCGCTGCCAAAGTCTGTTTGCTTCACGAACAACGCAAAGCTAAATATGACGCCACATTGTCACCTGCCGCCTCCAGCCCACCGCCACCTCGGCCAGCGGAAAACCAACCGAGTTCGGACGATGCCGACGCCATTCATTTAGACACGGACGAACCAATCGTTCGCCTGAACTCGCCTCGGCGAGGTAACCGGAATCGAAAAACAACCAGCCTCGTACTGGGCATTATCTCAGCCGTGTTGGCCTTGGTTTTGGCGGGCATCTATCTGCGGCCGTATATCGCCAAATCGATGACCGAACAGCAACGCAAGGTGACCAAGGTGGACCATTCGGCGGACGTGGATGGTTCGCCAAACGACGCAGACGATTCCGCTGCTGCGATCGCCGATGAAGAATTGCCAACGCCCGACGCGGAAAACTCGGCCGCAGAAACTTCGGGCAGTGGTTTGGGGAACGTGGGTGAAGTGAACGTTCCGGTAGATCCGGAAACTCGGAAAGCTGCGCCGTGGGAGAATGTACGCGCCAGAATTGCGCCGACGTTGGGACTATCGGCGACTCAGCCGTATGAAGCGGCGCTGCTGGGATTGTCCGCGCGAGATATCGATACGGCGCGTAGCACGTTTGACGCGGCCGTGGCTGAAACGCCGGAGCACGATCGCCGACTGGCCGTGCAGATGGTGTTGGAACAGTCGGAAATGTTTTGGCGAGCGATCGAGGATGCGGTTGGGGCAGCTCGACCACAAGCGGAGTTTTTGTTTCGTTTGGAACCGGTCATGGTGGCGGCCGTCAATTCGAATTCGCTGGTGCTGCGAGCGGCCAATGGTCAGGAAAAGACGTTTTCGTTGGTTCGAACTGACCTGGACGTGGACTTGGCGATAGCGTTGGTGCTGCATCGCTATAAAAATGCGCAGCCCACGGCCTGGCGGTTGATTGGAACGTTCTTGTTTTTGGACCAGCACGGTGATCAAGCAGAGGGCCTCGGTTTTTGGCGGAAAGCCGAGGAACAAGGTCAGCAAGTGGAAATTTTGCGAATGGCATTTCGCGAACCACCGACTCCTACGACCAATCTATTGGCCGGAAATCCAAGTCGTGCGCCGAATCGTTCGCCATCCACCGCGACCGAAACGCCGACCGACGCGAACAACGCCACGGACAACACGTCGTCAGTCGATAAGGGCGACGTGGCCGACGCAGGTGCATCGGATTCGCAGGTGGAACAGACCGATCGCTTGGCCGAACCGGATCGCAAGGCGGTGACCGAGGTGCGGCGAGCGTTGCGGAAGGAGAATGCGGATGACTATCGTTCGCCCGAAGGTCGTCTGGCACTAGCCGAACGCTTTTTAACGCAAGAGGAGGCCGAAACGGACGCGGCTCGTCGCTACGCGTTGCTGCTGGAATCGATCGGTGCGGCCAGAAGTGTTGGCAACATGCCGTTGGCCATGCGAGCGATTGATGTGATGGCCGGTTCGTTCCAGATCGACGCATGGAAGCAGAAAAAAAGCGTGTTGGCCACGGTGGCCAGACGGAAGAGCGTTTACGGCGACCCGCTGGAAAACATTCGCCAAGTGGTAAAGCTTTCAGAAGCTTCGTTGGCGGAAGGGGAATTCGATCAAGCGGAACAATTCTATGACGTGGCCTTCAATATGGCTCGGACCCTGGACAATGCCGAACCGGTTCGGCGTGAAATCAAAGTTCGTAAACGATCCGTAGTAGAGATTCGCGAAGCGTACGTCCCGCTGCAAGACTTGAAACTGACCGACGACGCGGACGCAGATGTGCAACTGCGTTGGGGCGAATTCTACGCATTGTACTTAGGTGATTTTACGCAAGGGATGGCATGTTTGGCCAAGGGAAGTGACAAGCGGTATCAAGAGCTGGCAGTACTGGAAAACCTGGGCGGCACTTCTGCGCAGAAGCAAGCGGAAATTGCGGACAAGTGGTATGCGTTAGCGGAAGCGTTGACAGGAGTGCGTAAGGATAACGCAGCGCGCCGAGCAGCTCGTTGGTATCAACAAGCGTTGGACCAGCCGGAAGATTTTTCCAAGGAAGCGGTTCAGCAAATGCAGGATCGAGCCAGTGAAGGGCGGTCGCTGCTGGACAGTCGACCGAAGGTGATTGATTTTTCTCAGAAGGGTGCGGTGCGAATTCCTGGTGCGACTTACGCGGGTCAATTCCCGATTGTGGTGGAAGCGATTGTGCGTTTGAATGCGGACGGAGAACTACCGAATTTGCAGACGGTGGTGGCGAATGGGTGTCGTAGTGCCGGAGTCGGATTGTTCGCGTTTGAAAATCGTTGGCAGTTTTTTGTGCATAACGGCAGCAGTTTCGCGCGAGCCTTCTCCAATGTGCCGATTGTTCGTGACCGCTGGTATCACGTGGCGGGAATGTTTGATGGGCAGAACGTAGTCCTGTTTGTGAACGGTCAGCGACAAACGGCAACTCGTACGGTTCAGCGACACAATCCGTCGGAGTTTCCGTTCTTTGTGGGTGCGAGTCCACGGTCGGCAGAAACGCCCGAGTATTTCTTGAACGGTCAGATTCAAGCGATTCAGATTTCGGCGATGAACGAAGTGGGTTTTCAAAACGTAATGCGGTCCGGCGGTTTGGCGTCGGTGACGAATCAGACGGTGGTTTCGCTGCGATTCGACACCGGATTTGGTTCGCACTTTGAGGATCAAACCGCAAATGGCTACGATGGCGTGGGGCAACAGATCCGTTGGGTGGAACGCTAGATCACCGGCAAAGACAGAACATTCCGCGAGATCGCTTTCGACTGCGTAAGATGCGCGGCGTGACCGAGTGGTTGTAGCGAAGAAAGCGATTGACAGCTGGTTTAGAAGAGTAAACTTGGCTTAGTGTTGGAGAAGGTGAATAACTGGGGATGGTTCGTAATTATTCTGAACATGAATGGCAGTTGTTTTAGGCATCGAATGAGAAGTTAGTTATGGTCTTAGCAGTCGTTGCAGTTGTATTTGCGTGCCTGTTTGTGGCAGCGGTATTTCGTCCGGGAACGTGCATTGCGCCAATCATTGTGGGCTATGGTTTCGAGCAATGGACGATGGCAAATTCAGCGTTCTTCGCGCAGCAAGCTCAGCTGATCAATTTCTTGGTTGGTGGCGTTGTACTGGTGGCGTTCATCGCCAGCATTGCCCACCATGGAAATCCCTTTGCGATCAACACGGCCACGTTTTGGGGCTTCCTGTTGCTGTATCTCTATTCAGGTCTTTCGTGCCTGTGGGCACCGAAAGTAATGGAGACGTCGGTCTTTGTCTATCAATACTACATGCCCTACACGGTATGTTTTGGCATGATGGCTCCGTTCTGCATTCGCACAAAGGACGACATGCGTGCGGCACTGATAGCCACGTTAATCTTTGGTGGCGTAACAATGATTCTTTTGTTGGTAGGCACGGAAATTCATTCGTGGGGACGAACCATTGTCGTCGCGGAAGGATCGACGATGCAGAATCGCGTGGGTAAATCGACAAACCGGTTGGCTCCGCTGGCCGTTGCCGAATTGGCCGCATCCGTCGGACTGATCGCCATGCTGATGAATTATCGTGGTGCCACTCGAGTATTTGCTTTGTTGAGATGGCCCATCTTGTTGATGGCTTTCGCGTTGATTTTGCGATCCGGCAGCCGAGGGCAATTGTTAGCGTGTGTTGTGGCTGGAGGTGCATGCATTGGTCTTGCTCGCGGATATAAAAAGGAACTTCAAGTCTTTGTCGGCGCAACCTTCGTCATTCTGACGGGGTTGGCCGCTATTGTGATGTTCGCAATGTTCTCGACAACTGGCGAAGAACGTTGGACGGCATCCGGTATGGCGGAAGACTTTGAAGGGACTCGAGGCCATTTCTGTGCAACATTGCTTTTGGCGTGGATCAATGCAGGCCCTACTGCCTGGCTAATTGGGCTTGGATCGTCGGCTTCGTTTGACATTCTGCAGATCTATCCCCATGTTGTCATGGTAGAGGTCTTGGCTGAATTGGGTTTCCTCGGGTTGGGGATGTACTTGGGTTGGCTGACGCTGATAGGAATCGCCATTTATCAAGCGATCAAGGTCTCGTTTAAGGAGCCAGAAGATCGAGGCATGCTGGCGGCAGTAATCGCACTGTTCCTGTTGATGTTCTTGTTGACGTTTAAACAAGGTTCGTTTCAAATGCAGTCCACGTTCTTTATGATCTGCATGATGCTGGCGAGATTTTCCGCAATCTTGGTGCAGGAGCATGCCAAAGTGGAACGTATGCGGTCACTGTACATGAATCAGTTTTACCAATGGCAAAATACTGCAACCGCATGGTTGCCAACGCGTGATGCCACCTAAGTGCGTCACGCAAGAAAACTTCTAGAACGATGCCGCGTGTCGACGACGTTTGCTTTGACGGCTCGATAGAGCAAAACGAAGCAAAGGGTGATGGTGATCAAGTTCAGGCGAGGTTCGGGAACTGCGCGAGCGGTGTGTGGGCCTTGTTCGTAGCCACCTTGTGTAAATGCGGCTACAAGATCTGTCGAATTGAACTGACCGTCGCGGTTCCAGTCCCCAGTGGCCCAAGTGGCGTGCTCTGCTGATTCGTACAGACCTGCCTGAAACACATCAACCAGATCGGACGAATCAAATTCGCCATCCACATTCGCATCGCCGATCCAGACCTTCTGGAGCACCGCAGCTTCTGGGTAGATCAGGTTTTCGTAGCGAACTCGGGTGTATCCGAGTTTGTCTGCTTCGTCCAACAGCCGCGGATCACCAAAATGGTCTGCGGCGCGGCGTAGGACCATCCAGTACACGGCGGGTTGCGTTGCGAACGGATTACCCGGCCAGTTGTCCCACTCTTTTTCACCGGTCCAATACGGAATCAGATAGTCTAGACCCAATCGCAAAGATCGGCCGTCTTCCAAGGCGAATTGAAAATAGTCTTCATCCGAAACGGCGTTGCCGATCGTAGCCACATCAAACGCTCGATCTAGGTTATAGCGGTGATACAGATAGTTGTTCGCCCGCGTCATTTCGATGGGCTGAGTTCCATCGACGGCAAACTGAATTTCAAGTCGCGTGTCGAAATAGTAATCCACGGCGGCTTTTGCGGCGGCGTTGTTTCCTAAATAGGCATCGATATTGGACAATACATAGTCATAGTTTGTAGCGTGGTTTGCTCTATCGCTAAATTGAATTTGGCCTTCTGGACTTTCGACAATCCACTGACGGAATTCCGTAAACCATTCCTTGGTTGCTTTCTCGTCTTCAAAGTCCAATGCGGCGATTGTTCCAAGATTCCGATATTGTCCATGAACTTCCAGGCGCCAAACAAGTTTCCCCAGCCTGGTGCATTGAATCCTCCGTTTGATATACCGGGTACGATATTGGAATATTTGTCCCGTGGATTCATGCGAGTTTCCGGATCCACAAACCAGGTGCGAAACAGGAATGAAGCTCGTTCAGCAAATTTCTCGTCTTCCGTAACGTAGTATGCCATCACTAGCCCTTCGGTGGCTTCGACCATACTGATCAGCTGATGCCAATCCATTGTGGCACTAGGATTAAATATTCCGTCTCGGATAATCCAGGGAAGTCCGTCGTCGGTGTCAGGGTTCGGCCACGCATACGGTCCAAAGCTGACTATGTCGTGCGGGTCTCCGGACGCGCCACGTTCGGACCATTCACAACCGAATACGGACCTCGCGACATGAAGCTTTGTCCCCATCGTGCGGCAGTCTCGACCGCTTCCACAGTGATCTCATCTCCTTGTCGGTACAACTGCTTGGCCAATTCAAGGTTTTCCAGATTGATGGTAAACGTCCTTGGCACACCGCCTTCGGACGCCAGCGCTGTCGCCGAGCCGCTCGACATTTGCACGCACAGTATGGCAACCAGCGGAAGGTAGTTGCTTCGACGCATAAGGGACGCGAACGGAAAAGTTGGTCGAATCAGAATCATGTTGCGCATATCTTTGGTCTTTCTTCACGAGTTGTTAGCGACGGGCCCTATCGAACTTCCGGCACAGACGCGGTGCGATGTAAGAGACGTGGATTTTCGGCCGCGAAACAAACCCACTGGATACAGAAAACAAGAAATCGATGCGACGTGAACCATCGAGTTAACATTTCATGCCCCCAAAAAATGTCTTCAAGAAAACGAACAAGAATCTCCGTATTTCGGCTGCCGCCCTGGCTTTGGCGGTGATTATAGATCACGATTCACACGATGTCGTGCACTTTTCATGAAATTTTTTGGGGCGCACCTGATCTGTTAAGCGTTCCAAGCACAAGGACTACTGGTACGACGGCTATTGTCGACAACCTTTCGACGCCAATTGTTGACGACTGTCTTAAGGGCGTTTTGTCACGCACGCCTAACCGCCTATGGATGCGAATTTTCCTACACAAGCTTTTGCTAGATAGGCTTACGTCTGCAGTTTGGCAATTTCATCCAAGATTTCGGCACGCGAGGTTAATCATGATCATGGGAAAGTGGAATCGAGGCATTGCCAGGGCGGTGTCGTCGTGGATTCTTCAAGCGGCGATTTGCCTGTCTTTTTGAGTACTCCCGGTTTGTTCGCAACCAACGGACAGACCGGCCAGAATCCGCGGACATGATGAAATCACCGTGATTCGGTCTGTTCGCGATGAACTGGACGTCACGGCTGTGCAATGGCAACGCATTGAAGAAATCCTTCGCGTCATGCGTTTTGATGCCGCAATGATTGCCAAGACGACCAGCCTGGGCGGTGCAGAACAAGATGAACGCATTCGTCAAGTCGATCAGCGAGCCAAGAAGCAAATTCTGGACGTATTGACAATCGATCAGCGCAAGACGCTGAAACAGCATACACTTCAACATCGTTATCGAACCGGCGGAATTGCGTGGATCGTGGCAAGTAGTGACATCGACAAGCGATTGGAAGAACTTGCGTTTACGGACGAACAGTGGAACGAGATTGACCAAGCATACTTGGAGACGGCGGCGATCAGCAAAGCCGAATTCCAGCGGATTGATTCGTTGCGAAAATCGGCTCTTCAAGATTTGCAAAGACGCCTTCAACAGCAACTGATCAACGGCCTGACTCCTCATCAGGTAGAACGCTTGTCTGCGGCCATTGGGAAACCTATTGGCGAATTGGCGTTTGTTCGGCCAAAGAAAGATGTGTTTCTGTCTTCGCGAAGCACGAAATGGGCGGATTTCTTACACGCCCATTCGTTATTCCATTTCATCGAAGAACGCTTTTCGCTCACGCGACTCGCAGACTTGACTGAAGAGATTCCTGCAGGCCAAGTCGCCAGCGTGCTGTCAGAATGGAAACAGCAGCAGGACCATTCGCCGGCCGCCGCGAAATCATTCGAATCTAGACTCGTCGATCTCTTGTCGCCCGACGACCTTCACTTACTTCGCCAAGCGACACTGTTGGACCGTTATCAGAAATTCGGTTTCTGGTCGCTCGTACACAGTCAGGATCTGCGGCCAGACCTAGGTAAGCTCGCACTTTCAAATCAGCAGAAAGACCGCATCGACGATACTTTGAAGGAAATTGCAACGGAGTATGATCGAGAATCAGCGGCGACTCATCAACAGTGGAACGACGACAGGCAGTTCGTTCTTGACCAGGCAAGGAAAACGATTACCGACGTCTTTTCGAAAGAGCAACTGGCACTGGTGGAAGAAGTATTGGGATGTTCACCGGACACGTTGAGTTACGACATTTCGCTGAACCGTTTCAATATCAACCTGATCGACAAGATTCTTGATCGGCGAAGATCACTGGAACGGTAAGGCTTGCTTGTGAATATGAGCTGGCAACCGATTTTCTTCGGAAGCTATGTGTTTCAGCCGCAAATTCATTTTCAAGCCACCCAACCAAAGTCACCGATGTACCTCGCCCGTCAATACTGCCGTTTGATTTGATTCATCTGGACTCTTAGGCGACAACTGGTATAGTTAAGCAACGTCAATTCCGTGCTTGGGATTGTTTACTCGTGCCACCCTTGTAGTGGGGGAAAGTTTTAGTAAAGGCTTGAAAACACAATACTTATGGCAAAAAAAGAAGAAGCATTAGAAGTTGAAGGAGTGGTTACACAAGCGTTGGCTAACACTCGTTTTCGTGTCCAAGTGGATGACGGACCAGAAGTTCTGGCCCACGTAGCAGGTAAGATGCGTAAGCATTTCATTCGAATTGTTCCTGGAGATCGAGTGCGAGTGGAGTTGTCTCCCTACGATCTATCCAAGGGGCGAATTGTCTTCCGCGAACGCTAATTTCGCACGAACTTGGCCGAAGTGGATCTCTCGCCAAGTTGCAGAACTAGTTCGTTTCATCCACCGGTTGGCTCCGCTTTGTTCGTATCAAGTTTGTAGCTTAGCGGTTTGTCATCGGTTAAATTGATGAATTCCTGCCGATGCCGCACTGATGATGTACCGGCTCAGGCGGATCGCGTCTTGGAACTGACGTAATAAGGAATTCGCCGATGATTCGACTTTTTTCACATTCGCCCTACCGAACTTGCTGTGATTCGCTTTCTCGCCGTTCGTTCCTGCAAATAGGCGGACTGGCGCTGGGAGGCCTGTCGTTGGAACAGGTGTTGCGAGCCGAAGCGGTGGCCGGGAACCAGGCCAGCAACAAGTCGGTCATCATGGTCTTTCTGGCCGGTGGTCCTCCGCATCAAGACATGTATGACATCAAGGTTGATGCTCCGTCCGAAATCCGAGGTGAATTTCAACCGATTGCAACCAACGTGCCCGGCGTCCAGATCTGCGAACTGTTGCCTCGGTTGGCACAACGCATGGACAAGCTGGCGATTATTCGTTCTGTGGTTGGCGCAAAGGATCGGCACGAATCGTTCCAATGTATGACGGGGCACTTGAATGAACGTCAGCCTTCCGGGAATTGGCCCGAACTGGGGTCCATTGTTTCGAAGCTCAAGGGGCACGCAGATATCGCCGTGCCGCCGTACATTGGCCTTTCACCTCGTATGCAACATCGCCCGTACAATTCGGGCTATCCTGGATTCCTGGGCCAAGCACATGCTGCCTTTCAACCGAATGGAGAAGGCCAGAGTGACTTGACATTGGGTTCGATCAGCGTCGACCGCTTGGCCAATCGTAAGTCACTGCTGAGTCAGTTGGATTCGCTTCGTCGCCGAATCGACGCGTCGCCTCTGCTGGAAGGAGCCGACGCGCTGCAGCAACAAGCACTCGGCGTCTTGACGTCCAGCAAACTAGCCGCTGCACTGGACTTGGAGCGTGAGGACAAGGTGGTTCGAGACCGTTACGGTTACGGCACAGAAAAGGTCCAAGGCGACGCCGCTCCGCGACTCAATCAACAATTCCTGTTGGCACGTCGCTTGATTGAAGCGGGAGCCCGATGTGTGACGCTCACCTACAGTTTCTGGGATTGGCATGGAGCGAACTTCGAACACGCTCGTCAAAATCTGCCTGACTTTGATCAAGCGGTTTCGGCTTTGGTGGATGACCTTTATCAACGAGGTTTAGATCGTGACACGACGTTGATTGTTTGGGGCGAATTCGGACGAACGCCTCGCATCAATGCCAGCGCTGGGCGAGACCATTGGCCAGGCGTTTCGTGTGCGCTGCTGTCGGGCGGCGGCATGAAGACAGGGCAGGTGATTGGAGCCACCGACCGTTGGGGCGGCGAAGCAGCCGATCGCCCCGTGCATTTTCAAGAGATCTTTGCCACGTTGTATCACAATCTGGGAATTTCGTCCCAAACAACGTTGCCCGATTTCAACGGACGGCCTCAGTATCTGCTGGAAAGCCAATATCAGGCACTGCCGGAATTGGTCTAAACGAACCGCCTCGGCTACGCGTTTTGAAGTTGCACATTGCGTTTTCCGGCAGAATCTCTTAGCCCGAAGCGTCAGCGACGGACCTCAGATTCAGATGCGTTCAATTTCCCCTCACTTACGTTTCGGGCTAGGAAAAGCGCAACTTCAGAGCTTACGTGTCGGGCTAGGAAAAAGCGCAACTTCAAAACTTACGTTTCGGGCTAGGAAAAAGCGCAACTTCAAAAGACACGAGCGGGCGATGGTTACGGATCTCGAGCAATTTCGTGCGAACTAGGCGTGTGTGCCTGAATATACCAGTCGAACCACGCGTTTTTTTCGTAGCCGAAGTTCTGTCCAGTGATCTTAGAAAGCGCCGCCAGCACTTGTGAATTCTCGCGAGTTTCAACAATCTTGCGAGGCTTCTGACCGGCGCTCAAGCCGACGCCGCCATTGCCGAATGCCGTGTTCATGCTGTTGCGAGGTTTCACGATGCGAGTGTGATCTGTCACCACGGCCTGCATCAGCGCCCATGTGGCACTGGCGTGACCTAGTTCGCCCAAGGCCTTGGCCGCTTGATTAACATACGCATTATCGTTGCTTTGCAGATAGGGAATCAACGCTTGGACTGCGTAAGTTCTGCGTTGGTCCGAATTCAGCAACTCCACGGCGCGGATTCGCAAATCTTCATCGCTATCATTCAATGCTGTATTGATCAGTTCGTTAATCCCGGCCATTCCCATTCGCCCCAATGCTTCCAGATATATGGCGCGAACGTCTGCGTCTTTTTCCTTGGCCATCAAGTCAATCAGTCCCGCAGCGGCCAGCGGATTTTTCAATTCCGTGAAATTGCGAATCGCTTCGTTATGACGGCGACCACCCAACCAGTCTCGCCACATTCGCAAATCGCGGCGAAATTCCTTCTGACTCAGGTCCAGCGTTTTTTCGCGTTTGAGAAGTTCAATTTGTTGTGGCAGTAACCAACGTCCTTCATATCGTTCGTAACCTTGAGATGCCATGAAATCTTCTTGTCGCATCCAGCGGTTTCCATGGCGAGTATATCCCAACATGCGGCGAACCTGTTCATGATTGGAGTCAATTTCCAAGACCTGCTGCAAATGAAAACGACGTTGGTCTGCCAAACGGTTTTGTTCGCACCATTGAGCCAGCTCTAAATGAGCGGCGGCCGTGTTCGGCAAACTCTTCAAACGCCGCTGATACTCGATCTCGTCATCAGAAACGGTTTCCACTTTCGCCACGTCGCTATCCAGCAACATGATCCGAGCACCGCTGTTGAGGACCATGACCATCTTGGTGCGATGCCCGTTCTCGTCTTCTTTGCTGGCGACAATCTGACCTTCCAGTCGTCCGCCACTACGCAGCGTCACCACGTCCGCCTGACAGAGCGAACCGGCAGCCACGGCGGACCACAGCAAAACGAAAAGAGGGCGAAATCTCATGCGAACAACACAAACTAGCTGAAATGGACGGACCGAATTGAACCAACTTTTGATTATAGAAACAGCGACTCGGTCCTGGCAAAAATCTTTTGCCCAAGACGCAACTACTCCTTTTGCTGAAGCCTACGATGCGAATGAGAAATCGGTTTATTCGATTTGGTTCTTGACGGCGGTTTTCGTAGGGTTTAGCGTAAAAACTATGTGTACCGGTGCCCTCCAGTCTGATTCACCAAAAAAGCGGTTAATGCAAGTCGTTCGCCTTGTGGTGTTTGCATGGATTGCAGCAGCGGTTCCCGAGTCCCTTCACGCGACGTGCGGTGATTGGCTACAGCATGCGGATTCGCCAAATACAGCTTCAATGCCCAACGATTCTAACGCTGGTGAATCACATTCACCGGCACCAAAATCGTCCGTGCCACTTGGTTCGCCCTGTTCCGGCCCGACATGTGGACAGACGCCTTTCTTGCCGTTGATGCCAGTGCCAATCGAATCTTCTCGGCAAGTCAGCCAGGATGCGTTTTACGCCGCGATAGCGGACGCCGGTACAGATTCCACTGGCCCTAGGTACCGCGTCTGCGCGGATAGCCTGCTGCCGGGCAATCCACCCCAAGATCGCTTGGAACGACCACCTCGCGGGTAAGCTCCGTTCGGACAACTGGTATTTCGAAACTTCGATTCTCAGCAGCGTCTTCGCTGGAGATGTGCGGCCAATTCAAACGTTGCGAACCGATCAAACGCAATAACTTGATCAAGGTTTGCCGTAGACGTGCAACACCAGATCGTTGCGGAAAAAGAAGATTCGAAATTCGCGTAGTTGTCTCTTGTGATAGCCCGGCAACGTACGTTTTTAACGGCGTTACGAATTCGCTGGGATGATTTCCCGTCATGTGTCCTTGCGCGAGCTTTCCCTAATGAACTCATCTTCTTCTGAACCGAATGCGCCCGATCCCGCGGCCGAACTGATCCGTCAAATTCCCGGCACCAACAAGAAAAAAGTTCGCCGAGCTGTCGGGCCGAGACTTCGCAAGTTGCTGTACGTGGTCTTTGCGTTGGTCGCTTTGCTGTGTGCCAACGCGGCGTACCTAAGTACCATTACGGCCGTGGAATGGTTTCAAGGCCAGACGTACCAAAACTATTTCTATCAGTACATGTTCTTGGCGCACTTGGCGTTAGGCTTGCTGTTGGTTGTGCCGTTGATTGTCTTTGGCACCATTCACATGCTGGCGACCAAGGATCGCAAGAACCGGCGAGCGGTCCGGATTGGCTACGCGCTGTTCGTTATTAGCATCTTGGTGTTGGTGTCGGGCGTGTTGTTGATGCGAGTCAGTGGGTTCGATCTAAAACAACCGGTGGCTCGGCGAACCGTCTATTGGCTTCATGTGGCACTACCGTTTGTGGCCGGTTGGCTCTATTGGTTGCATCGTTTGGTGGGCCCTAGAATCAAATGGCGAATTGGCCTGACCTACGTCGGCTTGGTGGGCGCGGTCGTCCTAGCCATGGTGCTTTTACACACGCAAGATCCAAGACAGTGGTACGCGCAGGGACCGGAATCGGGAGCCCAGTATTTTGAACCTTCGCTGGCCAGGACATCGGACGGCAATTTCATTCCTGCCCAGGTGATGATGGACGACCAGTATTGCAAAAAGTGTCATGCCGATGTGCATTCGCAATGGGAAGACAGCGTGCATCGGTTTAGTTCGTTCAACAACGCGCCGTATCACGCGGCCGTGAATGAAACTCGGCAAGTAGCCTTGCGCCGTGATGGCAATGTCCAAGCCGCGCGTTGGTGTGCCGGTTGCCATGACCCCGTGCCATTTTTCAGCGGAGCGTTTGACGACCCAGAATTTGATACGGTCAATCATCCCACGGCGTCGGCCGGTGTTACTTGCACGGCTTGCCATGCCATTACCAATATCAACAGCACCAAAGGCAACGCCGACTACACTATTGAAGAGCCATTACACTACCCATTTGCCTTTAGCGACAATCCCTTGCTGCAGTGGGTCAACAACCAGCTAGTGAAGGCGAAGCCCGAATTTCACAAACGCACATTCTTAAAGCCGTTTCATCAATCGGCGGAATTTTGTGCCGTCTGCCATAAGGTACACCTACCGTACGAATTAACGCACTACAAGGAATTCTTACGAGGCCAAAATCATTACGACAACTATTTGCTGAGTGGTGTTTCTGGCCATGGCGCAAGAAGTTTCTACTATCCGCAACAAGCGGAACACAACTGCAATGGCTGCCACATGCCGCTGAAGCCATCGGACGATTTTGGAGCTCAGTTCTTTGCTGATGCCAAGCAGCTGAGTGTCCATGATCATATGTTCCCGTCGGCCAATACGGGTGTGGCTTGGTTGCGGGACAAACCCGACGTGGTAGAAGCGCATCGGCAGTATCTGCAGGATATTGTGCGAGTGGACCTATTTGGTATTCGTGATGGAGGCGAAATTGACAGTCCGCTGATTGCGCCATTGCGGCCAGAAGTCCCGGAACTGCAACCCGGCAAAACGTATTTGCTGGAAACGGTCATTCGCACGCTCAAAATGGGACACTTGTTTACGCAAGGCACAACCGATTCAAATGAAATCTGGTTGGACGTCACGGTCAAAGCGGGCGACCGTATTATCGGACGCAGCGGTGCAGTTGATTCGACCAAGCACAATGAAGTCGATCCGTGGTCTCACTTTGTGAACGTCTTCATGTTGGACAAAAATGGCAATCGAATCGATCGACGCAACGCGCACGATATCTTCACCCCGTTGTACAACCATCAGATTCCGCCCGGTGCAGGGCAAACGGTGCACTACGAATTGACCGTTCCACAGGACATTGCAGCGCCGATCACAATCGAACTGAAGCTGCAGTATCGAAAATTCGATCAACGCTACATGGAGTTTGTGGCGGAAAGCATGCAGCAGTTGGGCGTGCCGATTCGAGGCTACACTTCGGGCGAACATTACCGAAATGACTTGCCCATTGTCACCATGGCCACCGATTCCATCACGCTGCCTGTGGCCGGCGTCACGGCGAATGTTACGAATCCCGATCGCGACATCCCACAATGGCAACGTTGGAATGACTACGGCATCGGCTTGCTGCTGAAAGGCAAAGCCGAATTACGGCAAGCGACGGCGGCGTTTGAGCAAGTCGAAAAACTGAACCGTTGGGACGGCCCGCTGAATTTGGCTCGAGTCTACAACACGGAAGGCCGAATCGACGATGCGGTAGCGGCGCTGCAACGAGCCACCGCGTTTGAAGCCGAACCCGGATATCCTCGTTGGACCTGGGCGTGGCTCAGCGGTGTGGTCAATCGGCAGCAAGGATACTTGGATGAAGCGATTCAGAATCTTCGTAGTGTGTTGGAAGACCGCACGGAAGACATGGAAAAGCGAGGATTCGATTTCAGCTACGATATCGAAGTCATTAATTTGCTAGGGCAAACGCAATTCGACCTGGGGCGACTCCGTTCGCGCCAAGGTCGAACCGAAGAAGCGGTCCAGCTGTGGCAAGAAGCGGTACAACGTTTTCAGCGAACGCTAGAAATTGATGCCGAAGACGTTACGGCCCATTACAACCTGAAGCTGCTGTACGCTGAATTGGGTGACACCCAGTTGGCGCAGCATCACGAAAAACTTCACGCCATCTATAAGCCAGATGACAATGCCAAGGGGCAAGTGGAACGGTTGGCCCGTGAAAAATACCCTGCGGCCAATCATGCGGCCGAAGCGGTTGTCAAATATCCATTGCAGCGAACCGATGCTCCGGGTCTGCCCGCTGCTTCGACGAACCAAATCGATTCCGAATCGAATCAAGCGGACTTAGAAACAACCAATGTCTCTACGACACCAACAGGAGGCCAACCGTAATGGCAAAAGAACCTCAGCATTCGCATCAGCCCGACGTCGATGATGTGCAAGACGATGCGGTCATCGGCACCGCTCTGAAATGGTCGCTGGCCATATTCGGTGTCATTGGCGTTGTGGTGGCAGGAATGGTTATCGCACTGAATCGGCCGGACGAAGCGCCGGAAATCGTTGAATCCGAACTGGCGGAAACACTGGTGCGTAAAGTGGATGCCGTGCAGATACCTCGCACACCATTTGTTGACATCACGGAAGCCGCAGGCATTACTTTTCGGCATGTCAACGGAGCGACGGGGCAAAAGTACTTGCCGGAAACCATGGGCGGAGGTTGCGCGTTTTTTGATTTCGACAACGATGGCGATCAAGATCTGCTGTTGGTCAATTCGCAAACGTGGCCGTGGGATCAAGCAGACCAGGAAGACAACGATTCGGCTGCTGCTTCGACCCTGTATCGCAATGACGGTGCTGGGCAATTTACCGATGTGACGGCAGGGTCTGGAGTGGATTTTTCTTGCTACGGCATGGGCGTCGCCGTAGGTGACTACGACAAAGATGGTTGGCTGGATCTGTTTATTTCCGCCGTTGGCCTGAACTATCTGTTGCACAACCAACAAGACGGTACGTTTGCCGACGTGACCAATCAAGCCGGTGTGGCTGGCGATGCCAACGAATGGAGTTCCAGCTGTGGCTGGTTTGATTACGATCGCGATGGTGACTTGGACTTGATGGTCTGTAACTATGTAAAATGGTCCAAGGAGTTTGACGAATCGCAGAACTTTCAGTTGGTTGGTGGCGGTCGAGCGTATGGTCGACCTCAGAATTTTGGCGGCACGTTTCCGTATCTGTATCGCAACGAAGGTGACGGCACGTTTGTGGAAGTGGCCGAAGCCGCCGGACTGCACAAGCGAAATCCCGCAACCGATGTGCCCATGGCAAAATCGTTGGGTGTCACCTTCGCAGACTTCGACCAAGATGGCTGGATTGACATGATCGTAGCGAACGACACCGTCCAGAATCTTCTGTTCCACAATCAAAAGGACGGTTCGTTCCAAGAAGTCGGCGTGGTGGCTGGCGTGGCGTTTGACATGAACGGACACGCTCGCGGAGCCATGGGAATCGACGCCGCTCGGTTCCGCGACAACGGTGCCATCGGTATAGCCATCGGCAACTTTGCCAACGAAATGACCGCACTGTACGTCTCGAATCCAGCGCAAATGCAGTTCATGGACGAAGCGATTTCTTCGGGATTAGGACCGAATACTCGGTTGGAATTGACCTTTGGGGTCTTCTATTTTGATTATGATCTGGATGGGCGGTTAGATCTGTTCGCGGCGAATGGACATTTGGAGGAAGACATTAATCGAGTGCAATCGAGCCAACACTATGAACAACCGCCTCAGCTGTTTTGGAACTGTGGCAGCCAGGCGGATACGGAATTCATGCCCGTGAAGTCCGAGGCGTGTGGCACGGATCTCGTGAAGCCGATGGTGGGCCGAGGTGCCGCGTATGCGGATATTGATTCGGACGGTGATTTAGATCTGTTGGTGACCGGCATTGGCCAGTCGCCTCGGCTACTTCGCAACGATCAGCAACTGGGACACCATTGGTTGCGATTTCATTTAGTTGGTTCGAACGGTAACATTAATGCGATTGGAGCGTGGATTGAAGTGGACGTGGACGGCAAGACGTTGCGTCGTCAAGTGATGCCATCGCGAAGTTATCTTTCGCAGATGGAACTGCCCGTCACCATCGGTTTGGGCAAGTCGACTTCCGTGTCTGAAGTGCGTATCCTATGGCCGGATGGTTCGCAGCAAACCGTAGATATTGACGAGTTAGACAAGACGTATGAGGTGCAGCAAGCGACTGTGGAACACGCCGAATAGGCTGAATCAGGGAGCGAAGTGACGAAGCTGGATGATCATTTTTGGTTTCACACATCTGAACAAGACGATTGGCGGCGGCCACTTTTTTTGTCCGCAATGCCGCCAGCCCTCGTCGTATCGCCAGCGAAGTAGCCGACAATGGTTTACGTTGTATTTCATTCCAGTCGTTCCGGCCGGACGCGTGACAGAGATAGTGGAATGTGACGCTTGTCGCACTCGTTATGAATCCAACGTCCTTCATTACGATCCAGCAGCCGAATTCGAAAAATATCTGGCTGATCTGCGGCGGTTGGTTGTTGGATTTCTGTATGAAGTGGGACGCTATTCTGCCGATGACCTTTCGGTCGCCCGTCAACAACTGAGCGAAGTGGCGGAAAGGCCATTAGATCCTAGTCTATTGGTCGAAAGTCTACGTCAGGCAGCCGATCAGGATTACCTGCGCGAAATTCGCCAGCGAACCAGTGACTTTACCCATGAAGGGAGATGGACACTGGTGATCTTGATTCGTCGCATTTTGGAAAGCAAGCAAGCACTGAGCGAATCAGAATCGAGCTATTTTCTGGCGATCGCCAAACCGCTGGGTATTCCCAAGCGGCACATGCAAGACTTTCTGCGAAGTGATCTGGATACCGCCACGGACGATGTGTTGGTGTAAAGTTGACACGAACTGTTTGTCTCGGTCATTTCGGCCAAAATGCTAGCTCTAATGGCCAAGGCAAGTATAATCGGGGCGGAAACTCTGGGAATCGCCACGACGCGGTCTACGGCGGCATTCAATTTCAGCGAAGGGGGAAAGCTCGCATGCCAACACAATCTTCACGTCCACGCCTGAATTGCCGAATCGCCAAGCCTCGCTTCGAACCGCTGGAATCTCGCCGACTATTGGCCGGCGACCGCTTGTTCGAACCTATCTCACTGATCGAATCGATCGGCGATGCGGATCGCATTCAAGCAGTGGGTGATTTTGATGGGAACGGAATCGATGATCTGGTGGTGTCAAGCGGAAGCTACAACACTCATTCGAATGCGTGGTTGCGATTGAATCCAGAAACTCGCCGCTTTGAAGTGGCGCACGGGTTGATTTCACGAGCAGACGGAATTCGATATGACGTGAACTCTGCCGTCGACATGGATAGCGATGGCGATTCGGACATCGTACTGTCCGCAGACATGGCTGCGTTTTTCGCCGCTGACCCGATCAACGACTTCTACTGGTTGGAGAACACCGACGGGCAGGGAACGTTTGACGCGATGCATCAGATCACCCAACAGTCCTTGGGTGGCAGCATTTCCATTACGGATGTCGAAGGGGACGGTGATTGGGATCTTTTCTATAGTGGATACCACAACCTTCCCTACACGGATCATGCCTGGTACGAAAACGCCGGCAACCAAGAATTCATTTATCACTACTTGGGAAGGGACAGCCCAGTTGCTCCGCCGCCAGACTTCGACTCGTATGACACGGATGGTGATGGAATCCGATTTGTTGGTCCGACGCCATTAAACCAAGTCTCGGGACAGCACGTCGATCTGGATGGAGATGGAGACCGCGACATTCTTAACGGGTGGTATTCAGAGTCTTGGTCTGAAAACACGGGACCTGAAGGGGATTTTGTCCAACACGATTTGCCTGACACTGGCAACCGGCCTTACATATCGTTGCCGCACGACGCAGACCGAGACGGCGACTGGGATCTGTGGAGTTACGATGGCTTCGACCGCCTTTCACTGCTGGAGAATCAAGGCGATGGTACCTTCGTTGTGCATTCGCTGGACGAACCAGCTTTTGGTGTTCCCAAGCTGGCGGACCTGAATGGTGATGGGCATCACAATTTGATAACGCTGAATGCGGAAACGGGTATTTTGTTCGAATATGACGTACAGCCAGCAACGTTCGACATTTCCGTCACGCAATATGAAATGCCGCGCGCGGAAACTGCTCAGCAAGCATTCGACTTTGACAACGACGGCGATTTGGATCTGATTGGACGAACCAGTTGGTACGAACAGACCGAAAACTTGGATCAATGGATTCGCCACGACTATCCTCTCGCCGAAATACCTTTTGCAACCACGGCTTTGGATGTCAATGCCGATGGAAACATCGATTTGATCGGCGCGTTTCCGTTGAACACGACGGACCAACTCCGCTGGGTGGACTTCACACAATTGGACGACCAACAGCAGCCTCGTCAAATCAACATTGGCTTTGCCTATGGTGTCCAGAAACTGCTAACGGATGACGTGAATCAAGACGGCACGCTGGACTTGATTGTCGAACATACCGATGGCACTCGGCGCTGGTGGACCAATCAAAACGGCACATTCGAGTTGCAATCGAGCGCGCCGTACAGCGAATTGCTTGCAGAAACGTGCGATAGATGTGACGACTTGCTGCGTGCGCAAAACGTGGTTGCCGATATCGATGGCGATGGAGACAACGACATTGTGGCTGTGCATCGCCGAACAGTCCGATGGCACGAAAACGTCGATGGACAAGGTATCGTGGATACAGTTGGTCGACAGATATCGCAGACGCAAAACGTCACGGGGATTACGGTCGCCGACTTCAACGGTGACGGCGATTTCGATGTGGCGGTGGAAGTGGATCGTTCGCATTCGCAAAATAATACCTTCCCCGAACTGCTGCCCGCCGAAATTGACGTCGTGATATTCGACAACCAGGATGGACGAGGCACCTTTGCCGAAGTTGCTGACAATCTACCCCTTGCCGGAAGAATTTCGTTGGCCGTAGATCTAAACGGTGACCAGCGAGCCGAAATAGTTCAACAACCAGCCGGTGATCTAACGGGAATCGTGATTCATCAAAATGTGACGCCATTCGATTACGCAGTTGGTGATGTGAATCGAGACGGCCAGCTGTCCGTTGCGGACATTGACCAATTGTGTCTCGCTCGCAGCGAACAATCCACCGACGCAATTTTTGATCTCGACGGCGACCAGCGTTTGACGTTTCAAGACTACACGGTGTTGGTCGAAGATATCTTGCAGCTGAACTACGGTGATGCCAACGCGAACGGCACGTTTGACAGCAGTGATTTGGTGCAAGTGTTCCAGCAAGGTCATTACGAACAGGCCACCGACCAGCCGGTAAGTTGGGCAGCCGGCGATTGGAATTGCGATGGTCGGTTTGATTCGAATGACTTGGTTGTCGCGTTTCAACACGGTCAGTTTCACGCGGAAGTGCAAGATTCGTTTAATTGGTTGCGTCGCGTGAAGCAGACCTGATTCGCTACGACGGCAAAACGGGCGAATACCTAACTGGCCAGCGTCCGGCCAGCGTCCCATTGACGTTTCTGCCAGCATGAGTCTTTCGTAGTCTCGCCTTTAGGCGGAAATCTCCTGTACACCCAATTCCGCCTAAAGGCGGGACTACCAACCAATCTTGGCGCTGTCCAGCGAAGCGACTTCGGCGTTCTAGCTGCGTCCATTGAAAGTGTGTTGAACCGTCTTATTGCTCGGCGTTTTCGACCAACTTGGCCAAGCTGATATCCATTTGGGCGGCGAGACCGGGACGTTTTTTCATGGCGGCGGCCACGAATTCCACGGTGCGGCGAGCGTATGTGCGATATTTGTCGTCTTTGGTTTGCTTGGCCAGATACAGCAAGTTGGCGGCAGAAACGCTGTTGCCAGACGGTTGCACTCCGTCAATGGACTGCTTGCTGCGAGCGATCAGTTGTTCGTGGCCGTTGGACGTAAAGTAAAAGCCACCGTTGGTTTCGTCCCAGAAATCGGCAATCTGGATGTCGGTCAGCTCGTGAGCCAGCTGCAGCCAGCGAGCGTCTTGCGTGGCCTGATGCAAACCAATCAGACCTTGTACATAGAAAGCGTAATCGTCCAAGTACGCGTTGAACTTGGCTTGGCCTTCCGCGTACGTCCGCCTGAGTTTGCCATCAGACTCACGAAGTTGCGAATGAATAAATTCCGCCGCGCGAATCGCTTGTTCAATATCTCCGCTTCGTTTCAACAGCCGACCACTGTCGGCCAAACCTTTGATGGCCAATCCGTTCCAGCTGGTGATGATTTTTGGGTCGGTCACCGGTTTGATTCGTTGGTTTCTAATTTCGAACAACTTCTTTCGATCGGCGGCAAATGCGGCAAATCGTTCGTCGGAAATCGGTTCGCCCAGCTGAGGCACGTAGTAGTGGTCTTCAAAGTTGGGCTGACCGGCAACGTTGTAGGTAGCAGCGAACGCATCGAATCGTCCGGCCAAAACATCCTTCAATTCGCCTTGTTCCCATCGATAGAACTTGCCTTCTTCGCCTTCCGAATCGGCGTCAATGGCAGCGTAGAACGCGCCTGTCTGGGGATCCTGCATGTCTCGTAGCAAGAACCCAACGGTCTCTTCAATGGTTCGTTGGAAGTCGGATCGTCCGGTTAACGCATAGGCTTCCGCGTAGACGGAAAGCAGTTGTCCGTTGTCGTATAGCATCTTTTCAAAGTGCGGAATGCGCCAAAATCGGTCGGTGCTATAACGATGAAACCCACCACCGAAATGATCCCAAATCCCGCCCAGCGACATCTGTTCTAGCGTCTTCACCAGCATCTTTTCGGCATTAGGGTCTTCGGTGCGACGAATGTGGTCAATCAAGAAGAGTAGATTTGGCGGTTCTGGAAACTTTGGTCGGTTGGGATCCGAGCTGGAAAAACCAAAGCCACCATATTCGACGTCAAAGCTATCCTTCAAATACGCGTAGGTGGCATTCGCGAATTCCGATGAAAGTTCGGGCGCCGAACCTTCGGTTCGCATCAGCATTTCTTGGTTGACTAAGTCCGCAATGGTATCGGCGTCTCGTTGGACGTTTTCTGGTTGCTGCTTCCAAACGGCTAACATCTTTTGTGCCACGGTAAAAAAGCCAACTTGTCCCGGCCGATCACCGTCTCGAGCAGGAAAGTACGTTGCGCCAAAAAACGGTTTAGCGTCCGGCGTAAGAAACACGGACATTGGCCAACCACCTCGTCCGCTGCGAATCTGCACGGCCATCATGTAAATGGCGTCCAAGTCCGGCCGTTCTTCTCGATCCACTTTGATGCAGACGAAGTTGTCGTTCAGAAACTTGGCGATTTCTTGATCGCTGAAGGATTCCTTTTCCATGACATGGCACCAGTGGCAACTGGAATAGCCGACGGACAGGAAAATCAACTTGTTCTCTTGTTTGGCTTTGGCAAGGGCTTCTTCGCCCCAGGGAAACCAATCGACCGGATTATGGGCATGCGAACGCAGATACAGGCTCGTTTCTTTGGCCAAGCGGTTGGTGTTTTCTTGGGCGCGAAGTTGGTTGGTTCCGGCCAAGAGCACGAGCCAGATGGAAGTCCAGGCCACGACGCCAGAAAACAAAGACGGTAGAGAATGACGCATATTGCGACAGCCTTTCGAGCGAATTGTTTTTGCCAACGCATGGTCGGGCCGGCCGACCAAAGGTTGGATTTGGGAAAGCCCGTCCCATTTGGGACGCTCCGTGATGAGCGTCATGGCTCTACTGTACGCCCAAACGGCGTTGGCTGGCCAAGAACAACGAATGAAAAGGGCCGGACCAAGGCAAAAAATCTAAAAAATCAGCGTCCGAACAGGGGATCAAACATCCACCTGTCGGGAGACTCGCAACACCATACCAGATAGCAGCTTGTGGCGACATGTAGGCGTCAAATCTACCAATGGCCTACAAAAATGGCGGCCAATCGGGTCGCGTTGGGATCTTGTGATCTATACTTCCTGATCAGGCGAAACTTCGTTATTCTGTGATAAAAGGCAGCAATTGCGATGCTGGCCGCAAATCGCCAAATAAACGCGAATTGACCTTGCAGTCAACTTTCAGAAAAATATAATCCGTGGTTCCAACCGACTAGTTGGAAAACGATTTTGCAGCATCTGCGGGTGTAGCTCAGTTGGTAGAGCACAACGTTGCCAACGTTGTTGTCGTGGGTTCGAATCCCATCACCCGCTCTTTTTGCTTCCTATGGGCACCGCCAAAAAGTCGGTGCCCGTTTTAATAAGTGGACGGATTTTTCGGTCAACAGGCTTGGAGGCTAGCCTCCAGCCGCTTCTGAATTGCTGGTGAAGTATGAGTTCGGCTGACGCGGATATCAAAGAACAAAATCAAACGGAAGAAGAAAAGCAAAAGCTTTCGCTGGACGTGAAAATTGGCAAGCCCAGTGCATGCCAGCGTCATGTCACGGTGACCATTTCCGAAGACGACGTAAAACGCTATTTTTCAGACGCGTTTTCCGAGCTGATGCCTCGCGCGTCGGTACCTGGCTTTCGTGCCGGACGAGCTCCTCGGCGAATTGTCGAAAGCCGATTTCGATCGGAAGTTTCGGATCAAGTCAAAGGGACATTGCTGATGGACAGCATGACCCAAGTGACCGAAGATCACCAATTTTCGGCCATTAGCGAACCAGAATTTGACTTTGATGCAATCGAGGTTCCCGAAACTGGCGCGTTAACGTTTGAATTTGATATCGAAGTTCGTCCTGAATTCGAATTGCCCAAATGGAAGGGCCTGAAGCTGGAAAAGCTGGTTCGCGACTTCACCAAGGAAGACATTGATCTGCGACTAGAACGACTGTTGATGTCGCAAGCGGACATGGAAACAGTTGAAGAACCAGTGGCGTTAAACGACTTTATCACGGTTGACATCACCGTCAAAAAGGGCAAGGAGATTGTTGCCGAAGAAAGCGATGTACTGATGCAAGTGCATCCGATTCTGAGCTTTCCCGACGCCAAAATTGTCGACTTTGACAAATTGATCGTGGGTGCCAAGGCGGGCGAAGCCAAGTCGGTTAGCGTCATGATCAGCCACGATGCTCCGCGAGAAGACTTGCAGGGTGAAGAAGTAGAAGTCGAATTTGCCGTCAAAGAGGTGCAACGCACGCAATTGCCGGCCATTGACGATGCATTGCTGGAACGTTTCGGGATGGAAAGCGAAGGAGATTTGCGTGACGCCATCCAAAGCGAATTAAAGCGTCGTCTGCAGTATCAACAACAACAGCGGATTCGAAGTCAGATTACTTCGCTGCTGACGGAAGCGGCCAGCTGGGATCTACCGCCCGAATTGTTGGCTCGACAAAGCAGCCGAGAATTAGAGCGAGCGATCATGGAGCTGCGGTCGTCTGGCTATAGTGAATCGGAAATTCGGGCTTTTGAAAACGAGCTTCGCCAAAACAGCCGCGCGTCAACTCGGAAGGCACTGCAAGAACACTTTATTTTGGAACGCATTGCCGAAGAAAATGAAATTGACGCGGTTCCCGACGATTTTGAACGTGAAATCACGCTGATGGCGCTGCAGAGTAACGATTCTGTTCGCCGGGTACGAGCGAGAATTGAAAAGCGAGGCTTGACGGACGCATTGCGAAATCAAATTATTGAACGCAAGGTCATTGAGCTGATTACGTCCGAAGCCACCTTCACCGACACCAAGTACGAACCAGAAAAACACGAAACGGAAGCGGTGGACGTCCATTTGTGCGGACAAGCACAAGCCAATATTCCAGCCGCAAAATACAACGAAAGTCAAGCAGAATTGGAACAACAGGTCGATCGGACTTGATTCCAATCGGGGTTTGCGGATAAGTATTAGGGCGCAGGTGCCGGCCAATGGGTTTGCACCAGACTTGATTTTGATTCGCGGAATCGGAACTCGTTTGTTTGGATGTAGTTCGGCCCGCTTGCGTACTGAGGAAAGCTACTTAGGTTAGTCAACCAGGTTCGTCTCGAAGAAATCATTCGCATACGGACTCGGCGTGGCGCTCATTTGAAGGATCGATTGATAATGAGTCGTTTCCCGTTTGATATTCAAAACGCGCATCGAGATTACCAGCGACAGCGTCAGATGACGTTGGGCGATTTGCTGCTGGAAAATCGGATCGTGTTTCTTCAAGGCGAAATCTACGACGGCAATGCCAACGAATTGGTGATGAAGCTGTTGTACCTTCAAAGTGAAAACCGCCGCAAAGATATCCACTTCTACATTAATTCCCCCGGTGGCAGCGTGACCTCCACGTTGGCCATCTATGACACGATGCAGATATTGAGTTGCCCCGTCGCCACCTACTGCGTTGGGCTAGCGGCTAGTGGTGGTGCAGTTTTGCTGGCCGGAGGCCACAAGGGCAAACGATACGCATTGCCCCATTCCAAGGTCATGATTCATCAGCCGTACGGCGGCGTTAGTGGACAGGTGAGTGACATTGAGATTCAAGCAGATGAAATTCTCAAGACGCGAGACGTCCTGAACCGCATCTTGGCCGACCATACTTCTCAGCCAATTGAACGCATCGCCAAGGATACGGATCGCGATTTCTATTTGGGGCCAGCGGAAGCCAAGGAATATGGCTTGGTGGACGATATTTTGACCAAGCCGCCGTCGTCGGAAGAAGACGAAGACTAAGCGTTCTTTTCGGCTGGCGAACCAACGAAATTCGCTTCCAGGTCGCTTGCCTATTGCACAAACGGAGTACCGACTACGATGCCTTTGATTCCCTATGTTGTCGAAAAAAGCGGACGTGAAGAACGCGTCTATGACATCTACAGCCGACTGCTGAAAGATCGAATCATCTTTTTGGGTACGGGCGTCAACGATGAAGTCGCCAATGCCCTGGTCGCCCAAATGTTGTTCTTGCAATCGGACGACCCTAACGCCGACATCCACCTGTATATCAATTCGCCCGGTGGCAGCGTGACGGCCGGTATGGCCATCTATGACACCATGCAATTTGTTACTTGCGATGTCGCCACCTATTGCATCGGCCAAGCCGCGTCGATGGGTGCCGTCCTGTTAACCGCCGGCGCAGAAGGCAAACGCCACGCCTTGCCCAATGCCAGAATCATGATCCACCAACCGTTGGCCGGCATGCAAGGCACCGCGGAAGATATCATGATTCATGCGAATGAATTCCGAGCGGTCAAGAAACGCTTGAACGAAATCCTGATCAAACACACGGGGCACCCGCTGGAAAAAATTGAACAGGATACAGATCGAGACCGGTTTATGACGGCCGAAGAAGCTCGAGACTATCGCTTGATCGACAAGGTCATTGAGCGCATGACCAAGAAGGAAAATAACAGCTAGACCGGAATGAAAAAATTCGGTCGTTTCGATCCCGTGGGGGGCATCGCAACGTTGGTGGCATTCTTGATCCGTTCAGAATGCCGTATGGTTTTCGTTTCGTTGTCCCTTAGCTGCGGAGCAGACATGTTTGCCCGAGGCCTGTTTGTTGGTGCCATCTGCCTTCTTGTCGTAGGTTGCCAAGCGCTGGATCCGTCGATCGAGTTGCTGGAATCCGAACTACGTTGGATGGAAGACCAGCTGTACACGATGGATCGCCAGCTGGATAAATGCTGTCAGCAGCTCCAGCAAGCGCAGCTTCAAAACCAAGCCTTGCAGAAACAGTTGGACGAAAAGCAAACGTCAGCGACATCGCCAACTCCAGGCGGTTCGAAAAGTGGCCAGCCAAACTCCAACAATCGATCGGCTGCGGACGAACTAAACTTAGATGAACTGGAAACGCCCGACGTCGATTTGGGTAGCGACAATTCGTCACTGAATCCATCTCCGCAGACGTTGCCGGAAACCGAATCGGAACTTGACACGCCTTCGTCAGAACTCGATCCCGGCAATTCGCCTCCAGAACTGGATGACAATCTGCCCGGTACCGATCTGCCTGACGATGGTTTGCCTGACGAACTGCGAGATGAACTCGAATCGCTCGATATCAACGACATCACTCGCCGCACACGTCAGCGACGTAACGTCGCTTCACCCGGTTGGTCTCCGCATCGTTAGCCAACGAAATTTGCAAACCGCAATTCGCAACCAGAACAGCAGACGGCAGCCAGCTACGTTGAACGCGTCGCGAACAAATCAAGAAAAGGAATTCAACATGGCACAGGATGTGGCCGTCCAAGATTTTGCGTCCAAGCAGCATTGGGATCAGCGCTGGCAAGATCGAAGTCTGCCGCCAGAAGTGAATCCCGCAGATCGAACTTTGCACAACTATCAAGTGGTGTACTTTGATCGCGTGTTTCAACGCTTGTTCGAACAATACCGGCACGGAGGTGCGAACCATCATCCGCTGCATTTAATGGAAGTCGGGTGTGCTCGTTCCACCTGGCTGCCCTGTTTTGCGAATCGATTTGGTTGCCAAGTCCAGGGCTTGGACTATTCGGAATATGGCTGCCACATGGCCGAACAGATCTTGCACCAATCTCACGTCGATGGCCAGATCCATTGTGCCGACCTGTTCGCACCGCCTACGGAACTGCAGGACCAATTTGACTTGGTGGTCAGCTTTGGCGTGGTGGAACATTTTTCGGACACATCGGCATGCCTATCGCAGATGGCTCGCTTAGCCAAGCCGGGCGGCATGCTGATCACCATCATTCCCAACATGCAGTGGCTGCCGGGTTATTGTCAGAAATGGCTGGACAAGGACGTTTACAATATCCACGTTCCGCTTTCCGCCGCCGACTTGGCCACGGCGCATATCCAAGCAGGCCTTCGGGTGTCTGAATGTCGCTACCACATGGCCGCGGGCCTACAAGTCGTTTCGCTGGAAAGTTGGCCAGCGAACCGCTGGAAACGCACCGCACAGAAGACTAAGTCGCTGTTGACTCGTACCGGCTGGTGGTTGGATCGAACCTTTCGCCTGCCAGCGAATCGCATCACTTCGCCCTGCATCATCTGCGCGGCCATCAAGCCGCTGGAACTCTCCTAAAAACGCCGATACCCGCGAGCGTTTTTCCTCGAAGCCAGGCCGCTGTATGGCTAAAGCGGTTGGTGGTCGAGCTAACGCGTCTCCAGGCGTTCATCTGAATTCTGTCGTGCGGTTGTAAATGCCCCGAGAATGCTCGGAAAAAAGCGTTTGCCTCATTCCTACATGTCGACCATGTCACGGAACCCGAACTTTCCCTCGTTAAAGAACCCGAAGTGTTACGCGTTTTGATTCTTGGTTGACTTTGTCGATTAGGTCGCGTTTAGCGACCCGGTCGACAAGTTTGCTGCAGATTGGATTCTGAGAGATTTGGGTCTCAAAGGATTCGGCTGTGGCAAAATTCACAAAGGATGAAATCGTGGCCCTTCGAGTTTTGAAAGAGAGAGGGAAATCAAAAAACGCCGAGTCGCAAAGCACGCAGCGAAGCAATTCCGCGACCTCGGCGCCTCTGCGTTTCGACCTCTTCTGCTATGGAATTGGGCTCGCCAACCAGACCGCATGGTCGGCAGAAAGCTCCGCTCGTCGAGTAGCTTGACCTTGTGGCTGTCGTCCAGCATTGTGTCCTTAAATGTCCATCACTTGATAATTGCGACGGGCGCAAAGCGCAACTGCGATGTCAGTCCGTTATTTCGAGATTCAAATCAAGAATTGGCGGCGAGTCTTCAATAACGCACATTCGCTCGCCGCCATTTGCCAACAGCAACTTCACGTATGACTAGAAGATCGTGATGTCCTTATAACTGATATTTGCCAGGCCGTTTGCGTCTGTCACCCGCAGGGCAATCGTTCCCAAGAAACCATTTGCAAAAACGTGGTCTACGGCCGAATCACTCGTCGCGGTATCAAAGACACCGTCACCGTCCCAGTCCCATTCGTATAGAGCAATTGCGGCATTCGAAGAAAACGACGCCGATCCGTCAAACGTCATTGTTACTCCGTGGAAGCCAACGGAGCTGGAAGAAATGGAAGCAAAAACATTGTCCGACAACTGCGATCCGGTGATCGCAGGAGGAAAAGTTATCGATACGCCAACGGTGTCGGCATACGTTTTTCCAGCCGAATCGGTCGCCCGTAAGAAGACTTCGCCCAGGAATTCCTCCGAGTAGATGTGTGTCGCTCGGGCAACATTTGTAACTTCGTCAAACTTGCCGTCACCATTCCAATCCCATTCGTACTTCACGATGCTGCTTGAAGGCTTCACACTGAATTCGATGCTCTCTCCAATGCTTCCCGTATAGTGCGACTCTTCGAACTCGGCCAATGGCGAACCGTAGATATTCGGATCTTTGTGGGGAATGTAAACTGTCAGGTCAGCCCAATCTATGTGTCGAGTGCCATCGGCGTGAGTTGTTCGCATGGCGACGGTGCTCATGGCGACTTGGCCGAAGGATCGTTCTGCTGTTGGCTGCGTAGAAATATGGTCGAAGGCTCCGTCATTATTCCAGTCCCATTCGTACAGCAATATAAAGCCATCAGGATCGACGGAATTGGATGCGTCAAAACGAATCACTTCGTCCACTTCTCCAATGTACGGACCACCTGCGTCGGCGTACGGCGGTTCAATTTCCTCGACCACTGTCGTGACAATGGACGTTTTATTGTTATCTTTGATTGGATCGAATTGGCTGGCCACAACCGTGACATCACTTGTGATGATACCCGTCGTGTTAGGCGCCGTCACCGTAATCGATAATGTTGCCGAACTAGAACTGGCGATTCCGCCGAGTTCGGCCGTTACAATGCCACCAGATTCAGTGACAGTTCCTTGGCTGACCGTCGCTGACTGGAAAACGACACCCGCAGGTAGTTCGTCAATCGCAACCACACCTGATGCGTCTGATGGACCCGTATTGGATACAGTTATTGAATAGGTCAACGATTCGCCAATTTCAACCGGGTCAGAATCGTCCGATCCCGTTACGGCTAAGTCCGCCGATCCCGCTCCTAAACTTTGACCTCGAAGAAACACAGCCGAATCCAAAGCGGAATCGCTGGCATCCGCGATCGCGATCTTCAAGTGATGTACCACACCTGGCTGAAGGTCGACTGCAACCGCTTCTAAGACCTGCGTGAACCCATCGTATTCCGTTCCATAGGGAGTTGGGATGCCAAAATCAGATGGATCGTTGTTCTTGAAATAAGACGAGTTGGTACCGCCGTTGACATTGTTGATAGTGACAGGTGTCGATGTACCAGGTAATAGAGCGATATTGGAACCGTTTAGAAAGAAGCCGAACACGTCATTGAACGAGCTATTGACATACTCGTTGTATTCTTCGGATGCAAATACGTATTCGAAGCTCACCGTCGTAACCTCCGGGCACTTCAAAAAACTGATCTGACGGAGTCATCGCTGGTGAATGTTAATCGCCCCCGGTCAGATACCTCGAAATTGAGGCTGGAATGACGGGGCGTTAATGTCGTGCTAGTTCCATCTTGATCATTGGGGGCCGCAGCATCCGCCACGTTCCCCGTCAAAGCTGACGCCCTGATTCATGCCCTAAGCCATCTAAAGATCCTCCATAAAAAAAGCCAACGGCATCGTCGGCTCCGCCGTGAGCTTGCATTGCTGATCGTCGATACCGGGATCGCCAACGCAAACACCGCGTTTGCCAAGTCAGCCGCTTGAATCCCGGTCAAACTGTATCTTGATACTCAAGTGATTCGACGTTGCCACGATGCAACTGAGCCATGCTGGGCTTCGAGCGAACTTTTTTTGACGTATGAACGCAACATACTCACATACCCTTCAAATTGAGGCTAAGCCTTATGAAAACAAATCGAAACAAAGCCTGTGTATATCAATCCGTCTTCCTTCGGGCTAGGAAAGCCTTGCGATATTAAGAAATAATTTTTCATGTTCTTTTTCGCATCCTAACGGCAGCAACAACACCTCACGACAGCACGACATTGCAACTGCGTGCGATATAGTACGTTTACAGCTGATGCCTTCTGCTCGGTGGCGATCTCCATGCCGGAACATATGTGTCGGTCTACCAAGCAACGATGAACCACTATACACACAGACGTAATCTATTGCTCGGACCGCTTGCTTTTTTTGAGATTTTGCTGAAATCGAGGAAATTCGCCTGCCCAACAATCCACCAAGAAGCTGTCGCCTCGCAACCGCGCTGAATCAACGCACGCACTATTGTTCTCGGTTATGGAATGCTCAGCGAGTTGTTCCATGTAGTGACAGCAGCTATGATCAAATCGAAGTAAGCCGTCTAGCGGTAAAGAACGAGATGCGGATTCGCGACGATTCGCCGTTTCATTCGTTGGTGGAGAATGCACATGGCAACTGGCCGAAAGACATCTGCAAAGCAGCGTGACGCTGATGGTGCTTCTAGCGACCAGACCAACTTCAATGCGCCCGCCGAACCCCAGATTATGCCCGGCACGGCGGAACTGTTTGATATCACGCTGGCGGCGATGCAGCAGCGAGCACGACAGATGCTGCGAGGTTTCCCGGCCGTGCATCGTTGGGATGAAACGGATGACATCTGCCAAACGGTCGTCCTGGAACTGTGGCAAGTCTTCCAAGACAATCCGCCAACTTCCATGCGGCAATTTTACAGCTACGCTTCCACGCGAATTCGCTGGTGCTTGTTGAACTTGGTTCGCAAATACAATGGCAGCAATGGCATCGGTGCGAACCATGAATCGTGGGACGAAATGCGCCGAGGCCGTTCGTTGGAATCGTCCGTACAAGCTCCCTTCACTACGCATGACGAACCGGTGTCACTGGCCGAATGGACCGAATTCCATCGCCACGCAGAACAGCTGCCCGACCTCACCGGAGAAGTCTTCAACATGATTTGGTACCTGGGAATTCCGCAAGCCGATGTTGCTCGCACGCTGAACATTTCGGAAGCCGCCGTCCGACGCCATTGGCGGAACGCTCGCACGGAACTCGTCCGCCATTTTCAAAATTCGCCCGAATGGTAACTTGGTCACCCGCCGAGTTTCGTCACTATCAACCAGATTCGCACTTTGTCCAACGTCACGGTGATACATCATGTCCGCCGAATCTGCAGAAGAACATATCGAACGCCTGTTGGACCGCTGGGAAGCGAGCCGCGACGCAGGTGAATCACTGTCGGCGGAACAGCTGGCGGACGGCAACGTCGAAGTCGCGCAAGTCTTGCAGCAACGCATCGATGAACTGGAATCGTTCGACCGCTTCACCCGCTCGCCAGCACCTTCGGACGCCAGCCAAACCGTGCGAATCGGCCAATATCGCCTGATCGAACCGATCGCTCGCGGCGCAACCAGCGTTGTCTATCGAGCGGTTCTGTCCGAAGTATCTGGCGAGAATGTTTCGGACTCTTCGAATCAATCGGACGGTTCGCGCCATTCGTCGGTCGAAGACGCAACTGCAAATCCGCCGCCGGAAATCTTTGCCATCAAGGTTTTGAATCCGGATCGCATGGACGGCCCCGGTGCTGCTCGGTTCCGCCGAGAAGTCTCGATTCTGCGGAGACTGGATCATCCCCAGATTGCTCGGATTCTGGATTCCGGCATTGGCCGACTCGGCCTGCATGATCAACCGTATTTGGTGATGCCGCTGATTGAAGGCGAACCACTGGACCGCTACGTCTTTGCCAAGAATCTGCCTGTCCCTGAACGAGTGGCGCTGCTGATCAGTGTTGCTCGAGCGGTCCAGGCCGCGCACGAAAAAGGCGTCATTCATCGCGATCTGAAACCGGCCAATATTTTGGTGACGGCCGACGGTGTGCCGATGATTGTCGACTTTGGCTTGGCCAAGCGATCCAAAAATGCGGACGATGTCGATTCGTTTCAGACTACTGCCGCGTTTATTGGCACGTTGCCGTTTATGAGTCCCGAACAAACGTCTGGTTCGCGAGACGAAGTGGACCAGCGTTGCGACGTATATTCGCTGGGAGTGATTGCGTATCAATTGCTGGCGGGCGAACTACCGATCCAAACGCAAGACTGTTCCATCTTGGACGCGCATCTACGAATTCGCAATTTGGTACCCAAGTCGTTGAGCAGTATCAACCGTGAAATCCCTTCGGCGTTGGCCCGAGTCATCTCGACGGCGCTGGCCAAGGAACCCATCGACCGCTACACCGACATGGCGTCGTTCATCGACGATCTGCAACGCTGCCAGGACGGGCGGCCGGTGTTGGCCAAGGCACCGTCACCGCTGGACAATGCCCTTCGCTGGGTAAAGCGGCATCCCTGGTTAACGGCCAGCGTTCTGACCGTGGCTGCGTCTCTGTTGGCGGCCACCGCGATTTCGCTGAACTACGCTACGGAAGCTCGCGCCGCTCAGAAGCAAACGCAAGCCGCTTTGGATCGAGAAACCGAGCAAAAGAACGCGGCTATTGAGCATGAAAATCGCTTTCGCAAATTGCACTATCAAGTCATTCAAGGGCTTGTCGATTCAAAGCCGTTGCTGGCGTCGGAACAACTTGACGACGACCAATTGTTTGCCGAGTCGGATCGGCTGGTCCCTTGGCATGTGTTGCGAAACCGTTGCAACCATTTACAACGATCGTGGCCTGCGGATGAAGTAGCCTTCGCCGAAGACGGGCAATTCTTCTTGCGACGAGTCGGCAGCGATTACACTACGCACGACATGAACAGCGGCAACGAAATCGCTCGGTTCGAAATTGGCGACGACGATGTGCGACTGGTGGCCATTTCGTCGAACGCGAAGTGGTTAGCTTTGGGCGACCTTGATAATCATGTGGACATCCGAGACGGCTTGACTGGCAATCGCATTACCTATCTGCAAAGTCACGGAGCAAATTCGCATCCTGCGGCGTCGTTTAGTCGAGACAATTCGCGCTTGGCCACGACCGGAGGTGATCGGCATGTTCGCATTTGGGATACGAACGAATGGAAATTGGTTGCTGAACGACGACTGCAAATGAAAGGTCACCCGGGATCTATTCGCTGGTTTCCGGATGGTTCGAAACTGATCCTGGCCACCACCAACGGACGAGCATTTGTGTTCGACGCCCAACTGCAACATCAAATACGTATGGAGACCGTTACCGATTACACGATGTCCGTTGCTTCGCATGAAGGTACCTTGCTGGCACACGTGAACGAAGTGGCGATCGGCGAATTCAATACGGAAACCGGCGAACGCACTAGATTGATTTTCCGAGACCATCGTATGTCGTACGTGTTTAACCTGTCTCCCTCGGGAAAGCATTTGGTAATTGCGTCCGGTTTCGCTGTCTCCGTGAAGGACTTGAAAACCAGCGTCACGCTGCTGGATGTGCCTAGCCCTGACCAACTTCCGCGCGCCGCAGCCATGTCAGATAGTGAACAACAGATCTATTGCCACACGAAAGACCGTCGTTTGCACCAATATTCGTACGCGACGCCATCTGATCTGGAAACGCTGGTCGCCGCCGATAAAGCTGCCGAAGGAAGCACCATCAGTGCAAATGGACAGTCTGCGGCTCGTTGGAATCGACCGAACCGCTTGGAGCTTTTTTGTAACGGACACCGCCAACATTCGATCGAATTTGCCGATGATGCTCCGCCCGTGTTCGCCCTGTCTTTTGACGGACAGCAATTGGCCGTTGGACGAACCAACAACGTGCTGGAAGTGCATGACACCAAGTTGGCACAGAAGATTGCGGAACTGTCATCGCCCCATCCGATCACCGAAATCATTGCGATTGACCACGGCTGGTTGGTGAAATGCGATAACTGTTTGGTCTATCGCTTCAGAATCGGCGTCAGCGAATTGTTTCAACTGACTTCCGATATCTTGGACACAAACCTACTATTAGCGACTTCCGCGAACGGCAAGATTTTTGCAACGGCCAGCCGCCGACAACCGCCTCGAGTTTATTCGGCGCTTGGTCGCCAACAATCATCCAGCATAGAAATTGCCACGTCCACCATTCGCCAATCTGGTTTGGCATTAAGCGAAGACGGTTCGCTGCTGGCGGTGGGCAAGGCGTTTGGCGAAATCGAATTGTACGAATCTACTTCGGGAAAAGCGTTGGCTGTTTGCCGAGGACTCCATTTGGGCGCAATGCGCATGGCGTTTTCGCTAGACAAGCGTCTGTTAGCATCCGCTCACCGCGACCGCACGTTGGCCATTTGGGACGTCGCCTCCGGCCTGGAGCAATGCCGCACCTTCCTACCATCTCCCGCCACGGCCTTAGCGTTCTCCGCCGATTCGACACAACTGTTCGTTTCGTTGGAAAACGGCAGCGTCGTCCGACTGGGCCGCCGCAGCAATCTGTCATCTGCTGGTAGTCCGTGAGCCGCTTCAGAATCAAAAACTGTGACAAACAACCGGAGTTTTCGGTGTGAGACTGGCAGCCGAAAACGATCGCACCGCCTGTTTTTGACTTGCACCTTTCGCCAGTCGAACCTTTTTGCCATTGATGGTGACCATCCACCAGCCAACGTCTTTGCGAAACCAGACCTTATTCGGGCGTGGCATAAGAAACCCTCCTCGAGATTAGCGAATGAAATCCCAGGCTGATCTGAAGAGGTTTTGCCGGACGTCCCCAAACCGATTGCAGCGGTTTGGAGGACGAAAAATGGCGGTCGAAACGACAAGGTTTGGTACGGAGTTTAGTACGGTCCTTGTCGTAAGTCCAATCGGGGTGACAGGATTCGAACCTGCGACCTTTTGACCCCCAGTCAAACGCGCTAACCAGGCTGCGCTACACCCCGCGGCAACGGTGGAAATGGGGCGGTCTGAAAAACAGACTAGAACCGGCTGGGAACCGGTTCACCACATCCAATTGCCGAATCGGTAAGATATCGGTTTTGCGAATTTGGTTCTACCGTAGTTTCATTTTTTTCACCCTGGAAATACTCGCTCCTGGCAGATTTTTGCGGCCCGGCAGCGGCTGGTCCAATGCGCAAAGCAAAACCCTGGCCGAAGAAGCCGAGGGTTTTGATTGAAGAAATCGATCTGGCTGGCAGGATGATTCTCTGCCGTATGCGGCCAAGTGGGCTCGGTTACACCTTGTTCTCGAATTCAGCCTCTGGTGTAGCATCCGATTCCGGATCGAACCATTCGTCCTTGTATTCGATGCGAACCTTGTGCTCCATAGCCAAGTTTGCCGTCATGGCCATGATGGCATCGGCCATGGCGACGACACCGTTGCAGCGAAGTTTTTCGTTCGGTTCGCCATTGCGAATACAGTACGCAAAGTGCTCCATTTCTTCTCGGTAGCCTCGGCTAATCTTCTGCTCCAGCCCAACCACGTTGGCCGCTTTGGTCGGAGCACTGGTTTCATACGCGTCCAAAACAGGACCGCCGCCCTTGGCGCTTTCAATAACCCATAGCCGCTGGTCCAAGCCGCCGCCGCTGTCCGCCGTGGCTTCTTTGTACAACAACGCTTCCTTTTCGGTCTTCATGACCAAGGTTCCTCGAGTGCCAAAGACCGATTCTCCGTACGGTTCCCAGCGATTGGTGTTGATGGACGAATAGGTGACAATACAGATGTCTCGTTCGTTTTGGACCTTGGTTCGACTCTCGTCGGCATAATATGTCTTACCGGGGAATTCCATGGTCACAAAAATCTGGTCGTCGATTTCGCGATCATCATCCCAGAACGATTTATCGCCGACGCCTTCAATGCCGTAGAAACTCTTACCGCCAAAACCTTGGACCGAAATAGGATGTTGCTTGCCCAAGAAGATGCTGCAAGCGTCCATCTGGTGGCTGCCGAGTTCGGCCATGAGGCCTCCGCCGGTCTTGTTGTACAGACGCCAGTCGATCAATTGCCGAGCGGTATCGTAGCCCAGCTCCTGGAGTTGCCCGGACGCTTCCAATGCTTCCAATGCCTTTTTGTCTTCGCCAGCTGCTTTTTCCCACTTGCGCCATTGATCACGACCGGGGAAGCTGTTGTTGCGATGCCATTGAGCGCGAATGAACTTGATATCGCCCAATAGGTTTTCTTTTACCAAGTGATTGGCGTTTTCGTACAAGACGCTGTAATGACGTTGGTGGCCGACGGCGAGTAGCACGTTGTTTTCACGAGCTACCCGAATCATCTCTTTGCACTGGGCTACGGTTCGAGCCATCAGTTTTTCAGTCAGCACGTGCAGACCGGCCTTCATGCACTCGATGGCGATGGGTGCGTGCTGATTCAGTGGCACAGCAATGATGACGGCTTCAAGGCCTAAGCGGTCTTTGGCTTCCAGAAGTTTCCGATGGTCGTCAAACGCTTCCACGTTCTTGGCGGTGTCGGGACCGAGCTTGGCATTAAGGCCGATTCGAGCAACAGGGTGGCTGCCAGCGAACGTTCGCTTAATGTTGGCAGGGCGAAGGTCGGCAATGGCTACCACTTCCATGTAGTCTTCTGGGTGTTCGGTGATCAAGACATTGCCTTCGTCACCGGTTCCGATGAACGCCACTTTGACTCGATCCGCTCCGGTCAACTTTTCATAGCCGAAGTACGCGGCGCCCATTCCGCCAGCGGCTGCGGCAGCCGCGGCGCCCTGCATGAAACCTCGCCGAGTATACCCGACGGCTTCGTGGAAATTGTCGCGACCAATTTTTTCTTGTTCAGGAGTTACGAGCATGACGAATGACCTCAGCTATCCGAATGTTCTGCGGACGTTTAGTAATCTGTTTTGATGAAATCCGAACAAGATCATTCTAATGCCTTGTTCGGTGAATAACCACGAATTTTAACCGTTTGTGTTCAGCGTTAAATGTGAACCTACGCGTCCTTGTCCGCTCGAAGCCAGCCAATAAACGCGTCAATTCCAAACCAGTAGCCGGTGGGCAAAGCGGCAATGGCCAGCAATGCAAAGACTTCAATCAAATTCTTGTTCACAATCAAACTGTGCTCCGTTCCCGGCGGTTCCGGCAGTCCAGGGAGAGGCGGCATGGCCAAGTAGAACGAAAACAGCATGAAAGCGGCGACCACTGCTGATAACCGAGTGAATAAACCGAAAATTAACAGCAAACCTAAGATGGTCAGGCCGGCAATCGTCAGCATGTCGGAAATACGAAGTGACGTCCACGGCTCCGGCACGCTGCCTCGCTTCATTTGTGCCACGCTCAACAGTTTCTGGGCGTCACTTTTTAGATCGGCATCCATGGCCTTGATGGGCCCAACCAACGAACTGCGTAAACCTTGAATTTCGCCCCAGCGATAATTCAAATGATCGTATTGATAGTCCTGCTGCACTCGAGCCAACTGTGTTTCATATTCGCTAAGCTGCTTGCGATACTTTTCGATATCGCCGATCCGCTGCTGCCGCTCGTTGCCGGTCAATTCGACATTGCCGCCTAGCATTGCTTTGACTCGCTGAGCATATCCCAGTTCGGAGGTGTCTCGGTACAGCTTTTCAATCGCGGCGATGTAGGCTTGAACGTTGTCTGGCAGCGAATTCACCGTTTCGGCAGCAATGGCGTCTTGCCATGGTGCTAAGAGTTTCTGCTTTTCTTCTGGTTCGATCCGAGCTTCACCGCTGGCGATCAAGCGTTGCTTTTCTGGATCGAAGCGAACAACTTGAACCTCTTTTGATTCTTTACCAACACGGTAGCGAGCGTTAATCGAAGCGAGATCAATGTCTTCGGGCACGCCCGTGGTCAATTCGACTGCGTATTCCTGGCGCCCGTCAATCAGATAAGTCAAACGTTTGGCTTGGTTTTCGTCCAATCCATAGTGATCTGTAAACCGTTGTTGCCAAGCTTTCCAACCAGCCACCACTTTATCCGCATCCAGCCAATCGAGATCATCTGGGTCACCTGCCATTTTGCGAAAGGTATTTCGCATGGGGCCTTGTGAATTTTTCAGATAGCCGGCCGAAGTCCAAGGGTTGGGCGAATCCAGCGTATTGATCTTCCAGATGCCTTCGTAAAACAATTGCCAGCCGATGGCGATTCGCAGCACTACGACCAGCAACATCGCCATCCCGGAAACTCGACTGATATTCACTTTCATCTCCAAAAGATGTGAAGAACCACGTTCGCCGACAGCAATTCCGATCCTTCTATCTGCCGCGAAAGGTGATTGACGGTGGGAATCGTGGGAAGGTAATCCCACATCATACCGCAAAGCAAAGGGGTTTGAAAACGCACACCTTGCTCGGCAACCGCCCGAAATTCACTCGCAAACCCAGTCTATTCTTCGCAAGTTAAGAATTCCAAACAGATCAACTTGCCAGACACCCCTCCTTTCGCCATGCCAGCTTGCCTGGAAAACGTGTAGTTCGGTGTGGGGTCGTACCACCCGCTGTGGCTTGGTTCTTCTACTTGGTGCCACCCACGGACCGATTTTTCTACTTGGTGCCACCCACAGACCGATTTCACGCACAGACGATCTTTTGGGTCGTGCCACGCACAGACCGATTTTTTAGATCGTGCCACCCACAGACTGGATACCAACGCCTGAAAAACTCCCGGAATCCCGGCGGGCTGGCTTGCGGCATACGGTGGCGACGGTATCGACGCCCAGGGTACGGCAGATTGACACTTGGTCATTGGGCGCTTGGAGTGTCAGAAATAAATGCAAACAAGGGTGGGCGGTCCGAAATGACACACTACCCGGATTCGCAAGTGCCTTATGGCAAAGCACTTATGGCGAGCAACGTGTTTTCGAAAAATTATTCCCGATTTCGTGAACCTGATAACCGAAAAGACGTCTATAGTCACATCAGGAGTTTGGCAAATTCAAATAGTGCAGCCTAATAAGCTTTGCTAATTCTCGGATTGCCGTATATCCTTGACCTAACGGGCGAACTGGCCGTTTCAATTGGAACGGTGGTTTGACGTCCCGATTTTTATTTTCGAAACCTCTCTCTCACTGCGCAGGGCGCCAGGAGAAGAAGCCATGAAGAACATGACAACCATCAACACGACCGGCGGCATTGGCAACAACCGCAATCGCAACGGCATCGTGGACGTGGATACCGTGTTCTTGATGGGACTTGTCTCCATCTTGATGCGCCTCGTCACGTATTGCCTGCATCCGTATGCGGGGAAACACGCCAGAAAACATCTGGCGGCGACCCCAGACATATTGCGGCTACGCGAACGCGAACTGAAACGTTCAAGTTCGCTATGGTCGGCCGCGATTTGCGGAAGTTGGCAACCCATGCAGCCATTGGTGCTGCAACCTGCCTTTGCCGTTCGCTGATAGTTCAGCTGCCAAGTGTTTGGCATCGGTTTATTCGAGTTTCGTGATTTCTCGAACAAGGCAGATCGGCGTGTCCGGTTTTGGTGCTTGCTGTGAACCAGTGCATAGGCACGTTTTCAGCGAAGTAGCCAATTCCGAGCAAGTCTGTTCGAACGTGACGCGTTGGATTCAACGTGCTAGGAAGTGGGAGTTATGTAATGGCTACCGTAGCCTCTTTAGTTGATGATCGAGAAGAAGTTTGCAGCTTAGTATTGGCCGCTCAGGACGGTGATCGGGCCGCCTTGGGCGAATTGTTTGATCGATTCCAAGGGCACGTTTTGGCCATCGCAACTCGACGACTGGGGGACGCCCACGAAGCGCAGGAGCTATGCCAAGAGGTTTTCTTACAGGTCATGCAAAAGATTGGCCAACTGCGAGACCCGGCGTGCTTTGCCGGTTGGTTGCGTCAGATCACGCATCGGATGGCAATCAACCGAGGAATGCGTCGCGGACCGGCGGTATGTGCCGAGCTGCAAACGATGGAGTCGACGTGTGTGGATCAGGTCACGCCCGACTCCGTGTTGGAAGCAAATGAACGAGCTTCCCATGTTCATTTTGGATTGAGCCGATTGGGTCGAATGGATCGAGAAACGCTGGTGGCGTTCTACGTTCACGGCCAGTCGTTGATCGAAATGAGCGACGAATTCCAAGCACCAGTCGGTACCATCAAGCGACGCCTGTGTATCGCTCGACGCCGACTGGCCAAGGAAGTCGAGCACCTGGTAACCGCGTAGTGTTCGTGACGAATCGAACGATTCGTCGCGAATGTGGCCTGTCATGAAAAGCGATTTCTTTTTGACTCGCTGCCATTCCGGTCGTTTGGCAGCGAGTTTTTCTATTACGCTTGTTCAGTAGTCGAAGGTTTACCCGTAGTGGATGAGGTGACGAATCCTTGTTGCTAGGGACTCGTCACCTCGTCCACTACGTTGCTAGGGACTCGTCACCTCGTCCATTACGTTGCTAGGGACTCGTCGCCTCGTCCACTACGTTGCCAGGGACTCGTCACCTCGTCCATTACGTTGCCAAGGACTCGTCGCCTCGTCCACTACGTTGCCAAGGACTCGTCGCCTCGTCCACTACGTTGCTAGGGACTCGTCACCTCGTCCACTACGTGCTAAGGTTGCCTGAGCCGGCCGACAACTCGACCGGTGAGCTTTGGAATTAGGTGTTTGGCCCAGACAACGGCCTTGCCCGAAAGCGTTAACGTTACTTCGGGCGAACGACGCTCGATCGCCTTGATCAGCTTGGCCGCTACTTTTTCTGGCGACATGCTGAGCGGGTTGGTCTTGAGTTCGCCGTCTTGATCGACCAGATTGTCGAAGAATTCGCTACGAGTGGTATTCGGATGAAAGTTAACCACGGCAATACCGTCCTCCCGCAGTTCGTACCGCAGCGCTTCGCTGAAGCCGCGTAGCGCGAATTTGCTGGCGCAGTATTCGCTTTTGTCCGGCACAGCAAACTGCGAAAGGACCGAACCGACGTTCGCAATCACTGGCCTATCTGACCGTTCCAGCAGCGGCAACAACTCGCGAATCAACTCCACCGGCGCAAAGAAGTTGACTTCCATGATGTGTCGCAAGCGTTCCGCATCTGCTTGATCAAATGGACCGACGGCGCCGACACCTGCGTTGTTGATCAGCACGTCCAAGCCGTCAAGTTCTTCATCGATCACGGAAAACAAATGAGCTCGATGCGCCGGATCGGTGATGTCGCCGGGAACCAAGAGATACTGATCCGCGTCCAAATCAAATGCTGCGGCGAGTGACTCCAAGCGTTCGGTGCGGCGAGCCGTCAGCACCAGAAAGCAGTCTTTTCGCGCAAGTTGTTCTGCGACGGCGGCGCCGATACCGCTGGACGCGCCCGTGATGAGGACTCGGCGTTCTGACCAAAACCGTTTTGCCATTAGGCTACATCTTCCATCGTCGGCGCACCAAGGTCATCTTCTTCGCTAGGACGAGGCCAGATGATTTCTTGTGTTTGATGATCGCGAATAATCGCCGTTGGATCATGGATTTTGCCCAAGAACTTCTGCGGCAAGCGACAATGGATGGTCACTTCGTTTCCGTTGAAATTTCGCGACTTCACTTCTCCATGGGCTGCTACGTAGGCCATCAGCTTGCCATTTTCTACGCCGGTAATGATGTCGACATCTCGGAAAGAACGGCTTAGTGCATCACTGACCACATGCGCCAGACGCTCCAGGCCTTCGCCCGTTTTGGCACTGACTGCCACTGCGTGCGGGTAGCGAGACTTGATCAAGGTAACTCGTTCTTTGGCTTCCGGCTGATCAATCTTGTTGATGACCAGCACCGCGTCCTTTTCTTCGATATCCAATTCTTCCAGCACATGAAACACGGCGGTGATTTGGTCCAGCACGGCGGGGTTCGAAGCATCACACACATGCAGCAGCAGATCGGTTTGACGAGCTTCCTCGAGCGTGGCTTTGAAACTAGCGATCAATCGGTGAGGCAGGTCGCGAATGAAACCCACGGTATCGCTCAACAACACCGGACCCCATTGCGGTAGTTGCCAGCGGCGAGTGCGCGTGTCCAGGGTGGCAAACAGTTGATCTTGCGCCTTCACGTGCGCGTCAGTCAGCGTGTTCATCAACGTGCTTTTGCCGGCGTTGGTGTAGCCGACCAGCGACACCGTCATTTGGTCTTGTCGCGCGGCGACGGTACGTTCTTTGCGTTTTTCAATCTTCTGCAATTCGGTCTTCAGGTCGTGGATTCGCTTTTCTACCAGTCGGCGGTCGACTTCTAATTGCTTTTCACCGGGACCTCGCATGCCGATGCCCATTTTCAATCGCGAAAGGTGCGTCCACATGCGCTTCAAACGAGGCAGCGAATATTCTAGCTGCGCGAGTTCCACGGCCAAACGAGCTTCATAGGTTTGCGCGTGCGAAGCAAAGATGTCCAAGATCAATTCCGTACGATCCAGAACCTTGACTTTGGTGGCTTGTTCCAGCGAACGAACCTGTGCGGGTGACAGTTCATTGTCAAAAACGATCACGTCTGCCTTGCATGTTTCAACCAACAGTGCCAGCTCTTCGACTTTGCCTTTGCCTAGATACGAATTCGCGCTCGGAGTCTCTCGCCGCTGCACCATTTTGGCCACGGGAACCGCACCGGCTGCATCCACCAAACGTTCCAGTTCGTCCAGATCATCAAAGCGATCGGCGTTATCTGGCAGGACGACACCCACCAAGATCACCGTTTCGCTAACGATACTTTGACTTCGTTCGATTTCTCCCACGTTGCTCCTTGTCCTCTGGATAGGCCTCGATTTTTGATTCCGCCGACCTTCTATTGTAAACAGTACAATGTGCCGTGGAATCCTGCTGTTAGAAAAGTGAATCAATGGCGGAACCTGCTGGTTCTTTTGTCCGATGTCGTGGTCAACGTTGCGAATCGGTGATTCTTGGAATTTGCGACAGGACTCGTCACCTCGTCCATTACCGGTCAACAGGACTCGTCACCTCGTCCATTACCGGTTAACAGGACTCGTCACCTCGTTCATTACCGGTCAACAGGACTCGTCACCTCGTCCATTAGCGTCAAAACCGCTTGCACTTCAACAATAGGGCTACGGAAAACGCGACGCGTGTTTTCAATTGACAAAATGGTGTGGGAAATGGTTCGCGTGGGATTCCAAGTGTGCGGATCAGAGCAATCCGCTGGCCCACCAGGCAAAGCTCAGCGGCGCAACTGCGACCATGGAGTCAATCACGTCCAGCACGCCGCCCAAGCCGGGCATCCAATGGCTGGAGTCTTTGATCTTGGCATCACGTTTCAACAATGATTCAAACAGATCGCCAAAGATTCCTACCACAGTCACCGACAGGGCGTAGATGATCCACACCCAAGATTGGTACGCTGTGTTTCGTTCGACACCCAGCATCGGCAGCAACAAGAAAAAGAAGCAGGCCGAACCGGCGATTGCCACGCCCAGGCCGCCCAAAACACCTTCCCAGGTCTTGCCGGGGCTGAGCACGGGAAACAACTTGTTCCTGCCGAACGCACGTCCTACAAAGTACGCACCGGCGTCGGAAAGTTTCACAATCAAAATGGTACCAATCACCGCCGCTAAGCCTTTGCGGCCGGGAATCAACAAACGCAATTCGACAAAAAGCCCATCAGCAATCCGGCATAGCACACCACAAACGCTCCGCTGGCCAAGCGAACCAGGTTTTCTCCCGGTTCGTGATACCGAATGATTTCCACCACGGCGATTAGTCCGAAGCCGACCGTTACGCCGGCGGCCAACCAACCCAGATTTCGCAGCGGAGTGGATGCGAATTGACCGTTCCAGATGCAGGGCACCGCGGCGAATAGAGGCGGCATAAGCGTTGCCAGATGAAATGTTCGGCACCGCATCGGAATCGATTTGGCTTTGAACAATTCGCACAATTCGGCGCACGCCATTTGACTGACCACCACAGCCACCGGGATCAAATAGATGCCGGGACGTCCAAAATTATGTTGGTCATCCAGCCAGATGATGAACAACAAAGGAAAGATGATGCAGGCAGCTGCAATTAATCGCCAACGAAGCACTGCCGCATCTCCTTATTGGTTCAAGCCGCCAAAACGGCGATCTCGATTTGCATAATCGGAAATGGCTTGGTGCAGATCTGCTTCGCGAAATTCGGGCCAGTGTTTATCCGTCACCCAAATTTCGGCATAGCTGATTTGCCACAACAGAAAATTGCTGATCCGCATTTCGCCCGCAGTTCGAATCAGTAGATCGGGGTCGGGCATGCCGGCAGTATACAGATAAGACGAAATGGTCTGTTCCGTAATATCGTCCGGAGCCAATTTGCCTTCCTTGGCGTCGGCAGCAATCTGCCGCACAGCGTCGACAAGTTCGCCTCGTCCGCCATAGTTCACCGCCAAACAAAGCGTCGTGCCCGTGTTGTTGGCGCTCAATTCAATGGTCTTGTTCATCTCCGTTTGAACATGTTCCGGAATCCCGTCACGACGACCAATCACCTGCAGCCGAATATTTTGCTCCATGATTAAAGCTCGTTCCTCGATCATGTACTGTTCTAACAAGTGCATGAGGAAATCGAGTTCCAGCTGGGGACGTTTCCAGTTTTCGCTGGACAGACAATAGAGTGTCAGTTGTTCAATGCCCAAACGAGCACATTCTTCCACGGTCTTGCGAACACTGGTCACGCCGCGGCGATGGCCTTCAATCCGAGGCAACCCTTGGTTCTGTGCCCAGCGTCCATTGCCATCCATGATGCAAGCGATATGACGAGGATTCCGTTCTGGATTCTGCGCGCGAGGCGAAGCTCCGGCAGCCGTGGTGGTTTGGTTCATATCAATCGAATGTCCTTGTCGTCGAATCAGGGCTGGCAGCAAGCGACCCCAAGCAACGTCGGTTACGTCGGTTAGCAACTGGCATGAAAAGGTTCCAGAAACATGGTCTGTTTGCGGTCCGGTCCCACCGAAACAATACCAACCGGTCGTCCCACAATTTGACCGATGCGTTGCACGTATTTCTGAGCGTTTTCTGGCAAATCTTCATAGCGATCAACCTGGGTCACATCTTGTTGCCAGCCCGGCAGTTCTTCGTAAATCGGTTTGGCATTGCGAAGATCGTCGACATGGCTGGGAAAATCAGTGATTCGTTTGCCGTCAATTTCGTAGGCCACGCAGACTTGGATGGCCGGTAGTTCGCTCAGGACATCCAGCATCATCAGTGACAACATGTCGACACCGCTGAGCCGAGCCGTATAGCGAACAGCCACGGCGTCAAACCAACCGCAGCGTCTGGGGCGACCGGTGGTGGTACCGTATTCATTGCCCAGATCGCGAATGTGTTGGCCGGTTTCATTTTCTTGTTCGGTAGGAAACGGCCCTCCGCCGACTCGAGTTGCATACGCTTTGATGACGCCAATGATGCGGTTGATGAACCGAGCCGGCACGCCCGAACCAGCCGAAACGCCTACGCCCGAACTGTTGCTGCTGGTTACAAACGGAAACGTCCCGTGGTCAATGTCCAGCAACGCGCCTTGAGCGCCTTCGAATAGAATACGTTTGTCCTGGTCCACTTGGTTCAGCAAAATCGCGGTGGTGTCATCCACAAACGGTTTCAAGCGGTTCGCGTAGCCAGCGAATTCGTCGTAGATTTCGTCTACGGAAAGCGAAAAAGGTTGGCCGTTCAGACTACTCAAGATCTGTTCTTTGGCGGTGGCGATTCGCTGAATCTTGTCTTTGAAGTCGGGGCGAAACAGATCGCCAAAACGCAACGCCATGGTTCGGCCTACTTTGTCGCGGTAACAAGGCCCGATACCTCGGAGCGTGGTGCCAATGTTTTCGCTGCCGCTAACAAACGCTTGATTCAAGATGCGATCTTCTTCAATATGCCACGGCATCACCACGTGCGCTCGATCACTGATCTTGAAATTCTTGACTTCGATGCCTTGCTGAGCCAGCGAATCAATCTCTTTCAGAATCGTCGGTGGGTTCAGTACCACACCCGGCGTAATCACATTCAGAACATGGGGATTGAGAATGCCGCTGGGGATGTGATGCAGTTTGTAGGTGTTGTCACCCACCACCACCGTATGCCCAGCGTTCGCGCCACCCTGATAACGCACCACGGTGTCAAAGTTGGCGGTCAGCAGATCCACCAACTTCCCTTTTGCTTCGTCACCCCACTGAAGTCCAACAACACAGGTACCTGGCACAGAAATCCCCTTATACTGGGCAGTCAGTTCATTGCAAACTCGTAAGTCTAAAGGTCTGCCATCGGGCCGACAAGAGATGCCACTTGCGGAGACTTAGCGTCTGTCCTGTAGGAAGGATTCGATCTCCAGCAGTGTCGGCGAGCTAGCAGCGTCGGTCAGCGAACGGATATCGATTTGGCTGTTGTGCTGGTTCGCACGCCACCAGTCGAGCAAATCTTGTTCGCGAGTAGAAATCCAAGGCAATCGCCACGTGGTTGCGGCAGCGGCCAAAGTTTCCGGTTCTAAGCAAACCAGATCCAAATCCTCGGCCGCTTGCAGGATCGCCAGGGCACACAAAGTTTGTGCCAAGATCCTGTGATCATTCCACGCAAACGCTGGCAATCCAAGCTGCAACACGCCCCAGCCCAGCCGCAGAACTTCCGGGATTACTGGGTGCGAATTGGTCAGCACGGCTTCCAAGGCCAATTGCGCTTGGCCAATGACAGGCGTCACGGAACCACCCTGCAGAGGCCAAATCAAGGCAATTTTTATTTGGCTGGGCACTAATAACTTCAGTGATCGGCAAGCAGATTTGACCAAACCGGGCCCGACTGCTTCCCATTGGAGCTTCATCGGTTGGATTCGAATCAGGATGTCATTTTCGAATCGCGGAAAGTGATGCAAAACGACGTTGTGCAGCTGGTTGATCAGGTCTGGCATGTTCGAATCAGCGGACAAAATGTTCGCAGAATTCTGTTTGACTATTTGTTTGCTCAACCACGCAGGATCGGTTGTAAGAATGGCCAGAGCAACGGTATCATCCCATGCCTGAGCATTTGCTATTTGTTTTGAAAGTTTGGCTCCCCAGGGCTGGATGGCTGGCGAAAGGCTTGGGTCAATCGTGTCGTGTCCCTGTACCGCGAACCGAGCGGCAAACATGGCGGTTGCCAAAGAGTTGGGGATCCATTCGTATTGCTGCATCATCACGAAGACTCGTTGCTTTCAAATTTCATTTCTCAACCGGCTTGCCCTGGAGTTGAACCTACATGATTAAGGACGCCGTTAGTCCCTGGTCCGCCACCGATTCCGCAGAACTATACGAAGTCGCTCGCTGGGGCCACGGCTATTTTTCCGTGTCCAAGGAAGGGAACCTGCTGGTTCATCCTCAACGAGACGCTCAGCGGGCCATCGACATCAAGGAACTGGTAGATCGACTCAAACTTCGAGGCATCGATTTGCCGATTCTGATTCGGTTTGACGACATGATCCGAGACCGTTTGCAGGAAATCCATGCCGCGTTTTCCACCGCCATTACGGATCACGAATATTCCGGTTCGTATTGCTGTGTCTACCCTATCAAAGTCAATCAGCAGCGTCATGTGGTCGAACAGATTCTGCAACACGGTAAACCGCTGGGGTTCGGATTGGAAGCGGGTAGCAAGCCAGAACTGATGGCCGTAATTGCCTTGGCTGACGAAGAAACCCCCATCGTCTGCAACGGGTTCAAAGACGCAGAATTCATTGAAATGGCCATGATGGGCCAGAAACTGGGCCGCAAGGTGATCCCGGTGATTGAACGAGCCCATGAATTGGACCTCATCCTAAAATATGCGGAAAAAGTCGGCGTGCGACCCCAGTTAGGGATGCGAGTGAAACTGGCGGCGCGAGGCGCTGGGCGCTGGCAATCTTCTGGCGGCTATCGATCCAAATTCGGGCTGACCGTTTCGGAAGTACTGCGAGGCTTAGATCGGCTGACCGAACTAGGCATGCAAGACTGTTTCAAGTTGCTGCATTTTCATTTGGGCAGCCAGATCACGAATATTCGTCACGTCAAAGGTGCGTTAATCGAATCGGCTCGAATCTATTCTGACTTGGTTGGCCGCGGCGCAGGCTTGGAATATCTGGATGTGGGCGGCGGTTTAGGCGTGGACTACGACGGTTCACAAACCAACTTTGAATCCAGCATGAACTATACGCTGCAAGAATACGCCAATGACGTGGTGCATCACCTGTTCACTGTTTGTAATGATGCCGGAGTGAAACATCCGAATATCATTTCCGAAAGTGGTCGAGCGATCGCGGCGTACCACAGCGTGCTGATTTTTGACGTCTTAGGAAAAGCCAATCCCGTCAGCGAAGTTCCTCCGCAAGAGTTGCCCAACGACGTAGAGCAACCGTTGATTGATCTCCGCAATACGTTGGCTTCGTTGACTCAACGAAATCTGCTGGAAAGCTTTCACGACGCGCAACAGTCATTGGATATGGCCATCAATGCGTTCGCGACGGGATACTTGCCTTTGGACCAACGCAGTATGGCCGAAACTCTTTTCTGGGCCATCTGTCATCAAGTGCGACGATTGAGTCACGAATTGGAATATCTGCCCGAAGAACTTCAGGGCTTGGATAGTTTGTTGGCGGAAACTTATTTCTGCAATTTTTCCTTGTTTCAGTCGTTACCGGACAGTTGGGCAATTAAGCAGTTGTTTCCCGTCATGCCGATCCATCGACTTTGCGAAAAGCCAGACCGCAAGGCGGTTCTAGGCGACATCACCTGTGATTCGGACGGCAAGATTGACCAATTTATTGACCGACGCGACGTGGCCAAAACGCTGGCCCTGCACGGACTGAACGATCATCCTTACTACTTGGGTGCGTTTCTGATTGGCGCTTATCAAGAAATTTTAGGAGACTTACACAATTTGTTTGGGGACACCAATGCCGTCCACGTAGGTCTTTCTGATTCGAATGAAGTAATTGTCGAGACCATTATCAAAGGCGACACGGTCAGCGAGGTTCTGCATTACGTGCAATTCAGCAGCGAAGACCTGCTCTCGAAATTGCAACGCACCGTCGAAGATGGCGTGCGTCGCAATCTGATTTCGCACGAACAAGCCGGTCAAATCTTGGAATTCTACGAAGCGGGATTGCGAGGCTACACCTACTTGGAATAAACCGGTTCACTTTCGAACCACCAAGATGTGTTCCTCATCTCAAACCCTTTTCCGAACCGACATTGCGTCCAATAATTCCGGTTACCCCGTTTCCCAACGGCGGAGACCGGATTCTGTGGTCTTGCCGTCACGTTAAGCGACTTGTACGTCCACACCATTGCGACGTGGTAGCTGTCAAAGTAGGATGTTTGCGCAATATGCGGATTGCAATGGCTCGGTTTTAGCTCGAAGCGGCGATTTCCGGAATTCGCGAACCGAGTAAACGGATGGCATGGCAATCCGTAAGCAAGAATTCTCGGAAGGACATGGCTCCGTCACGGCGACGGTGGTGATGTAATCACAATTTGTTTTTTATGAATTTCACGAGGTGTTCCTCAAATGGGCAAGTTCAGAATTGGTAGAGCAACACGTGTTGCTCTGGTATCGGTGTTGGTGGTTCTTTTGTCGGTCAATTCGGCCAGTGCTTGCCGATTGTTGCAACGTTGGCGAGCAGCATGTTCGGTTCCCACTGTGGTTTCGTGCGCTCCCTCCTACTGTCCACCTGCTTGTGGGCCGGCTCCCGTGGTGTCGCAACCAGTTGTTGCGAACAGCTGCTGCGGTTCGGAAGTGGCTTATGGAGATTCCTATGCCGCACCGGTCTGGGATGTCTATTCGGCACCGGCCATGGACACCTATGCTTCGCCCGTGGTGGACAGCTGCTGTGGTGGTGAAGTTCTTGGTGGCGTAGTTGGCGAAGTAATTTCAAACGAATACGTCGGCGAATCGTATCCTGTGGAAGGCACTGTTGTTGACCATGGCGTTATCGAAGGCACTGTCATTGGCAGCGAAGTGATTGACGGTGGCACTACGTCGGCCGTCGAGCCAACTCCGGCGGACCCGATGGACGTACCCACGACGGAAGACGCTGTCGACACATCTGCCGAATTGGATGCGACACCAGCGGATGACCCAATGGACGATTTGGGCTTTGGCGAAGACACAACAACGGATGCGACCACGGACGCGGCGGCCGACGACGGCGGTTTTGGCTTGGACGATACCGCTCCGGCCGACGACGCGTTGGGTGGCGCTGCTGACGACAGTGGCTTTGATGATTTCATTGGCGGAGACGACGCTGCCGACGCGGGTGCCGGCGATGGCTTTCTGGATTCATTGGACGCCGATACACCTGCGGATGACGGCGGATTCGAAGACTTCCTGGACGAAAGCACTCGTTCTGAACCGAAGCGAATTGCCGATACCAAATTCGTCAGCGAAAGTTCGATCGCGTCCAGCGAAGCAGAAGCTCCCGTTCGTTTGTGGACCGACAACACAGGTCGCTACCAAACGGTCGGCAAGTTGGTTCGCATTGGTGATGGACATATTCGCATCTTGAAGGAAAACGGACATTTCACCACCGTTCCGAAGACGCGTCTGAGCGATGCCGATTTGCGATACGTGCAACAGATGACCGACGTGATGGGTATTCAAACGTTTGAAGTTTCGGTCACTCGCTAACCAGCTTCTTTCGACACGAAAATCTCGAAACGGTTTGATCGGTGCAAACTGATCAAGCCGTTTTCCTTTTGGCGAACGATCTGCATGTGTTCGTTCAGATTTTATCCAAACCACATTCCAGCTTCACTGGCTCTTCACAATCGCGACGTACCATATTGAAAGTCGAGAGCAGCGAGACATACATTTGCAGCCGCACAGGACCACAAGCTGCCGCACGGTCTTGTGAGGATAAACTTTCGACCTGCGTCACCCACCTCTCCGCCTCGTGGGTTGCGTATTCAGGACAGCGCGTATTCGCCGACGCGCTGTCCTTTTTTCGTTTCCCGACGTGGAACGGCTCATCTACTTGGTCGCGAAACATGCAAAAAGACAACCAAGGACGTTTGTCACGCCTTTCTGGGCCAAGCCAATTTGGCCGGTCGCAAATAGATGCTCGCCCATAACACAGCAAGACCGACCGCCATCAAAACACTCACATTCTGCGAAATGGTGAGTCCCGTGCCACCAAACGAACCTTCGTCGGTACGAATCACTTCCAATAAGAAGCGAGTGATCGCGTACAACGTCAGCAACATTGCAATCACTTGTCCGTCTCGATGGCGAAACGGATACAAGGCCAACGCAAACAGACACAACAGCGTTGCGTTTAGCGCGCTATAGACTTGGGTCGGGTGGATTGGTAGCGAACGTTGCGGCCTTGGATTCGCCAAGACAATGCTGCGTCCCGAATCCAACGTGACGGCCACTTCGGACGTAGCACGGCTCAGCACAGACTTGACGTTGTCCAGCGAATTCACTTCGTAACCATCTAAAGACACGATTCGAGCATTGGCGGTGATCCCGGCAGCATCGGCTACACTGTCAGCGGTCACGCGAGCGACTACCACGCCCATTGCTGCGTCGGCAGGTTCGGCAAAGCCAATTCCCAAGAACGTTCCGTCCGCCGTCTGTTCTGAATAGGGTGGACTATGCGGCGGAAACGTGATGGCCCAAGGATAGCTACATGGACCGCCATAACAACAACCGTTCATCAGGCACCCGACGCGGCCGATCGCCAGCCCCAGCGCCAACGAAGGCGCTATCAGGTCTGCCAACGCCAGTGCCGGCAGTTGATGTTTCCAACAGAAATAAGAGAGAAAGCCACCATCGCGCCGATCAGCGAACCGTAAACAACCAGCCCTCCTTGAACCACATTGAAGATGTTGCGGCGTTCGCCCCAGTTCTGTCCCTGCATGGTGTCCCAGTATTGAATGACAAAGAAGAGCCTTGCACCGACGATGCCAGACACAAACATGGCAAAGGCCAAACTGAAGATCGTATCGGCCTCCAGGCCCATCCGTTGAGCTCGATGACCGCGAGCAAGACGCCTGATATGACGGCCGTCAACAACAATACGCTCGCAACCTCGAATCGGCAATCCCGTTTCCGAAGTCGTGGAAGGTGGCAGCGTCAACCAACTTCCCGGGAAGAATGGGTTCTTCAATCCGAGGAATCAAGAAAACACAATCACGGCCGCGACAATCGCCAGCACGGGCAGCATGCCGACCAGCTCGTTGTGCCCCGCCGGCACTTTGCGTCGTTCGCCACGCCAGCAATCCGCTGACAAGGATCCACAGTCCCAGCAGCCAGCCGAAACCAAAAATGGGAATTCCAGCCAGTTCGTGTGGAATGAGAAGAATAGCGTTTGGCGCATCCGTGGCTCCTAAGGCAACTGGCAATTGTCGATCAAGCGAGTCAGACCGACGTAAGCCGCAATCAATGCGACGGCCGGCGCTGACTTCGCGAATGGGCTCCAACGTCACGGCATCCACCACCACCGCATGTCGATCCGATCAACAGACGGTTCCAAGATTCGTTTCAGCCACGTGATTCCAATGCCGCGACGGATCGTTCACCCGCATCAAACAGTGCCTTCGTTGCCAACAGGCTACCAGAAGCGCCCGAGCTCGTTTTCGTTCGTCACTGGAGAGATACTGATTCCGAGAACTCAACGCCAATCCATCTGCATCGCGAACAATCGGACAGCCAATAATCTCGGTAGGCAAATGAAGTCGTTGGCCATGGCGCGGATGACACAAGCAACTGCTGAAAATCTTTTTCGCCAAAAGTAAGCTCGATCCGCCGGCAAAATTTGCAGCAGCTTGAGCACAACCGTGCTGACGCCGCGAAACTGTGTCAGGTCGAAATTCGCCTTCCCAACGACCGGCCACGCTAGGCAGTTCCACAAACGTAGAAAACCCAGCCGGATAGATGGTGAAACTTCCGGAGCGAAGACAAACCAGCTCCTCGCGATCCAACCGCCGCCGTATCGGCCTGCAGGTGCGAGGATACTTTTCAAATCTTCTGTCGGAGCAACCGCGTTGGGTTCACAAAGATCCACACCACTGTGCGATCACATTCCTGTTCAGATGCATCAATTAGACTTAGATGACCTTGTCGTGCAGCGCCCATGGTGGGCACAACACCGACACGGACCCTTGTCGCTGAGCCTCTTTGATTCGCGATCGGGCTTCCTGGATCTGGTGGATAATGAGTGAATGATCTGACATGGCGGAGTGAGGTAAAGTTTGAATCAGGCATTTTAGGCGACTGCTGGTAGCGTGACACGCAAAGCGCAAGCGGAATCTGAATCGTTCCCATCTCAGTCAAAGAGGTTCGCCCGACGCCAAGATGCCGGCGGCCAGTTCGCTCGATCAGCCAGTCTTCTGGTTCGGCCAAAACTTCCATGACCGGAAACTTGGCTGCATCATAGACCATTTTCGTAATGACAAGAGACCAGTTCTCGCTTCGCCCCACGTTCCGCGGCGAACCAGAAAAACCAAGCGACCATCATGTCCGCGTCAAACCGAATCAACGAAAAAGACAATGACACGCGTCTTGGCCCAGCTGCGTTGCGTCACCGCGGCATGCAAGTCGTCAACCGTACAAGATGCGTCCCAACCCGCATACCAAACACCGGGGGATGCGACTTTAAATGTTCGAGCGTTTGCGACAACGTCCAACCTGGCGCGGATGCACCATTTGCGGCGCGTCTCCACAGCTGGCTCTAAGACAAAACGACGTCCTAGCATGCGAGGATGAGGACGACCAATGCGTCCGATTCGATGATCTCGTCACCGAACAGCAACAAGTCCAGATCGATGGTGCCGGGCATCCCAGCGTTGGTGACGAGTTCGCCCGAGCTCGCTCGATTTGCTGCATCGTCACCAGTAGCGAACGAGGCGACGGTTCCAATCCAAGGCAATGGCCGTTCAAGAAAGACTGGCTGGCCGGTCGGCCCGCCCGCTGGCTGCGTCTGATGCCAAGCCACTCGGCTGACCCGAAGATTCCGCTGGCCGCAGAAAGTCTAACCACCGCGTCATCCAGCAACTTGGCGGAATCACCAAGGTTGCTGCCGACTGACACGAGACAACGAGTCATGCTGATTAGCTAACGATTCAAATAAAACGTAGAGGGAACATCCGAGCCACAAGGTGCAAGCGACACATGCCGGCAGTCGATCCGTCAGATCGCCGCCCCCACGAAAATATTGTCTTAGTCTTTTTGTTTCTAGTTTATCGATTCCCAGCACCGCGTTGGCTTCTAAAGAAACAGAGCGAACCTCGCGTGGCTTGCCGTGTGGGCCATTTTGCGAATCACTTACCCTTTGTCAACCAAGCCAACGAGAAGATTTTTGGCCGTTGTTTTTCGAGCATTTTCGAAGTTCGCACAAAAGACGAAATAGGCTGTGATTGAAGTTGTCATTTCGACGCGTGCTGTTGTTGGCCTCGTTGATTCGGTAGACTTGGAAGTCAGTGCGAATTCGTATCGGGCCAATGCGTGGTTGCTTTTCGCGATTGCGAAGTTGCCGTGTGGGCCATACCCATTCGAGGCTGAATTCAGTTACACAAGTCTGCTGGGAAACCTGACATTGGCCAGGTTGGCTCTGTCATTTTCATTCGTAGGTAAGAGCATACATCATGACGACACCCAAGACGGATTGCCTTCGCTGGAAAACGAAATGGCGGAATTGGTGCGGGATCTAGTCCAGCGGTTTGGTGATGAGCCGGAAAAGCGAGAACGTTTGGCTGCCGTTTTGGGCCGACTTTTTTCATGAAGCGTGATTCGCCGTTTGGGAATTTATGAATTTCCCGCCAGCTTTATCTCAGCGTGGTGGTTCCCCGTCTTTAACGAAGAAAAGACGCTGCGTGCCATTGTACGTAGAATTTGGATACCAAGATTCCCTGTGAAATTGTCTTGGTGGACGATGGCAGTTCGGATGGTTCGGCCGCCATTCTGGACGAACTAAAATCTTGGCCGGCTGTCCGCGTCTTTCGGCATGAACGCAATCAAGGAAAAGGAGCGGCGATACGCACGGGCTTTCCAGCACGCCCAAGGAGATGTGGTGGTAATTCAAGATGCTGATTCGGAATACGATCCACACGATTTTCTGCATTTGCTTCGACCCATCTTGGAAGACAAAACCGACATTGTCTATGGCAGTCGGTTCAGTTCGAACGACCGCCCAGTCGCGCGGTATTGGCACCAGACTGGGAATCGAGCCATCACGCTTTTGTCCAACATGTTTACGAATCTCAAGCTGAGCGATGTGGAAACGTGTTACAAAATGATGCGCGCGAAACGTTAGCTCGCGTACTGCCCTCGCTAAAAGAATCAGGCTTTGGCATCGAATTAGAGCTGACCGCCAAGCTGGCTCGTATTCCCGACGTTCGCTTCTACAGGCTCCCATCGCCTACTCACCACGCGGCTACGCCGAGAAAGAAGATTGGCTGGCGAGATGGCTTGCAGGCACTCTGGTGCATTGGTCGCTACGCGATTGCCAACTAATAAAGACGTTAAATTTCCAGACTTCGTGCCAACAAAAGAGTTGCGGACCTGGGAAAATGTGTTTAGAAAACAATACAGATGAGCTTTGTTTTCGAAACAGTTGTGATCATAACTCGCAGCATTCGTAGCGAAATGGCGGCACCAGGGCTGTTACATTCGCTGTTTTCCGGACGATCCGCGAGCGCGGGACGCGGTTCATAGTTGCATCTGTTGTTAGACACTTGAGAGTTCACATCCTTGAATTAGTCTCGATCTTTAACGAGGTCACCGCGGTTTCCTCGCCAAGTATTTCGAACTTGCGATGTTCGTCGTGAGAAGATTGTCGGAAGGCAGCTGGACGGGTCTTCCTGTGAGTGTTTGCGTGACGACTGCGAAGGAGCATCAGTATCGGGCAGCGTACGAGTTTGCAACCATTTGAGAATACGGTGCTAAGATGAAGCAAAAGTTTTTGGTTATCAATTGCGACTCTCGTGATTTAGAAGAGTTGCGGCAACGAATCGGTTTCAATCGCGAGATTGTACCATGCCCGTCGATTGACGATGCGGCGCGACAACTGCACGCACAACAAAATGCCGCAGTATTGGTTTCTGTCGCTCAACCGCGTCCGACGGTGAATGGCTATCAATCAGCCACGGAATCCAGAATTCCACATCACAACAGTTCCAATGTGACAATGGGCGATCGTTTAGATTCCGTGCCCAACCGGTCACTGGACAGCCAAACCGTCGGCGAAGATGCCAACGAAGTAGATCGTTTGGTACGCGTATTTTGGAACATTGCAACGGCCATGATAAAACCCTGGCTGCGCGGTTGACCTGTTAGAAAGAAAGATTATTGAACAATCTTTGAATCGTAATGGTCAGCATCGCAAAGAAACGGCTGCCGAATTGGGTATTAGCCGAGTGACGTTGTATAACAAGATGAAGTTTGGACTGTTAGATTAGTCCGGATTCTGTCCGATGCCTGTTGTGCTTTTTTCGCACGTCTAATACATCAATACAAAGAGTGTTGGACTCCAGCGCCAACGCTCTTTTTCATGCGATTCAGATGTTCAACCGAAGTACAGCAAATTGGCGTTGGTGTGCATCGCCGTTCGTAGCGAAATTTCAGTAGCGCGATTTTGAGGATCGATCCGAACGGTTCCATTAGGATCGTCGTCGTGGAATGACGCGATGAAATGTAGCCGAACTTCATTGTCACACGCGTCGCACGCCTTCGACCAAACAAGTCGGTTCGTTGTCTTCCTGTCCTTTGCGGACGATTTCTTCTAAAGGCGTTCCCGGCGGTACGGTGAAGGTGGATTGGGCAATGATCTGATTGCCGGCGTCCAGTTCCGGAACGATGAAATGGCAGGTTGCCCATAGGTGAGCATCCGCGTGGCATGAGCATCATGATAAGGACGCATTCCTGGAAAACCAGGAAGCAGCCATGATGCAGATTGATGATTCGCCCCGGCGTATTTCCAGCAACTGCTGGCCGGGAGAACTCGCATATATCGAGCAAAATGATGTAGTCAATATCATATTGGTCCAACAATTTCGACCATGCGATCATCATCGGGATTACCGTCGGCATCACTGATGTTAAACCAAGCTGCCAGAATTGTTCCGCAATTCCTCGGCAAGTATTGCGATTTTCCAGCATCAACGGAACCTCTGCCTTGATCATCCGGTCTCGGACGGATCGCATCACGGCCAAAGCAGGTTCGGGACGATAGGTAGTGCAGATGGCCAGACGAGGCTTATGGGCACTTGCGATCCGGCGACCAAACTCGAACAGAAAGCCCCTTGATGTGACCATTTCAATCAGCGCTTCCGCATGGGCTCGAAACGTTCGGCGGCACAACCGATGCGTAACATCATGGCACGAAGATGGCTTCTTCGTCATGATCATACATCTGGATTTCGGTGATATTGGCGCTTCCGACGTGACATAGTGAATGATGAGATCGGCCAGCCCCAATGTTGTCAGGGCCTACGGCAGTCACAACCACTTCCATCTTCTTTCCTATCCATCCTGAAATTGGTAATCCAATTACACGGTTTCCATGACATTAAAGCCCGGTGCCAGTTCTTGAAGTTGCTGCTTCATGTATCGTTTTACTTGATTGGTCGTCTTGAGTTCTTGTACGCGACGCAATACGCGTTCTGCATCCTTCACCGTAATCGAACTGGCCAGTTTCTTTAATACCGGAATGAATGCCGGGCTGGTACTAAAATAGCGAAGTCCCATGCCCAATAACAGAACAAACGCGCGCGGCTGTCCGGCCATTTCGCCACACAGCGTCACCGGCTTTTTCGCTCGATTACATTTAGCGATCACTTGTGCCAAGACCGAAATCACGGCGGGACTCAGTGGCTGACACAGATGACTGACTTTGGGGTTGTCTCGGTCAGCGGCCATGAGATATTGCACCAAATCGTTCGAACCAATCGACACAAAATCTGCTTCGCTCATGATGGTATCAATACAGACGGCGGCGGCAGGCACTTCCAGCATCATGCCCAACGGGACGCGGCGATAGGTGGCACCTCGCTTTTCAAGCTGTGCCGCCGCTTTGCGCACCATCAGACGAACTCGCCGCATTTCCTCTAACGTCGTGATCATGGGGAACATGACTTTGACATCCGCGTCGGGGCACGCACCGGCGGCTCGTAAAATGGCGCGAATCTGCGTATTGAAGAACTCGGGATGTTCAAATGACAAGCGAATGCTTCGCCAGCCCATAAACGGGTTGGCTTCTTGTTGCATGTGACCCAGATAGGGAATGGTCTTGTCGCCACCAATATCCAACGTACGAATGGTCACGGTCTGTCCGGGACTGGCCTGAATCACTTCCACATAGGTTTGGAATTGTTCATCTTCATCGGGCACGCTGGCGTGCGTCAGATACAGGTATTCTGTACGGTAGAGTCCCACACCGACGGCCCCCATGGAACTAGCGGTCTGGGCGTCGCGAACGCTGTTGATGTTGGCCATGATGCTCAGTGGCACCTGGTCGGCCGTGATTGCCGGTTGGTCTCGATTTTCTGCCAACGCTCCGCGCAGATCGGTGAATTCGCGTTGCAGTTTCAGGTAAGCGCTCAGGACTTCGGCATCGGGATTGATTTCGACAACTCCGGCGGTGCCGTCGACCACCACGGTGTCCCCGGTTCGAATTTGCTTGAGAATTCCTCGGACACCCGAGATCGCAGGGACGCCTCGGCTGCGCGCGATAATGGCGGCATGGCTCGTCTGACTTCCTCGTTGCGTGATGATACCGCTGACATCGATGTTGCCCAAATTCACCGCTTGCGATGGCAACAGTTCGTCGGCAACCAAGATCAAATTGCCTTCAATAGGAGGCATGTCGGAATGGAGCATATCGGACAAGTGGCTGCTGATACGCACCACGACGTCTCGCACATCGGCCAATCGTTCGCGAAGAAAGCTGTCGTTGGCTTTCGAAAAAAGAACGGTGTATTCTTCCAGCAATCGTTGTAATGCAGCGGGCGCCGAACAACGGTCGTCCACAATCCATTTGCGAATCTTGTTGGTAAACGCAGCATCGCGAAGAATGGCCTGATGCGTGGCAAAGATGGCCGCTTCGTCTTTGCCCACTTGCTGTTCAACTTTGGTCTGTAACGCATGGAGTTCAATCGTTACTTTGTCGCGCGCAGCTTCATACCGAGCCAGTTCTTCGGATACTTCCGAATCTTGAAGACGTTTCCGTTCTGGCTTGACAAAGATTTCGTTAATACAATAGGCAGTGCCCACTGAAATGCCTGGCGATACCGCTATTCCTTTTCTCATCTCGGCAATCTACCACGATCTGCCACCTGCCAACATGAGCCCTGAGTCACGGAAGCCTGCCCAGAGAATCTCCTTCGAAAGGGGGGATTTCCGGCCTGGTGGCCGTCACGAGTTAATCGACGCGAATCGGGCAAATGGCGTAAAGTTGTCGGTTGAGCGGTTTTCGCGCCAACGGTATACTCGTCCGATTACAAACGAGCGTGCTGCTTCTAGAAAGAGGAACGTTGAACAACGATTCCTGGTGGCGAGGCTTTGCTAGCGAAGTGGACGTACGTGATCCAATGGACGTTCGGTCAAATTCGAAGTAGGGACGGACAATTCAAATGCGGCTCACCTTGGTTGACCGAATCGTCGAATTGCAGCCAAGTCAACGGATTGTGGCCGTCAAGAACTTGACCATGTCCGAAGAGTACTTGCGTGACCACTTTCCGCTGTTTCCTGTTATGCCCGGCGTGATGATGCTGGAATCCCTGTACCAAACCGCCGCTTGGCTTGTGCGAGTGACCGACGGATTCGCTCATAGCATGATCGTGGTTGACCAAGTTAAAAATATTAAGTTTTCAGACTTTGTCGTGCCCGGCAAGCGACTGACTCTGCGTGCCGAATATGTGAAGGACGATTCGACATCCGCCACGCTCAAGTGCGAAGGGACGTTGGACGAAGGAAATTCCGCCGTCAAAGGCCGTTTGGTGCTGAAGAAATACAATTTGGCAGACAGCAATGCCAGTGATGCTGTCACCGATAGATACGTGATTAAACGTCTTCAAGACAAATTGAGGTTACTTTACCCTTCGGCAAATTCCGAAACGATTTGATGAGGTTTTTCGTAAGAATCCGCGGCCTCAGCAGATCCAATGAGCAATTGCGGTTCCAGTACGATAAGTAAAATTCGAATCCAATGAGCAATTGGATTTTCGGCGCTTAAGTAAAAGTGGGAGAAAAGAGAGAGATGCCTACAAAGCAAGAGGTTTTTGAGAAAATTCGTGAAGCGTTGGTCGATGCGCTGGGCGTAGATGAAGAAGAAGTGACCCCCGAAGCCACGTTGGTGGGTGACCTTGGCGCAGAATCGATCGACTTCTTGGATATTGTCTTTCGGTTCGAAAAGGCGTTTGGTATCGAGATTCCTCGGGCGGAACTCTTCCCCGAAGACATCCTCACCAATGCTGAATATGTAGAAGACGGTCGCGTCACAGCCAACGGTGTGGCCGAACTAAAGAAACGCATGCCCTTTGCAGACCTGTCCAACTTTGAAGCCAATCCGTTGGTGCAAGAATTCGGAAACTTGCTGACCGTGAACGACATGAGTCGGTACGTCTGCAGCAAGCTAGGTGTGACCGAATAGGCGACTGCCCGGGCATTGAATACGCCAAGGACCCCAACATTCCATGCGATGGTTTTGGATTGACCGATTTACGGAATTCGTCAGCGGTGTGCGAGCGTCGTCAGTGAAATGCGTTTCACTAGCGGAAGAACACGTGGACGAATACTTTCCGGGATATCCGCAAATGACGCCTTCGTTCGTGCTGGAAGGGTTCGCGCAAACGGGCGGTTTGTTGTTGGGACAAGTGAATGACTTTCAAGAACGAGTCGTCTTGGCCAAGATCAGTTCCGCCAAGTTCCATTGTTTGGCTCGACCAGGTGACCATCTGTCTTATTCGGTCACACTAGAAACCATTCAACCCGATGGCGGACTCATCAAGGCAACCAGCCATTTGGGCGAAAAGTTGCACGGCGAAGCTGAATTGACCTTCGCCTATGCTCCGGATAGCGTGGTGCAAACCGAAATGTTCGAACCGGCCGAATTCCTTCGCATGTTAAGAATTTACGGTCTGTTTGACGTTGGCGTGGATCAGGACGGCAAACCGCTCAAGATCCCACAACGTTTCTTGGACGCGGAAGCGCGAGTCATGACGTAACGACCGGGCTTGTTGAATGGAACGGTCTGCAAGATGCCGTTCATTGCCAAGGCGTTGTCATGCGAGAATCAATTCGCCATCAACGCAGGGATGATACAAAGCGAGCCCGACGGCCGGCAGGAAACAATCGCGGCATGGAAAGGCGATCAATGTCGATGGGCCCCAGATTCAACACCGTACAGTGCAACGCGCCACCCGAATCGATGATGCCATCGACATTCACCGGCTTGATCTCCCAGCCCGGCAGGACCGCTCGGTAAAGTTCCATGGCGTGGCGCTCCACGTCGTCGTCCGTATTCTGATAGACCGGAAACAGCAACGCCCCGTTGGCAAACACCACGTTGGTGTACGTTCTCCACACGGAATCTGCATTGGATGGCATGGGGATGCGAACCACCGACAGCGGTCCCTGCGGTGTGACGACCTTTGCGAGTCGAGCGGCATTGCGGTCCAGAATCTGAGCGTTTTCTTCGTCTTCTTCGACCGAATAGCTGCCCACCACAACCGTTGTCGGCGAAGTGAACGTCGCAAACATGTCGACATGTCCCGTCGATTCGCCCGACAATGGATCCAGCATCACTACTTCGTTGGCTTCGTAGGTCTGAGCCAGTTTGGCAATCACTTCTGCTTGTTCCAAATCGGGATTTTCTTCCAAAATTCGGTCGGTCGTCACAATCACGCCAGTGCCGTTGGATAGCAGATTGCCTCCGGCGACTCGCAACGTGGTAGCCACTACCGGCAAGCCCGCCAAGTGCCCAATCGCCGTCGGCACCGATTCGTCTTCCGGCCGATCGTCGGCGTAGGTCGGATCGATCACCAATGGCAAACGGTTGTCTTGCATCAATGCGCGTGGCCCGTAATCACGAGCCCACATGGTGTTGTGTTGTACTTTGACAAACCGCAAACGGTTTTCAGGCAGACGCAAACCTGTCAAAATCTCCACGGCCAATCGCTGGTCATCTTCGTTGTTGACCAACGCCACCACGGGCACATGTGAAGTAGCTGCAATAACGATATCTTTGAAAACGTCCGGAGCCGTATGAATCAATTCATTACAGGCGACTAGCACTCCCGATTGGCGTTCGAATTCACCGGTAAGCCGAGCGGGTCGGACAGTGGTTCGAACGCGTCTGGATCGCCACTGCGGCTGATGGGCGCTGAGTTGCGAACCTTCGTCCGCGGACGGCATTGAGCTTGATTCGAATGAACCGGTTGTCGGTGCAGAATCCCACGTGGATGCCGCAGGATCAGCTGGTACCGGGGCCAAAGGAATGTCTTCGCCATGTGAAAAAACCCACAGGCAGGCCACCAATCCAACGCTACACCAAGAAGAAACACCGTTGCCACTCACGCACGTTCGCTCCACCCACTCCCAACGAAAAGTCCTAGAAACAAATGGACTTTCCAGAATCGCTGCGCCGAGTGCAATCTGCGTGCCAGTGAACGCTATTTCTGCATATCCCAACAAGACTCGCCAGCCTATCTGCTTGGCCGGAGCATTTGTTGGTCTAAGTGGTTAAAAAATGATCTTCCGGGATGGCTCTCCAACGGCGTTCGTCAAGAATCTAGCTTCGCCGCATTTGTATCAGGCTTTTTTGATCTTCCAGCCAATGATCAATCCTTTTTGGCGTGGGGAAGCCCAAGATGAGGTTCAGTAGCAGCACACCGGCCATTAGTAGATTGATCGCTCCGCCTTCGGTGAGAAACGCGATCAAATTGAAGAATGCGCCACCTTCCAGCAGGGCACCGGCGATAATCTTTGATGTTTGATAGATCACTGATAGCCGTTCGTCTTGCTGATCGGCAGCCAATGCCAAGAACGCTTCACGGTCCAGTTGTTTGATATTGGTGGCCGACACAAAACTAGGCACGATCAAGTGCAGGACAATGATCACGAAGGCAAAGGCAAGTCCCATATACCCTAACAGTTCGGCCTGGCCCCAAGGATCGTCACGCCGCACAAAGAGGGTAAATCCAGCGAATATGGAGATTCCCGTGATCAGTGAAATATAAATGATGGGCAGCGTTTGCTTGACCGGATTCGCTGGCATAGTAATAGGTCCACTCCTGCGACTTGAATTTCCGTGTGCAGATTCCGTATCGCGGCCGTCTGCGCCAATGACTCTCTGACTCATCTCGTGGAAACCGCTGAACCAAGCCAGAACAGGCAGCGTATTGTGGTTTCGACGCGAGATTTGAGGAAATCCTACAATGCTTCGCTAAACTATTGCAAGCAACTCGCAGCGATTTCGAATATGCTGTAGCTATTCAGCCCTTGATCGAACCCATTTTGTCCTGGCAGGCCGAGGAACATTCGCGATGATCAGTCGTCGACTTTCTTGTTATGCACTCGTGTTGGTGTTCTGGACTGGCGGCCAAGTATACCTGCAGCGCCTGGTTGCTCAGGATTTTGCGGTTCAGGATTTTCTAGTGGCAGATGAAGCCGTCATCATTGAAGACGCAGTTATCCTGGAAACCCAAGATCAGGTATTCGCACAGGCGTTTGCCGTGTTCGACCAACCGGAAAGCCAGCTGATTGCCGCAGACGCCACTTGGAAATATTGGGATGCGAAGGAAACTCCCGGCGAAAAATGGCATTCGCAAGACTTCGATGACCAAGACTGGAAGTCAGGCCCCGCGCCGCTGGGATACGGTGACGGTCGAATTGCCACAAATATCGAATTCGGCGGCGATGCCAATGAAAAGAACTTGGTTGCGTTTTTTCGCTACAAATTCAAGCGGCCGGAAGCTGCCGACGAAATGGCCAAAATCGCAGGCAAGCTCAGCGCGGATGACGGCGCCGTGGTCTATTTGAACGGCACGGAGGTCTATCGTTACAACTTGCCCGAAGGAAATATTGAACCCAATACCACTGCTGTCACCGCATATGGCGACGATCAAGAATTCAATCCGTGGCTGTTCATCGCGGATACTGAATTACTAAACGCAGGTGACAACATCTTGGCAGTCGAAGTTCACCAGGGGAACGCCACCAGTAGCGACCTGGGATTCGCTTTGCAGCTAGTTTCGTTGAACAAGGAAGAGGCCGAAACAATCCAGGTAGCGTTTGACGCCCAGCAGGCCGGTCAGGCGTCGTTATTCGCTGAAATGGAGCAAGCACAAGAAGTCGAACAACTGGGTATCGCATTGGAAGCCGCCGATTTTCAAGCCGAGCAAGTGGACCGCCAACAGTATCACTTCACCGATGGATCTTACACTTACTACGATCAAAACGGAGTCGAACATCAATACACCAGTGACGCGCTCAACGATGCCTCAAGTACAATGCCTGGAGCGAAATTTCGCCGCGCGTTTGCCGGAGACACGCTGGCGAAGGTCGCCTTTCAAGAACAGATGGATGTCGAAAAACTACGCATCCTAAACCGAACCAAGGTAGACAAGGTCTTTTCGAATCGAGAAATCTTCTGTGTCGCCTGGAAACACAAAGTGCAACCGAACGACACGCTGGAGTCGCTGGCCAAGTTCTATCGGACGTCCGTTCGGAATCTGCAAGAGCTGAATGACTTGAGTGACGACCAAGCACTTGAACCCGGTACAGAATTGGACGTTCCCGGCGAATTCCAATACATGCCGCAAGATAACGGGCAATCGTATCTGATGGTAACGGTCTATCAAATCAATGGCCAAAACAACTTTCAGCAAGAGATTCCGTTCAAAGAAGAGACGATGCGGCATGAAATTCAACGCCTGAAAACCGACGACACATTGGCAACCTTTGCGGAACGCCACGAAGTCACTGAAGAATACTTGCGGCTGATGAATGGCCTGGAAGAAGACGAAGAAGTCAAACCAGGCCGCACTCTGTTAGTCGATTATTCGGTTGAACTAAAAGAAGATGCCACGATCGATACATTAATTCAATTGATGCGAGGTGGCGTTGCAGGGGACGTGGACGAATTCGTAGATCGATTTTTGAAGGTAAACGAATTGGAATCCAAAGACGATATCGAACCCGGCCAACGTCTATCCTTGCCCGTGGGCGATCAGATGGGATTTGATTCGGAAACGGAAGCAGTGCCGGTTTCGGACGAACCCATCGAAATCATTTTCCAAGATTCCGGCAACAGCAGCGAATAAAGTTCCAGCTTTTGACCAACTCCCGCGTTAGTGATTGAACCGTGGAAACGTCTGTTTTCCCTGACTGGCGTTTGGGCTCAGAAGGCCAACGTTCCTAAACGGATACGGTAGGGAATGGACCAACCTCAGCAAGATTCGACACTCGGCGGCAACTTTGCATAGCGACCAACTTTGAAATCTTTTTTTGACGAACCGGGTTCGAACCAACTATGCTGTGAAGCGAACAAAAACCAAATTGGCGAATGTGATCCTGTTAAATGAATGGAACATGGCGTGGCAACTGTCTCCCCTGACGCTCAGCTGGGCAACGACGACGTACAAGCGATTGATGAACTTCGCAAATTCTACGACCAACTCACCGCGGAACTCGGCAAAGTCATCGTCGGCCAGGAAAAGGTCATCGAACAACTAACGCTCTGCCTGTTCGCTCGAGGCCACGGGCTATTGATGGGTGTACCCGGTCTCGCCAAAACGCTGCTGGTCAGTTCCTTGTCCCAAGCATTGGACTTGTCATTCAGCCGCATTCAATTTACGCCCGACTTGATGCCCATGGACATCACGGGGACAGATATCTTGCAAGACACTGGCGATGGGCGTCGCCAATTTGAATTTGTCAAAGGCCCCGTCTTTGCCAACATTGTTTTGGCCGACGAAATCAATCGAGCTCCTTCCAAAACGCAGGCCGCCATGTTGGAAGCGATGCAAGAGCATCGAGTGACCGTGGTGGGCCGCACCTTCAAATTGGATCCGCCGTTCTTTGTTTTGGCCACGCAGAATCCGGTGGAACAAGAAGGAACGTATCCACTGCCCGAAGCACAATTGGATCGCTTCATGTTTTTGATTCAGGTCGATTATCCAGATCGAGACCAAGAGATTCAAATTGCGCGAACCACCACCGGCGTCAAAATGCCAGACTTGCAACATTTGATTACGGGTGAACGAGTGATCGCGTTTCAAGATGTGATTCGCCGAGTTCCGGTGCCGGACCACATTTACGAATATTGCGTCGACCTGGTTCGAAAAACGCGTCCCGATGATCCTAGTGCACCGGATTGGCTCAAGCCTATGGTCAGTTGGGGCGCCGGGCCTCGAGCGGTCCAGTATTTGGTCCTAGGCGGTAAAGCGTTGGCGGCATTGCGAGGCAGTTATATGGTTCGGCTGGAAGATATCGAAGATGTGGCCGAACCCGTGCTGACGCATCGAGTCCTCACGACGTTCAACGCCGAATCAGAAGGCATCACCAGTCGAGACATCGTGCGGCGTTTGGTGGAAAAGTCGTAAGCAACGAACGCAAGACATCCTCGCCGGAAGCGTCAGCGAGGGAACAACTACGTAACTAACCACTGATCCTAGCCCGACGCGTCAGCGAGGGTCGGCGGAGGGTCCGATTTTCCCTCACTTACGTTTCGGGCTAGGAAAAGGCGCAACTTCAAAACGCGTGAGCGAGACAATGAATACTATTCCGCAATCCCGTGGTTGACGCCTCCGGCCAAGATGTGCCGGGAGGACAATTTCAACGTACAGGACAACATTTCAATGAACGACCCGATAGCCTATTTTCTGACCATCACAACGTACGGCACTTGGCTGCCGGGCGACGAGCGTGGTTGGACGGAATATCACCGTGGTTGGCAGTTGCCAGACGTTGACAAGGAAATTCAGGCGGCGCAAAGCATGACAAGCAACCCGTGCGTTTTGACCCAAAAGCAGCGCATTGCCGTTGAGGAACAAGTTATGGAAACCTGCGTCCATCGCCATTGGGCACTCCATGCGTTAGCATGTCGCACCAATCATTTGCACGTCGTTATTTCTGCCGAAAATACATCGCCAAGGAAGATTCGATCTGACCTGAAAGCGTGGTGCACTCGCAAGTTAAGACAAGAGTTTGATTCGCACCGAAGCGAATGGTGGACAGAACGAGGAAGCGTGCGCTGGATATTCGACGATGACTCGCTAGATCGAGCGATTTACTATGTTAACGAAGCCCAAGACCGAAAACACTTAGACTTTAGTACGACACGACATCCTAGCCCGAAACGTAAGTGAGGGAAAAAACGGACACTCCGCAGTCCCTCGCTGACGCGTCGGGCTAAGATTTCGCCCGATAAAGCGAACTATAGCAACTACGTAACCAAACACAGAATCCTAACGCGCCAACGCCATGACCGCCAATTTCAATAACCGGAAAACCAAAAGCGACGCCCTTGAACGTATAGCACAGTATTTAGGACAAATACGCAGTCCCCTCGCTGACGCGTCGGGCTAAGATTTAAACGAGCATTCCCTGTGGACACACAACATCGCGAATTCCTGGATCCCGCCGTGCTGACTCGGTTGAGCAGTCTGCCGTTGTATGCGCGGAAGATGATGATGGGAAATGTGTCGGGCCGGCATCGTAGTCCGCATCGAGGCTCCAGTATTGAATTCGCTGAATATCGCAAGTATGTCCAGGGCGATGATCCTCGGCGCTTGGATTGGCGAGCATACGGGCGGTCGGATCGGTTTTACGTCAAGGAGTTCGAAGCCGACACCAATTTGCGCTTGATCGGCGTCTTGGATACTAGCGGCTCCATGAAATACGGCGCCAACGGAGTCAGTAAACTGGACTACGGCAAACGACTAATTGCCTCGCTGGGATATCTCGCTTCGCAACAAGGTGACGCCGTCGGGTTGACTTGTGCCGCGCAAGGACTGGGCGTTCAAGTCCCGGCCAAACGCAACGCCGCTCATCTTCGCAATGTCTTTAATACACTGGCCGATATCAAGCCGAAAGGTGAAACCGGTTTGGTGGAAGCGCTGCACAAAGTGGCCGAACAAGTTCGACAACGCGCCCTAATCGTCATCGCTTCGGATCTATTTGTGCCGCCCAGTGAACTGCTGGATTGTTTCCAGCACTTGCGATTTCGCAAACATGACGTCGTCGTGTTTCATCTGTTGGAAGCGGCCGAATTAGAATTTACGTTCGACCGCCCGACTCGTTTCCTGGACCTGGAAGGCGGACCTTCGTTGTTGGTCGAACCGAGTGTGATTCGGCGAGAATACGAAGCGGCGTTGAAAGAGTATATCGAAGGGATCGACGCGGCCGTCCGAGATTCCGCGGTCGACTACCATCGCATTCGCATTGAAGAACCATACGGAGACGTGTTGGCTCGATTCCTGGTTTCTCGCACGCCACGGAGGTCTCGCCGATGACGTTCCTCCAACCGTGGTTGCTGTGGGGCCTGCCGCTGGCGTTGATTCCGCTGGTCATTCATTTGATCAACTTGCGGCGGCATCGCACTGTGGAATGGGGAGCGATGCAGTTTCTGCTGCAAGCCACTCGACAGAACCGAGGCAAAACGCGACTGCGACATTTCTTAATTATGCTGGCGCGGATTCTGGGCGTCGCCGGGCTGCTGTTTGCCATTAGCCGACCTATGTCGGGACGGTGGTTTTCTTGGTTTGGTGATCAGCCCGATACGATCATTCTGCTGCTGGATCGCTCGGCCAGTATGGCTCAGCAAGACATGCAAACCAACGAATCAAAGCGTTCGTTGGCGGTGGAACAAATCGCCACGGCGTTGGAGCGAACCGGAGAACCGCCGAATCTGGTCCTGATCGAAAGCACTCGCAACACTCCGCAAACGCTGGAATCGGCTGCTTCGCTCCGTGAAATCCCGGAAACGCGAGCGACCGATGCCGACGCCAATCTGCCGGCCATGATGCAAAGCGCACTGGACTACATTGTTTCTAATCAAGCGGGCCGAACCGACATTTGGATTTGCAGTGATACGCAAAGCGGTGACTGGAATTCCGAAGGAGGCCAATGGGCGGCGATTCGCAGCGGTTTTCAAGAACTGAAGCAGCCCGTGCAATTTCATTTGTTAGCGTACAGTCAGTCAGCTGCGGACAACGCGTCGATTCGCATTAGCGAACTGCGTCGTGAACGAGGCACCGATACGGATCGACTGGTGATGGACATTCAGATTCGCCGATCGCAAGCCGACGGTTCCGCCAAACTGCCCGTCGGAATTGTGGTAGATGGAGCTCGCACGGTAATCGATGTGGAAATGCAAGGCGAATCGTTCGCGCTGGATGATCAGTTCGTCCCGATCGACAAAGAGAAAGAGTTTGGTTGGGGCAAGGTAGAACTGCCGCCCGACGTGAACCCTCGCGACAGCGTGTTCTATTTCACCTACGGCAATGACATTCTAAAGCGAACCGTGGTGGTTTCCGATCAGCCTGGTTCCGCTTGGGCGTTGAAACTAGCCGCTGCTCCGCCGGTGGAAAAATCAACAGCCGAAGCCAAGATCATTCGGCCCGATGAAATCGGTTCGATCGAATGGAACGAAACGTCATTGATCATGTGGCAAGCAGCCTTGCCGCCAGCAGAAACAGCTCAGAAACTGGAGGCATTCATCAATGCCGGAGGCCAGATTGTCTTCTTCCCACCGCAAGATGATTCGACCGAATCGTTTCAAGGCGTGAAATGGGGCGACTGGGACAAACTCACTCTGGGCCCGGACGAACAAGCCGTGAAGGATTGGCGAGACGATTCCGGACTGTTGGCGCACGCGGACAATGGTTCGCCGCTACCCGTGAACCGAATTATCGTGAATGACTTCCGCCGACTCACGGGTTCCGGCCAAGTGTTGGCGCATTTGCAAAGTGGCGACGCGTTGCTGCAACGCATTCCTACTGATCATGGCGGCGTTTACTTCTGTGCCACGCTGCCGCAACAACCGTTCTCTAATTTGGCGCAAGCCGGCATTGCGTATTTTGTGATGGTGCAGCGAGCGCTAGCGGACGGAGCGGAACGTTTGCTGGAATCGCAATTTGGTTTGATTGGCGATCAGCTTGTCGACGAAGACGCGCCCGCTTGGCAACGCATCGACGGCTGGGAAGAAGGAACACTGTCCAGCGAACAACGTTTTGTCGCCGGCATCTACCAAGAAGGTGACCGCTTGTTGGCTCGGAATCGTCCGTCGGCGGAAGATAATCCCGGCACATTGACGTCCAGTGAATTGGAACGATTATTCGGCGGGCTGAACTATCGCATTGTGCAAGATCAAGTGGAAGGAGCGAGTTCGCTGGTCAGTGAAATCTGGCAGGCGTTTGTACTGCTGCTGCTGATCGCCTTGATTGTGGAAGCGGCGTTGTGCTTGCCCGACGTTCGAACCAAGAAGGTGGTGACGCCATGAATATGACTCGCGAACTCACCTTCACCACGTCGCCCGTCGTCATCGGACTAGCATTGGTGTCACTGTTGGTGGTCATTGGCCTGGCGTTCTGGGCGTGGCGCAAGAGCGGCTTTGATCGAGGCATTGGGCTACTGGAACTATTGCGAATCGTGATTTGCACCATGGCCGCGATCACGCTTTGCCAGCCCGAATGGAAAGAGGTCTATCGGCCCACCGAACGGCCCACGTTGGCCGTGCTATACGACGATTCCGCCAGCATGGAAACGTCTGACGTATTGTCACCCACCGACCCCACGGCCGAACCAATACCACGATCCGCTTGGCTGCAAAAGGAATTGAAAGCCATCGATTGGAGCAAGCTGGGCGAAGAAGTCGACGTGGTGCAAGAGAAGTTTTCTTCGCAAGCGAATCCCAGCACCGGCCAAATCGATCCTCGGCAAGCCACCGACATCGATTCCGCACTGGGCGATTCGCTGAAGAAGTTCAATAACCTGCGAGCGGTCTTGCTGGTCAGCGACGGCGACTGGAACGAAGGTGAAGCGCCAGCCAACGCGGCCACCCGGCTTCGCATCAACAAAGTGCCCGTCTACACGGCCGCGATCGGCAGCGAAGTGGCGTTGCCGGACATTGAAGTTTCTTCGCTGGAGCCACCCACATTTTCGGTCGTGGGCAAGTCACTGCAGATTCCGTTTACCGTTCGCAGCACCATTGCCGTCGACTACGAAGTGGAAGTGGCGTTGACCATGGATTCGGGGCAGGAACTGACCAAACAAATTGTGGTGCCAGCCATGGGCCAAGTGCAAGACGTTTTCTTTTGGACGCCGTCCGACTTGGGTGACGTACAACTGACACTGGACGTGCCGGCGCATTCGCAAGAATCGATTCGCGGCAATAACACCAAGACGGTGAAGGTTTCTATCAAGGCCGAATCGTTGAAAGTGTTGGTCGTCGAATCGCTGCCTCGTTGGGAATACCGCTATCTTCGCAACGCTTTGGAACGAGATCCCGGCGTGGACGTTTCGTGCTTGTTGTTCCATCCGGGACTTTCCAAACGAGGCGGTGGGTCGGGCTATATCAAAGAGTTTCCCGCGACCATTGAAGAGTTGTCCAAGTATGACGTTGTCTTCTTGGGCGACGTCGGCATGGTTGAAGGCCAGTTGACCGCAATGCAGTGCGAAATGATTCGCGGGTTGGTCGAAAATCAAGCCAGCGGTCTGATCTTCATGCCGGGTCCGAAAGGTTACCAGTATTCGTTACAAACGTCGGAACTCGCTGATCTGTACCCCGTGGTGCTGGACGAATCCGCTCGTCGAGGTTTTGGTTCCCGAGTCCCTTCGAATTTCATTCTGACCGAATTGGGCCAGAACAGCCTGTTGACCAAACTGGCAGATACGGCCAAAGAGAACGCGGCGGTCTGGCGTTCGCTACCTGGTTTCCAATGGCGCAGTCCCGCGCTACGGCACAAGGCGGGAACGGAAGTGCTGGCGGTGCACGAAGAATCTCGAGCACCCCTGCTGGTTACCAAAACCATGGGCACGGGCAAAATTCTTTTCATGGGCACCGATGGTGCGTGGCGTTGGCGAGAAGGTGTGGAAGACAAATATCATTATCGCTTCTGGGGCCAGGTCGCTCGTTGGATGGCCTACCAGCGCCATATGGCAGAAGGAGAAATGCTGCGATTCTTCTATTCGCCCGACCGGCCGGAACCAGGCAATGTCGTGACGATGAATGCGACCGTCTTGGACCCCAGCGGAGTGCCGATGAACGGCGGAACCGTTGCGGCCGACATCACTTCGCCCAGCGGACAATTGACCAAGCTTCGGTTTCAACAAGCGGAAGGTGCCGACTGGGGGCTCTATTCCGCTCGATTCACGCCCGACCAAATTGGCCAATATAAGGTGACGCTTCGCTGCAACGAAACTTCGGCCGTTTTGGAGGCGGAAGTTGGAGTTCAAGGAAAACAAAAAGAGATTGTTGGCAAACCGGCTCGTCACGATGTCATGCGAGAAATTGCGAAGATTACGCGAGCCGAAACGATTGCGTACGATCAATTGGAAACGATTTGTGATCGAATTTTAGAATTACCACCGCCCGAACCAACCGTGCGGCGAAAACAGATTTGGGCAAGTCCCTACTGGGCTGGTACACTGTTAATTCTGTTGACTGCGTTTTGGATTGGACGTAAGGCAAAAGGAGCGATCTAACAAAACCGGTAATGGACGAGGTGACGAGTCCCTGTCAGCAACGGTAATGGACGAGGTGACGAGTCCCTGTCAGCAACGGTAATGGACGAGGTGACGAGTCCCTGTCAGCAACGGTAATGGACGAGGTGACGAGTCCCTGTCAGCAACGGTAATGGACGAGGTGACGAGTCCCTGTCAGCAACGGTAATGGACGAGGTGACGAGTCCCTGCCAGCAACGGTAATGGACGAGGTGACGAGTCCCGAAAATCCTAAGAAACAACAGTGACAGAAAAATCCTAGCCCGAAGCGTGAGCGAGCGGACCTTAGACCAACGCGTTAGCGACGAACAGCACCAAGAATTCCAGCCGTTTGGGCGCTAGCCCGGACCTCAACCGAATGAATGTCCGGGCCTAGCGCCAAGCGGCTGGGGTGACTGACGAACAAGCGGCTGGGGTGACTTATATCGCATACGATTACAAAACCGGTAATGGACGAGGTGACGAGTCCCTGCCAGCAACGGTAATGGACGAGGTGACGAGTCCCCAAAATCCTAAGAAACAACAGTGACAGAAAAATCCTAGCCCGAAGCGTGAGCGAGCGGACCTTAGACCGACACGTTAGCGACGAACAGCACCAAGAATTCCAGCCGTTTGGGCGCTAGCCCGGACCTCAACCGAATGAATGTCCGGGGCTGGCCCAAACGGCTGGGATGACTGACGAACAAACGGCTGGAATTCCTGTCGAACAAACGCCAAGACGATTGACTACAAAACAACAACGTGACCTGAAGTGAACAGACGTAATTGATGCGAATCTCGCGTCCACCAACATGGTAGCGGGCTGCAAACCTGCTTAACAAGGAAACGAACCATGAAACTTGTGAACGGACAGATGCAGTTTGAACTGCCTGCCGACTTGCGAGCGAAGCTGTTGCAGTTTCGCCGCAAAGTCTGGGCGGTCAAAACTGCGGAAGCGGTGTTCACCACTGGCACCCTGATGGCACTGTCTTATTTGACCGTGTTTGTCTTGGACCGCCTGGGCGAAACACCGGCGTGGCTCCGCACGGCCACATTGCTGGTAGCGATGGCCGCGCTACTCATCTATTTGCCGGCCAAACTTTATCGCTGGATTTGGCGAACGCGAGGCCTCACCGCGTTGGCTCGGCTCTTGGCGCAAGATCAACCTCGAGTGGGTGATCGTTTGCTCGGTGTGATCGAATTGGTCCAACACCATGACAGCAACGCGTCACCTCGGTTATGCGAAGCGGCCATTCAGCAAGTTGCCGATGACACTCGTCAGATCGACTTTTTACGGTCCGTGCCGAAACCTCGTCACAAGCAGAAGGGCGCGTTGGCTGGTCTGTTCGCGGTGCTAACGGTCGCGGCACTGTGCATTCCCGGAGCGGGCGTAAACGCGTTGGCTCGCTGGGGCGCACCGCTCGCTTCGATCACTCGATATACCTTCGCTCAACTGGCCGACTTGCAAGAACGCATTGTGGTACCGATTGGCGAACCGTTTACCGTCACCGCTCAGCTGAAAGATTCCACCGTGTGGAAACCGACGTCGGGAACGGCTCGCTACGGCCGGCAGGACCGCATCGGCAGCGAATTGGCAGATGAAGCTTATTCGTTTGAAATTCCTTCGCAGACCGAACCCGCCAAAGTCAAACTGGCCGTCGGTGATGCTCGACTCAATAGCTTGGTCGAACCAAAGTCGCGTCCCGAACTGACCGCCTTGACGGCCCATATTCAGCTGCCTGATTATTTGGGCCATCCACCTTTGCAACGAGACGCTCGTAGCGGTTCGGTCACCATTGTTAAAGGGAGCAAGGCCCGTTTTGAAGCGACGGCCAGCCGAGAACTTGCGGAAGCAACGGTTGACAATCGCACCGACGGAATTGTGTTGACAGGTGCGACCATTAAACTGCCGCCGGTGGATGTGAGTGAATTGGCGAGACATGAACTTCGCTGGACCGATGTCGACAACCTGTCAGCTCGCACGCCGTTTCAGATTCGCATTCGCGCCGTGGAGGACCAAGCACCTACGGTGCAGTGCAGTCAAATGCCGGCAGAAAAAGTGTTGCTGGACGAAGACACGCTCAGCTTTGAAGTATTGGCCGGTGACGACTTTGGCGTGAAAGAAATTGGTGTCGAATGGAGCGAAGTCGAGGACACTTTGCGGAATCCGAATCCGCAACAAGGCGAATACCTGCTGGCGTCCGGTGATCAACTGAAGTCCAGTTTGACTGTGCAAGGTGCGTTCAGTCCCAAGAAGCTAGGCATCAAACCGCAAGTGATTCATTTGAAAGTGTATGCGGAAGATTACTTGCCGGATCGAGCACGTTCTTATTCGCCGGTTTATCGGATCTATGTGCTGGATCGACAGCAACACATGATTTGGGTGACGGAGCAGTTGCAGGATTGGGAACGGCAGGCGTTGGAAGTTCGAGATCAAGAGCAACGCTTGTTGGAAACCAACCAAGAACTGCAAACGCTCAGTCCAGAAGAATTGGATAACGAAGCGACTCGACAAAAGATCGCTCGACAAGCGGCTGCGGAACGAGCGAACGCGCAGCGTCTAACCGGCTTGACGATGTCGGGCGAGCAATTGATTAGCGAAGCGTTGCGCAATGACGAATTCAACGTCGCTTCGCTAGAAAAATGGGCTCAGATGCTAAACGCTTTGAAAGGCCTCTCCAGCAAGAACATGCCTTCCGTGGCGAATTTACTGGCCGAAGCCGCCAACGCAGCCAAGGCGTCAGAAGGTTCGCCGCCCACGGCTCCTAGCATCAGCGATAAGGTTCGCGGCGCAAATCGCGATCCTGAAGAAAATGCCGATGAAGAAAAGAGCGATGAAGAAGGAGCTTCGCCTTCTGACGGTGCACCGTTGGGCTTGCCAGAAACCACGATCGCTGGCCCGCCGTCGAATGGTGGCGGCAGTTGTCCGGCTGGCCAGAAAATGGACGAAGCCGTAGAAGAACAGCAGAAGTTGCTGGAGGAATTCAACAAGGTTATGGGCGAACTAGCCGAACTGATGGCCGATTTGCAGGGCAGCACGTTCGTCAAACGCTTGAAGGCCGCGGCTGACAACGAACTCAAGATTGCGTCGACACTGCACGGCAGCTTGCCGACCGCATTCGGCGAAGTCGCTCCGGCGCTGCCCAAGGTGCAGACGCAGGAACTGCGAGGCTTGCAAACGTTGCAAGTCGACACTTCGACTGACGTTCGCTTAATTCAAGAAGATTTGATGGCCTACTTCGAACGCACTCAGCGCAGCAACTACAAAACGGTTGCGGATGAAATGAGTGAAACGCAAGTGGTTAGCAATTTCAAAGAGATGTCTATTGATGTGGCAAGGAACATGTCCGGCGAGACGATCGCGCAGGCGGAGTACTGGTCAGACCAGTTAGACCGCTGGGCGGAAATCATCGTCGGCCCTGGCTGACAGTCCGGCGGGACGTGACCCGGAGGAAAAGGCGACAGTTTGCCGCCATCGATTGTGTTGGAAGTATTACGAATTTTAAAAGCAGAAGTGAATTTAAGGGATGAAACTCGAGTTGTAGAACAGACCAAACCGGCCGTTGCACCACAACAGCATGAGCTGGCGTCGACGTCACTTAAGGAGACGCAAGACAACTTGCGGATTCGCACGGAAACCGTCATTGACCAGCTGGAACAACTACAGCAAGACGAAGGCAAGAACTATGGTAAAGAACTGAAGAAGCTGGAAACGGCTTTGGGTGCCATGCAAGATGCCGTCGATTTGCTGGCTGTTTCCGAAACGGGAAGCGGAACTATTGCGGCCGAAACCGAAGCCATTGAAGCTCTGCTGATCACCAAGCGCTCTGGCAGCGGAGGTGGCGGTGGCGGCGGCTCCACTCCGGGTGGCGGCGGTGGCGAAGGCGAAGCCAGCATGCCGTCGGCGTTGGCTGGAATCGGTGACGATACGCTGACCGAAGAACGCATCGTCGATCAATCGACTGGTTCGTCAAAGAGCGGTATCCCGGAAGAGTTTCGTAGCGAATTGGACGCTTACTTTTCAGCATTGGAAGGACAAACTGGAGGATAGTATGCGTTGGTTGCGGAGTGGTTCTGGGATCGTGTTTGCCGTGACGTGGCTGGCATTGTTAATGCCAGCCCACGGGCAAGGCTTGCGCATTCGCACGGGGACTCCGGTGCCGATTGAAGTCAAACAGACTTCGGAAATGGCACTGGATTACTTGGTGAAGACGCAGACGAACAATGGGACGTGGCAAAACACGTCGTACGGCCAAGGTCCCGGCGTGGATGGCATCTGCTGTTTGGCGCTGCTGTCCAGTGGCGAAGATCCCAACTACGGAATCTATGCCGATGCGATTCGCAAAGCGTTGCGTTCGATCATCAGCAAACAATCGGAAACAGGTTTGCTTTCCACCAACGGGAACGACCATGGCAGTATGTATCATCACGGGTTCGGCACGCTAGCTCTGGCCGAAGCCTACGGCGCCGTGGATGACGATCTGCTGTGGAAAGATGCCGGCAAGAAAGGCAAGACGATTGGCGAGGCGCTCGAGGCCGCCGTCAAAGTGACGTTGGAATGCCAAGATCAGAATCCGTACGGTGGTTGGCGATACACGCCCGATGCCAAAGACGCGGATGTGTCGGTATCGGGTGCCAACATTGTGGCACTGCTGGCTGCTAAGAACGCAGGGATTGAAGTTCCCGACACCAACATGGAAAAGATGGTAAAGCTACTGGAGCAATCGACAGACGATAGCGGCGCGGTGGCGTATCAAGTAGGCAGTGTCGGCTTTGCGTTTGGCGATTCGAACGCTCGGACGTCGATCGCTTGTCTTTCCTTGGCCATTGCCAAAGAAAAGGAAGGCAAAGCGTTCAAGGCAACCATCAAATATTTGAGCGATCGTATTGACCAACCAGCCTCCAGCGGTTGGCCCTATTACACTCGGTACTATCAAGCTCAAGCCCTGTTTCAAGGCGACTTTGAAGCGTGGGAAAAATGGAATGCGATGAACACCGAGATGATCCAGCAGGAACAAGGCGACGACGGATCGATTGGCGGCAACGCTTATTCGACGGGAATGAGCGTCTTGTCCATGGCGTTGAATTACCGCTTTCTTCCTATCTATGAACGGTAACCAAGTATGAAGAATGCAACTGCGTGTGTTGTGGCGCTCGGTTTTCTATTCGCCATCGGGACGACAAAGGCCAGCGCGCAGCCCGTCGACGTCGTTCAAGCTGCTGATGTTGCCCAAGCAGTGGAAGCCGTTGAAGCAGTTCAAGCAGTAGAAATCGAAGCTGTTCAAGCGGTGGAAGCTCAAGTCTTGATTGACGATGTGGAAGTCTTTGTAGCGCCAGCTCCAGGGATTGGGGCACCCGCCGAAATGCAGAGGGCCGAGCGAACCGAGGAAGAATCACCTGACGAAGAAGCGGGCAGTGAGGAATCGCAAACACACGCCAAAACCGCCACGGTGTACCTTCAGAACGGGGATTTCTTGGGTGGCCGGTTGGCTCTGACCGATACAGCCGAACAGCTCGGTTGGAATTCGCGGCATTTTGCGGAACCATTGATGTTTGATGTCCAAGGCATCCAACAGATCAAGTTCGTTTCGCCGGCCCGCGCCCAAGCGACTCGGCAGCGACAGGTACAAGAACCGCAACCGGTCGGGCTCTTTCAGGGTGGCGTACAGATGATTCGCGGTATCTTTGGCGTCCAGAACTCGACCAGACGTGCGCCGCAACGCCAAGCCACTCGGTCCGTTGAAACCAAAGATCTAGGAGCTCGGATCCAACTAGCCAACGGCAGCATTTTGTTCGGCAACATCGTCGCATGTGACGATCAATGGCTTTCCGTGCAGAGCGATCGGCACGGCGAAATTCGAATCCGTCGAGACCAGATTTTGACGATCGAAGGCGTATCGGATAAGTCTTCGTTGTTGATTTCCGAGCTAGGTAATTTGAACGAATGGACCGTAGTTGGTAAGAACGGCGACTGGCGGCAAGAAGGTCGCGCCTTTGAAACCAAAGTAGAAGGCAGCACCATCAGCCGTGACACTCGCCACGATGGTTCCATCTTGATCGACCTTGCCTTGTCATCAACGGGAAAGCTCCGCTACCAAATTTTTGTTGCTGCCGCAGCCAATCCCAATTCGTTGGCCAGTGCTTTTGCTATCGAAACTTGGAACAACAAACTGGTAGCCCATCGACAAGTTTCCAACGAGTTTGTGCAGCAGGTTTTGCTGGAGACGTTACCGGATGGCACGAACCTGAATTTGTCTTTGCACTGGGATGCAGAAAATCACCAGTTGAACGTGTTTGTCGATGGGAACCAAGTTGGTTCGTTTGAAAATACAGACGCTCCGGACAAAGGCGGATCACATGTGTTCATACAGAATCGAGGTACCGATCTGACGGTGGATCAATTCCGGGTTCGAAAGTGGTTGGGCGGCATCGTGAAGCTGGAGTGGCAATCTTCGCAGGATCAGATTGTCTTGTCCGATGCCACGGTTCTGAAGGGCAAAGTGACGGCTTGGAGCGAGTCAGATCTGACCATTCGAGTCGATGGCGAAGAGAATGCCGAAGAAGAAGAAGAAGAAGAAGAAGAAGAAGAAGAAGAACGACAACAAACCGTTGAATTGGCAAACATCGATCGTATTCTGCTGGGAGACGTTCAAACGAATCGCGACGGTCAGCCAGAAGAGAAATACGTACGAATCGAATACGCCGATAGCGGCACGGTCATTGCCAGATATCAAGGAATTGCCCAAGACGGAATCTTGTTGGCTTCGGACGCCATCGACGGAAGCTTTGTAGCCAAGTGGGATGCGCTGGAACGCGTGGAATTCCACCTGGGAACAGCGGAAGCGGCGGCCGAAAAACGAGGCTTGTTGGAGCATTCGGGCGTGCGGCTCCATGGTCGAGTGACCAAGGCGAACCGTTCGGGCAATGTGCGTTGGGAGCCGGTTTATTGTTCGCAATCGGTGCCGGTGGTCTTGGGCGGAAACGCCAGTGTTTCGTTCGAACCGACTGACACAGCTGGCGTTACCGATCGCTTGACCGATCGCATCTCGTTGACCAACGGTGACACCGTGCCGTGTCTATTGAAACGCGTTGATGCCGATTCCATCTTTGTCGAATTGGCCGACGGTCAAGAGGTGCAGATCCATCGAACGCTGCTAAAAGCTATTCAACGCAATCCCACTGAACTGCAGCTGTACAGCGGGTTCCGAGCAGGCGATCGCTGGATGTCGACGCAAAAGATGAGTAAAGATTCGTATCAGTTTCAAAACGGTTCGCTCCAATTCTTTGGTAACGCCAATGTTGCTAAGGAAGTTGGGCTGCCCGATCAGTGCAAGATTGCGTTCGATGCGCATTGGAGCCAGGACGGTGCCATAAGCATTGCGGTGGGAGCCGATAATGCCAAGAACGCGTTGAACATACTGGGAAGCCGAGGCATTTCCCAACAAATGATGGAGGACGCAGCCAAGGAACCGCCAGATTATGTGGTGAACATTACGGTTACTCGGCAAGGCAAGTCGCTGTCCGCAAATGCGGTTGTCAATGCGGCGGGCATCTTGGGTCAGATGATGGGTGGCCGCTACATCCAGAACGCCAGACGATCCACGCTGGCGCTGGGAGAAAACGCGAGTGCTCATATTGAATTCCTGGTCGACCGGATCAACAAAGAGTATTCGTTGGTGGCCAACGGTCGTGAATTGATTGGTTGGCGAGAAACCACGCCGATTGAAGGCGGCTTCTTGAAACTGGGTGTATCGCGGCAAGCGACACATCGCAATCAAGTCTTCTACGATGGCGTTCCACCAACCGCACCTGCTTCAGAAGGCGAAATTGTGCGTCTGTTTAACTTGCAGGTCTCGCAATGGCCCGGTGTTATTCCGGAAGATGAACTAAATCGCTTGTTGACGCGAAGACTGGGCGCGTTACCCCAAGCCACATCCCATGTGATTCGCGCGTTCAATGGTGATAGTCTACGAGGCCAATTGGTGCGAATCGAAAATAATCAGGTCATCTTTAAGGCTCGTTTGGACACGTTCACGATTCCCTTGGAAAAAGTCTGTCAGATCATTTCGCTGGAAGACGACTCCGGCAGTCAGGCCAGTAACCAGGAGGTGTTGCAGATTCGTCTGCATGGCGGAGGTTCTGCGACTTTGGTGCCGTCGGATGTGGACGCGGATTTTATTACCGGAGATTCCACGGCCATTGGCAAGCTGTCTATTCCGTGGCAAATCATCGCCGCATTAGAATTCGGCGGTAGGCGTTCACAACGTGACGCAACGTGGTCAGCCTGGACACTGCGCGAACCTCCGGCGTTACCCGAACCCGCCAGCGGTACAGCCTCGGAAAATCCCGGTGCCAGTTCGCCGCTGGTAGGCAAGCCGGCACCGTCGATGGATTGGAAAATGCTAACCGGCGAATCGATCTCGCTGGCGGACCTGCAAGGCAAAGTCGTGATATTGGATTTTTGGGCCACGTGGTGTGGGCCGTGCGTCGGTTCGTTGCCAACCATGATGAAGGTGGCTCAGGAACGCAACGATTCGGTAGTCCTGATTGCCGTGAATCAGCAGGAAACGTCCGACGACATTCAATCTTTCTTGGCTTCTCGATCATGGAAATTGGACGTAGCGCTCGATCCCGACGGTACGTTTGGCCGTCGCTACGGCGTGCAGGGAATCCCGCACACCGTGATCATTGATCCGCAGGGAACGGTCGTGGATGTCCATGTTGGTGCAACGCCCGACCTGGAAGCTCACTTGAACAAAGTTCTGGATCAGGCCATCGGCAAGCCAGCTGAATCGTAGATCGATCACCGTCGATTCGATCCGCTGCGTCCCGCAATGCCACCGCCGGGTGCAATGTACAACGCTGGATCGTCAATGATCCAAGGTGTGGACCAAGTTCGTCCATCGTCTTGATTGCAGACATTGAAGAAAAACGTCTTGAACAGTTCGGCTGTGTAGCCGTAGGGTTGCTGAGTGGTGACGTAGTCGTCCGCGGTGAGATCTTCAATGCCTTGATGAATGTAGTAGTGGACCATGCCATCGGAGGTCACCGACATGCCTAACGTCCACCAACCCGGTTCGGTGATCTCCGGTCCTTTGAAGTCACCACCTCGAACATTGCTGCGAATAGTAAAGTACGCAGAATCTTCTTGGAAACGACGATCGGTCTTGCTACGAAAATGAATGAACATGCCGGGCCAATACGTTTCGGGCAAGTATTGTTTGGATGGCATTCGACCGAAAAGGCCTCGCTTGTCTTTCTTGTCATCTGGCACTTTGTACGTATGCGTTTCTAGGGCCAAACGAAAGCCAAACGACGGACCGGTTCGATCTTCCCATTTATCAAACGGCGGCACGTACACTCGCACCACACAATTCGGATTCTGCGCCACCGGCAACGCACCTTTGAATTGCGCATGACAATTCACAATCAAATCATCTTGCTGCATTTGATGAGTGAGCGTGCCTGGGATGCCGGAGTTCCGAGTTCGGATGAGCAGCGAACCGGTACTGCCCGCCAAACCGTTTTCTGGCGTGGGCACTTGGCGCATGAAATCCGGCTGGCCGCGTTTGATGCCTTCATACCAGCGATTGTTGGCCGATTTGCCGGTAGGAAAATATTTGTTTTCGTTCAGCTCTTCACTGCTCTTGGGAAAGTTGTGTATGAAGCTCCAATTGGTATCTTCAAAATCGTCTCCCACTTGATCAACCTTCTGTCCGGTGCCAGGCACCAATGGCGCGGCTTGAACAACAACGGGCGCGCATGTCAGACAGGCAAGAAGAGCGAACCAGAGGGGACGAGCAACAGACATGATACTCTCCGAAGCAAAAGGGCGGGCGTGGGAATGAGCGGCGAGATTACCGAATGAGCGAAGGATCTGCAGGCAATCGCATTCGCCAAGGTAACTACATTCGATATCGGAAGAATAATCGATCGAATCAAGCCGCTTGGATTTACCCCGCAGAGTTCGCCCCGCTTAATTAGATCGATGTTGCTTGCATTCGCAATTTGGCGTTTGGAATGCGGTGCATGCACCTATAGCACTGACTTGGCTGGCTAACAGCGTCGGCTTCAAGAAAGGATTTCCTAGAATCCGGATCTGGTAGCGGCGTCCAACTAGTGGTTGTCGCGAAACCGATACCCGACGCCTCGCACCGTTTCGATCAGTTCGGCATAACCGCCCAGTTTTTTGCGAAGGGCTCGCACATGCACATCAATGGTTCGCTCTAAGACAATGGCATCATCGCCCAGTGCCGAATCGATGAGATCTCCTCGAGTAAAAGCGCGGCCGGGTTGTCGAATGAGCGTATCCAGTAGATTGAATTCGTTGGGAGTTAGCTCCAACTGTTCATCACCGGCCATGGCGATGTGGCGTCTTCGATCCAGCATGATGCCTTGATTGACAATAACTTCGCTTTTGGTCGAATTGGTTGATCTTCTGCGAATCAGCCGCTTTGACTCGTTCCAGCAATACTTTGACACTAAACGGTTTGGTCACGTAGTCATCGGGCCAATGGCAAAACCGACCACTTGGTCGACTTCTTCGGCTTTGGCAGTCAACATCACCACCATGACGTCTCGAGTGACAGAATCTTGTCGTAGGCGTCGACAGATTTCCAATCCGTCCATGGTGGGCAGCATCAGGTCCAGCAAGATCAATTCCGGATTGCGCTTGCGGGCCAAATCGAGTCCTTCTGCGCCATCGCGAGCGCACAGGACATCGTAACCGGCTTGGCGAAAATTATAGACCAAGATGTCGGAAAGCGATTGGTCGTCTTCAATGATCAGAATTCGCGTTGCGGTCATGTTCCACCATCAACCGTTAGAAGATTCGTCCGTCCGATGGCGAATGTCATCCCCTTTAACCATGTAGACAACCTCTTCGCTTATGTTGGTCGCTTGGTCACCGATTCGCTCTAAGGAACGGGCAATCAGAAGCTGTGCCAACGAACCAGCAATATCTTTGGTTCCAGATAGAACTTCTTTGACCAAGTGATCGCTGAGCAGTTCCTCCAGAACCTGATCGTTGATGGCATCAATCATGTCATCTTGTGCAATGGTGGATCGAGCGGCCAGCATGTCATTTCTGGCGAACGCGTCCAGTGCGTCGTGCATCATGGTACTGACCAACGCACCCATCTTCTGCAGATTTTCACTGGGCGTTACTTGCGTCTTGGCGGTCATCAATTGGATGCTTTCACACAAATTGGTCGCGTGATCACCCACTCGTTCCAATTCACCCGTAATCCGCGAAACCGTCATGATGAAACGCAAGTCTGCAGCCACGGGACTGTAGACCGTCAGCAAGCGTATCGCTTCTTTGTCCACGGCTAACTGCATCTTGTCCAGTTGTTCTTCTTGTTGCAGTACTTTCTTGATTAACGAATCGACTTCGGAACTGGTGATTGCTTCAACGGCAACGCCTACCATGGCTTCAGCCAAGTTTCCCATCTCAATGACGCGACGGCGAAGGCCTTCCCATTCTTGTTCTTGCTTTTTCATGACTCCGATTCCTATTTGATGCGTCGATACCACTTCCCACGATACTTCGACGAATTAACCGTAACGTCCTTCGATATACATCTCGGTTTCTTTTTTTTGCGGATTAAGAAACAGATCGGAAGTGGGCGCGTGTTCGATGATTTCACCCAGCAACATGTAAATACATTCGTCGGTCGCTCGTCGAGCTTGCGCCATGTTATGCGTGACAATCACAACCGTGTATTTCTGTCGCAAGTTGGAAATCAGATTTTCGACCTTCTCAATGCCTTCCGCATCCAAAGCGGAACAGGGTTCGTCCATGAGGATGACTCGAGGCTTCAAGGGCAACAAACGAGCAATACAAAGTTTCTGTTGCTGTTCCAATGTCAGTCCGGTCGCCTTTTGGCGTAGGTTGTCTTTGACGGCATCCCACAATTGCACTTCACGCAGGGCGTCTTCGACCAATTCGTCTCGTTTTGCTCGCGAAAGTTCACCTCGATCCGAATGAACTCGCAAACCAAACGACACATTTTCGTACACGGAAATCGGCAGTGGATTTGGACGTTGAAAGACCATGCCTACCGACTTGCGAAGTTCGGATAGTGACACATCTTCGTCATAAATGTTTTTTCCCAGAATCGTGATTTCACCTTTGGTGGTCACGTTGCCGTAGCGTTCGTTGATCCGATTGAAGCTGCGCAGCAAAGTGGTCTTGCCGCAACCCGACGGACCGATGAGTCCGGTGATAATGCCTTGTTGGATATTGATCGTCAGGTTTTTCAACGCCTGAAAGTCACCATACCAAAGACTGACATCTTTGGCCGTGATGCTGTATTTGGGCGAATAAGCGCATCCGACTTGCTGACCGCTTCTGCGTCCGCCATTAACCGAATCCCCTCCTCCCGTTACATATTCGTAGGTCAACTTATTTTCGGGCTCGGTAAAAATCTTTTCCGTGTCGCCAATTTCCACCAGCTGGGACTGATTGAAGAAGGCCGTTTGATCAGCCAAGCGATGAGCTTGCTGAACTAAGTTGGTTACCAAGACAATGGTCATTTCATTCTTGAGTTCCAACAGCACGTCTTCAATTTTCATTGTCGTGACGGGATCAATGGCAATGGAGAATTCGTCCAAGCAAAGAATTTCCGGACGATGCGATAACGCTCGAGCCAACGTGAGACGCTGCTGCTGTCCGCCGGAAAGCTTGGTTCCCAGCGTATGCAAACGGTCCTTGACTTCGTCCCATAACATGGCTTGTTGCAGACATTTTTCTACCAGCTGGTCTAAGTCGTGGCGATTGTGCATGCCAGAGCGGCGAGGTGCATAGGCGACGTTTTCATAGACGGATAACGGCAAACCCACAGGCAAGGGAAACACCATGCCAATACGGCGTCGAAGCTCGTAGACGTTGCGTAAATTTCGCACGTCATCGCCACTCACCCGGACATTGCCTTCGACTTTGGCCGTGTCAATGAAATCAATCGTGCGATTAATGCACTTCAAGAACGTGGTCTTGCCCGAATTGGCCGGCCCGATGATGCCAATAATGGACTTCGGCGGAACGGTCAACGAAATCTGGTCCAATGCCACGTGCGAACCGTACTTGACGGTTACATTGTCGAATTCGATATGAGGTACCATTCGATCCTTCTACCATTTCTTACGACTGCGCAGGTAGACTCGTAACGCAATCGAGACGCTATTCACCGAAAGCACCAAACCGATCAACACCACCGCAGTGCCGTATTGCATGGCCAGCGGAGCGTTGTTGATCTGTTCTCGCAGTGTGTACAAATGCATGGATAGGGCCATTACTTCACTCTTCAGCGTATACGGCAGCCAATAGCCCACGCCGTTGTCTTTCACCGGCAAGAAAATGGCTGCGCCGGTGAAGATAATCGGAGCTGTTTCGCCGGCAGCTCGAGCCACCTGCAGAATGACGCCGGTCAGAATGCCGCTGATGGAGTTCGGCAAGACGATGGTTCGAATGGTCTGCCATTTGGTCGCACCCATGTTCCAACAAGCTTCGCGAAATGACTTGGGCACGGCGGCCAGTGCTTCGCGAGTACTGGTGATGATCACAGGCAATGTCATGACCGACAGAGTTAACGAAGCAGCCAACAAAGACTTGCCCATACCGGCCGCCAACACAAACGCACCCAGACCGAACAACGCATGTACAATACTCGGCACACCTGCCAAATTCACCACGGCCAAATTGATGATGCGGTTGAACCAATTGTCTTTGGCGTATTCGTTCAAATAGACACCTGCCATGACGCCCACAGGAGCAGCCATCAGCAGCGACATCAAAACCAAGAAAAACGTTCCGACCAAGGGAGCCCAAATGCCGCCTTCCGTTCCCATGCGTTTGGGATTGAGCGTGACAAAATCCCAAGATAGGGCGGGCCATGCTTGCACAAACAGGTATCCCAAAATCGCAAATACGGGAATGACCAATGATAACGTCATGCAAAAGAAGACACCTTTGGCGATGCTTTGCTTTCGCATCTTCTTTCTTTCCAAGCGGGTTGCCGTGAACATTTTGCGGCTTTCAATCACAATCTGTTCGTTGGGGCGCAGGTTCAGTGTACCGTCTCCCGCCATGCTTAGAATATGCTTCGCAGCGGTCGGTACATCGGGCCAAGGATCGCGTTCGGTCCCATCGCCACCCGATCCTAGCAAATGAGAATCGACGTAAAACCGATGACGAGGTCGACATTGGCTTGTGTCACTCTGTTCGTTCGAAAGATGCGCAATCACAAACGAACCATTGCTGGTCAACGTGTTGGAATGAGATTGGTGACCGTTGACCGAACCTTGGCCAACGACGGCGCTGACCGCTTCCTCCATGGTGGGAAAGCGTTGAAAATTGGGACCGGCGACTCCTACTTCCGCCGAATGCACCACATAGCAGCCTCCTTGGGAACGATTTGCATCAGCCATTCTGTTTCCCCTTGATCCCTTTGACCACAACGTCGGCAATCAGGTTGACCAAGAACGTCAACACAAACAGCACGATACCGATCAAGAACAAGACTCGGTAATGATCCCCACCTCGTGGAGCTTCACCCATTTCCGCGGCAATCGTCGCGGTCAATGTTCTGGCCGGGTCCAGCAGACCGCCGGGAATTTGTGCTTTATGCCCGGATGCCATCAGTACGGCCATCGTTTCGCCGATAGCGCGGCCCACGCCCAACAATACTGCGGCCAACAAGCCGTTCTTGGCTGCCGGAAAGAGAACTCGGTAAACGACTTCCCACTTGGTTGCTCCCAACGCTTCCGCCGCTTCTCGGTAAGAATCCGGAACTGCCTTCAACGAATCTTCGCCGACAGACACAATGACCGGCACGCTCATCAAAGCCAAAATCAAACTGGCATTCAGCACGTTCACACCGATGGGTGAACCAGTAATGTCAATGATCAACGGACCAAGAACGGCCACACCGATAAAGCCCCATACCACGGATGGAATAGCAGCCAACAGTTCGATGATGATCTTCAGTGTCTCTTTGGTCTTGCCGTGGCAGAATTCGGAAACGTACACGGCCGCGCCCAGTCCCAACGGAACGGCAATCACCATGGACGTTAACGTGACCGCGCCGGTTCCAGCCAACAATGCAACAATGCCGTACTGTTCGCGAACCACCGACGTCGGACGCCATTTGACGCTGGTAAAGAATTCGACAAAATCCAATTTCATCCACAAGGAAGGAATCATTGAATCTTGTTCGAATACAAAAAACGCTTGTGCAAAGACGAATGCAAAGATCGCCAATACAAAAACAATCGCACTCCAACCAGAAAGTCGAATCATCCATTCGACAATCGGTTCGCACGCATCTACCACCGAATCGACAATCTGTCGAAACGACTGGAAGGCCGAACCTTTGCGGTTCGGCCCGGCATCCGCCACATTACTACTCGCCATCTTCTGCCTTCGGCCATCCGGCTACTTGAGACCAACGTGTAATCGATCCATCTTCACCATAGATTTCCTTCAGATCCGCAATGCTAATGCTGGGCAACGGGTTATCCTTGTGGACGTAAACCGCCAACGCATCTTGCCCGACAATGAATTCGATCACTTCTTTGCCATCGTTCGATTCAGATGCCAGAGTTCGTTCTTCTTCTTTCATCTCTCGGCTGGCATTCGCAATACTGATCGAACCGTCAATCAGACTGGCAATGCCCGTGCCCGATCCACCGCCGCTAACCGAAATTCGCACGTTGTCGTGCAGCTTGTTGTAAGCCTCTGACCACAGTCCGGCTACTTCGGACATGGTGTCCGAACCTGCCACTTGAATTTCTACCAGATCGGTCCCAGGTGAACCTGACGGCGTAACCATCTTATCTTCTGCCAGCGGTATGTAACCCGCTTCCATTACAATCTTCTGCCCTTCGGCTGACATGATCCATTCAATGTAGTGCTTCAGCGCGCCTTCCGGTTCGCCCAAAGTATACAAGTACAATGGACGAGCCAGCGATAAGTATTGGCAACGGCATTTTTCCAGCGTCGGTTCGACTGCTTCGCCACTATCAGAAACGGGCAACATGCGAACTTTATCCGTGGCGGCTCCCATACCACTATAACCAATGGCATTCGGAGTACTTGCTACAAATTCGACCACAGCCTTGGAACTGGCTTGGTCCGAAATGTTGGTCGAATAATCCAGATTCTTCCCAAGAACTCGCTCCTGGAAATAACTGTAAGTGCCGCTACTGTTCATGCGGCCGGAAATAATGATTTCGTCGGAATCGCCGCTACCGCTGCCACCGCCGCAGCCAGTGATCAGGCTCAGAACTGCCGCCCAGAACAAAAGAAATTGTGCCGTCTTCATTGTTTGGCCTCCGTAAGGTTCGCCCGCAACAAGCGGGTGTTAAACCCAAATGACTTGGGTTGTGAATATCCTGTGAACCAGAAGGCTAACCGGCCATTGTTAAGTAATTGTTAAGAAAAGACGTTATCTGCGTGAATTTCTTGAATGAGTTTTGAACCTTTATCAATTTTTCTGCGAAGGTAATTCGTTGTTTCGAATTGTGCTTAAAGCGAGTTTCGGAATCGAAGCAGGCAGACCCTCTATTTTCCCAGTTCCGAGGAAATGCGAACGCCCTCCGCTACTTGGTCGCTGGGGTGCATCACCACTTGGTCTCCCACTTCCAGGCCGCTCAGAATCTGGGCCTCCAATCCGTTGGATTGGCCGATTTCCACCTGGACTTGCCGAATGGTCGCCTCTTCCACTCGAAAGACCGCCCATTCCTGATCGGCGTCTCGAAACAGCGCGCTGGTCGGAACTTTGATCACATCGTCACTTTCCCAAATGACGATTCGTCCTTCAATTCGAAATCCATCACCTAACGACTTACGGCGTTCGATCGGTTCGACCAAATCGACAATCACAAACACACGTTGCTCTTCGACACCCAGTGCAGAAATTTTGGTGAACGCCGATGGTTCGACCAAACGCACTCGACCTTCCAGCGGATACGGCCCACCCCAGTGTTCTATGATCACTCGATCTCCCGGCCCAATCTTCACCGCATCCGAAGACAGCACATCAATTTCAATTTCCAAATCTTGCGGATCACCCAGCTCCAGCAGCGGCATGCCCGGTGTCACCACGGCAGAACTCTCTTGCAAGATTCGCAACACGGCGCCATCAATGGGTGACTGGATATCGAATTGCCATTGCGTGGCGTTCGCATCGTTTTGAGGCTGAGTGCGAACGAGCGCGGCTTGCGCTTGCTGCAGTTCGTATTCGGCGATTTCTCGAGCGAACCGAGCGGATCGGTATTCTTCGGATCGAGTTCGAAACAGCAGTTCTGCGTCGTCCAAGGCTTGCTGCGATGCCGCGTTTTTTTCGAATAATTGCCGTTGCCGACCGAGATCGACTTCGGCCGAATCGAGCGCCAAACGAGCTTGCTCGAGCAGCGGGTCCGCTCGATTCAACGCCGCCTGCGCCGCTTTCACTCGAGCATCCGCTTGCGCGATCGCTCGCGCATCCAGCAACGTCGGATCGCTGGGCGCAAGGGACGCCAAGACTGTCTGTTGCGACGTCACATGATCGCCGGGATCTAAGTTGATTCGTAGCAGCCGTCCTCCCAGTGGCGCGGAAACGATGTACTTTTCCTTGATTCGCGTCTTTCCGTCTTCATCCACGGTCACTTGCAACGCGCCTCGGCTCACTTCGGCCAGATCCACATCAATGGGCTTGGGCAGAAAGCCATATACAATCAGGCCTACAATCAACAGTCCACCAATGCTCCACACTAATCGTCGAATGAGGTTCTTCATTCGCGACTTCTCCATTTCTATTATTCTTTGGTCTTTAGCACGGCGACCAAATCCAAGTTATAAAGTTGTCGCCGCACGCCAATACTGGAAATGATGGTGGCCACTATGACCACGCAGGCCGCAAACGCGTATGTCGTGGGGTTGATGACCAACGGAATGCGGTATACTTCGGTATCCAAGCCCTGCGTCATGTACCAACCAAAGCCGTACCCCATCAGCATCCCCAGCGGGATAGCCAGTGCCGTGATGATGGCCATTTCGCCTAACAGGATGCGACTGATTTCAGATCGAGTAAACCCGATGACGCGTAGCGTCGCCAGTTCGCGACTCCGTTCGGCCACCGAGATGCGTGCGTTGTTATAAACCACGCCAAAGGCAATCACGCAAGCGAACATGATATTGAACGCTCGCATGGACGACAGATTTTCCGCAATCGTATCGTGAAAACTCTGCAGCGCCGCGTCTTTCACACTGACCGAAGCCACTCGAGGCGTGTTCTTCAACTTCCGATACAATGGTTCTGAACTGTTTTGATCGATCGTCAGAAACGCGCCGGAAATGGTGTCGGTTTCTTGCAACAAACGATGCAGCGCGGTCGCCGACATATAAGCATTGGTGCCGCCAAATTCCGTGACTAACGCCGTCACCGGAACCAAACGTACTTCACGGTCACCTTCTTGGACTTCCACCGTGATTCGATCATTCAGTTTGGCGCCTAGCAATTCGGCCAGCTTACTGGAAAGCATCAAGCCATCCGGCGGCATGGCGACGGGTGCTTCGCGTTCATTGATCAGACGAAACAGATCGGCATCTTCCGCCAAGCCCATAATGCCGACTCGACGCTCAACCGGCCCAAAACGCATCTTCGTCGCGACAGCGCGATACGGTTCGCAATGCACCACACCAGGCAACTGCCGAATTTCATGAATCGTTTCTGGCGAAGAAGGTTCAATCAGTGCCACATTCATGTCATAGCGCTGCGACAGGAAGAACTGAAAATGGATGATGTAATCCAGCGAATCTTCCATGAACGCGCCCAGAATCAAGACCGATACCGCCATGGCGATGCCCAAACACGACAGGAATGACTTCAGCGGTTGGCGTTCCAGGTTCCGCATGATCATGCGACCAGCAGGCGAAAGCAGAAAGCCCAAACCGGTCCGTTCCGCTAACGTGGGCCGATAGTTGGCAGGTGGTTCCGGTCGCATCGCCTCGGCCGGCGGCAAGCGAATGGCCGAACGTACCGACGCGAATGTCCCCAACGCCGCGGCCGTTCCGCTGACAAACACGCTGGCAATGACAATTCGCCAATCCAGAAAAAACTGGAAGACAGGGAACTTGTAGAACCGAGTGTACATGACGGTCAGATTCCGTCCCAATTGCACTCCAAAGACGATTCCCAGCACCATGCCGATGGCGGAAATCAGCAAGACCAGCTTCAAATAGTGCCAGCCAACTTCATATTTGTTGTAGCCGAACGCTTTAAGTGCCGCAATTTGTTCTCGCTGCACGCGAATCTGTCGGCTCATCACCACGTTCAACAAAAATGCGGCAACGGAAAGAAAAATCATTGGAGCGATCATGCCCATCGTTCGCAGCTGACTCATTTCGTCACTCAAATAGCGATGTGACAATTGTTGGTCACGACCGTACGAACCGACTCCTCCGTAAGGTTCGATCAAATCATCCAAGCGATCCAAGACTTCTTGCTCTGATGCTCCTCGTAACAGCCGCATGGTCACATCATTAAACGCGCCGTCCATGTCAAACACGGCGGACAATTCATCTTGGTCCATCCAAAAGATGCCGAACCGCTTCTCATCGGGCAGCAGTTCTCCTTCACGGATTTGCAAAATATATTCGGGAGAAAGAGCCACACCGACAATTTTCAACGCTTGTTTGCGACCGTTCATAATCGCCAGCACGGAATCTCCCGGATGCAGATCATGAGCCTTGGCAAACGATTCGCCCACCAACACCTCGCCACCTCGATTCCGTTCCACGTAACGGCCTTCTCGCAGGAAGATGCGATTCAGTCCTTCATTGCGGCGCGGCGGCAAGGAAATCAAACGGCCTACCGCCGGTTCGGGCAGCGAAGGGATATCCAGGGTCACGTCCTGCACAACTCGAGTGGTCACGCTGGCGACGTCCGGGATTTCCGCAATGCGTTCTCGTAGCGATTCGGGGGCTCGTTTCAAACGAGCGAACACGTGTGCAAAGGCGTAGTTGTCATAGTAGCGTTGACGCGTGATCCGGAGCGATTCCAACGTGCTGAGCGACATGATGAACATCGCCACGCCACACGAAATGACCAGCGAAATCGCCAGCGCTTGCCCTTTGGTATGACTCAGATCTCGCAGCAACTTCCGGTCAATCGCGCGAATGATCACCAGTCCAGCTCCTTGGCGGTCAGCCGCTGATGATTTTCCTTCACGCCGGAGATCTTGCCATCCGCCATCGAGATGACGCGATGTGCCATCTGGGAAATGGCCGCGTTGTGCGTGATGACAGCCGTGGTGGTTCCAAGCTCGCGATTGATTCGATCAATCACCTCCAACACCACCATGCCGGTGTGAATGTCCAACGCGCCGGTCGGTTCGTCACACAAAAGCACGTCGGGACGCTTGGCAATAGCACGAGCGATCGCGACTCGTTGTTGTTCGCCGCCCGACATCTGGGCTGGAAAGTGATTCATGCGTTCGTGCAGTCCCACCATGTCTAACGCATCGGCGGGTGACATGGGATTGTCAGCAATATCCGTAATCAGGGCGACATTTTCTTTGGCCGTCAAGCTGGGAATCAGATTGTAGAATTGGAAAACAAAGCCGACATGTTGGCGACGAAACTTGGTCAGCGCCGTGTCATCATACTTGGTCAGTTCATGATCCAGATAGCGCACGATGCCCGAAGTGGGCACGTCCAGACCGCCCAGAATATTCAACAGCGTTGACTTGCCACTTCCGGACGGACCCAACAGAACGACGAATTCGCTGGCATACAGCTGCAAGTCGATGCCGCGCAGCGCATGCACTTGAACTTCGCCCATGTCATAAACTTTTTTGACATCTTCTGCACAAAAGATGGGCGTCGATTGGTTAACCGAATTTTCGCTGGCGTTGTTCACGGTCCGTCCGTCATGGAGAGCTGCTAGCAGTGAGCGTGCAGCGTATGCCAGATTCTATACCGGAACGCTATTCGCGCCGACCGGCAGGATCTTTCGCTAATTCTACGAGCGAATTTGTGTCGTCCGGGTTCACGCCCGGATGAAAATCGATGACGTTTTCTGTTTCGACTAACGCTTGATGCTTGGCGGCTAATTGGGTTCGCAGATCCGGATTGGTGGTCACCACGTAGATTCCCGCCACGCGAATGGTATCGGTAATTGTCACTTCTCGCAAATCACTGGAAAACGAACAGTTCGCGCCTTGAACTCCATCCGCATTGACCTTGAACGCAACCAAGTGTGAACCAAACCACGCCGGCATGGGCAACGAAACTGTGACATCGCGGTTGGAAAATATGAATTCATTCTTGGTTTCATCAATCGAATAGTCCAAGTTCTGGACAAAGATGACGGCCGCTTCCGGGCCGGCGATCATGTTCACATCTAGATCTGGCGAACCATCAGACGCAATGCGCTGGTGAAACGTTGCATCTCCTTCCACCATCAGCGAATCCAACATCCGGATTTCTCGATTGATGCGAGTGATCGGTTCGATCAAATCGGGAAACTTGGCTAACGATTCAATGCTCAAGTTGAACCAATAGAGCGAAGTGATGTGATTCGCCAAGCCTTGGTACGCTTGTGCCGCCAGTTCATCCGGGTTGGGCGAACTTCGCTGCCGCCCGTAACCTCGCCAATCATGATGGGCTCCTTGCGCCCAATAGGCGATAGGACGAGGCCGATGGTGATGCTTCAGGCTACGAGTCATATCGCCGATGGTTTCCAGCGGCGCGGCCCAACGAATTTGCTTGCCATTCCAACGATCGTAGCTGCGCCACGCATCGGCCGCCGGCGCAGTCACTCGATAAGCATCGTAGTGCGGAAAGTCAGAAATGCCCGCGTAGTACCTCCAATTGTGTTCTTCGCTGAACGTGACCGTCGTAGGCAGACGACTGGTCTGATAAGGCAATAGCTGGTCGTAAACCTCTTGCGGAGGCACCGGACGACCACCGCCATACTGCGGTTCGCCCAGAAATTCGACGGCGTGCACCTTGGCCAATTCTTGATCCGCTTCGAACCGACTGACCGGCTGCAAACGGTTGAACAGCTTGATGGGATATTGCGAATAAAGTTCGGCGTTGTCCGTGTAGCCGGACACATTTTCAATTTGGCCCGTATTGATGTGCATGCGTTTCAGCGTCTTCAAATAGGGCAGCATGGTCAAACTATTGGTGCCGCCCACATTCGACGCCACCCAGCCTCCGCTGATATCAAAACGATCGGGCTTGATGCGCAGCTTGGCCCACAATGATTGGCGCGAACCATCGGTTCGCAACACCATCACTTCTAACACACAATAGGTCAGCGGCAGCCGTTCGAATTCAACTTCAAAACCGGAACGGCTCTGCGACTGAATCAACGGCCGCTCGCCAAACGCTTTCCACGGCGCATTGAGGTCGCTTGCGTAAAACACGTGCACCGATTCATCCGGCTGGGCCAACCAGAGTCGATAGCCCGCCAACGTAACATCTTGTGACAACATGTTGGCCACATGCACCACCATGCGTTGCGGATAAACGGAATCGTCCGGCGCGATGAACGACACGGATGAAATGCCAATATCTTGCTTTGCTAAATCGATTTCCAACGGATTGGGTACGCCCACCATCTGCAGCGAATGGCGAGATCCAATCCCCCATGCAGCCGAACGCCCATTCCATTCCAGCGCCAGCAAAGATCCAGGTGGCACGCTTGTTTGTTCCTCGAGCCACGAATCGGGAGTCCCGTGCCACGCCCATTGCCCTTCGTTCACAAGCGTTTGCGGCAGCTTTTGGTCCCACGTCAGCGAACCATTGGGCAGAACCAAGTTTTCCGTCGAACCGTTTCGCACAAACAATTCGGTTCGGGCACTCAGCTCCGGTTCGGGCGGCCGTCGCCATTTGAGCTGATCAGAAAATTGATGCGGCACCACATAGATGCCCGCAACTTCTACTTCGGCCGTCAACGCCCGCGACGATGACACTGCCAGCACCAATAAGACGATTCGGCATAGACGCCGCAGGACAGTAAAGCGTTGCATAACGAGATACTTTGACTTGAATTCCAAAATCATGGGCCTGTAGATTTTGGATTCATTGTATCCTGACGCCGCACGCTGGCTACTACGAATCTGCAGTGTGTCCAAACGCAATCATCAGCCAGCTCGATCCATCCCAGAAACCACGACCGCTGGCCGCCGCCATGATTGGTTGGTAGTCCCGCCTTTAGGCGGAGTTGGCGTAAGGTCGATTTCCGCGCTTTTGGCCGAATTGGCCCTAATCAGATTTCCGCCTGAAGGCGGCACTTCGAACGACTTAAGCTGGCGAGAAGCGTCGATGCAGCACGTTTCAACTAGCCGCTTGGGCGCTAGCCACGGACGAAACATCTTGTAGCATGGGCCCACGGCCCGTTGCTCATACTAACCTACAAAACGCAAAATACACGGGCCATGGGCCCATGCTACGGCGGAGTTCAATGCGCCCAAGGACACGATTCGTTTTCGAGTCATGAATCGAAAGGCTTCTCAAAAAGATCTTGGCCAATGTCCGTTCTCCAGCGCACCTAGGGTCGTGCTGAATATGGTGTTAACCTTATCATCCCCAAGGCGAAGTTCTTTCGTTTGAAAAAACGGCGCTGTTCGCTCGTTCGTTGCTGGCCTCGATACAGAACAACCCTCCGTCGTGTTCGCTACCCCGAGTGAGATGAATGTCTCGGACAGCATCACGATCAACGCCCGGAGCGAACCAATAAGACGATTCTGGAGATGATCTGCATTACTACAAGTTGGCTGACTTTGAAAATCGGCTGCTTCCAGAATGGTCATGTGCGGTCGCTCGGGGCTCATTTCGGTACACCGGAACCGGCCTATTTCTTGGGGCCGACCAATTCCACAAAGTTGCCATCGGGGTCGCGAATCACCGTCAGATACAAGTCTTGAGGCAGTGGCGCGGGTAGACCGGCCGGTCCTTTGGCCAGCGGTTTGACGCCAGCCTTTTCCAGTCGTTTCATAGCGGAATTGGTATCGGCAATCTCCACCGTGATGTAGCTGAAACCCAATTGCGAATGAATGTGCGAGTTGTCGCTGGTCTTGCTGTTGACTCCGGGAAGTTGCATCAGCTTTAACCGAGTCGCCGAGGCATCATCGCCCAGGACCAACACATGAATGTCTAGTTTGTGATGATCGGTCAGCCCCGCGTCTGCGGCAAAGTCGCCGGGCACGGAAAATCCTTGGATCTCTTTGAAGCCAACAACCTTGGTATAAAATTCGACCGACTTTTGAATGTCGCTGACCACCACGCCCAGATCAATGGTGGTGGATGTGAATTCGCTTTCTTCGGCATTCAGGTTACTACAAGCGATCAGCAACGCGCAGATCACACCGGTTCGCACAAGACAACAATGGAACAATCGATTCGTCAACTTCATCAGGTTCTCTCGTTCAGTAAATGGAATAAAAAACGTCATTGGAGACTATCTCCAACATCCTGGCGAACAGACTACAATCTTGACGAACGCCGGTAAACCAATTTTCTTTTTGTCTACATGCGAAAGTGCCAATTGCATGAGCGAATTTATTCATCTGCGACACAAACCCTATTCGCAGCCCGCTACGCCCAACCAACTGGTGTTGGCCATTCCGCAGCTTCGTAGTAACGTTAATTTGGCTCGTATTGTCCGAGCTGCCGGTTGTTGCGGCGTCAAGAAAATCATTGCGTGTGGCAACGCCAAGATTGATCCGAAGATTGCGCGAGATAGTCTCGATTTCCTAGAAGTACAACGAAATCGCAGTTTGCCGCCCGTCCTCAAGGGACTGAAGTCGGACGGCTATCGCATTGTGGGACTGGAACAAACCACGCAATCCCATAATCTACACGAATATCAATTCCAGATGAAAAGCGTTTTGGTGATTGGCCATGAACGACTGGGCATGTCAGATAGCGAATTAGCGTTATTGGATGATTCGATCGAGATCCCCGTGTTTGGCTTGCCGCTCAGCTATAACGTGGCCACGGCCACCGCCATGGCCTTATATGAATACTGCCGACAGTGGGCTCAGCAATCCTCGTCAAGTTGACTGCTGGCAAACGTTTTTTTGAAGCTGCGCATTCGCGTTTTTTCGGCGGAAAATCTTAGCCCAAAGCGTCAGCGAGGGACTGCAGAATCGCTCAATTTTGCCTCACTTACGTTTCGGGCTAGGAAAAAGCGCAACTTCAAAACGCGTGAGCGAGGGACTGCGGAGTCCCTGTTTTTTTCCCTCACTTACGTTTCGGGCTAAGAAAAAGCAATTCGGGCTGGAAAAAGCAATTCGAAAAAACGCTAGACCCTGTCATCAATCGTCTTCTCGTTGGTCTTCAATTTTCAGCGGGTCGGTGTCGACAATTTCGGTCGAACCATCAGGCAATTTGACGCCGATTCGTTCCATACGTTTCTTCCACTCTTGCCGCGCGAAGTCTCGCATATCCACATTCTTATCGGCTTCGTCCACAATTTCGAAACCGATTAATGTTTCGACCACATCTTCCAGCGTGATCAAACCTTGCATCCCGCCGTACGCATCCACCGCCAGCAAAATGTGAGCTCGATTATCCAGCAATTCATCCAGCGCATCGGACAGCGGAGTTTCGTCGCGAATGGCTCGCAGGTCTCGCTTTATGTCGCGCAAACGAGCCTTCCCTGCTTGCCGAGCTTCATTCAGCAGGATATCGGTCTTGAGTACAAAGCCCGTCACGTCATCTCGATTTTTTCCGTACACCGGGATCCGCGAAAAGGCCAATTCATGATGCTGCTCCATCAGTTCATGCACGGTCAGATCTTCTTGCAGTGCGAACACCACGGTGCGAGGCGTCATCACATCTTCCACTCGCAGACTGGGAAACCGAAACATGTTTTTCAGAATTTTGGATTCGTTGACATCGATTTCGCCAGCCGCCGCGCCGACATCGGCTAGCGCTGCAAACTCTTCGCGACTAATCCCGTGCAAGCTCTTTCCGCCCGTGATCAATTTGGTCAGCAGTTCGGACAGAAAGATCAACGGAAACAAGATCCAAATGAGCGAATTCACAAACCAAGCCGTGATCGGCGCTAGCGAACGCCAATAAACCGCGCCAACCGTCTTGGGCACAATTTCCGACAAGAACAAAATCAGCAGCGTCAACACTGCCATCGACAGGCCAACATATTTGTCACCAAAATACGCCGCCGCCTCCGCACCTGCTCCGCCCGCACCAACCGTATGAGCAATTGTGTTTAGCGTTAAGATGGCTGCCAAACTGCGGTCGATGTTGCCCTTCAACTTGGCAACTCGGCTCGCCGCCTTGTGCCCATCATTGGTCAGTTTTTGAATGTAAGACGGTGAAATGCTCAGCACCACCGCTTCGGCCACCGAACACAAGAACGAAAAACCCAAGGCCACCACGGTGTACACGACCATCATGATCAGATGGCCGGTGGGCGAAAGATTCGGATTGGCGGTGCCGGTTCCGCCCGCGGCCCACAGCGGAATGGCCGAAATGTGCAGGCAAACCAGCGAGGCTGGAACGATCAAGGCGAGACGCAATTTCGACGCAAAAAACACACTTTTCATGGATTCTACAGGGGCTCCAGGATAGAAACGAATTCGAACGGCAGCCCGATTATAGAGTTTCTTGCCGGTCAATTGAGCCCCCATACCGATTGCGAACGTGGCTTGCAAATTCGAATGATTCCCTGACTGTTGTCTGCGCCGGACGAACGGTATCTTGAGGGCGGTTCCCTATTCGAATAGCAACATGCGGAAATGACAAAATGAAATTCCATGCAAAGCCTTTTGCGGTCACACTGTTTCTTGCGTTGGTCCATTCAAGCCTGTCACGAAGCGAAGAATTCTCGTGGCCTCAGTGGCGAGGTCCAATGCGTGACGACGTTTCCTTGGAAACCAATCTGTTAACCACTTGGCCCGAAGCTGGACCTGAGCGCCGCTGGCTTTTTGAAAACGCGGGTGTGGGCTATTCGGGGATTTCCGTCGTCAAGGATCGGCTGTACACCATGGGTAGCCGCAACGGCAAAGAAGAACTGATCTGTTTGAACTCGCTCACTGGCGAAGAAATATGGGCCACGCCCGTCAGCGACGAATTCGACAACAAATGGGGCAACGGACCTCGTTCTACGCCCACAGTCGAAGGCGACTTCGTCTATACCCTTAGCGCCGGCGGCACGGTGCTGTGCGCGAATCGAACCGATGGTTCGGCCCAATGGTCGATATCGCTGACCGACTTTGGCGGCGAAGTTCCCGGCTGGGGTTACACGGAATCCGTCTTGATCGAAGGCGACCATCTCATCTGTACGCCCGGTGGCTCACAAGGCACGCTGTTGGCATTAAACAAAACAGACGGCACCAAAGTTTGGCAGTCTATAGAGTTCACGGATCCGGCACATTACGCATCCATCATTGCCGCTGACGTGCACGGCCAGCGACAGTTGATTCAAGTGACGGAAAAGTCGGTGGTTGGCATTGCAGCCGATTCCGGCAAGCTACTTTGGAAGACGGACTGGCCCGGAGCGGTCGCGGTGATTCCGACGCCGGTCTACCGAGACGGACATGTGTATGTCACTTCCAGTTACAGCGCCGGATGCAACGTGTTCCAAATTTCGCCCGACAATCAAGTCGCGGCCAAGTACGACGAGAAGGCTCAAAAGATGATGAAGAACCATCATGGCGGAGTGGTCTTGGTGGGCGATTCGATTTTTGGTTATTCGGACGGAGTCGGTTGGTTGTGCCACGATTTCTTGAGCGGCGAAGTGAAGTGGCGAGCTCGTGACGAATTCGGCAAAGGCGCCATCACGGCCGCGAACGGTCAGTTAGTTTTGGTTTCAGAATCCGAAGGCGAAGTGGCGCTGATTGACGCCGCCACGGACGGCTGGCACGAACACGGACGTTTTACCCTGGATCCACAAACAGAACTTCGCAAACCGGACGGACGAATCTGGGTCCATCCTGTGGTGGTGAACGGGAAGCTGTATTTGCGAGACCAAGATTTGATCTATTGCTACAACGTTTCCAATGGCACCGAATAATCATTCGACCACGGGCTTAGGATCGTTTGAAGAATTGCGGTTCGCAATCATGCGAGCGTCAAGGCGATCACATAAGCGTCAGGACGATGGTGACATCCACTTTTTTCCCGCTGTTATCGCGCTTAACACGCAGCCGCTACCGCAGTTGCAGGCCGTGCGGCGGCATCCGATAATGGCCGACTCCGGCTGTGTTGGTGAACATGGCCATTTTTCTCAGCCCACGCATATGAAGATTATAGGAACTGCACGATGAAGCTTAGTGTCTGGCGAACATTGTTTTTGGTAACGTTCGTGTTTAGCGGCCTGGCATCAGCCGAAGAATACTTGACGGGGATGGAATGGCAACAACCGCCTATCATCAAACCCGGCGAAAAGGATGCGGATGCTCCGTCTGACGCCATTGTCTTGTTCAACGGCAAGGATTTGAACAATTGGCACAACGGCGAGAACTGGCCGGTCAAAGAAGGTCATTTCGAAAGTGGCAAAGGCCAAATTGTTAGCAAAGAGGAATTTGGTGACTGCCAAGTTCACATTGAATGGTCCGCCCCGACGGTCGTGAAAGGTGATGGTCAAGGACGAGGGAACAGTGGCCTGTTCTTGATGGGCAAGTACGAAATGCAGATTCTGGATTCGTACGACAACGAAACCTACTTTGACGGCCAAGCCGCCGCCATCTATAAGCAAACGCCACCCATGGCCAACGCGATGCGAGCTCCTGGCGAATGGAATTCGTATGACATCTTTTGGACGGCACCTCGCTTTAACGAAGACGGTTCGCTGGCTTCGCCCGCTTACATTACCGCTGTCCACAACGGCGTACTGGTGCTGAACCACTTTGAATTGTTGGGTGACACTCCGTTCCATCGACCGCCGCAATACAACGCTCACAAACCGGTTGGGCCCATCGCGTTGCAAGATCATGGCAACCCGGTTCGCTTCCGCAATATCTGGGTGCGGCCCATCGTGCCCGCCCAGGGCAAACAAGTGCGCGAACCTTTTTTGCGAGACGGTGATAAAGAAACACCCATCCAAAAATAGCTTCTCTACCGCTCACTTTGCTGCGATTTGGATCGAACCGGGTCGGCACTAGGCTAATCTGGCCGACACCGGTATCTTGTACGATTGGTTGGAATCAATAATCGTAGCGCACAGAAATAACCAGATCGGGCCGAATCCTAGTTGGAACCGAATCCTAGCCCGACGCGTGAGCGAGAGATCGTGGAGTTATTTGGTTTCCTCGCTCACGCGTCGGGCTAGGATTCTCGCTCACGCGCGCTAGGACTTACGTTCGCTGTGGGCGCGGTGAAGAATTAGAATCGAGGAGACTGGAAGATGGGATTGTTCGAAGGAAAAAGGGCTGATCATTGGCGTGGCGAATGACCATTCGATCGCCTGGGCCATTGCCGAAAAAATCATGGCCGAAGGTGGCGAATGCGGTTTCACTCACCTACCCGACCGCGCGGATGATGAACGACAGCGAAATCGAAAACGAGTGGAAAAGCTGACCAGCCAACATGCAAATGCCAAATTCCTGGTGCCGCTGGACGTGCAAAATGACGAGAATATCAAACAAGTCATGCAACAAACGGGCGAAACCTTCGGCAAGATCGACTTTCTGCTACACAGCGTGGCATTTGCAGATCGAGAAGACCTGAATCGCGACACGGTGGAAACCAGCCGAGAAGGATTTAAGTTGGCCATGGACATCAGTGCCTACAGTTTGCTGGCCGTCACTAATGCCGCCCGAGAAATCCTGACAGATCATTCGGCCGTTTGCACTATGACCTATTTTGGCGGTGAGAAAGCAGTACCCGGCTACAACGTGATGGGCATTTGTAAAGCTGCGTTGGACGCGTGTGTTCGCTACTTGGCGTACGATCTAGGACCAAAGGGGATCCGAGTAAACGCGGTTAGCGCCGGCCCCGTCAAAACTCTAGCCGGTCGCGCCGCGGGTGTGGAAGAGATGCTGCAAATGTATGAACACATGGCTCCGCTGGCCAGAAACATCACGCATCAAGAAGTCGGCAACGCCGGTGCCTACCTGCTGTCTGACTTGTCCGACGGCATTACGGGAGAAATCTTGCATGTGGACGGCGGCTACAACGTCATGGGATCACCGGGAAGATTGCTGGATCAAATCAAGAAATAATCCATCAACAGCGAGTTATCGCTCGTCAATGAAATCCTGCTGAGCCCCGTCGTAGTCGTACATGTGTCCGAAGACAAGGGCCGTGTGCGGTCGAACTGTGGCGGACGCTCGGCGGTTACTCGGCAAGGAATTCTGACGCGGCGAAGTAGTCGAAGTGGCGTAAGACTATCGTCCGTCGCTACTTCGCGCTTGATCGGAGACGGCTTCTTCGTCCAGCACGATGACTTGCAGTCGTTCGACTCGGCGCTTGGAAGCGGCGGTGACCGTAATCTGGACGTTTTGCCAGAGAACGGTTTCGCCAACTTTGGGAATGTGTCCCAGTTGGCTGATGACGAACCCGCCGAGTGTGTCGAAGTCACCGTCATCGGGAAGGTCTAGTCGTAACAGATCGTTCACTTCGTAGATGTGCGTACGGGCGTGGATGATGGCTTCAACTTCCGACAATTGTTGAATCGGGCTTTCTGATTCTTTGTCAGATTCGTCAACAATTTCGCCGACAATCTCTTCCAGCACATCTTCAATGGTCACTAGGCCTCGCGTGTTTCCGAATTCATCAATCACAATCGCCTGATGATTCTTGCCTCGCAGAAACTGTTTCAGTAGTTCGTCGACTTTGGTCGTCAGCGGAATGTGCCAGGGTTCGCGCAGCAAGCTTTCCAGAGACACGGGCGAATGCTGTTCGTGAGACAGAATGCTGAGCAAATCCTTGACGTACAGCGTACCGACAATATTGGTTTTGTCCTTTTCGTAGACGGGAATTCGAGTGCGACCGCATTCGACCACAAAATCCAAGATGTCTCGCCAAGTTCGGCTGACTTCGATCGAATCCATATCGGTCAGTGGTGTCATGATGTCCGCCACGTCGACATCGTCCAATTCGATAATCCCTTCAATCATTTCGCGAACATCCGCTTCCATCAAGCCATCGTGATGGCCTTCGGTCACGATCGAACGAATTTCGTCTTCCAGGTCTTCCTTTTCTTCTTCCGGATCATCTTCTTTGCGTCCGGACATTCGCACCAACATGACATTGAAGACATAGGAAAAAAATCCCAACGGCTTCAGGACTAGCGAACTGAGTCGCCAGATGCGCCACGTGTGAAACAGATAGATGTGGCCCCACCACCTGGCGACTTCTCGAGGCAGCCAGACGCTGATCACAAAGAACACGGCCGCGGCAATCACGACAACGTAGGGCAGATCCCAAACGGCGATCTTGCTCATCGAGCTATCGCCCAGATACAAACCAATGGCGGCCAGCATCATCACGCCTACGCCCACGGCGTGCAGGGTGTCAGCGGCCAGCGACACATCGTCCGATTCGTCGTGAATTTGGTCGAACAGGAGGTCTCGTTTCCGCCGATGACAATATTCGTGCAGTTCGTGCCATGAAATTTCGGTAAACGACTTGGTTGCCAAGGCCGAAAGGAACGTGGCGACCGATCCACCCAGAAAGAGCCATACTAAGGACCATGTCGTCACAGTTGGGGCTCTCCGTTGGGTTCCGAGTCTTGCGAATCAGTTGCGGATTCCGGCGGTAGCCCAATGTCTAAAGCCTGCAAGTAGTAGCGTTCGCGCTGTCGCATTTCGGTTCGTAGCGAATCTTCCGTATCATCGAAACCGACCAAGTGGAGCATACCGTGAATCACGTATAAGAACAGTTCTTGCGTAGCGGACCAGTGGTATTCGGCACAACACCGAATGGCCGTGTCGGTACTGACAATGATTTCACCTTCTAGATAGGCTTGGCCTTGTTGTTCCAGCACAAAGCTCAGCACGTCGGTAGGATAATCATGGTCCAAGTAGCGACGATTCAGATCGTGCATAGTGGGATCATCCACCAACGCCACACTGATTTGAGCTCGTTGAATCTGTTCGTTGATTAAGATGTTGCGAATCGCCAGCGTGATGGCGTCTTCGTTGATGGACAACGAGACTTGTTGGTTGTTGACTTCGATCAGATACGCGTCCATGTTCAATTGATTATGCCGTCTGTTGATCTGGGTATTTGATGCGACCATGATAGACCGCCGTCAGCGATTTGATCAGCGAATCTTGGATGGTTCGCAGTTCCTTCAAAGTGAGACCACATTCGTCGAACTGGCCATCCATCAGCTTTTTCATGGCCATATCTTCCACCAGGCTTTCAATTCTAGCCGGGCGCGGGATCAACCAGCGAACGACTGGCACTCTCTTTACGGCATCGGCCAACATCAACACGGCCGCTTCCTTGGTTTGCGGCTTGGGACCGGGATAGCGATAGTGTCCTTCATCGACCAGTTCCGCATCCGGGTCCGATTCTCGCTGCTTTTCGTTGGCTCGGTGGTAAAAATATTCCACCAGCGTTGTGCCGTGATGCTGCAAGATGAAATCGACCAACGTATTGGGCAGATTGTGTTGCCGAGCCAAATCGGCTCCGTCTTTGACATGCGCAATGATCACTAACGTGCTCATGGCCGGCATCAGCGATTCGTGACGATTATCGCCCGATTGATTCTCCACAAAGTACTGCGGCTTGAGCATCTTGCCGATGTCATGAAAATACGCGCCGACTCGAACCAACAACCCGTTCGCCCCAATCGATTCCGCTGCGGCCTGAGCAATCGAAGCCACGTTAATAGAATGGTTGTACGTTCCGGGAGCTCGACGCACTAATTCTTGTAACAAGGGATGTGCCACGTCACCCAATTCCAGCAGACTCAGATCAGTTTGAACATCAAAGAACTTTTCCACAAAGGGCAGCAGGCCCGTCATTAAGACGCCCGCACCGACGGCACAAGCGGCATACCATGCGGCTTCTTGCAACAGGATGAAGCTAGGATTGCGCCCCAGAAACGTGCCAACGCCGATGGTGGTCGAAATAACGGCAGCCGCCGTCCACAAGCCAACATAAATCAGTTTGGTTCTGGTGCGAATATGACGAATCATCAACACCACCACGGACATGGCGGCTGACAGCGTGACCAATTCCAGAATTCCCAGGCCTCCGGAAAGCACGGCTACCAACGCCACTGACGCCGATAATAACAACGCGATCTCTTGCTGGTAGACAATCACGGCCGTCATGGCAAACAGCAGTAGCGGCACCAGTTCAAACCGCGTCTTCAGTGAAAACCAAGTGGCAGCAACGGTGACGGTGACCAGCAAGATGAGTCGCGACAATCCGGTCAGATCTTGCAGTACGGCGCGTCGCCGATAGTAAATATACACACCACACAGGACATACAACGCGGCGTACATGCCGAGTTTACACAAGAAAAATACAGCAACCGCATGCTGGATAGATGATCGATATACGCGTTGTGTTCTTCGCGAAGCAGTGTCAGCTTGTTGTCCAATGGTTGGCCGGTTTGCGCCAAGACGGATTCGCCACTTTGAGTTGGATCAGTGCGAGGTCTGACCTCCGGATGGCGTCTTGCTTTTGCCGAGTTAACTGAGGGTCGAACGTCAGCGTCTTTTCCAGGTTGCGATCCAGCCAACGCACCACGCTTTCCGCCAACACGGTGGACGGAAATTCTTTGCGAATCGATTCGGCTAAGCTCCGTTTGGCTTGAATCAAACGCAGCGAATCGGCGTCAAAGGATTGCGCCAATTCCGGCGTACCAACAGCATAGACACTGATGCGGATAGAGTTTCCGTCTTCGCCAATTTGATGTCGCAAACGATCCAGCAAACCATGTCGATCAATATCGACCATGCAACGTTGCAAGGACGTGTCAAACGTCTTGAGTTCCACGTCGTCGGCCAACGCTTGTCGAAACTGGTCAAATTCGCCGTAGCGACTGATCAGGGCTGTAGGTAGGGAAACGGGAATGGGGTTCGCACCACCACCAGTCGCGGTCATGGTTTGGTACACCGTTTGGTTTACCAATTCGGCCGTTTCTTGTTCCGGTTGCGGTTCCGAGCTGAATTCGGCCCACAGCTTGGGATCAAGGTCATCCAGATCTTGGGCCTGCAGGACCTGGAAGATTTTGTCTCGTAATTGTCGCCGCTTATCCATCAATAATTGACGGTCGTGCGCGTACACTGCATCTACTCGGCCCTTGGCCGCTTGCAGCGACTGGAGCGTACCGGCTTCATCCTTGGTTTCAAAGGAAACTCGTGCGACGATGTTCCGCTGAGGAATATCGCCGGCGCGATAGGGGAACGGCGGATACCACAGTCCCGTGACTAGCCATAAGACAATGGCGGCCAACAGGCAGAGGCCAATTCGCAAGAGTGTTTCGACGCTGCGAACCTTTCCCACCAGCTTTCCAAAAGTGCCTGGCGGCAACTTCAAACTGACTCGATCGGTTCGTTTTCGTTTTGAATGTCCAGAAGCCATGATCTTAAACGCGAACTGCTGGCTAAGAGCCGCGTTCGGACGTTCCTTCTTCATACGCTTTGACAATTTTCATGACCAACGCGTGACGGACAATGTCTTTGCCCGTCAAGCGAACTTCCGCCACGCCCTTGATTTTTCGCAGACGTCGCAGCGCATCCGACAATCCGCTGGTCATGGCCTTGGGGAGATCCACTTGGGTTTCATCTCCCGCTACAACTATCTTGGAACCGGATCCCATCCGAGTCAGAAACATTTTCATCTGGGCAACGGTCGTGTTTTGTGCTTCATCCAAAATGATGAACGCGTCGTTCAACGTGCGACCTCGCATGTAGGCCAACGGAGCCACTTCGATCAGGTCGCGTTCCATTAAGCGTTTGATTTGGTCGTAGTCAATCATTTCGTACAACGCATCCAACAACGGACGCAAATACGGATTGATTTTGGCTTGTAGGTCGCCCGGCAAGAATCCCAAACTTTCGCCCGCTTCCACCGCGGGGCGAACCAACACAATCTTGCGGATCTGTTCGTCCTTCAAGGCGCGAACCGCCATCGCCACCGCCAAATACGTTTTTCCCGTTCCAGCAGGACCTACGGCGAACGTCAAATCATTTTCGCGAATGGCCTTGATGTACTTGGCTTGCCCTTCCGTTCTGGGACGAACTTCCTTGCCGCTGGATAGGACCGTAATCGGTTTGTTCGACTTTTGGTCCAATTGCGGATTGCCCGGCAGCACCGAAGCAACATCCGAGTCGGTCAATCGACCGTGTTGATTTAGGATCGAGCGCAATTGCTCTACCGCCTTGGTCGCCTTCACAACCGCCGAATCGTCCCCGGAGATCCGAATTTTGCCATCTCGATGCGTGATGTCCACCTGAAACGCTTCGCGCAGCCGGCGCACATTCTGGTCGCAGGTGCCAAATAGGGATAGAAGCGTTTTTACATCGACCGACGTTATGATCGACTCAGTCATTCGAATTGCGATCTGAATGGCAGACCGCTGTCTTTCCTCCTGTGAATGAACACTGATATCTCCAAATATAGTACTCCAATCATCCCATTCGAAAACGACCAACTTGAACAAATATCGCAACTCATTTGACAGCAATCACTTACGGTCAGTTGACCGTCAGGAAAATATCGACCAGACACCGTTATCCCTCAAGTTGCACCCCTCTTGCGAAGTACCTGCTCCACTTGGCGCCTCGTTCTTGTTCAGCCGCCGCAATTGGTTACGATCGTCATCGCACGGCGCGTTGCTCGTTGTAACAAACAAATACCGGCGCGAAGGGCCGAAGCAAACCTATTCGCCAGGAGTTCATTAGCATGCAACCTCGAATCAGCATGATCACGCTAGGCGTTCAAGATCTGTCCGCATCGATTCGCTTTTATACGGCGCTCGGGTTTCCACGTTTTGGCGACGAAGAAAACGTCGCGTTCTTTTCGCTCAATGGCACTTGGCTGGGCCTTTACGGAAAAGAGGCGTTAGCGGAAGACGCTCAGGTTGCCGCCGCAAGCAGCGGTTTTCCTGGCTTCGCGCTGGCACACAATGTGTCGTCGCCAGAAGAAGTCGACGCTGTTTTGAAACATGCCGTGTCATGCGGCGCTAAACTGACAAAGCCGGGTCAGAAAGTTTTTTGGGGAGGCTATTCGGGATACTTCCAAGATCCTGACGGCTATCTGTGGGAAGTGGCGCACAATCCGTTTGCTTGGATTGGTCCTCCAGACACTCAGACGGAAGCAGACAATGAATAACTGGCAGCTCATATGTATCGCTGCGTGGGTCAGTTGGCTCAGCTGCAGCGGATGGTCGCAAGTCGTTTCTGGCGAAACGGTCCACTGGAATGAATTCCGAGGCCCCGGTGGTACAGGCGTTTTCGAATCGACTTCATTGCCGCTGCAGTTCCAAATTTCGGACGCCGCTTGGTCGGTCCCTTTGCCTGCGGGGCACTCTTCGCCCGTATTGTCGGGCAATTTGGTCATCGTCACGGGCCTGCAGGATCAGCGATTGGTGACCATCGCCGTGAATAAATTGGATGGTTCGGTGGCCTGGCAAGCTATTGCGCCAGACGTTCCACTGGAGCCAACACATCAAGCGGGTGGTCCGGCATCTTCGACGCCGTGCGTTGATGACGGGCACGTCTACGTCTACTTCGGTTCGTATGGATTGCTGTGCTATGACTTGCACGGCAACCAGCAATGGGCCAAACCGATTCCTACGCCGAAGAGTCTGTATGGGATGTCGACTTCGCCCATTGTTTATGAAGACAAATTGCTGTTGGTGCTGGACGACGACGCCAATCTGCCCGACAGCCAAGTGAGTCGGTCCCAGATTCAGGCCTTGGACAAACGGACAGGAGCAGAAATCTGGCAGACCGCTCGGCCTTTGCATCGCAGCAGTTGGTCCACGCCCACGGTATGGAAACATGACGCGGGGACGGAACTATTGGTACTGGGCAACAACTGGTTTCGTTCTTATGACCTTGCGGACGGTTCCGAAAAATGGTCGGTCAGCGGGTTCTCTCGAGAAACCATTGCGCGGCCCATTGTTGCCAATGGCTGGGCAGTGGCGGCAGCGTCCATGATTGGCGGAGTGGCCGACGAACAGCCGGATCCGGAACCGTTTTGGCAAGCGATTTTGTATTTTGATGCGAACCAAGATGGCGATCTGGAGCGAACCGAATTGGTGCCGCCCTTCACGTTTCCGTTTCGTCCCGAATTGCCTGTCGATCATCCGGGATTCGGTCTGCCCATGCCCAGCGATCCAGCGAAGCGCAACGAGCGAATTGACCGGATGTTCGCTTCGATTGACAAGAATCAAGATGGACGTTGGACTCGGGACGAATTTCTGGGCAACATGTCGTTTGATCGAGGCAAACCGAATTTGATCGCCGTTCGCCCCGGCGGAACCGGTGATATTGGTGAATCACACGTGGCGTGGTCGGCACATAAAGGCTTGCCCGAAATCCCGTCGCCGCTTAGTTATCGAGGCCGTATTTACATGGTCAGCGATGGTGGCATATTGACATCGGTTGACCAACAGACGGGCCAGTTGATCTATCGAAAACGACTACCGGCGGCGGGCCACTATCGATCTTCACCTGTGGCGACCAACGGTCATATCGTGCTGATTTCTGAACCGGGAATGTTGACGGTGGTCAAAGCAGGCGATTCGTTTGAGGTGGTTCACCAGGTTGACTTCCAGCAGCCCACGTCGGCCACACCCGCATTGGATGATTCGACCATTTACATTCGTTCCGGAAATACGTTGTACGCTTTTCGCCAAGACGACTGAATTGCTTTTGGATTGGTACGCCACAACGTCCAGCCACTTGGCGAATTGTGGGTAATGCAAAACTTCGGAAAGGGAATTCCTGATGGCCTATCTGATTGGAACGGACGAAGCCGGTTTTGGGCCGAACCTGGGACCACTGACCGTTTCGGCAACGGTTTGGCGGATTCCATCCTCATTGGTAGATGCGAATTTGTACGACACCTTGTCGCCCGTTGTTTCTGCTAACCTAACGGACGAACAACAACGCATTGTCATTGCTGATTCCAAACAACTGTACAAACCGCACGGCAGTTGGAAGCATTTGGAAGCGGGAATTTGGGCGTACTTCGCGACGCGAGACGACAATACGCCGACAACTTGGCAAGACGTGTGGGATCGGCTTTCGCCCAACTCGTTGGCTCGCATGAAAACACTGGCTTGGTATCAAGACGTGGCGATCGAATTGCCGAGAGACCTCGACCTAAACGACTTGACCCAGCGTCAACGCTTTGCGGAGGAACTGCAACGCCGCGATATTCAGCTGCAACGCATGGAAACAGTGGTTGTCTTGCCTGCCGAATTCAACGACATGATTGACCAACTGGGATCGAAAGGCCGATTGCTTTCGCACGTCACGTTGCAGTTGGTAGGCCGAATCTTGGAATCACTGGATGACGAACCAGTGTTTGTGGTGTGTGACAAGCATGGCGGCCGCAACAATTACGCTCCGCTGCTGCAGGAACTGTTTCATCAGCCGTTGGTTCAAGTGCTTTCGGAAAGTCGAGCTGAAAGTGTGTACCGTCTGGGAACTCCGCAGCAGCCGGTGCAAATGGCGTTTCGGATGAAAGGAGAATCGTTCCTGCCAACCGCCTTGGCTTCGATGGCGTCCAAGTATCTTCGTGAATTGGCCATGTTCGCCTTCAATGCGTATTGGCAGAAGCAAGTGCCGGAACTTCGTGCCACGGCCGGTTATCCGCAGGATGCCAAGCGATTTCGAATCGATATTGACCACGCCGTGCACAAGCTACATCTCAATGAAAACACCCTCTGGCGCAAACGTTGAACTTACGACGTAGGCGAAAACGCCGCTACGGTGGCTCGGCCAAGTTGTGCCTGCCATAATCTAGCGTCCCACTAACTAATGCCCTCTAAGGCGCTGTAAATCGAATTGAGATAGATGGAAGCTAGGCGGAAAATCATGAAGATGATCAGGCCAAAGACGCCGGCCCACACGACCAAGCCAGCCGCAATCGCTAACGTGCGCACGGCCGTCTTGGACGACTCTTGCAATTGCCGAGAAAGTTGGTCCATCGATTCGGCAAAGCGACCGGTTTGTTCGCCCAATTCCACCGCGTCCAGGACCGACTGCGGAAAAGCGCCGGTGGTCGCCAGCGCTTCGTGCAATTCGGAACCGCGATCAATCGCCAGTTCCACTCGAGGAATATGCTGTTGGAAAAATTCGTTGTCCGTGCTGCGAATGGCCAAGCGAGCGGCCGTTTTGACATCCAAGCCCGCTTCGACCGCCAAGCTTAGACTGGATGCGAACCGAGTGAGATTCAGCGTGCGAATGCTGCCGCCTACTTTAGGCAGACGCATCAGCGAATTCATGATTGGCTTAGCGAAGATACCGCCTCTCATACAATTCTTGGCTACAAACACCAACGCCATCGCCACGCCTGCCATCCCGGCCAAAAAAATCAGGGCGTCGCGTCCGCCAACCAAGCCAAAGCCCAGCATGTCAAAACTTTCGTCCACCCAGCCGTTGATGGCAATCAGCAACGCAATGACAAAGGTGGCCGCAATGCCTTGGATCACCGGCCACGCAATGCCCAACAGAAACAGCCAACGAGTCTGCAGTAGATATTCATAGTGCTGGCCCATCTTTTTGAGAATCTGTTCCAAACGTCCCGTCTTTTCGCCCACGTCCACCATGCTGGTGAATTCTTCCGGGAAATAGCCACCTTCGGCCTCCAGGGCTTCGGTCAACGTGGCGCCTCTGTCAATAGCTCGAGAAACATTCGCCATACTCTGACGATACTTGGCGGCTCCTCGAGTTGCCTCGCGATCCAATATTTTTCGCAGGTCCAGCCCCGCTTCCAGAGCCGTTCCAATGCGATCGCAAAACTGCGACAACGGACGTAGTTTGATTCGTGAAGACGCAAACATCAGGTACCTCGTACTATTCCCTTGTCGGCATGCCCCGTAACCGACTGTCAATGCCCAATACAGCTTATCCCGAGCGACATGGATTCGGCAAATCGGGCCCCTGGCAGAACGTCAAGATTTGTTAAAATGCGTCGGTTCGAACCGAACGATTTCGCAACGAATCGGAGCGGTCAAGCTATTCGAACATGTCAGTTTAGTCGTCAAACCTTGGCTGGGAAGCAGAATTCGGTGACGTACCGCTGGGACACAATTGCGATTGCCGGAGTCGGCTTGATTGGCGGGTCGATCGGTTTGGCCGCGCTAGACCGCCAGCTGGCGCGCCGAGTCATCGGGATTGGCCGCCATCCCCAAAAGCTGGAGACGGCTCAGAAGTTAGGCGCCATCACCGACTTTTGCACTGATCTGGAAGACGGCGTCGCCGAAGCTCAGCTGGTCATCATCTGCACGCCTGTTCGATTCATTGCCGAACAAGTTTGCCAGGCCTTGGCAGCGTCCAACCGGGACGCCATTGTCACCGACGCCGGCAGCACCAAACGCCAAATCGTCGAACAAGTGCAGCAGCAAGCCGGCCCAGCGGCCGGACACTTTGTCGGTAGCCATCCTCTGGCCGGCAGCGAAAAAAGTGGTGCCGAACATGCCGTTGCCAACTTGTTTGAAAATCGTTCGGTTATTGTCACGCCGACTTCGGAAACGGACGAATTCGCTCTGGCAACAAACGATCGAATTTTGGCAACAGCTTGGTTCGCGCACTTTACACGTCATGACACCCGCCCAGCACGATCAAACCTTGGCCGCCACCAGTCACTTGCCCCATTTGTTGGCATCGGTCTTAGCCGCCGCCACGCCCGATGCGGCGTTGCCGTTCGCTTCGACCGGTTGGCTGGATACCACTCGAGTTGCCGCGGGTGATCCGGAACTTTGGACACAGATTTTGCAACAAAATCAAACGGAAGTGCGTCAATCGTTAAGCCACTTCCAATCTGTCTTGGAACAGTTTTCACAAGCGTTAGAACAAGACCAATGGGAAACGCTTGCTCAAATCTTAGCTTTAGGGAAAACACAGCGTGACGCTCTGGGAAGTTGATATTCAACCGGCAGTCGGATTACCAAATCGAAGTGCGGAACAAGTGGCAGCGGACGCCAAAGACTTGGGCATTGCTACGAATCTAAACGTTCATGCTTCGCGAGGTTACTTGGTAGAAGGCGCTTTAGACCAACAACAGATTCAAACCGTGGCCACCGAATTGTTGGCCGACACCGTGGTAGAACAAGCCATCGTGGCCACCGTGGGTGACAGCGTCTTGTCACAGACGTCGCTCGAAAAATCGCAACTGATTTACGTCTTGCCCAAGCCCGGCGTGATGGATCCGGTAGCGCAAAGTGCCGAAGGTGCGATTCGCGATTTCAACTTTGATGTGGCAGCCGTACGAACGTTTCGCAAGTATTTCATTGCCGGAGCCGATGTGCAGCAGATTTCGCAGTTGTGCAAGAAGGTTTTGGCGAATGATTCGATCGAACAAGTTGTCTTGGGTCCGCTGCAGCTAGACCGATTGCAGCTCGGTTCGCCCTATGCGTTTGAAAAAACGATCGTCCCGCTGCGAACGCTGAACGACGACCAACTGCTGAAACTCAGCAAAGAGGGACAGCTTTATTTGACTCTGGTAGAAATGCAGACCATTCAGCAGCATTTTCAGGACTTGGGCCGAGATCCCACGGATGCGGAACTGGAAAGCGTGGCGCAGACGTGGAGCGAACACTGTAGCCACAAGACGTTGGCCGGCCGAATTGCCTATCAAGATGAAAACGGCAGTCGGCAGTTTGACAATATGTTGAAAGAGACCATTTTCGCTGCCACTCAGCAGATTCGTCGCGAATGGGGCGACGCCGATTGGTGTGTCAGCGTCTTTGAAGACAACGCGGGCGTGGTTCGCTTTAACGACGAATACAACGTGGTTTTCAAAGTGGAAACGCACAACCATCCTTCGGCCTTGGAACCTTACGGCGGCGCCAATACTGGCATTGGTGGCGTGATTCGCGATCCCATGGGAACGGGCCTGGGCGCCAAACCGATTTGCAATACCGACGTTTTCTGTTTCGCTCCGCCCGACACGCCGCTGGACGAATTGCCGGCCGGCGTGTTGCATCCTCGCCGAGTAATGAAGGGCGTGGTTTCTGGAGTCCGAGACTACGGAAACCGGATGGGAATTCCAACAGTCAACGGCGCCGTCTATTTTGACCGACGTTACTTGGGCAACCCGCTGGTCTACTGCGGCAATGTCGGCTTGCTGCCGGTGGACAAATCCAAGAAGGAAACCAAGCCGGGTGACTACATTGTGGCGATCGGCGGTCGAACCGGTCGAGACGGTATTCATGGCGCTACGTTTAGTTCGGCTGAACTTACCAGCGAAAGTGAGTCGCTCTCCGGCGGAGCTGTGCAGATTGGCAATGCCATTACGGAAAAGATGGTGTTGGACGTGCTACTGGAAGCTCGAGACCGTAATCTATTTAACGCCGTCACCGATTGCGGCGCCGGCGGATTTTCCAGTGCCGTAGGTGAAATGGGCGAAAAGATCGGAGCCGAAGTCTGGCTGGACAAAGCGCCCGTCAAATACGAAGGTTTGACTTACACGGAAATTTGGATTTCCGAGGCGCAAGAACGCATGGTCTTTAGCGTTTCGCCCGAACAATGGGACGCATTTTCCCAGCTGTGCGAATCCGAAGATGTCGAAGCAACCGTGATTGGTCGCTTCGAACCCACCGGCCGACTGAAACTGAAATATGGCGAAGAAGTTGTCGCGGATATCGCCATGAGTTTCCTGCATGACGGTCGACCGCCGATCATTCGCGATGCCACTTACCAGCCTGCGCCAGAAACGCCACTGTCTGGCAACTTGGACAAGTCGAACTACACCGAAGACTTGACCAAGATCTTGGGCAGTCTGAATGTGGCCAGCAAGGAATGGGTGATTCGACAATACGATCACGAAGTTCAAGGCGGCAGCGTCATCAAACCTCTGGTCGGCGTGCAAAACGATGGGCCGGGCGATGCGGCCGTGGTTCGCCCGGTATTGGATTCGCAACAAGGTGTGGCCGTCAGCTGCGGAATGAATCCGTATTACGGAGACTTCGACACGTATCACATGGCCACCAGCGCCATTGATGAAGCGGTTCGCAATTGCGTGGCCGTGGGCGCCGATCCCAGCCGCATTGCCATCCTGGACAACTTCTGTTGGGGCTACACCGATCGGCCGGAAACACTGGGATCGCTCGTCCGAGCCGCCTTGGCGTGCCATGACATGGCCTTGTCACTGCAAACTCCGTTTATCAGTGGCAAAGATAGCTTGAACAATGAATTCAGCTATGAAGATGAACATGGTCAGAAGCAAACCATTGCCATTCCTTCGACGCTGTTGATCAGTGCTATGGGCCAAGTGGCGGACGTGCGTAAATGCGTGACGATGGATTTGAAAGAGGCCGGCAATCTCTTGTACCAAGTAGGTGTGACCAAGGACGAACTGGGCGGTTCCCATTTCAGTTTGGTGAATGGCTTGACGGGCGGACATGTGCCCAAAGTCGATAGCGCATTGGCCAAGCAAATTTTTGCGGCCGTGCATCAGGCCATGCAATCGAAGTTGATTCGATCTTGTCACGACTTAAGCGAAGGCGGATTGGCGGCCGCGATTGCCGAAATGGCCTTTGCGGGCGAACAGGGCGCAACCATCAACTTGGACCAAATCCCAACCGCCGGCCAGTCCTGCCCGGCGTACGTCTTACTGTTCTCCGAATCGAACACTCGTTTTGTTCTGGAAGTAGCCCCGGAAAATTCGGCGGCGCTAGAAGCCGTATTCGCGAATTTGCCGTGTCAACGCATTGGTGAAGTTACCGCAACACAAGACGTTTCCTTTTCGCATGGAGACAAGGTCGTGGCCAGCGCCCATTTGCATGACTTGAAACAAGCTTGGCAAGCTCCGTTGGCCTGGTAGCGTTGTTCAACCGTCAAGATTTGGCGAATTTCAGGACTTAAATATGAATCGTTTACGGTGCAGCATTTCGTTGGCAGTGGTCGGCATCGTGCTGTGGAGCGGCCCGACACTTGCGCAGAACAAGTCGACCTTGGAAAGTACGCTAGGAAAGGAACAGGTGGTGCAGAACAACGACAATGATAGTTCGCAGATCGATATGCTGAAGCCGTGGACGGGACCGTATGGAGGTGTGCCGCCGTGGAATTTGGTTCGCCCAGATGAATTTGTCGAAGCGTTTCAAATTGCCATTTCACAGCACAATACCGAAATCGATGCCATTGCCAGTTCGACCGATGCGCCGACGTTTGACAATACGATCGTCGCGTTGGAACGAGCGGGACGAACGCTGTCGCGTTTAGGCAGTTTGTTTGGCGTTCATGCTTCGAACCTGAACGTGGGACCGATGTCGGACATTGAACGCAACGTGATGCCGATGCTCTCCGAACACGAAGATGCCGTCATTCAAAACGCAAAACTGTTCGCTCGTATCGCCGCCGTCTACGAAGGTGCCGAATATCCGCGACTGGATCTCGCAGAACGCCGATTGACCGAGGACCGCTACAAACAGTTTGTTCGCCAAGGAGCCAAACTATCGGCCGAAGAAAAAACTCAGCTGTCAGCCATCAACAAACGGTTGGCCACGCTGTTCACGAACTTCAGCCAAAACGTTTTGGCGGATGAAGAAAAGTATGTCACCTGGATTGAAGACCAAGCCGATTTGGCTGGACTGCCCGACAGCATTGTAGCTGGCATGGTGGCTGCGGCCGAAGAACGCGGCCAAGCGGGGAAATGGGCCGTCACGAACACTCGGTCGTCCATGGAGCCGTTCCTGACGTATGCCGCGAATCGTCAGCTGCGTGAACAAGTGTGGCGGACGTATTATGATCGAGCGGACAATGGAGACGAACACGACAACAACGCCATCATTGCCGAAATCTTGAAGCTGCGGGCAGCGCGAGCCAAACTGCTGGGCTATCCCACGCATGCGCATTGGCGACTAGAAAATCAAATGGCCAAAACACCGGACGCGGCCATGCAGTTGATGTTGAGCATCTGGCCCAAAGCGGTTGCTCGAGTCAAACAGGAAGTGGCTGACATGCAGGCGATTGCGGACCAGGAAGGGGCCAACATCAAGATTGCCGCGTGGGATTATCGCTACTATGCGGAAAAAGTTCGCAAGGCCAAGTACGATCTGGATTTGAATGAAGTCAAACCATACATGCAGCTGGAAAAACTTCGCCAAGGCATGATGTGGGCGTCGACACAGTTGTTTGGCTTTGAATACCAAGAAATTCATGACGTGCCGGTGTTTCATCCGGATGTGCGAGTCTGGCAGGTGATGCGTCACGGTCAGTATGTCGGGCTGTGGTACTTCGATCCTTATGCTCGAACCGGTAAGCGTTCCGGCGCGTGGATGACCGACTATCGGCCTCAGGAAAACATGGGCCAACCAATCGCCACCATCGTGTCGAACAATTCGAATTTCGTCAAAGGCAAGCCTGGCGAACCGGTGTTGATTTCCTGGGACGATGCCGACACGCTGTTCCATGAATTTGGCCACGCGCTGCACGGACTTTGTTCGAATGTGCGTTATCCCTCTCAGTCAGGTACGTCGGTAGCTCGCGACTACGTGGAATTTCCTTCGCAAGTTTACGAACATTGGCTGACCACGCCGGAAGTGTTAAATCAGTTCGCGCTGCACGTGGAATCGGGCGAACCCTTGCCGCAAGCGTTGGTCGACAAGATTCGACAAGCGGAGACTTTCAATCAAGGGTTTGCTACGGTGGAATATTTGGCTAGTGCCTTGGTAGACATGAAACTGCATTTGGCGGGCGACGCCGATATTGATCCGGACCGGTTTGAGAAAGAAACGTTGGCGCAGTTGGGCATGCCGGAAGAAATTGTCATGCGACATCGCACACCTCATTTTTCACACGTCTTTTCCGGCGACAGTTATTCAGCCGGATACTACAGCTATTTATGGGCAGACACATTGACGGCCGATGCGGCGGAAGCGTTTGATGAAGCGGGTAGTTTTTACGACCAGGCGACGGCCAAAAAATTATTCGATCACGTGTTGTCGGTCGGTGATACCGTTGATCCGGCGGATGGGTTTCGAGAATTTCGCGGCCGAGATGTCGATACGTCGGCGTTAATGCGGAAACGAGGATTTCCGGTGGAATAGCTCATGGCGTTCTGACCAGCGAAGCGCGAACCCACGTGAATCGTCGAACCAAGGAGATATTCGATGCTTCGTTGCACACCGATGGGCATTTGTTCTTGGGATTTTCATGTTTCTGGCGAACAGCACCAAGGCTCGTTGGAGTTCAACTGGCTGGGCGAACAAGGCGTCTTGACCGTGAATGGAGATCGGTTTGACGTTCACAAGCATGGCTTGGCCAGCGGGCATTGGACGTTAGATCAGAGCGAACTTCAGGTTGCTTCGGCGCAGAAGTCGTCCGCGTTGGCTCGCACCTTCGAATTGGACAATGGCGATACGGATCTGGTTCTCCAAGCCGTCTCGCCTTTCGGCCGTGCTTTTGAACTAAAGAGTAACAACCAAGTGGTGGCGGCCATCAATCCAGTCCACGCTTTTACTCGTCGCGCAACCATTGAACAGATTGATCCTAACACCGACATCAGAATTACCTGCTTTGCATTCTGGCTTGTCGTACTGATGTGGCGCCGAGCGAACAATTCCTAAACGCGATTTCTTCTTAAGGAACAATGACGCCACAATTCTACGGCGCGAGTCGTTGTAGTTTCCAGCCATCGCCATGGCGAACATACTGGATGCGGTCGTGCAAGCGGTTTTCTCGGCCCTGCCAAAATTCGATTTGCGTTGGATAGACAACGTAGCCGCCCCAATGATCAGGCAGTGGTACGGTTTGGCCTGCCAATTGTTGTTCCAATTCAGCGACTTTGGTTTCTAATTCCGTGCGACTGGCCAGGACTTGCGATTGCGGCGAAACAACCGCGCCCAACTGGCTTCCGCGAGGCCGCAGATGAAAATACTTGTCGGATTGTTCTCGCGAAACCTTCTGAACCGAACCGTCGATACGCACTTGGCGTTCCATGAACGGCCAGTAAAACGCTAACGACGCTTTGGGATTAGCGGCCAGTTCTTTGCCTTTGGCCGATTCATAGTTGGTGTAAAACACGAATCCCGATTCGTCAAAACCTTTCAGCAGGACAATTCGCGCGGCGAGGTTCCCGTTTTGGTCGGCGGTGGCCAAGGTCATGGCATTGGGTTCGAACCAATCGACCGGATTGTGTTGGACCATTTCGTCAAACCAATTACGAAATTGTTCAATGGGATTCGAAAGGCAATCGGATTCTGCTAACCCGCTGCGCGTATACTGCTTCCGCATGTCTTCCATAATGTTGTCTCGTCAAAAAACGTTGGGTTCGGATCGAACTCTATTTTCGGCCTTCACCGGCGGTCCAGCGAGTTAGTTCGCCACGGTCTTGAAACCACACATTATGACGGATCTCGTCCGTCTTCAGGCCAAACGCCATCGGTCGGACGACGCCCGGAAGGCCAATCACGTCGTAAAGTTCTTCGACCATGCCTTCCAGTTGAATCCACTGGACAATCTTGCCGGACTCCAAGTCAATGACTTGCAGACCGCACCGAGGTTTCACGTTGTATTTTTCCAGTTCTGCGTCCAACGGCAACCCGGCGAATGTTTCTTGCCGAGGTTTCGAGAGGCCGACCACCGCGTATTTGCCGATGAAGCACAGGCCTCGAGCATATCCCGGGCAAAATACGAGCGGTTCGAACTTGCCCGCCTTCAGGTCAATTCGGCCGAAATAGCCATGGCCCGAATCCAGCATCCACAACGTGTCGCCGTACAGCCGCGGCGAATGAGGCATGGACAAGCCTTGGACAATGACTTCGTTCGACTGAACATCGATCACGCAGCCGCCGTCATGACGGTGTTCACGCCAACCGTGAAACTGATCCACTTGAGCACACGCGGTGACATACCGAGGCCCCGATTCGTCGCACGCCATGCCGTTTAAATGGCAACGATCTTCGGCTGCCAGTTTGGAAATGAACGGAGGCTGCCAGACAACATCAAAGCTTTCTCGCACTTTTCGTTCCAATGCAACTGAACAGCGTGTTGACAAAGTACAGGCGACCCTCCTTCGTTTGAAAAATGTCATGCACGTCAATATCGCCCGTGGTGGTGGCTTCTTGCGGTATGAACATGCGATCAAAGCCGTCATCGTTGAGCGTGCCAGGCTTAAGCATGTTTTCCATTCGCCACAATTGGAAAGCCGAGGCCAGCCACAGCGTCTGTGTGTCGCTCCACAATCCCATACAGCGGTTGAAGGTTCGTTCAAAGACGCCCAACTTGCCTTCCGGTTTAAGCCCTACAAAGAAGATTTTGCCCAATTGATAGGTACTAAACGCGATGCTGGCCTGAGCTTGTTTCAACCATTCGGGAAACTCGGGCGACGCAAAAAAGCGAAACGTATCTTTGTCAGCGGGCGAGGTGGCATCAGACATGGCAGACGAATTCCCACAGTGAACCTTAGAAACAGCCAGAATCCTTCAATGGTATCGCGAGCCTGCCAAGTCGAAAACCGTGCTGACAATCATTAGCAATTGCGCAGCTTAGAGAAGCTGACTGGCAAGGTCCGCCAATTTGGACCGCTCGCCTTTCTCCAGCGTCACGTGCGCGTACAAAGATTGACCAACCATCCGATTGATCAGATAGCTCAGTCCGTTGGACGCAGTGTCCAAATACGGATGGTCAATTTGATGAATATCACCGGTGAAGATGATCTTGGTGCCTTCGCCGGCGCGAGTGATAATGGTTTTGACTTCGTGAGGCGTCAGATTTTGTGCTTCGTCCACAATGAAAAATAATCGCTGCAAACTTCGGCCTCGAATGTAAGCCAACGGCGTGATGACCAGTTTTTCTAATTCCAACATCTTGTTGATGCGTTGAGATTCTTCTTCCGAAGATTCCGCTGATGGCGAATTACCGCCAAGTTGTCAAACAGCGGTTGCATATAGGGATCCAACTTGGCCGAAACGTCTCCGGGCAAGAATCCCAAGTCTTTGTTGCTCAGCGGCACAATAGGACGAGCCAACAAGATTTGTCGATATCGACTGCGACATTCCAGCGCAGCGGCTAACGCTAAAAGTGTCTTCCCCGTGCCTGCTTTGCCGGCCAGCGTGACCAGTTTTATGTTGTCGTTGGTCAGGGCGTTTAGTGCGAACGATTGTTCGGCATTTCGAGGATTGATGCCGTAACATTTGGCTTTGTCGATGCGATGAAACGAAGCGTCCTCGGACGAATACCAGGCAATTGCCGATTTGGATCCGTTGCGAAAGATGTAGGAATTCGTTCGCTACAGGCGAAACTGCTTCCGACACTTGTTCGGCAGGCAACACGCCGTGAGCCGAATAGAGTGATTCGACCGTTTCGTTCGAAGTTTCGACGGTTCGCTTTCCCGTGTAAAGCTTTTCGACGCTAACAATTTTGTCTCGAATATAATCCTGAGATCGTACGCCAAACGATTTGGCCTTCATCCGCACGTTGGTATCTTTGGAAACCAAAATGACGGCTCGATCCGGCTGCATGTGCATCAGATGCATGGCCGTGCTGACGATGCGATTGTCTGGCGTATCGGGCAAGAACGCTGCTTCGATCTTATCGTCCAAGTCTTGCGCCAATTCCACTCGGATATGTCCGCGGCCTTCGCCCAACGCGGCTCCCAGCGGAGACAACACGTCACCGGTCAAGTTGTCCAAGGTTCGCAGGAAATCTCGAGCTTGGAAGTTGAGATCGTTATGACCTTTCTTAAATTGGTCTAACTCCTCCAACACGGTAATGGGAATGGCCACGTCGTGTTCATGAAAGGCGTAAATGCACTGCGCGTCGTGCAAAATGACGTTGGTATCCAAAACAAAAATCTTGGGTTGATCTACGGGCGGTTCGATCAAGGCAGGCAGTCCTTTCCACGCTGGAACTTCCCGGCGAGCCCAGGAAGTGTTACAAAACCGATGACTGACATTAGGGCACCGTTATTGTGTCGCTCGCCAAGCATTTTGCAATCGGCGTTGTGGATTCCTTCGCTTATCTGGGTTCATTGGCTATGACCAAGGAAATTCGGCCACCATTTCTTCACACGACACCCGCCGGTGCCATTCGAAAAACGGTGCAAGAAGTCATTTCTATCCAGGACCGTTCCTTTATTATCGAACGACCGCACAGCATCGACGAAGTGTTGGATCACCCTGATACCATGTTGGCGTTCGAACAAGACGAATACATGCCCTATTGGGCTGACTTGTGGCCATCGGCCGAAATGCTGGCGGCCGCTATCTTGAAGCATGCGTGGAGCGAACCGCACGAATTGACCGCGTTGGAAATTGGCTGTGGCATTGGCTTGCCCAGCTTGGCAGCGTTGGCCGTTGGCATGCACGTAACCATGACCGACTATGACCACACCGCGGTGCAGTTTGCATTGCGCAACGCGATGGTCAACGGCTTTCAGAACGTGGCGGGTCATGCGTTAGACTGGCGTCACTTGTCGGACGAACCTCGCGTGCACGTGCTGCTGGCAGCAGATGTTTTGTACGAACGCCGCAATATTGAACCGGTTGTAAATTTGATCGATCAGTTGCTGCTACCGCTCGGCGAATGTTGGTTGACCGACCCCAATCGCGCACACGCGCACGAATTCCAACAGCAACTGATTCAGCGAGGACTCTGCTTCGAAAGAACCAACGTAATTCGGCCAGCCGGTAATTCGAATTCACCGGCTCCGGTTGTCCACGGTTCGCTGTTTCGAATTCGCCATAAACGTCCGACGTCTTGACAGAACGTGGTCTGAACGCAATTCCACGACAGCCAGCCTAAGATTTTCTCAATCGTCGGCGAACAATTCCACACAGACAGGTGATTGTGACAAACGTCAGCGCCACGCGACCTCTCGGTTCGGGAACAGCCACCACTCGGTTTTGCGAACCTAGTTCGTAGCCGCCATCGCCAAAGGCAACCAGCAGATCACGCGACGTAAATTCGCCATCACCGTCCCAGTCGCCTGTCATCCAAGTCGAGTTTCCGGGGATGTTATCTTCGTACTGTGCTGCCACGAGCACTCGTACCAGGTCCGAACTGTTAAACTCGCCGTCCAGGTTTACGTCACCGAGGTAGGTGTCCATCACTTCGTGAATCCAATACGATCGATCCGCTTGGTCGACTTTGCGGTCGTGGTTCAGGTCGAACCGAGTATCGGTCGCTTGGTTTCGTATCGCATCCGAAAGTTGATCAATATCTTCAGCGGAAACGATCCCGTCTTCCGAAACGTCTCCATCCAGCAAGCGAAGAAACGTGAGTGTCCCCAAAGGAACGTCGTCGGGAAAGGCAGGGCCCATGATGCGGTGGATCGGTTCGTGCGAGCTCATCGGCGCATCAGCACCAAGAAACGTTGTCCCAGCATCGGTCCCGGCGTCGTGCGCGTATAAATCAATCACTTGTTTACCGATCCAGCCGTCTTCGTCTCGCAGGCTGGTGTTCGAAACGCCGACAAACCAATCGGGGCTCGGCGCAATCATGGTTACCAGCGAAACCAACGGGAAGTCGGCGTCGACAGTGAATTCATGCTGAGCGGATCCTGGCGAGTCAAGCGTACAGCAAAAGGCAACAACGGACTTTGCCGTGCCCGCTGAGATCGCGGCATCGATTTCTGCGGTCAACTGAGGACGCGAGCCTTTTTCGGCCATGTCTTGAATGCCTTGCGTTGCCAACATGCCGGGCTCCCAGAAGACGACGCGGTCGCTATGGGTCGCTCCAATCGGTCCGGAAAAATGAGGACGATCGGGAAACCGGATCGGATCCGATGGATGCGTTTCCCGCGCCCAAACTACATCAAATACCGCTCGGTATTGAGCCGTTTCGCCTAGTGCGTTGGTTGAAACAGACGCCACAAGGACGAAGCCTAACATGAAACGTGCAGTGAAAAATTTCATTTTTTTTCTCCTCTTGATACGTGAGTCCTGCTAGTCCGCGCTGGGACAATGGTGGTCGCGACAGGATCAAACGGATTACAAGAAATCCGGAGTGAAGTCCGGAAAAATTCGAACCGAACGCCATCTTACCGGCAATGGACCTGCATTGGCGGCAGAAAACCGAAGATGTTTCGTCAAACATTGCCGCGAATTTTTTGGACCACCGGTTTATCGGCGCTACAAACGAGGCCCGTGACCCAACGCCAATATCTACATTTCTTCGCGCCGCCCCGTATTTCAAAACGGAAAGTGCGAACTCCGGAGCAGATTTGCGAATCTGGGAACTGACTCGCCTGGGTGATAGCCAGTTTCGGGAATTTGAGGAATCCGATTGCGCGATCCAGACACTGCGGCAGCCCCAATGCTATTGAAAATGCCGTCCTATCGAACAGGATCGCCACACGAGCGGCCAGTCTCAACGCATCTTTCATGCGGATAGTTCTACAGGAAGCTGATCAATTTTGGCGGCCAGGATGAAATCGTTTTCACTCAATCCACCAATCGCATGCGTCCAAAGTTCGACCGATACATTGCGATAGCCGGAAAGATGAAGGTCAGGATGATGCCCATCGGCTTCCGCCAGCGAAGCAATCGCATTAAAAAAATGCATGCCAGCCATGAAGTGCTTGACCATCCAGTCTTTGCGAATACGTTGGCCATCGTGTGTCAAATACCAACCGTCCAAATGTTGCAGTTGCGAATGCGCTTCGTCCAGCGAACAGGCATCGACACCACCTTCACACGGCTTGCACTTTTTGCTGACCAAGTTTTGCGAATCATGAATCTCCATGAGAAACTCCTTCTGCGTTGCGTTAAGTTTCGTTCGCTGCGTTGACTGTGCTTGTTGCGTTGGCTGTGCTTGTTGCGTTGGCGTTCGTGCAGATATGTCGCGATTGCGTCATGACTTGTCGCTACGGAGCGAGGTCCAATTGATCAGCGATTTCGGACATGGCATTGATCACAAACTGGATGTGTTCGTCCAGCGGTTCGCCCAGATCATCAGCACCACTGGTAATGTCGTCTCGATTGACCGCCGCCGCAAAACTCTTCTGCTTCAGTTTTTTCTTCACGCTCTTAGGCGTCAACCCCACGATTTTTTCTGGACGCACCACCGCCACGGCAGTGATGAAACCGGCTAGTTCGTCGCAGGCGAACAGCGTTTTGTCCATTTGTGAAAGGCGAGGACAATCTGTCAGATAGTTGGCGTGTGATTTGATGGCGTAGATCACGTCCGCTGGATATCCTTTTTCGGCCAAAATCAGACTGCCCTGCAAAGGATGGTCCGGCGGGTTGGGCCAGCGTTCGTAATCAAAATCATGCAACAGTCCCACAATGCCCCATTTCTCGACGTCTGCTTGATACTTCTTCGCATACGCGCGCATGGCCGCTTCCACGCTGAACATATGACGAATCAGCGCCGAGTTCTGGGTGTATTCGCAGACCAAGTCGTAAGCGTCTTGCCGATTCATTGTCGACCTTTCCACGTTTGTTGTCGGGAACCAATTGATCAGTTAAACCATTGCGACACATCAGCATCATAGCGGTTGGTCCGAGTTCGCGGTTTCCGCTGACCAAAGGATGCGAGGCTGGAACTGGCGAAACAATAGTCACCGTTTCTTGGCGCTGGTTGGATTTGACGAACCGGAATCGAATACCGATCGTACAGTTCGACTGCTACTTGCCAAGCGACGCGTTCAATTCTACAGACGTTTCGTTTCGAAGTTTCGACTTTAGAGCAACAGAAACTAAAATAACGCCGTCGGCCGAATCAACGAGACCATTGCGAGAAACCTGCCATGCTGAAGTTACTAAGAGCCTTAGATCGAATTCTACGAGGCGAAGTGACTCGCCCAGAAGCCCTTGCCGATGGAAAAATTCAAGTTTCGTTACGCTCGATTCCCGTGATCATTGTGCTGTTGGCCATGACGTATGGCTTATGCATGGGCAGCTATTCTTTGTTCAAGGAACCCGGTCCCAACGTGGTTGGTGCGGATCGCGTGTTGCAAGTGTTGGCGTCCACCGTCAAAGTTCCGTTGTTGTTTGTCTTAACGCTGACCGTAACCTTTCCTTCATTGTATGTCTTCAATGCCTTGGTCGGATCCAGGCTTTCCTTTACGTCGCTGCTGCGTTTGCTGGTCGCGTCTTTGGCGGTCAATTTGGCCGTGTTGGCTTCCTTGGGCCCCATCACCGCATTCTTTTCTGTTAGCACCACGAGCTATCGCTTCATGCAATTCTTCAATGTAATTGTGTTTGGAATTGCCGGACTACTGGGTTTGATGTTCCTAGTGCAAACGCTAAACCGTCTGTCTCGTGCCACCGAACCAATTCGAGACGAACCGCCGCAACCGCTCGAACCGCTTGCTTCCGCTACGTTGCCTTTGGCCGAACAAGTGTCGTCGGACGAAGCAGAATCCATAGCTCCTGCGGACGAAATCTCGAATGCGGACCCAGGTGATTCGAATGACCAACCATTGCCAGTGGTAGACCAGCCGACTTCCGATGTTCGAACCAAAAACTATAAGGACGTGGGAGCACTCGAGCGGCTTGATGGACATTTCTTGTCCGCTCACGTGAAGACGGTTTTTCGAATCTGGATCGTGGCCTTCGGGTTAGTTGGTGCGCAAATGGGCTGGGTGCTACGTCCGTTCATTGGCAACCCGGATCAACCGTTTACTTGGTTTCGCAGTCGCAATTCCAATTTCTTTGAAGCATTGTTGGACATCGTTCAGCGTCTATTTTTCTAGAGCCCACCCATGTACCAACTGCTGCTCCGCACCGACGATATTTTGCGGCAACGACGCTGGACCACTAACTCGGAACGCCCCTGGCACACGGCCAGAACGTTAGTCTGGATTGTGGTGCTGTTTGGCATGACGTACGGCGCCGTGATGGGATGCTTTGATCTGCAGTCAGCCGGTCGGTTATGGCAAGTAGTATATTCGGCTATCAAGGTACCGCTGTTGTTGTTCGCGACATTTGCCCTTAGCCTGCCCAGTTTCTACGTGGTGAACATGTTGTTTGGTTTGGGCCATGATTTCCGGCAGGCCATTCGGTCCATCATGGCCTCCCAAGCGTGCGTGGCCATTGTCTTGGCTTCGCTGGCGCCATTAACAGCCACGTGGTACGCTGGTTCCAGTCGCTACGACAGCGCGATTGCCGTAAACGGCCTGATGTTTGCGATAGCCAGTGGTGCGGGTCAGTGGATCCTGCGACAGAACTATCGAACGCTGATCTTAAAGAATTCGCGCCACCGCATCATGTTGTGCTTTTGGTTGTTTGTCTACGTGCTGGTCGGAATTCAAATGGGCTGGATTCTGCGGCCATTTATTGGGTCCGCCAACGCACCGACTCAGTTTTTTCGAGCGGACGGATGGAGCAACGCATATTTGGTCGTGGGCAAACTGTTGCTACGAATCCTGCTGGAATAGCCGCAGACCATCCGCTGCCATTTTCATTCCGAGACAACTCTTCCTATCGGTGCCATGCAACTTCGGGTGCTTTCGGTTTCTCAGCTTTGCTCCGCTCTCTGTGTTGCTCTCACGGAGTAGCATGGGCCCATGGCCCATGGCCCGTTGCCCATACTAACCTACAAAACGCAATGGAAGGTTGGGGAAGGTTGGTGCCATCCATGGAAGGTTGGGGAAGGTTGGTGCCATCCATCAAACTTCTATGTGCGAGGTTCGTGGCACCTCCGTGCCAATCGAATACCGTCTACCGTCGGTGCCATGCCTATTCCGGCAACCACCCCTAAGGAAATCCACAAGACGATATCCGCTGCCGCCTGAAGGCGGGACTACAAACGGCTTGTGGTCATGCGAGAACGCGATATGCGAAGTGAGACTTGCGCGATCGACGGTGATGCCAAGTGAAACGACTGCGATGAGCTGCTGGGCGGCAAGACAAGCGGCTTGTTGCACTGGACGAGCAGGCCAGTGTTAAAACGACTGCCTACGTGGAAAAAACAGCTGGCCGGCGAGATCTAGTCCAAAGCGAAAGTAAAATCAGCTGGCGAAGCAGGGTTCGGCGCGGCGTTGGCCTCGGTGGAAGCGGCTTGCCGGTCGATTCGGCGTGTTCGGCCATCGAGTTCGGCGAACCGGCGCACTGAACTGTTGCCAAAGTAACGCTTGAAGTTCCACACTAAGTCTCGCCACATGTTCGCTTCGATTCCTAAACTCGAAAGCAACGCCTGCAATCGCTGAGGCACCGACTTTACGCTTTCGGACACTCGCTGCTTGGCCGTCCATTTGAGCAACTCCAAGTACGTCTCCAAATCGACGTTCAGAAAACCTTTGTCGCTGGCTCGAACGCCCTGCTGGTGCACTTCGGCATCCTGTGACAACTTCTTGGCACTCAGCTGTAGCGGGGCGAGCCAACTGTCTCGGTTGATTCGCTTGCCGGTCGGATTGCGACGCTTGGCAGCGCGTTGACGTTTGCGATTTTCCACCGTCGTGTTGCGAATCTGACGACCCGCCTCTTCGTTCGAAATCGTCACCAAATCAAAGGCCGCTGACGGCATCTGTTGGCCTCGTTTGCCCTTGATCCGATCGTACGCCGATGTGTGTTCCGCTCGCTCCGGCGAATCCGCCATGGCCGCTTTGATAGGATTCAGGTCCACGTACATGGCACACGCCAACAGGCCGGCTTCGTCCGTGATCCGCTGAGCTTTGAAGCGACCTTCCCAAAAGCGGCCGGTGCATTCGTCTTGTTTGTTGGCCAGCCGAGCGATCGGTTCTGCGAGTGCTCGCATGAACCACGAAATGTCGCTCAAACGAGTGCGGATGAGCGTCATTCGATCTTTGTCTTTGACGAGCGAATCGACGTCGCTCTGAGTGGGTTCAGCGAGCTGTTCGTCCAAGCGACGACCAGGGAAGACTCGCAGCCAACGCACGGCCGCGTCCGCATCCGACCATTCTGCAACCACGTCCGGGCGGTTTCGCAGCACAACGTGAACGTGGTTACTCATGATGGCGTACGTCAGCACGTCAATGCCGAAGACCGACGCCAGCGATTCCAGGCGACGGCGAATCCATTCCTTGCGAAACGAATAGTCCTTACCGGTTTTCTCGTCCACGCCGGCCAGGAATGCTCTGCGAACGCAGCGTTGCACCGCATGCACAATGCAAATTTCAGACGAATCAAACTGTTCACTGCGTTTCGGACGAGGCATGAGTGGGCTCCTTAAGGTGTTGTGTTGCACAGAGGATAGCAGATTGGCCGGGGTGCGTCAATCGGATTGTGGATGGCACGTAATAAAAGAGAGGGGGGCGGGGCAGTGAGTTGACGAGAATGAAGGTCGCCCTATAATTCCGACTGTTCTACTTTTTGTCAGAAATACTCGAACGGCTAGGGAGATCTCGCATGGCAGGAAACGTTGCTGAATTGGATGATTCGAATTTTGAAGCAGAAGTACTGCAGGCTTCCGAGCCGGTTTTGGTTGACTTTTGGGCTCCTTGGTGCGGACCATGTCGCCAGATTGCGCCCATGATTGAAGAACTGGCGGCGGACAATGCCGGTTCGGCCAAAGTGGTTAAGGTCAACATTGACGAAAGCAATATTGCTCAGCAATACAATATCATGAGCATCCCCACTTTGATTGTTTTCAAGGGTGGCGAAATCAAAGAAAAGTTTGTGGGCGTCAAGCCGAAGGCCTCGTTGCAGGAAGCCATCGACGCAGCCAAAGCGTAGTTGTGACGTGACGGTTCGCATTGTCAACTTTGGAAAGAACCTGCGGTTCACTCCGCAGCACTTTGCGAGCCCAACTTCCGAACCAGACCTCCTTCGTACCCTGGCGGAACACGGCGCTTCATCGGTTCGCTGTTTCGGCAGCCGACATGCTTGGAGTCCGTTGATTCAAACGAATGGCCTGTCGTTGTCTTTGGAAAACTTCAAGCAGACAACACTGGTTGAAGTCGATGGTCAGCAGCGAGTTCGCGTGGGCGCCGGTTGTCAAATCAAACGTTTGATTGCGTTCTTGAATCGGCACCACATGACGCTGCCCACTCTGGGCCTGATTGACGAACAAACGCTCGCCGGTGCCACTTCGACTGGAACGCATGGATCAGGGCATCACAGTTTATCTCACCTGGTCCAAGCAGTTCGCGTCGCCCATTTTGATCCCGCTTCCTCGCAGTGGGTCATCCGCTGGATTCGCAATGACGACTCTTTTCTGCCGGCCGCACGTTGCTCACTGGGCGCTTTGGGCGTCATCACCGAATTGGAACTTCCTGTTCGTCCTCAATACAACATCCAAGAACACATTGCACATTACACGCAGTTAGAGGACGTGCTGGCTGCTGAGGATGCTTATCCCCAGCAGCAATTTTTCTTCATCCCGTGGCGTTGGGATTTTCTAGCCCAACATCGAACAGAAACGGCGCTGGCGCCAAGTTGGTCCGCGCCGTTGTATCGACTCTTCTGGCTGCTGGGCATGGATACCTGTTTGCATTTGCTGATTGTCGGCCTGGGACGGCTATTGCCTTGGGGTTCCAGCAAGTTGGCATATCGCAAGCTGATTCGCAAGATCATTCCGTTGGGCTGGAAAGTGGTGGATCGTTCGGACCGGCAGCTGACCATGCAGCATGAACTGTTTCGTCACATCGAGATGGAATTGTTTGTCCAAAAGTCCAAGTTATCCGACATGCTGGACGCTGTTCGCAACCATCTAGAGCGTTGTGCAGCCAAGCCGAAAGGCCGGCGCTATGAACACCACTATCCAATTTGTATTCGCAAAGTACTTCCGGACGACACCTGGCTTTCGCCGGCGTCGGGCGGTACCGAACCATGGTATGCGGTCAGTTTCATCTCTTACAATCGCGTGAACGCTCGCGATGGCTTCCTGGAATTCGCCACCGACTTGGCCGAACACGCCGCCGACACGTTTGGCGCTCGACCCCACTGGGGCAAAGTCTGTCCGCTCGGCACACAACGCCTCAGGAAACTGTATCCGAATTGGCACCGGTTCTTGGCGGCGATGGATCACTTTGATGCCAACGGGATCTTCCGAAGTACGTGGCTGAAAGAACGCCTGCGAGCTTAATTGCCCAAGCGGACCGAAATGAGTCTATTCGCCAAATCCGCTGGCCTTGGTCGGAAGCTCTAGCCGCGCTGGCCAATCCGCAGGTGGCTGGCCGTGGTGTTGACGGATAGTTTGCAAGAAGAATCGAGCCGCCGAATGATCCTCATGGCATTCCTGGAACAATGATTCGGCCAACTGCCAATCGAGCTGATAAAACGCCTGCACCGCTTGTTGAAATCGTGGCAACGACTGTGCACTGGGCGGCGTCAGCCAATTCCGATCGACCAGTTCGGTCACGTCCACGGTGGTTTCCATCCCGTAGAGACGGATCGGTCCCAGGAGTCGAAATTCAATCCGATGTTGATCCAGGAATTCTTGACTCAGTTGGCATTGAGTGGCGCGGTCTATCAAGATTTCGGCGTCAAAGATCCGTGTGGTCATCTCCAAACGAGCGGCGATGTTTACAACCGGCCCGAACGCGGTGACTTTAACTTGGTCCGTCGTCCCAATCCGCCCTGCCACCCCGGCTCCTGTGCCAACTCCAATGGCAACTCGAAAATGCGAAGCCGTTCCAGCGACGTCTGCCTGCTGGGCCAACGCTGCGAAGGTGTCGCGAATAGCCATCGCCGCCAAACACGCTCGTTCCGCGCGATCGGCTTGGTCCAACGGCCAGCCCCAAAATCCCATGGCCGAATCACCGTGAAAGTCACCAATCACGCCGCCGGTTTCCAAAATCTGATGCGTCATAATGCCCAGCGATTCGCTGACGCGGTGCAATAGCCCAAACAAGTCTTCCGACCACTGTTCGGACTTTCGCGAAAAACCTCGTAAATCGCAAAACATCACGCTCAAGTTAGCTTGCTTCGGTGCCAACACCTCGACGTCACCGGCTTCGGTTAACGTACGAATCACCGGTTCGGAAAAGAAAGCGGAATAGACCGCTTCACGGCGCTGGAGCGATTGGATTTGCCTTAAGTTATCGACCGTAGTGGCGGCCACTTGCGTAAACTTGACTTCATCCTGCAGGTCTCCGGGCGATGTCACAATGCCCAGCTGATGTGACACGTCACTGTCACTGTTGGCGGCCGTTCCGGCAACGTAGATGGCCCAACCGGCGCAGGCTTTGGATTGCAGCGGAGTGCAGAACGCCCATAACGCGTCACTGCGATAGGTATACTTGTGACTGGATTGTCGACGAGCGTTCCAGACGTGAACAATGGATTCGCCGGCATTTGTCGCTTCGCGAATAAGGCGAGCGCTCGGCTGGAATTCTTGGTCCGACTGCTTGGTTCGATCCCAATGCAGAATCTGAATATCTTCTTCGTCCGAGCTAGTCTTGGTAGTTTGGCAACAAACAATGGCGGCGGCTGTAGCGTTGGGAATGGCCGAAAGAATCATGGTGACCAAACGAATGCAGAGTTCGCTCTCTGTGTGAGCGCCCGTAATGATGTCGGGCAAACGGCACAACGCGTCGATCGGAGGTTGCGTGGAACGAAACGCCGCATGACGCAAAAAGTCCGAAGAAAACGTCTGAGCGGCAGCGGGTCGAGGAGCGTCGAGCGAAATGTTGATCAAATCACTCAGCAGCTTGAACGTTGTGGAACCGATGGCAAAATGCTGCCCCGGCAGCACGTCAAAACGCTCCGTCGGCACGCCTTGAAAGTAGATCGGATTCAAAACGTCAGGCTGCGTCTGAACCAACAGCGACTGACCATTCCAAGTCACTTCCGCGTGCTGACGTGAAATATGAGAATCCCACGGCACGGGCAACGCAGCTTTGCGTCCCAACGCCAACGGCTGATCTTTGACCAGCGTTCGCCGCCATCGCTGGTGCGAACGTTCTCCTTGAGCCACCAACTGCACCGTATCCATCTGCCTATTCCTTTCAGATGGTATGTAGTCTAGCCGACTATTGATTCCAGGTCTCTTGGAGATTTTTGATGCGTTGATCCAAGTCTTCCAGGCGCTGACTGCCTTGTTCCAACCGGTCTTGCAAACGCTGTAATGCCAAACGCTGTTGGCGACGGCTTCTTTGTCGACGATTTTTCACCGCGACGGGCTTGCTGATTGCAGGATTGGTTCGCAGCGACGAAGCATCGTCAACGGACGGCGTTTCACCACCCTTTCCGCTCAACCAGCGAACTTTGTACAGCGTGCCGTCCGGTCGCAGCTGCCGACTGAACACAGCATCTTCCGGCTGATGTTTGCCAAGTAACTTGCGACGCAGATCGGCCGGCACTTGATCCGCTGGCACTTGCACAAATCCGTCCGTAAAGATGGTGCATTCTTGCTCCGCTTGGTTGGAAAATTCCACCTCGACACGCACCGCAGATTCGCCGGCTACTTGCACGTCTTCCCATTCCCATTCGGTCGGCAGAGAACCGAATTCGCGCAACATCGCTTGCTGCGCCCACGCCGGCAAACCCGGTCGGCCAGGCTCTTGGTCGTCGTCGGCCAAGTCATCTTCATCTTCTTTGTCATTGTCTTCAGGCGAATCATCGTTCGAAGCGTTCGACTCCGCGACGTCGTCAGACGCGTTGGACGATTCCGCCTCAGTCGAATCATCATTGGCTTGATTGTCGCTAGCCGAATCGGGAACCTCAGCCGAGTCTGCTGGATCGAGTTGATTCGAATCGGTCGCATTCGAATCCACTTGGACGTCGGCATTGGGCGTTGGTTCGGGCGGAACGGAATCATCGGGAGTCGGTGTGGTGTCTGATTTTTGCAACTGGCTCGCTCGCGGAACCGCGGTAGTGGGCGGCAGAGTCTCGCGACTTGCTGCTTGAAGCGAGTCCTGATCATCCAGCACGGCGGTGAATTCAAACAATCGGTCTTGTCGACGAACCAACAAACGCACGGAATCGCCGGGCGCATGTTGCTGCACCAATTTGGCCAGCGAAAAGATGCTTTCGACGCGAGTGTCATTCCACTGCAGAATTTGGTCGCCGGGCCGAACGCCAGCCTTCCATGCCGCAAAGCCTTCTCGCACCTGGAGCACTCGGCATTGCCCCAGTCCCAAAGTGGCGTCTCCGGTCAACCCCAGGAACGCCTTTTCGGACGTTGCTGGCAATTCTGAATCCTGTCCAGAAGCCGACAGGGTACATAGAAAGAGGCAAAGACTTGTTATCAAAAGTGATCGCGATTTCAAAGAAGTGATCCTCGTCCTAGGCTTCGTGCTCGCCATATACCAGCAGCACGATTCAAAAATTTAGAACTACTGATTAAACGAGCAACCAGGTGCCGTGTCAAACAATCACAAGAAACATGAACACTATTCGGCTTTCTCGGTAGCGACTGAACCGGTCAGGAGCCGTTCAATCTGCATTCGCCGGTATTCAAAGATATCATCCAACATTTTCTGTACAAACAGTCGATGAGTGATTCGCCCGAACGGGCCGAACCCAATCTGGTACTTCACCACGTCCTTCATCCGCGTGCCGCCGTTCACCGCTTCAAACGAATGCGTGTGGTGCCACATTTTGTACGGCCCCCTTTAACTGTGTGTTCACAAAACGCCGCGGCGGTTCATATGTTTCAATCAGTAAAAGTGCCATTTAACGGGAACTCCGGCAATGCGAAGTCGATAATCGATTCTGTGTTCCCGCCTGCATTTCAATTGGCGAAGGTGTCACGATGCGAAAATGCACGGAATCCGGCGTAATAGCCTCCAGGTTGGTAGCATCTTCAAAGAAGGCAAAGGTTTCTTCAATTGACAACGGCAAGAACTGCGTTCGCTCCAAAGTGTAGGTGCGAGCCATCCTGTGGATTCCTGTTCTGGCAAGGTTGGGCACAACGAAACCGCCCATCGGTTTCGACGACTACTGAACCCAACCGTGATTTCGTAGCCAAACTTCACAGGCTTTAGACCACATTTCTGTTCCCGGCGTTCCCGCGGCTAACCCCAAACCGTGACGACCTTTTTCAAACACATGCAATTCGGCCGGAACGTTGTGTTTCTTCAACGCCAAGTAGTACAGCACGCTGTTCTCCGGCGGCACTCCGCTGTCTTCGTCCGTGTGAAATAAGAAGGCCGGCGGAGTTTCGGCGGTGACTTGTTGTTCGTTGGAATAGTGGCGAACCAGTTCCGCGTCGGCGTCGGCACCAATCAAATTTCGCTGCGAACCGTTGTGCGTTTTTTCGTGCCCAAACAAGATGACGGGATAGCACAAGATCTGAAAGTCGGGACGGCAACTGGTTCGCTCCACAAGATCTTGGCTGGCTTCATCGCCCGAATCAAAATGAGTGGCTGCCGACGAAGCCAAATGCCCGCCCGCGGAAAATCCCAAAATGCCAATCTGGTTGGGTGCAATGTTCCATTCTGCTGCGCGAGCTCGAACCGTACGGATCGCTCGCTGCGCATCTTGCAACGGCGCGGGATGTCCATACCCTTTACCTCGATGTCGATAGTCCAGAATGAACGCCGACACGCCCAGCTTGTTCAACCACTGAGCAATTTGGTGCCCTTCGTGATCCATGGCCAAGCCGCCATAACCACCGCCCGGACAGACAATCACGGCCGAAGTAGGAGATGCCGATTCGGACAAGCGATAATGAATCAACCGAGGCACATCCTTCGGTTCCGAACCGAGTGCGCCGGGCGCTCCGGCAGGCCAAAGCGGTTCGCTCTGCGGTTCTTCAGCTCGGCTGAACGTTGAAATATTCGCGAACAAGATCAACCCCAAAACAAGCCAACAACGTCGAAGCATCGATCAATCTCCACCAATCTTGAGCCAACGGGAAAAGGCCGCATTGTACCGGAATCGCACCAGTTCCGCGAAAACGAAAAACGTGCGAATCGAAATTTTCATGACCCGTCCGCCGTGGCTCCCTTAGCCAACCGACTCCAGCAATGTTAGACTAATAAGCCACTCGGTTATTCTCAAACCATGTTTGTATCCGCCCGGTGCCCCATGCCAGATCTCGCCGACCAACATCACGTCCTGAGTTCGCTGTTTCGCTTGCCCCAGACCAAAGCCGATTGGGATGCGTATCGCTTGTCTGACCAACAAGTGGAATGCTTTCACGAACAAGGTTACGTGAGTGGTATTCGCATTCTGACGGACGAACAGATCCAGCAACTTCGTTCCGAACTGGATGCATTCTTCCAACCAAATCACGCGGGCCAAGAGTTTTGGTACGAATACCATTCCAATGAATCGGCTACGCCAGACACGGTGTTATTTCATTCGCTGGGAGCGTGGCGAATTGGCGTGGCGTTTCACGATATTCTGTGGCATCCGGCCTTCACGGTTCCCGCCAGTCAATTGTTAGGTGGTTCGGTTCGCTTCTGGCATGATCAACTGTTTTGCAAACCGGCCAAGCACGGAGGTGTCGTGGCCTGGCATCAAGACTATTCCTATTGGACTCGCACCAAACCCGTGGCCCATCTCACTTGCTGGATTGGCTTGGATGACAGTGACAAACAAAACGGCTGCCTTCAATACATTCCCGGCAGTCACAAATGGGACCTACTACCCATTACTGGCTTGGCGGGAGACATGAATGCCATCCGAGAAGTCTTGGATGATTCGCAATGGCAAGCGTTGCAGAATCCGGTGTCGATTGAAATGAAGGCCGGCGAAGCTTCGTTCCATCATTCGCTGTTGGTACATGGGTCTCGAGAAAACTTCACCCAACGGCCTCGTCGAGCGGTCGTGCTGAACGCGTTTAGAGACGGAGTGGTTTCGGATTCGAACGAACCGTTGCTGGCGGGCGTGCCGGTCATTCCGCAGGGGCAGAAAATGGAAGGCAAATTTTTCCCGTTGCTGTTAGATGCGAATCAAATCGGTTAGACCACTTTAGGCTTTTCCTTCATTGCCCGAAACGTCAGAACGTAAGTGAGGCACATTTTTCCTAGCCCGAAACGTAAGTGAGGCACGTTTGTCATAGCCCGAAACGTAAGTGAGGGGAAAATGGAGCGTTTCTGCAGTCCCTCGCTGACGCTTCGGGCTAGGAAACCCTGCCGGAAAACGGGAATGCGCAACTTAAAAACTCACACAACGGGCTACGATTCGCCTCGCGAACGCGTTGGGCTATTTGCATCCGGCCCAAGAAAATGAAAAACTCCAAAACATCCGTTTCCGCAGATCAAGAACACGACACGTCGGCCCGCTCGACTGTGATTGCGGCGGTTGCCTTTGGACTGATCTCTGCGGTGGGTTACACAGCGGCGAACGTCTGTTTGCGCAGCGTCACCCATATCGATCCCATCTGGGTTTCGTGCATCAAATCGATGCCCACGGTGTTACTGGCCGGGCCATGGGTAGCTTGGCGACGCTGGAAAGGCCATATCCTGTTTCCATCTCTGCGATTGTTGCTATTAGTGGTCGCCATTGCCTTGCTTGGCCAGTTGGGCGGCAACATTAGCTTTCAATACGCGCTTGGCAAAATCGGCATCGCACTCGACGTACCGTTGACGTTGGGCACCATGATTGTAGTGAGCGCGGTGTTAGGACGCTGGCTGTTGGGTGACACCATTTCCGCACAAATGGCCTTTGCGGGATTGGTGCTGATTGTGGCGATGTTCGTGCTGGGCTGGGGCGCGGACGACGCGAACCGAGCAATCGAATCAGCCCGTTCGCTGGCAAACACTTCGCCCGCGATAGGTTCTGCCGAACATGCATCGTCCGTAATCGAACCACCAACGGCGGCGAATCGTTGGAATACGGTCCTCGGTGTGTCGGCCGCGGGATTCGCGGGATTCGCGTATTGCTGTCTGAGCCTGACCATCCGCTTTGCGACTCGGCACGGTGCGCTTCCATCGACGGTAGTGGCCACGGTAGGCGTGGCCGGTTTGATCAGTCTGTTTTTGTTGACGCTGGTTCGCTGCGGAGTTGCACCGATTGTGACGGCCAGTAGCTGGGATTACGCTTACATGGCAGGGGCCGGCATTTTCAACTACTTGGCCTTCATCACGTTGACCAAAGCGTTACAGATTTCGTCTGTCTTCTTTGTGAATGCGCTAAACGCATCGCAAACAGCCATGGCGGCTATGGCCGGAATCGTCATTTTTGGCGAACCCGCTTCTACCACGTTGGGCGCCGGGATTGTGCTGACGGTAATGGGACTGCTAATGATGACCAAACGAACCAAGCCAACCGCCAGCGGAAAATCCAGCTGAACGTCCTTACGGAATTTTCGCTCGTACAGAGCCTCAATGGCCGCTTTTGCCGAGTGCGGTGAACTGCCGTGAACTCGTGTCGCTTGATGCGACTAGCCTTGCTTGTGCGACGACGGCCATTTAAAATCGTTTTTCGTTTATCTCCTTTGGGCGGGTAGCCTTTCGCCTGTGCCTCTAAAGCAAGGAATACCCAGATGGTCCTACGCTTTCGTGATCTTGTTCGGTTTGGTTCGCTTGTTGTCATCCTTGGATTGCTTTGCGGATGCAATGGTTCAGGGGATGGTACAAGCAGTGGCAGTGGCGGAGTAAAACGCATTGTCATTTTGACGAACGGGCCCGATCCTTTTTGGGACACATGTGAAGCCAGTGCGAAGGCCGCAGAAATCGAATTGGCCTTGGCCGACAAAGGTTACAAAGTTGATTTCCAACGAGGCAACTTTACGGCCAAACGACAGATTGACATGCTGAAACAGTATGGTTTGTCTTCCGACGTGGCAGCCGTCGGAATCTCCGTCTTTGATCCCGACAACCGCAATCTGGTGGCCGAAATGCAGGCCCTGCAAAAAAAGGGCGTCAAGGTCATCACCATTGATAGTGACATTCAACGTGATAAATATCGAGACGCTCGCTTCGCCTATCTGGGCACCGACAATGTGATTGGTGGACGAGAGTTAGGTCGAGCGGCCAAGGCGATTGCACCGGATGGCGCGAACTTCGCCTTCTTTGTGGGTGACTTGGGCGTGGCCAATGCCGTGGAACGCATGAGCGGTTTCAAAGAAGGGGCCGGTGAAGCGTTTAACGAATTGACTCGCCTATCGGATGCTGGTGATCGTCCTAAAGCTCGAGGCAACGTGGAAGTGGCCCTGAACCAACATCCCGAATGTAACATGTTGGTGGGCATTTGGGCTTACAACACGCCGCAGATTGTGTCGGTGGTTCGAGATCGAGGAATCCGCGACACAACCAAGGTAGTCTGCTTTGATGCAGCGCAGCAAAGTATTGACGCGTTGGGCAACGGCAACGTGGACGTGATGGTGGTCCAGAACCCGTACCAGATGGGCTTTGATGGTGTGAAGCTGATGCATGCTTTGCTGGAAGACAATCAAGATGTGATTGGCACCATGTTTCCGGAATACGCCAAGGAAGGGACCAAGGATTTGTATCGAACCGAATTGCGAGTCGTCGCGCCGGACACCGATTCTCCGCTAACGAAGGAACTGTTTGACGAATCCACTATTTTCTTCACCTATTCCGAATTTGTGAAATGGTTGGAAGAACGTGGTCTGGTTAGTTCGTAGTCTTTGGAAAGTACCAACGTGTCGGAACTCCTGCGCAAATACCGCAACGAATGCGGCTTATTGATCGCCATTTTAGTCGTTGCGGGCGTGACCGCCGCCTTCAGTGACGCGTATCATTCGTCCGCCGGGCTCGCCGATACCGGACGGATCATCGCGAGAGAATCCGCGTTGGTGGGCATCTTTGCTTTGGGCGCGGCGGTGGTGATTATTTCGGGCGGCATCGATTTGTCGGCCGGTTCGGTGATCGCCTTTAGCGGCATGCTGTTCTTCGGATTTCTGATTTCGCTTGTTCCCAACGAAGAATCAACAGGCTGGCCCAATACGGACAATATTGCGTTGTGGATTGTGGCGTTGGCTACGCTGGGCACGCTGGCCGTGGCGCTACTGATTGGCAGTTTCCATGCGTGGTTGATTACGGTCATTCGCTTGCCGCCGTTTGTCGCCACGTTGGCTTCGCTGGTTGGGCTCCGCAGTCTCGCTCGTTTGCTGGTCCAGGATATCACTCAGCTACAATACAATCAGCGACAAGAAACGATTGGCATTGCCGATGAATTGCTGACTTCGGTCGCTCGAGAAAACTGGTGGATCACGTGCGTGATTTGGCTGGTCTTGTGTTTGGCCACTTGGATCTTGCTGAGCAAAACCACCATCGGTCGTCACTTGTACGCGATGGGTGGCAATGAAGAGGCTGCTCGGTTAAGCGGTATTCGGACCGAACGCTTGAAGTGGTTGGCCTACTGTATTTCCAGTGTTACGGCAGCTATCTCCGGCATTCTGTACGCTTGTTATATCACGACGTCCAGCCCTGCCAGTGACGGCATGGGTTACGAACTAAACGCCATTGCGGCCGCCGTGGTTGGCGGTTGCAGTTTGACGGGCGGTGTAGGCACAATTGCCGGTGTCATCTTGGGAACCGTCTTCCTGCGACTGGTCATTGATTCCGTAGCAAAGTTGTTCAAAAGCCAGCCCGATATCTTTGAAGGGTCGGTTGTTGGTGCACTGGTGATCTTGGCGGTGGCGTTAAATGAACTGCGAGGCGACGGTGGGTTTCGCAAACGATTTTTTCCCGGCGCGTTGGGAATTCTGAACGTTGGAATCTTGACTTCGCTGGCCGGAGTGCTGGCAGCGGCGACGTCATCCACGGGTAAACTTCGCAACGGTTTGATTGTGGCGGCGACGGTATTAGTGGCCTTGGCTGCACGAGCGATCGTGGAAATGCGAGTTGAAAAAAAGCGATCGGCGGAATCAGAAGTCGCCAGTGTGTGGCGAATTTGCATTACAATTGGGTCACGCTGATTCGTAATTCCGCCATCAGATCAGCTCCACCGCCGGACGCAAGTCTGCTGGATTTTCAAATGCCAAGAAGCGATTGAACCACATTCTTCGACACTTCACTTCAGTCCCAAAGCAGCAGTATGTCTATTCGCCGAACAGAACGTTCCAACGGAAATGCGAGTGGTCCTGTTTCGCCAAACTTGAAACTCGATCCACTGCACGCAGAAACTCGACGCCATTTTTTCAGCCGCTGTGGCATCGGCGTCGGTTCGATGGCTCTGGCTTCGCTGATGAACCAGTCCGTGACAGCGGCCGCCAATCCGCTGACGCCCAAGCAGCCACATTTTCCGGCCAAAGCCAAGAACGTGATTTTTCTGTTCATGGCCGGCGGTCCGTCTCAACTGGAAACGTTTGAATACAAGCCGGAGCTGACCAAACGCAGCGGCCAGCCTATTCCCGCCAGTTTTGTGGAAGGGAAGCGGTTTGCGTTTATGGACAGCAGTCATCGCAATGATCTCTTGGGGACGAAGCGTTCCTTTCAGCAGTACGGCGAAAACGGCACTTGGGTCAGCGACTTATTGCCACACGCCGCCAACATCATTGACGAATTGACTTTAGTGAAACCTGTAAAACAGATCTGTTCAATCACGCGCCTGCCAAATTCTTTATGAACACCGGCAGCGGCCTTTTTGGTCGACCCAGTATGGGCGCGTGGATTACATACGGCCTGGGAAGCGAATGCAATGATCTGCCTGGTTTTGTGGTATTACAGAGTGGTCCGCGAGGACCTCGTGGCGGAGCGGTTTTGTGGAGCAGCGGGATTTTGCCCACAACGTATCAAGGCGTGCCGCTTCGCAATCAAGGCGATCCCATTTTGAATCTTTCAACGCCGCAGATTGCCACCGAAGCACAGCAGCGGCAAGTGGTGGATGCGGTTCGCCAACTGAATCTGAAACGCTTGGTCGAAACCGGCGACCAGGAAATTGCCACTCGCATCAACGCCTATGAACTAGCCTACAAAATGCAAACCGCCGCGCCCGAATTAATGGATACGCCGCCGGCGAAACCCAAGAGACGTTGGATCTGTACGGCATCAAAGACGCCAACGAATCCAGCTACGCTCGGAATTGCCTGTTGGCCCGACGTTTGATTGAACGAGGCGTGCGGTTTGTCCAGCTTTATCACACCAATTGGGACCATCACGGCGGCCCGTCTGAAAATTTGGAAAAGCATCTGCCGGACATTTGTCACGAAATTGATCAACCGTCCGCCGCGTTGGTGATGGATTTGAAGCGCCGAGGACTATTGGAAGATACCATTGTGATCTGGGGCGGCGAATTTGGTCGTACGCCGATGGGCGAAGTCCGCGAAACCACGGGCCGTAATCATCACATTGATGCCTTCACGATGTGGCTGGCAGGTGGCGGGTTCAAGCCGGGAATGGTGTTCGGTGAAACGGACGAATTTGGCTTTGGCCCCATCACCGAACCAGTCCACGCATGACCTACACGCTACTATCTTGCACCAGCTGGGTTTGAACCATGTAGAACAGCTTTCCGTTCAAGTTACCAAGGTCTCGATTTTCGACTGACCGGCGTCGAACCTTCGAGTGGTTCAGGAAATCCTGGCCTAAGCAATTGCGACCGAGACGTTTCTGCGACGCTCCGCCAGTTCCAACTTTGGCGGAGCGACAATGGCTGACGCGGAAGGCAATCGGCAGATGGTTTTCAACCTAATCTGCCCAGGTAGTGGACGAGGTGACGAGTCCTAGAGGTGTCAAAGCAAATAAGGATTCGTAACCTCATCCACTACGGATGAAACTGACCGCCGACACGTCGCGACGTGTTTAGCGAACCGACACGCGGCGTCGAATGCGGCCGATCATCAGTCCGGCAGCCGCTAGGAACAGGACAGCGGAGTTGGGTTCGGGGACGGCCGACACAGAACCGATGATGACGTCTAGGCTTCCAGACGTTGTGTTCGAAATCTCCAGCTTCAAAGCACCGACATTACTGAAGTCGGCAGCACCGTTCGAGCCGAAAGTGGTAAAGCTGGCGTACGGTAGCATCATGTCGGTCGGAGCTAGAATGCCACCCGGCAGCGAAACGGAAGCAGTTGACGATGTTCCGCCCGTGGCGTCCGATGCATCGTAAACAGTCAATGAAATGGAGCCGGTCAAGTCAGCCACCACGCCGGTCAGTAGGAACGAATCTTGGCCCGTCGCCAGATCCACGCCACCCAGTCCGGTGTAGTCAATGGCTGCCGCGTTATCCAGACCGTCCCAAACCGTGACGGACGAGCCGGTTACCGTAGCACCAGAATCATGTACCAATAGTTCTCCGCCAAACGGGTTGGCGCTGAGTGTTAAACTTGTGAAACCTCCGGTCAATTGCAACTCCATGTCTCGTTCTCCGCCTAACGCTTCCGCAGCAGCTACGGATGAAAATGCAGTTGGAGAAGAAGCAGTGGCCGTGATGGACTGCGTGGTTACAAAGTCGTCAATCAGAATGGACGCGGCATTGGCCTGCAGAGTCAGACCCAAGAAACAGCAAAGGCAAACAACCTTGGCAAGAGTGTTTCGAATTTTTGTCGTAGTCATTAGCGGCACCTCATTGTGTCAAACATGTTAATCTTGTTATCGCACCCCATGTGCGACGCTGGGGATTTTCGCATGCTAATTCAGTTTGTCAATTAGGTGATTCTGAGGAATTTGTAAATTCATTTCCTTAACAACAGGCAAAGGATTCGAAATGAAGTACTGGGACCGGTTTCAAGTTCCTAACAGGATTCAATTTGTGAAGTTTGGTGATTTGAACGCATGTGAGATCACCACGGACGTCTGTACCGGTCGAATATTTTTACACGGAGCCCATGTCGCATCGTATCGTCCCGTTAACGAACGTGACGTGTTGCTACAAGTCAATCGTCTGCGTTCGCGCCGGATCGACCTATTCGAGGTGGCGCAAGCCGATTTGCTTCTCTTGGTTCGCTGCGAACCAAAGCGATCCACAAGCACCCGCCCACGGGACCGCTCGAATTTCACTGTGGGAGCTCCAGAACGTCCAGTTGGCCGAAGATCACCAAAGCGTGGCGTTTACCTTTGGTCTGGCGTTGCCGCCGTTTCGTCTCTTGTACGAAGTGGAATTTGGCACGGCACTGAAGATTCGACTGACCGTCACCAATACCTCAGATCAGACGCAAACGTTTGAAGCAGCGCTGCACAGCTATTTTTCGCTTTCGCACATCAAACAAGTTGAAGTGTTAGGTTTACAGAAAGCGAGGTTCCTGGATCAGCTTAGCGGCACCATGTATCCACCGACTGAACAGCCGATTCGCTTCACGCAAGAAACAGATCGAATCTACTATGATACGACCGACGCCATTCAAATTGTCGATTCCGGTTGGGGCCGTCGCATTCAGATCGAAAAGTTTGGTTCGCCATCAACCGTGGTGTGGAATCCGTGGATCGAAAAGTCGCAGCGGATGAGCGATTTTGGAGACAACGAGTGGCCTCATATGTGTTGTATCGAAACGGCGGCGATTCGCCAGAATCGAATCGAGCTGCCGCCCGACGAATCTCATACCATCGGCACAACGCACGCTGTTAGCCACATATGAGGTTATGCCAAACGGCGGCCATTCTAATTGCCAACCCAACCGTTGCTGCCCGTCACCGGGGCTCGCCGGTTACCCGGCTACTTGCTCGGCGCGGCAGCAGAAAATTCGATCCAAATGGCACTCTTCGCCGGCAGGGAAACCTTCATTCGAACAGTTTCGTTGCGATCCAAAGGTAGCTTCTGCCGAGCACCATCGGCGATGCGTACGCTGGCCATTTCGCTGAGCCCCGCATAGTACAACGGAATGCGGATTTCCCGTTCGATTTCCCGATCCAACGGATTGTAGATCATGGCCAGCGCCGGTGTTTCCAGCGACGGATTCACATGCAGCCAGCCGTCCCAGTCTCGCCCGTCCGCTCGGCGCAACGGCAGCAAACTACTATCCAGGATCGCTCGACGCTGCTTGTAGAAATCGACCCAACGTTTGACCATTTGTTTGGTTTCTTCGGTGTCGTAAATACGCGGACCTCGGAAACAGGCTTGCACGCCCGCTCCTAACAAATTCTGTAAACGGCGTTCGTAGTGGTCCAAATGTTCGTGCAGTGGTTCGATTGTGGCCGCCGCACCTCCACCGTGATACTCGGTCAACGGCACAAACATCCAACCCATGGTAGGCAGCTTGAATCGAGTGCCATCGTGAATGTTCTGTCGTTCGATGATCTCCTGATAGTCTCGCGGCAAAGACCAGTTGGTTTCACGATAACCCATTCCGTTCTTGCTGGAGCCATGCAGAAAATACCAATCCGGCACGTTCAAATAGATGCCTCGGCCTCGACACCATTGATAAAACTGGCTGATGGTTTGCCACTGTCGCCAACGAGAATCTTCGTAGCCGACGTGACCAGGATGGTCATGTGACGCACAGGCGTCTCCCGGATACGAACCGTCGTGCTCCAGCACATCGCAGCCCGTTTTTTCATAGAACTGATAGAGTTTGCGAAAGTAATCCTGGCCCCATTCGCTTTCCAGGCAGGGGCTATTGCCGAAGCGAGCGAACCCGCCGGGCTTTCCCGTTTCTGGATTGATAACATCGTTCTGAGCGTCGATGGATCGACTGGCCAACAGCGAATAACCGCCCAACGCCACTCCTTTGCCGTGCGCGTAGTCCGCCAATTCTTTGATCTGAGCCAGATATTCCGGCGATTCGTTTTCAATCTGGAAACCACTGCCAAACGTCATGATCACCAGCTCAAAGCCGACTTCGGCCGATTGGTCAATGGCCAGCCGGACGGCGTCGGGGTTCGCACTGCGAACATGATGAATCAAAGGATTTTCCGTGACCCACGGCGCGATGGTCTTGTACATTCGTCCCAACGCCAAAGACTGCCGGTCTTCATTTCGGTTTTCATTCGCCAGAATCCAGGTTCGAAATGACACAAACGTGTCACCATCCATGACGTCGACTTCTGGTCCCTGCGGCGGACGGCATTCCAACAAACACTTTGATTCCAAACGGTAATTGACTTGCGTCTGGTAGCTGGGATCGAGCAGCCAATACACAGAATCTCGTTGAGCACTGGCACCGTGCATGCTGCAACTGGTAAAGTCGGTTTCAACATGCAGATTGGGATACAGCGGCTCCGCCAAGTCTTCCACCTGGCTGGATGCTTCTACGCAAGCCAGAATTTCACTGGTGAAATGATTGACTCGAATCTTACGGCCGCTGGCATTGGTGATGGTCAACCATTTGCAAATCAAGGGCAGCCCGTCATACAGCTCGTAATGCACCGAAACCTGGACGTTGCGAATCGCTTTGGCCGCAGCCGGGGCCGCAAAGTCGAACCGGACTTCAATCCCCGCGGGTGGCCAGGCGACTGGATTGGCCATCCATGTTGTGCGAGCTTTCCAAGGAAATCGAGCCTGTAGGGGCCGCACATGAACATCTTGCAGCTGAAAGGCGTCCGGATTGCTTTCCAGTTGCGAATACCACTGCGGCCGCAAGAAGTTGTCCACCGGTTGCCCGTTGAGCCCACCGACATTGTACGAACTACCGTCGATGCCGATTCGACATTCCGGTCGGATGCTGCGTATAAATGATCCGCCCGTTTGGAGTTGATCGAGTCCGACACAGGCCAGATTTGGTTCGAACAGAAACGACCGCCGAATCAATCCGTTGTCCATCACCAGTTCATTGTGTTCGCTGCGAAACAAGTTCGATTTGCGGTCCGGCGAATGAACCAGCCAATCTTCTTGAATTGGCGAAGGCACTGGCGGCAAGGACGATACGTCTACCTTCGTCCATGCGGTAGTTGGCGTTTCTGATCGCACTTGGCCGGTCAGGCAACAGCACACGCTAACGAGCGACAAAGGCAACAAAAACACAGAACGAAGAATTCGCGAACAAATCATGGCAGGTCCAGTGGCGAGTGTTGACCAGCTGGCAGAACGACTTTAGGTGGTAAGTCACGCCTTGCTGGTGGAATGGAATTGATAACAGATTCGAAAAAATTGTCCGCAATTTTGTCACCGCGTGCAATGGTCAGCGGATTCCCGACCACTGCGTGCGTTGCCAGTTCCACGCCGAAAAAATCCATGCGAACAAACTACACGCGAGCCACACTGGCATCTGCCACGGTTGATTCAGGAATGTCTCGAGCGGTCCGTCCGCTGCCTTAGAAAGCCCTATCACGCCATCAAAATAGATGATCGCCAGTATCGGTCCAATGTACATACCAACAAATGCCAGGAAGCCGGCTAACAAGACGCTCCGCATGGTGACCACCAGAGTTAGCAGCGATGTGATCACGATCGCCACGGCGACTGTCGCCACGACGCTGCGGACAAGACTTAATCCGCTGGGAACATCCAGCAGAACCATTCGCGCCGCTGCAGTCACCATGAAAGTACAGCCTAACATGATGGTAATGTGAGACATGAGCGACCAAAACACCGTGCGTCTCCATTCCGACTTGGACCATGGCCACAGCATCTCCATCGGCAACGCGGACGCTCGATTCCAAATTGTCATACCGCCCCAAACCAGTGACACTTGGACAAACGCCATGATGGCGTAAACCAGACGTGTGCGAGTTATCGCGCTGGGCCAGTTGGTGCCGACAACAACCAACGCTACGACCAACAATGCGAACACTCGCCAAAAAGGCTGATATTGCGAACCAAGCAACCAGTGCTGCATCTGTCGCCAACGTGAAGTGCGGTTCGAACGAAAATTGTTTCCCGACAGCCGAACGTACCAAGCCGCGAGTCGTTTGTCGGTGCTCTGATTGCCCTTGGCCGCTACGGTTCTGGCCTGTAGGTGTTCGCCCATTTCTTGCATGGTCATCGCCGGCTCGACACTATATTCGGTCCACAAGCGATGTTGATGCGCGAATGATCGAATAATCAGATATAGCGCAACCAACGCCAAGGCCAGCCACAGCAACGCAACGATGGGAGCTTGGCCCTGCAGGAACCAATCGAGCGCCGGACCGGTGTAGCGATTCGAACCGATCCCCAGCAGCATGCATGCATAGAACGCCACCAGGATCACGACAGAAATTCGCCCAGCCGTTTGCGGCCTGGAAACACCTAGGATCTGCCATAGATAGTGCATACCGGCGGTCATCGCGATGCTACCAAAACTGACCACCGCCGCCGGAAGAAGTGCTGCATTTAGTCGCCACATCATCAATGTTGCCGACAAAGCCAAGGCCGTTATCAACCACCACAGCGTTCGTTGATGAGCCTGCACGTAGCCCGGTTGCAGCATCGATTGCGGCGGCGAAAAAAAACTGGCCAACTGAAACCACAACATGAATGTCAATGCGGCAACACCAAAGGCGTGCGAAAACACGATTTCGCTTCGTTTGGAATTGAAACGAGCCGCCTGGACGTGGATTTCGGGAAACACGTTGGCCACTTCTGTTAGCGTTGCGTGTTCTTCACGACGCTCCATCGCTCCGACCCACAATGATTTTAATTGCGTTGTACGATCCAGATAGTCAATCACATTTCGTTTCAAGGTCGTATCACTTTCGACATACGGCGAACCGTCATCCGAGAGAGCTTCTCCCGGCATCCACTGCGGCTGCAAAGCCAATTCCTTCAATGCTTTCAGCGAACCGACACTGGCAATCACTTCTGGCCGATACGGGCTGGATCGAGATCCGTTTTGCCGAAAAACACCGGTATCCGCTATTACCAAACGATTCAAATGCGGCAGTTCGCTCAGCGAATCCAATGTCGTCGGCAGATCAATGGTTTCCAGCGACAAGCTGCGAAGTTGCTTGATACCAGCGATCATCCGCAAACTCGCTTCGTCGATGGTGCTGCCTCGGACGGTCAGGTGTGTTAATTGCTGTAGTGACAACAACGTGTCATCCTGAAATTCCGACAGCACTTCGGTCGTCAGCACCAAAGACTCGAGCTTGGACAAGTGACGTAGTATTTGGTTCAGTTGGCTTCGAGTTAACTGTAGGTGCGAACCGTTGTCTACCGCATGCATGTCGTGCGGCGTGTAAGAAGCGTCTCGAATTCGGTCCAAGTCAAAGTGCGTGATGCGCGAATCGAGCTTGTCTGACTCCAAGATCTGACGTAGTTCTTCCGCATCGGAAATTTTGGGCCGATTCCAGCCGGTTGGCCCAGATCCGGAAACGCCGATTCAAAGTGGATGCGAGAACGGCCGGAGAAAGACGCAAACGCCGTAAAAACACCGATGGCCGCCACTAACCAGAAAAGCGGACGAGTCCAAAACGTTTTGAGAATGTGATACGTTTTCATAGTCTTACCGGCGTTCCAGTTTGTAGTTTCGCTTGCAGGCGGCAAGTGAGCGTGACTCGCCAAACGTCTTGTTGCGCCACGTTTGGCACTCGCGTTAGCCGTCGTGCATTTCCAGAAAGATGTCTTCCAGATTCAAATCTTCAATGGTGATTTTGGCTTCCCATTGGCGTTCCCACTGTCCAATGGTCTCTTCGTCCACAGACGCGACGGCTGCCGTGGCCGAATGCCCGTCGATACGAGTTCGCAACGCTGCGGGAACAACAAAGTCGGTCGGCAGTGGACGATTCGAGGAGATGCGTAGTCGTTTGACCGAATCCTTCAGTTCATCCAGTTCGCCGAAGTAACGGATCACGCCATCCTTCAAAATCGCCACATGCGAAGCCACTCGTTCCAAGTCCGACGTAATGTGCGTGGAAAACAACACGGTATGCCGCTGGTCTTGTGTCATTTCCAAGATAGAACGTAGCAGCGAACGCCGACCTTGCGGATCCAAGCTGGCGGCCGGTTCGTCCAAGATCAACAGTTCCGGATGATGGCCCATCGCCAGAATGATTCCCAGCCGCTGCAGCTGACCGGTGGAAAGCGTTTTGATTTGCTTGCGGCCGTCCATCTCCCACAACGACAGCAATTCGGAAACTCGCGCTTCATCCCATGATTCATAAAACGCTCCGGCGTAATCCAAGACCTGCTTGGTTCGCATCCAGGGATACAGCTTGACCACTTGCGGAACGTAGCCCAACTTGGCTTTTGCGTTGGCCGAAAGGTTCCACGCCTCTTCATCCAGCAGCCGAGCCTGGCCCGAAGATACCTTCAGCAGCCCCAACAGGCATTTGATCAACGTCGATTTTCCCGAACCGTTGGTGCCGAGCAGGCCCACGACCGATCCGGCAGGAATCTGCAAATCGACTCCTTTTAAAACTTGGTGCGAACCGAAGTGTTTGGTCAATTCGATTGCTTGGATAACGGGCGAATGGTTCATGGCTTTCGCTCCTGCAGCAGGCGTTGAATCACGCTGATCATTTGTTCGTTCGACAATCCCAACTGGATACCTCGATGCAGTGCCGGTTCCATCTGCTCCGCGAATTCGGCCTTGCGCTGAGTCAACGAGCGACCGCCGTCTCGCAATCGAACTCGCATTCCCTTTCCACGTATTCGTTCCACCACGCCGTCGACTTCCAGCCGAGAATACGCCTTGGAAACCGTCATCATGTTGACCTCCAATTGGCTGGCCAGTTCTCGCACACTGGGCAACATGTCTCCCGGTTTTAACGTTCCGGCCGCCAGTAGCGCATGGACCTGATCCTTGATCTGCCGAAAAATCGGCACACCGGACGACGGCGATACGTGAAACAAAGGGGAACTAGTCATGTGCATTACTATAGTAATACACTTAGGCGAAGTCAAGACATGGCGAACGGTTCTTTTCCCGTGGCCGGCGGTTCGTTTTGTTCGTTAGTTGGCTCGGTGGTTTGACGGAAGGGCACGAGACGGCAGAAGGGGGTTCGAATCGAACGCTTTTCGCTTGTACAATGTGGAATTGTTTTGTTCGACGAACAACCTCTTGTGCTACGTTCGTTTCATGTCAATTGTGGATGGAAAATCATGCCGGACGCGGAACCGATAATTCGAATTGATCACATCACCAAAGTCTTTCCTGGCGTGGTGGCATTGAAAGACGTTGCGTTTGATGTGCTTCCGGGCGAACTCCATTCCATCTGCGGTGAAAACGGCGCGGGTAAAAGCACGTTAATGAAAATCTTGTCCGGCGTGCTGACCGATTATGAAGGGCATCTGCTGCTGAAGGGCCAGGCTGTTCGTTTCCATGGCACTCGAGACGCAGAAGCAGCCGGCATCAGCATCATTCATCAAGAATTGAACTTGGTAGAAGAGCTTTCTGCCGCTGCCAATATTTTCTTAGGCCGCGAGCTGACTCGGGGATTTGGCTTTTTGGACAATCGCCAAATGGAAAAAGAAGCGGCCGCGCTGCTTGAACAGTTGGAATGTGACATTGCTCCGTCCGCGTTGGCGGGTTCATTACGAGTAGGTGATCAACAGCTGTTGGAAATTGCCAAGGCGTTGTCACTGAAGACAGAAATCTTGATCATGGACGAACCGACCAGCGCGCTGACGGAATCGGAAGTGGATCGACTGTATCGAGTGATCGAGCGACTGCGGCAGCAAGGCGTGACGATTTTGTATATTTCGCACAAGATGGACGAAGTCTTTCGTTTGTCCGATCGAATTACGGTGCTGCGCGACGGCCAATTGGTGAAGACTCTGAACAAGTCGGAAACCAACGCCAAGGAGATTACGCATTTGATGGTGGGCCGCGAAATCGAAGCACTCCACTTGGACTCCATTCGTGAAATTGGTCAGCCGATTCTGGAAGTCAAGAATCTGTCTTTGCCGTGGCCGGGTCACGCGCGAGCTTGGCGGTTAAAAGACGTTTCGTTTGGATTGCGACGCGGAGAAATCCTGGGCGTAGCCGGCTTGATGGGCGCCGGCCGCACGGAATTGCTCGAGTGCATATTTGGCGCAAGCGCACAGCCGTACACTGGCCAGATCACACTGGAGGGCCAGCCCATTCGCTTTCGACACCCTGCCGAAGCCAAGGATGCGGGCGTGGCCATGGTGACAGAAGATCGCAAACGGTTGGGGATTTTTTCGCAGATGACTGTTCGCGAAAACATCAGCATTTGCACTCTGCTACAAGCGGTTTCAGCCGGCATGGTCCGTAGTGGCAAAGAAACCGCGATGGTGCAAGGTTCCATCCAAAAACTGGGCGTGAAGACGGCCAGTGCCGAATCGCAAATCACCAGCCTGAGCGGCGGGAACCAACAAAAGACGATTATTGGCCGCTGGCTGCTGACGAATCCTAAAGTGCTGTTGCTGGACGATCCAACTCGAGGCATCGATGTAGGCGCGAAAGCGGAACTCTATCGCTTAATGGACCAACTTTGCCGCGAAGGGATATCAATCATACTCACCTCCAGCGAACTCCCTGAACTGCTGACCGTTTCCGATCGCATTCTGGTCATGGCCGAAGGACGTCTGACAGCCGAGTTCGACCGGAAAGATGCCACCGAACAAAAAATCATGGAAGCGGCAACTCAAACCGTGCAACACGCATTGGCGTAACGGTTTCGTCCTTTCGCGTACAGGCACAGAAGATTCGCAGCCCCGCCTTTAGAGAATTGTAATGGACAAGGTGACGAGTCCCGTTGCGCGTTGCGCATGCCGTTCGTGAAACCACCTTAAAAACCATTCCGCCTGAAGGCGGCACTACCAACTGTAATGGACGAGGTGACGAGTCCCGTCGCGCGTTGCGCATACCGTTCGTGAAGCCAATTTAAGCAACCATTCCGCCTGAAGCGACTACCAACTGTATGGCCGAGGTGACGAGTCTCGTGCGCGCGTCGCATACCGTTCGTGAAACCACTTTGAAAAACCATTCCGCCTGAAGACGGCACTACCAACTGTAATGGACGAGGTGACGAGTCCCGTAGTGAACGAGGTGACGAGTCCCGTTGCCAGTTGCGCATGCCGTTCGTGAAACCAATTTAAAAACCATTCCGCCTGAAGGCGGCACTACCAACTGTAATGGACGAGGTGACGAGTCCCGTAGTGGCCGAGGTGACGAGTCCCGTATTGGCGGGTGGCGTAGTCCGCGCGTTGCGGCATACCGTTCGTGAAACCACTTTCAAAACCATTCCGCCTGAAGGCGGCACTACCAGCTGTAATGGACGAGGTGACGAGTCCCGTAGTGGCCGAGGTGACGAGTCCCGGCGTGCGCATGCCGTTCGCGAAACCACTTTAAAAACCATTCCGCCTGAAGACGGCACTACCAACTGTAATGGACGAGGTGACGAGTCCCGTAGTGGCCGAGGTGACGAGTCCCGTAGGGAAGATTTCCGTAGGTGGCGCCAACAGAAAGAAATCTTCGCGAACAGTTGGATCGGGCAGATGGACACTCATTGGCACAAATCTGGTCCAGCTGAGCAACGATTGCTCAGTCGTGCCGGTAGCCCCATTCGACGCGTCGAGTTCCATTGCGAATCCCTAACGATCGAGACAGACCATACGCTTTGTCGAATCCGAATATGGTGCCAGTTATGAAGTGCAGAATTACCTGACGGGAGACACCTCCCGGGCACTGTTTTTGCAAACCGCAAAGGGAAGATTTCCGTCTGGCACTGCGTTTGCGGAGTGACGCCCCAAACGGTTAACCCGTTTGCGACTTTGGGCGTTCCCGTTAGGTTAACCAGATTGAGTGGTTTCGAGCCAAGCATGTCATTTCTAAGTTCGGCGCTGCCGTGGGGAGTCGTCAGCGAATTCGAATCGTACTTCTTCCGAGTATTGCTTCAGTTGGTTGCCATTATTGTGGTGGCACGCGTCAGCGGTTGGTGTTTCGTCCGAATGGGACAGCCGATGGTCGTAGGCGAAATAGTAGGAGGCTTGGCGATGGGGCCAACTCTGCTGGGCCGATTCGCTCCCGACTTTTCTGCCGCTGTGTTTGATACGAAGCAAGCGGATGTTCTTCACGTCATCAGCGAAATTGGCCTCGTTCTGCTGATGTTTCTGGTAGGACTGGAATTCGACTTCGGTCATCTTCGCCATGTCGGCAGCACTGCGGTTCGCATTGCGGTTGCCGGTGTCGTGTTTCCGTTTGCGGCCGGGTCCGCCTTAGCCTGGTGGATGCACCCTCGGTTGGCAGAAGAAGTCAACCGCACGGGATTTGTATTGATTGTGGCTATTGCCATGTCCATTACTGCGATCCCGATTCTGGGTCGTATCATGATCGAACTGGGCATCCAACGTTCGGCATTGGGGACATTGACCATCAGCGCGGCGGCTATTGACGACGCGTGCGGCTGGATCCTGCTGGCCCTAGCCAGCGCAGTTGTCCAAGGTGACTTGCGGTGGACACAAAGCCTGTACATAGCGATGAATACTGTTTTCTTTATCGCGGCATGCTATTGGCTGGGGAGTCGATGGTTTGTTCGCTGGATTCCTCGACTAATGGTTCCACAGCCGCAACGAATTGACACACGGCGGGCTTGCCGTTCTGTTGGTGCTGGTATTGCTGGCGGCAGGCATAACGAATCGCATCGGCATTTTTTCCATATTCGGGCCGCTCGTCTTAGGTGCGTCGCTATCGAGCGAAGTTCGCCTTCGGGACGCTGTACGGCAACAGCTACATGGCCTGGTGTTCGCCTTCTTTCTACCCATTTTTTTTACCAATACAGGGTTGCGCACTGACATTGGCCTTCTAGCGGAAACCGAATTGTGGTTCGTTTGCGGGCTGGTAATCGTGGTGGCGACCCTGGGAAAATGGGCGGTTGTGGCGTCGCCGCATGGTTCAGCGGACTCACGCCAGCCGATGCAATCTCGGTGGCCGTGATGATGAACACGCGTGCGCTAATGGGCCTAATTGCGATCAACGCCGGTCGACAGATGAACGTCATTCCAGATGACGTCTTCGCGATGCTGGTGATAATGTCAATATCGACGACGCTGTTGACAACACCACTGCTACGACGTTCGTTGCGTTGGTCCCACATGATGGACACGCCGATCACCTCAACTGTCGAGCGAACACGATGAGTTGGGAAATTTGGATAACGGCCGCCACGCTGCTCATCACGTTGGCTATCTTGGTGTTCAACGCACTGCCCACAGACGTCACGATGCTGGGTGCATTAATCCTATTGGTAACGGCAGGGAGATCACTGGAAGTCACCACCTGTTGCGTGTGGAAGACGCGATGGCAGGCTTGGGGAATCCTGGGTTGGTTACGATTGGCATCTTATATGTGGTGGTTGCAGGACTTTCGCACACGGGCGCGATGTCGTTGGTTTCCGAACCATTTTTGGGGCGTCCCAAGACACCGTCCATTGCGCTGGCTCGTTTGACTCCACCTGTATTGTTGTTGAGCGCTTTCCTCAACAATACACCCGTGGTGGCCATGTTTTTGCCTATTGTGTCTGATGTTTGTAAACGGACAGGAATCAGTCCGTCAAAACTTTACCTGCCGATTGCTTACTTGGCGACATTTGGCGGAGTCTGCACATTGGTAGGCACCAGCACGAATCTGATTGTGAATAGTCTCTTAGTTAGCACAGGTGATTCGGGCATGGGGATGTTTGACTTATCGTGGGTTGGACTTCCCTGTGCGTTTCTGGGAGCTGTTTACTTGCAGGTAGCTGTCCGCCGCTTCATCCCAGATCGGCAGCCATCGGTTTCGATCCACGATGACCCGAGGCGTTATACCGTAGAGATGGTGGTGCAGCCCGTCGGGCCGCTGGTCGGCAAGTCAATTGAGGACGCAGGCCTGCGTCACTTGGTTGGTCTGTACCTTGCCGACGTAGAACGTGACGGCGAATTTTTGGGTTCCGTTGGCCACACTCACGTCTTGCGTGCGAACGATGTGTTGGTGTTTGTAGGTGTGGTCGAATCGATGGTCGAGCTGCAGCGGATCCGAGGTCTTTCTCACCCGGCCGAGTGTGCTGATTCGAAAAAAGCGACATCCCATGGTCGTTGCTTGGTGGAAGCGGTTGTGTCCGAACGATGCCCGCTGGTGGGCTGTTCCATTCGCGACGGTCAGTTTCGCACGAAATACGGCGCCGCCGTCGTTGCGGTTGCAAGAGGTAGCCATCGAATCGAGGGGAAGATCGGTGATGTCGTACTTCAACGAGGCGACACGCTGATATTGGAGACAACTGCGGATTTTGTTGTCCGCGAACGCAATTCGAACCACTTCTACCTGGTTGCCGGTATCGATAATTCCTCGCCCGTGCAGTACCAGCGAGCGAAGTATGCGTTAACCGGCTTGGTTGCCATGTTGGTCTTTGTCTCGTGCGGCTGGTTGCAACTATTGACGGCGTCGTTTGTCGCGGCCGGCTGGATGATTGCTACCGGGTGCTGTTCGATATCCCAAGCCAGACAAAGCGTCGACTGGTCTTTGCTTGTCACCGTTGCTGCGTCCTTAGGAATTGGCAACGCGCTGGAACAGAGCGGGCTGGGGAAGATGATTGCGGACAGTATTTTGGTATTCGCAGGCACCAAACCATGGCTGGCTCTGGTCGCCGTGTACGTAGTCACCATGATCTTGACCGAACTGATCACCAACAACGCGGCAGCCGTGCTGGTTTTTTCGGTCGCCCAGGCACTGGCCGATACGCTGCACATTTCGCTAGTTCCGTTTGCGGTAGCCATAGCTGTTGCGGCTTCGGCAGGGTTCGCCACACCCTTTGGATACCAGACAAATCTGATGGTATTTGCGATTGGCGGCTACCGTTTTTCCGACTATCTGCGAATCGGTATTCCGCTGGACCTGATCTTTCTGGTGGTTTCCGTGACTCTGATCCCTGTGTTCTGGCCACTTCGATAGAGGCCATGCGGCTTTAGGATGTGGAATGCTCTGCGTCCGAAGATGCCGAAGGATCCAGCGGAGATTGCAATGGTACTGGGTCTCGTGTTCCTGCCAACAAAGACGCGCCGATGCCGACTGCCAAAATCCCGCCGATCACGGCCAGTGAAACTTGATTGGGAATGGGATAGTGATGAACCAACATCATCTTGACTCCCACATACGCCAGCAAGAACACCAGGCTCATCTTCAAATAGCGAAACTGGTGCATCAGTCCCGCAACCGCAAAATACAAAGATCGCAACCCCAGGATGGCAAAGATGTTGGAGGTGAATATCAGGAACGGATCTCGAGTCACCGCAAAGATGGCGGGGATACTATCCAGAGCAAACATCACATCCGTGGTTTCGATCATCACCAATGCCAAGGCCGAATGCGTTACGGCTCGGCGACCATCGGGCATTCGCACCAAAAAGGAATTGCTGGTCAGATCGTGCGACGTTGGGTAGAAGCGATTGACCAAGCGAACCAACAGGTTTCGTTCGGGTGTGATGGTTTCTTGCCGAGTGATCAAGATCTTGATGGCCGAAGCAATCAAAATCAGACCAAACACGTATGCGGACCAAGCGAACCGTTCGATAATGGCGACCCCCATGGCAATCATGATACCTCGCATCACCACCGCTCCCAGGATTCCCCAAAAGAGAACTCGATGCTGTTGTTCGCCAGGCACATGGAAGTAGGCAAAGATCATGGCGATCACAAAGATATTGTCGACCGAAAGGGATTTTTCCACCAGGTAGCCCGTAAAGAACTGAATGGCGGCGTCGCGTCCGGATAGGTGGTGGCTGGCAATCTCCGTCCAGCCCAGCCAATTGTGTTCGTACAGCAGATAGACGAACACATTAAACGCCAACGACACCATTACCCAAATTCCGGTCCATGCCAGAGCTTCGCGAACCGAAATCAGCTTGGCCTTGCGATGAAAAACCCCCAAGTCTAATGAAATCAAAGCGGCGACAAGTAATAAGAAGAAGCCCCAAACGGTAAAGTGCATGGTTGCTGCAATCCAAATTCAAAAGGACAAGAGAAACGCGACTTGAGTGGAAACAAGGCTGGCCGTGAACAAGGAAACTAAAATCTACTTGGTTAGTACGCGCGTCGGAATAGGTAGGCGCGACCGAGCTTGAAAAACGGCACCTAGTGGGCCGGCTAAGAGTGCTGGCAACAATAAAAGTTCGGCAACGGCGCCAGTTGTCAAAATCGCCAGCATGAGCAGGCCAAACTGCTTGGTGGGCATAAAAGTACTGAAAGCAAACATCGATAGCCCTACTCCATTGATTAGCGCGGCTTGCAACGTCGGGGTGCCGCACTGGGCGTAGGCATAAAGAATTGCTTCGCGCCGATCGCCAAAACATCGCAGTCCCTGGCGGAACCAACTGAGGAAGTGAATGGTGTCATCAACAGCCACGCCCAAGGCAATGCTGGCAGACATCATAGAACCGATTTCAATCGGGATTCCCAGCCATCCCATCCCGCCAAACACCATCAATACCGGCAGGATGTTGGGCAGCATCGCCACCATGCCTCGCCGCATGCCGCGTGAAACAAAGACCAATACAGGTGAAATCGAGACAAAGGACCATACGGTACTTTCGATCAGGCTTTCCAATAACGCGCGTTGCGCTTGGTACACAATCGGAACAACGCCGGTATAGATCACTGTCACCGGATCATGGCATTCGACCGGGATCTTGGTCATCACCGTCGGTTCAACGGACCGATGATCGGCTTGTTCGAAGGCGTCACTGTAGGACGCCACAATGGGATCTACCACTTGCTTCATTTGACTTAGCAGCTGGCCGTTGTCTGCCGACTTGAACGCAGCGACGCGAATGCTAATTCGCCACAGTTCGTTGCCACCCGAATCCTGCGTTAGGTACGGCGTAGTGCGAAGTTCTGGATAACTTCGCTCTAACCGAGAATTGGCGACAGACCGTCGAATGACGGACGTCGTTCCGTGTGTCGCAGGAGGTAACGGGGCCACGAATGTCAACGCAGACATAGGACGAGCCATCACGGAATCTTTGTCACGAAGAAAATGCCTTGCCAGTGATGACTGTACGTCTCCCACGGCTTCCATCCGTTCCAGCAGCGTGAATGGATTGGTTTCGTTGGACGCAACATGCTGATCCAACGTGTCGTGCCGGAAGCAGACAACAATTTCCATCGGCACTAGGCGGCCCAGCTTCGCCTCGAACCAACGATAGTCCTGGATAAGCCGAGCATTCGGAGCAAATAGCCGCATCAAGTCGATGCTGGTTTTGACTCGCGTCAGCCCCAGGACCAACATGACAATCAACAGACCAAACAGCCCGGTTACCCACATGTGACGGTCAACAATCCAGGTGCAAACCTGTTCCACTGTTTGCGGCATGCGGCGCTGCGACTCGTGTCGTTGCCGAGTCCACCTGTCCGTCTTTACGACGCGCAACGTGACTGGCAGATAAACAAATAGGACCGCCAACATCACGACCACTCCGGTGGCCGAGTAAACACCGAAGCGTCGGATTGGCGTGAGATCACTTGCGCACAATGACAGCAGCCCCATGCCGGTGGTTACGGAACACAATGCTGCGGGCTTCCAGCCGTGAGCAAGCGCTTTCCACGGCGATGCCTGTGCATCCAATTGCAGCTCGCTTCGATAGTAGTTGATCAGATGCACCGCGCCGGACATGGCCAACACATAAACCAACGCCGGCATCGACATTAGGATGGCGTCCGTCTTGCCGTTCGTCAGCCAGACCATGGACAGACTGACCGCGCCTGCCAATAGGCCACACGAAAAGACAATCACTGTTAGTGGGAAGCTTCGCAGCGAAGACCACGTCAAGCCAATGCCAACCACCATGGCGAGACCGGCCAAGCGAATCAGCGTTCGCTCGCCTTCATCATCGATGGCCACGTTGTCCACGGCGGGCCCGCCCATGTGCACCGAGTTCGTTGGGATTTGGCACTGCTGCAACAGCTGAAAGATGATCCCGGGTTGACGTTGAAATCGCAACCACTCGCGTGTCGGCCGATCCAACAGGCGTCGAAGGTCTCGGCCGGAGTGATCGTTCAATGTAAGTAAGACACAGGTTTGACGCCCGTCGGGACCAATCATGACGCCTTGCAGCCGCCTCAGCGCCACGTCACGGGCAATCGGCGCCGAGCCCGTCGTTAGCTGGTCCAACAACTGCCGGCCAGTCAGAACTTGACCTATGTGTTGCTGCTGTAGCAGCTCGGCAAAGCGAGCCAACCGAATGTCATCATGGCTCCGAATCGGCTCCTAGCTGACAGCCGTCCAACCAATCACCACAAACAGGTCACTGTCAAAGTTACTTCGAAACCAAGTTAGCTGGTCGGTTTCGCGATAGCTGGACGGTAACCAATCCGCGATGTTATTCGAATTCGATCGAATCGCACGAAAAGCTCCGTAAAACACTACCGAACATGCCAATGCAATGCCAAGTGCACAGCCGATCCGAGTGCCAATCCTGCACCAAGAAATTCAACGGTCCATCTAGACAAATCCTGACCCAAATAAGGAGCTCGGCAATCGACGGCGACAAATTCGCCAAGAACGACCCAGCTTCACCAGCAACAACTATGCCGCACCGCACTCCACTCCTCTTACGTGCAATATGAACGCGCTCGGCTGCTGAACTTCACGTCCCGTTGATCAATTCTTGTTCAGCACGGATAAAGTTTCGCTGAGCCATACCGAAGTGACTCGATTGCCAAACGGCTCTCGCTAACGCCCGCTAACGCCACGCCGCTCCGGTGGGTGGATCCCATTCCAGCTCGGTGTAGAACATGGCATCCACTTCAATCCGCTCTTGCTCCATCTGCTGAATATGATCCGCCACGGCTGGCATACGTGCGATTCGAGGCAACGCGACTAACCAGACGATGGCCATCAACGCCACGCAACCAAACAGACTTGCCCAACGGCCAAATGCACTTCGGCTGGAACTAGCGAGCAACAATGTATTCATTTAATGCAAAATAGTCTTTCAACACGCCAAACATCAGATACGACATGCCTAGCGTCAACAGGATGTTCAGTGATTGGCCGCATACATACAACACCATCGGTTTGCCCGATTTCAGATAGGGCAGCAACTGTCGAAAATTCGTATCCAAGCCAATACAAACAAACGCCAAGCAAAACAACCAACCTCGCAGCGATTTGGTCACGGCATCAGTTGACGCACCAATCCACACTTCGCCAAATGCGGACGCCGCAAAGATAGCCGAACAAACCGCCGAAGCCGCCAAGAACCCCAAGACGAATTTGGGAAACCGACGCCAGATTTCGCTGACGCCCACAGCCGAAGTGGCCGAATCGCCTGATTCGACAAAACGAGTCCAATAGACGGCAACGCAAAATGCCGTCACGCCAATCAAAATGTTTTGGATCATCTTGACGGTCACGGCGGTTTCGCTCCCTTGCGGTCCCAACGCTTCGCCCGCTGCCGTGACGGCACCCGTGGAATCGATTGTGCCGCCAATCCACGCGCCACCTACCATGGGATCAAGGCCCATCGCTTGTACCACGCGAGGCATCACGACCATCATCATCACCGTGAAACTCAGTGACAGACCGACAGCCAACGACAGTTCTTCCTTCTTGGCTTTGCAGGCAGCCGCCGTGGCAATCGCCGCCGAAACTCCGCAGACGCTCATATCCGCAGAAATCACCATGTTCAAAGATCGACTGGGAATCTTCAGCACTTTCTGCCCAAACACATACGTCGATATCAAGACAATGGGTGTCACCACCCAAGCCACACAAACACCCGGCAGTCCCAAGGCCAGCAAGCGGCCAAACAAGACCTCCGCGCCCAACAGCACTAAGCCCAACTTGATGTACAATTCACCGGAAACGGCACCGTCCAGCCATTTGGGAGTTCCTACGGTATTGGCAATGACCAATCCGACCAACAGCGCCCACAGTGCGTATTCCAAGTTGTAGTTCTTGACCACGGACTGTCCGGCCATCACATAGGAAAGGGTTGCCAACAAGAAAAGTGCCGGGAACGCAATTAGAAACTTCGGCACGGAATCCGCTCGAAACGCATACGCCAACGCGCCAATCACCAGCAGCGAACCAAACGCGCCGACCAACGGTTTCCACTGCCAAGTGACGTCGCCTTGTTCGGATGTTTTGCGAAGCGAATCCACCGGATTGTCGGTCCAGGTTCCGGGCTTCCCCAGCCATCCCTTGACCGGCGACTTCCATTCGACCGACTTGGCTTCCGCCGCGGGCATGTTCCATTTGGTGCCTTCCGGCCGACTGACCAGCGCCAAGCTGAGACTAACAACCAGGATCAGCAGCCCCAAGTAAGCGGCGGTCCAATCTTCGTGCAAGCCGGGCTTTCGTGCCGCAGACGCGGGCGAAGAAGACGCGGGCGAAGAAGACGCAGGCGGATTTTCGTTCGGTTCGCTCATCCGATGTTACTCGTTCCTTTCAGGGCCGAATTTCAAGTCGCGACGAATCACAATGGGCGCGCCGAGCGACTTGCGGAAAGGCCTCGATTTTACGAAGCGAAACCGACGTCGTCGATACTGGGCTAAATACAACGCCTGAACGGCCGAGTGGCCGAACGGCCGCATGGTGATGCGTGATTGCCATCACCTGTGATTTGCTAACAAGCGGCGTCAGCAGCTAACAGTGGACGCAAGTGGAAATGGAATTTGCCAAGCTTGCCGCCATAGTTGCCCGCGCCAATGGCCAAGACGTTGTCACCGGCCGCTGCCAAAACGCCTGCTCGAGTTGCTGCGGCGACAGCTGCTTCACTAATGCCGTCAATCACCACTTCCAAGACACAGTTGGCACCGTCCACTAACTGTGATTCCACTTTGCCCTTGAGCGTCGGGCAGTAGGGATCTGATGTGGACGCTTTGAGTCCTGGGTAGCGCGAGCCTACTTTGCTGCCGCTGCGAGCAACCCCGCCGGGAAATGGAGTAATCGCGCCCGGCACGTCTTGGATTGCCGTGACCGCTCGCTTGGCAGCATCTAGCGCAGCTATTTGATCCGTGGCCTGCAAAATCAAATTGCCGCCGCCGACACCCGCCGAAACGCCTGTCTTGTCTTCCACCAGAAATTCGCCATCCATGACGGGAATGCGCCAATAGCGCCGACCGGCAATCTGTTTGCTTTTCTGGTATCCGTCACCAAAGTAGCGAATATGTTTACCGACTGGGATGCGAGCGTTCCCGTCTGGCAATCCGTCAAACAACGCGGTGGAGGGACAAGTCATCACACACTGTCCCACTCGATTCGGCACCGCTTTGGCCAGCGCGTCTTTGGAAAAACCGAACGCCAGCACCGCCGCGCCGGGCCGCCCATCGGGTGTTTCTTCGGGCGAAAGCCAAGATTCGATCCCCATTTCCAGATCGCAGGCAATCACGGACGAACTAAAACCGGTAAATTCTCGCACCGCCGCATCCAGCCAATGCTGGTCATGTGCCGTCACAATCAGTCGCGTGTATTGCATACTGAACGCTTCGGCAAAAGTATCGATGATGTCCGTACTACCAATCTTCAATTGCAGCTCCCCACGGAAAATGCGCAACGGGCAAAATGATCTTGTGGCATCGATTGTAACTTGTGTTTGACGGTTCCGCCTATTGGGGAAGTCCCATCGATAGGAGTTTAACAGCGGAAAGTCAAGCGCTGAAACAGGCCTTCACGGTTGCAGATTGGTGCCAACATGGCCAGAATGTGGAATTCGTTTTGGCAATGCGTATTGCCTGGAGCGAATCGGATCGAACCAACCACGGCGATTCACGCGGTTTGGCTAGGTTCGAAGGCTCGCACCAACCTGGTTGAAAACCAACGAGGAATCCGCGAATCGGATCCTTTCCCACCCCACAAGTGCTTGGATATACAGGAGAACTTTCTATGAGCCGGCTTGTTAGTCTTTTCACCGGACAATGGGCAGATCTACCAATTGAAGACATGTGCCGCAAGACCAGCGAATTTGGTTATGACGGCATCGAACTAGCCTGCTGGGGTGACCACTTTGAAGTGGACAAAGCGCTGGCCGACGACAACTACTGTGCTCAAAAGCACGAACTACTGAAAAAACACAATCTCCGCTGCGAAGCCATTAGCGCTCACCTGGTTGGCCAAGCCATCTGTGATCCCATTGACCAGCGTCACAAAGCCATTCTGCCCGACTACGTTTGGGGCGATGGTGATCCCGCCGGCGTCAATCAACGCGCGATTGAGGAAATGAAAGCGACCGCTCGTGCCGCCCAGAAATTTGGCGTCAGCGTGGTCAACGGATTTACCGGTTCCAGCATTTGGCACTTGAACTATTCGTTTCCTCCCGTTCCCCAGTCCATGATCGACGACGGTTTCAAACTGTTCGCCGACCGCTTCAATCCCATTTTGGATGTCTTTGCCGAATGCGGCGTCAAGTTCGCACTGGAAGTCCATCCCACTGAAATTGCATTTGATATTTACACAGCCGAAATGGCTTTGGATGCGTTAGGACATCGCGAAGAATTTGGATTCAACTTTGACCCCAGCCATTTGCATTGGCAGGGTGTCGATCCAGTAGAATTTATCCGAGCGTTCCCGGATCGAATCTACAACTGTCACATCAAAGACGCCATCACCACGCTCAACGGCAAGTCGGGCATCATCGCCAGTCACTTGAATTTTGGTGACCATCGTCGAGGCTGGGATTTCCGTTCGCCTGGTCGAGGTGCGGTGAATTTTGAAGAAATCATTCGCGCACTGAATGACATCAACTACACCGGGCCGCTGAGTGTCGAATGGGAAGACTGCGGTATGGAACGCGAATTTGGTGCTCGCGAGGCAGCCGCGTTTGTCAAACGGATCAACTTCACGCCCAGCAACGTCCAATTCGACGCCGCGTTTGGCGACTAAGACAAGTGTGAAAAATAGAGCCTGCCAAACTCGTTCGTAGTACCGCCTTCAGGCGGAAAACTGTTCGGCTTGGCGAAGTCAATTCGTCTAATTGCGATGTGACAAACTACTTGCCAACAGCGTGACACTTGGCGTTGCTGGCGAAATCGACGAAATGCAATTGGTTTTTCAGAATGCGGGTCGAACGCCAAGTTTGATCCGCATTTTTCGCATAAACACCCTTCGCCAACGTTGTTCGCATGACACGCAATCGCGATTCCAATTCGCCCGCACCGCAACCTGCGTCCCAGCCCGCGCCGGCTGATGTGCGAATGAAGGGCTTTGCCGTGCGCCAAACCGTGGACGTGGCGTGGGCATGGATTGATGCGCAAGTGCAGCCACTGTCTGACGAACCCGTGTCACTGGACGCCAGTATCCGCCGCACGCTGGCTCGAGACATCATCAGCCAAGTCAACGTACCGAGTTTTGCTCGAGCAATGATGGATGGCTACGCCGTCTTGGCCGAAGACACTCAGGGTGCCTCCAGCTACAACCCGCTGACACTGCAGGTTGTGGGGCAATCGCTTCCGGGAGCACCATACGGAAACAGGGTCCACAGCAAACAGGCAGTGCGGATCATGACCGGCGCGCCGATGCCGGACGGAGCTGACGCGGTGATTCCCGTGGAGAAGACGCAGCGCATTGACGATCAAACGATTCAAGTTTTGGCCGATGTTTCGCCGCAAAAGCATGTCGGCTATCCAGGCGAAGACATTCAGCGAAACAGTACGGTGCTCGCCGCTGGTCGTTTGATTCGGCCTCAAGATTTAGGTGTGATGTCTTCCATGGGCGTGAGCCAAGTGCCGGTGATTCGTCGGCCGCGAGTGCGTATTATCGTGACTGGAAACGAACTACTGCCCAAAGGAACAACACCTCGCGGTTACCAGATTGCCGACGCCAACGGACCCATGCTGCGAGCGTTGGTCGAACGCGACGGAGGCGTTGTGACCAACGACGATATCATCCCAGATCAGCCCGAATCGATCTTGGCCGCCATGTCGGACGAAGTGGACGTGGTGCTGGTTTCCGGCGGTTCCAGCGTGGGCCAAGAAGACCACGCACCTCGGTTGTTGGCCGAACATGGCACGTTGGCCATTCATGGTTTGGCGATGCGCCCCAGTAGTCCCTCCGGCATGGGAACGCTAGACGGCCGATTCGTCTTTTTGTTGCCCGGCAATCCGGTGTCCTGTTTGTGTTCGTACGACTTTTTTGCAGGCCGAGCGATCCGTAAGCTTACCGGTCGCAGCACCGATTGGCCGTATCCATCCACCGTCGGCACGTTGGAACGTAAGTTGGTTTCACAGGTAGGCCGAGTCGATTACGCTCGAGTCACCCTGCGAGACGATGGCCTAATTGTTCCCATTGCCATTGCCGGCGCGTCGATTTTGAGTTCTACCACTCGCGCCGACGGCTTTGTCATTATTCCGGAAGACAGTGAAGGTTTTGCGGAAGAGACGAAAGTGCAGGTGTGGCTGTATGGCTGATTCGCCCGCTTCGTCCGCCTCCAAACAGACTCAGTTTCTGAACGTCATTGATCGTGACCAAGCGGAACTTCGCTTCCGGTCTGCTATTCGCTTGGCTCCGATTCGCAGCGAAGTGGTTCCGTTGTCCGAGGCACTGGGGCGAATCTTGGCAGAAAACGTGGTGGCTCGGGTGGATGTCCCTTCGTTTGATCGATCGAATTTGGACGGCTTTGCGGTTCGAGCAGAAGACACGTTTGGCGCTGCGGAACACACTCCCAAGACGCTGACCTTGGCAGACGAAGTCATCGCCACGGCAGTTATTCCCCAAACCAATGTAATGTCCGGCGTGGCTGTGAATATTGCCACCGGCGGCATGGTGCCTCGTGGAGCAAACGCCATTGTGATGGTGGAACATGCCGATGTGGTGGATGGCACCGTGGTGGTGCGGAAGGCGGTTTCGCCTGGATTTGGAATCACCTTTGCGGGCACCGATATTGGTAGTGGTGAAACGTTGCTGCGAGTAGGCCAAAAACTGACGAGTCGCGAAACGGGCGTGTTGGCTGCCATTGGCCATCATCAAGTGACCGTTTGGCAGAAGCCGAAAGTCGCCATCATTTCTACTGGAGACGAAATTATTTCGCCCGATTCGACCATGCAGCCCGGTTTGGTCTTCGATTCCAACGCTCAGATTTTGGCAGACGCGGTGATCGAATTAGGCGGACAACCGGTTCGCTACGGCATTGTGCACGATCATGTCGATCAGTTGCGCAACGTGTTGAACGACGCCCTTGCCGCATGCGATGTAGTGCTGCTGTCCGGCGGAACCAGCAAGGGTGCGGGCGATTTGTCTTACTTGGTGGTGAAAGAACTGGATCGGCCCGGCATTGTTGCTCATGGTGTGGCATTGAAGCCGGGGAAACCGATATGCTTGGCCGCGCAGGATCAAAAACCTGTCGTTATTTTACCCGGCTTTCCGACATCGGCCGTGTTTACGTTTCATGAATTTGTAGCACCGGTAATTCGTCGCTTGGCGGGTGCGGTGGATGAAAACGTCCAGTCCGTGCGTGCTACGATGGCGCTTAAAGTCAATTCGGAAATCGGTCGAACCGAATACGTCTTAGTGGGTCTAGTGGAACAAGTCGATTCGGACGCTCCACATTCCGAATCGCATCAATACGTGGCCTACCCGATGGGAAAAGGGTCAGGGTCGGTCACTACGTTCAGTCACGCCGACGGGTTTGTGACCATTGGCCGTCACCAGGAAATTTTAGACGCGGGCGAAACAGTTTCCGTGCAGTTGCTGGGACAAGGATTGAAACTAGCGGACTTGGTGGTCATTGGCAGCCACTGTATTGGACTAGATCGGTTGCTGAGTCGCCTACAAGCCGAAGGTTTTCAGACCAAGTTTTTGGCAGTCGGTTCCACCGCCGGGTTACTGGCGGCCAAACGAGCAGAATGTGATGTGGCGGGTATTCATTTGATGGACGCGGTCACGGGCGAATACAATCGGCCGTTCTTAGATGCGTCGCTGGATTGGATTCGAGGTTACGGGAGACAGCAAGGACTGGTGTTTCGCCCCGAGGACGCTCGTTTTGAAGGGCGATCGGTTCAACAGGCGGTTCGCAACGCGCTGGCCGATGAAAAATGTCTGATGATCAACCGGAATCAAGGCAGTGGCACTCGGATTCTGATTGACCAACTATTGTCACAACAGAAGCCGCCGGGATATGCCGTGCAAGCGAACAGTCACAATGCCGTGGTCACGGCGGTGGTACAGCATCGAGCCGACTGGGGCGTGGCAATCAAAAGCGTGGCAGAACGATCCGGATTGGGTTTCTTGCCGATCTGTGACGAACAGTACGATTTGGTGGTCCCCAAAATGCGACGGCAGCGTCCGGCTTTACGGCGTTTGATTGAACTGCTGAGTGATCCGGCCATTCGCAACGAATTGGCCGAATTGGGATTGGCAACCGACGGAAGTGGAACTCGGGGTTGACCAGAATCCGCAAATCTTTGCGTGCGACCAAAATGGCTTGATAATTGAGCCAAGGAAAGTGAAACTCTGTGCCTTACGCAGAGTCTACCGACAACAAAAAAACAAAAGAGACTGGGAAAACGCGAAAAAGCCGCTTTTGGAAGAATTTCAAAAATTCGGGAATAAACCAGCCCGCAAGATCCTCCATCCAATAGCGAAACACCTGGCGACCTGCTTTTAGGTCGCCGTTCACGTTTTTTCTAGACTCATTGGAGTAACGAATTATGAAATTGGTTAAATTTTTCTTGGTTTTGGCTGGTTTGACTTTTGCGACCGTTGGTTGCCAACCAGCAGAAGAAGCGGCTTCGGACGCTGCTACTGCCGTTCAAGACGGTGCCGAAAAGGTTGGTGACGCAGCCGGTGATGCAGCAGACGCTGTTGGCGACGCTGTAGACGGCGCGGTTGACGCAGTTTCGGGCGACGAAGAGTAGTCCTCGGCGATCGGCTTTTTAGGCCAAGTTGATTTGGTCTAAGAAGCAATGAAACGATCACAAAGGCGAATGGCAACATTCGCCTTTTTTCATGCGCTGGAATGCACGGAAATTCGTTTTCGAACTAAACTGTCTTGTCCAGTCAAAACGTTTTGCGCAACAAGGATCGAACGAAAGATGCGGTTTCCTAAATCGGGTGGTGGTTGGCAAGCGATTCGCTACACCTGGAAGAAATCTCGAGAAGTTGGCGGCATTGCCAAGCTGTGGAAAGCGATGCGTTCCAAGAACGCGTGCAAGACCTGTGCTGTAGGCATGGGTGGCCAGAAAGGCGGCATGGTCAATGAACGAGGTTCGTTCCCGGAAGTTTGCAAGAAATCCTTGCAAGCGATGGCGGCCGACATGCAGCCCGGCATCCAACCCGATTTTTGGGCCACCACCACGATCGATCAACTTCGACAAATGACGCCTCAACAGTTGGAATATTCTGGGCGATTGATTCACCCGGTTCGCTACCGACATGGCGACAAGCATTACGAACCGATCACGTGGTCGGCTGCTTTCAGCGCCATTGCTGACAAACTGAAAGCGATTTCGCCCGACGAATCTTTCTTCTACTTCAGCGGTCGCAGTTCGAATGAAGCGGGCTTCCTGCTGCAATTGTTTGCTCGTTTATACGGCACCAACAACGTCAACAATTGTAGTTACTATTGTCATCAGGCCAGCGGAGTAGGATTGACCAGCAGCATTGGCAATGGTACCGCGTCGATTGTGTTAGAAGACGTGGAACATGCCGATGTGTTGTTTGTGATTGGTGGCAATCCCGCCAGCAATCATCCTCGACTGATGACCACCATGAAGAACATTCGCCGCAAGGGCGGACAAATTGTGGTCATCAATCCCGTGGTCGAGACGGGATTGGTGAACTTCAAAGTTCCCAGTGACCCCATCAGTCTGTTGTTCGGGACCAAAATTGCTTCTCTGTACGTCCAGCCACATATTGGCGGCGACCTGGCTCTATTGACCGGGGTGGCCAAACGCATTGTGGAAATGGGCGTTCATGACGAAAAATTTCTACGCGAACATTGCGACGATGCGGAATCGTATCTGCAGTTTTTGGCCGAACAAGATTGGAGCGAACTAGAACGCAAGTCGGGCGTTGATCGTCAGCAGATGAACGCCATTGCGGATGTCTACGCCAAATCCAAGAACGCGGTGTTTAGCTGGACGATGGGTATCACTCACCATGTTCACGGCGTACAAAACGTGCAGGCGGTTGTGAACTTGGCGTTGCTCCGAGCGATGATAGGGCGTCCAAACGCCGGGCTGATGCCGATTCGAGGCCATTCCAATGTGCAGGGAATCGGTTCGGTGGGCGTCACGCCACAGCTGAAAGAAGCGATTTTTCAAGGGCTGGAAGATCACTTCGACGTGAAGCTGCCCACCACCAAGGGGCTCGATACGCTGGCTTGTATGGAAGCGGCGCACGCTGGCTTCATGCGATTCGGTTTGTGTCTGGGCGGAAACCTTTGTGGTTCGAACCCCGACGCTCAGTTTGCCGCCGATTCACTGAATAAGCTTGAACAAATCGTTTATCTCAGCACTACGCTGAACACCGGTCATGCGCATGGAGTGGGACAGGAAACGATCATCCTGCCCGTGTTGGCTCGGGACGAAGAGCCTCAGCCCACCACCCAAGAATCGATGTTCAACCTGGTGCGGCTCAGCGACGGCGGGAAAGCGCGGCACACCGGTCCCAAGAGCGAAGTGGAAATTGTGTCGCGGTTGGGAAAATCGGTCCTGGGAGACACACCGTTGGACTGGAACCAGTTGAACGAAACCGGACGCATTCGCACGGCCATTGCGCGAGTGATCCCGGGCTGGGAGAAGATTGAACAAATCGAGAAGACCAAAGAGGAGTTTCAGATTCGCGGCAGGACGTTGCACAAGCCGGTCTTTCCGACCGAAAGCGGTCGAGCTCGTTTGCATGCGTACACCATTCCGGAACTGAAAGGGACGGGGACCGAACTTCGTTTGATGACGGTCCGCAGCGAAGGCCAATTCAACACCGTGGTGTACGAAGAGTACGATTTGTATCGAGGTCAGGAGCGGCGCGACGTGGTGCTGGTGCATTCTGAGGATATCCAACGACTGGGGCTTCAGCACGATCAGTTGGTTCGCATCGAAAGTTCCGTCGGCGTGATGGAAGGATTTCGTATCCGTTCGTTCGACAAAATTCGTCCGGGCAACGCCTTGATGTATTATCCCGAAGCCAACGTCTTGGTGCCTCGAACAGCTGACCCCAGTTCAAAAACGCCCGCCTTTAAAGGCATCATTATTCGCGTGACGGCGGCGTAGCCAAATTCAGGTCGTTCGCCAAAGTCGTAGCCCATCTGGAATACGCTGTCGCTAGACACGCGCCGCCAACTATTCCGACAGTAACGCCCTGGCAAACTTTACCGCTGCTTTCTTTTGCACTGACAGTCAACCTGGAAAAGCCACGCAGAAATAGCCATTTGCGAAAGATATAGCGGCGCAAGCTCCGATTCAATATCGGAAGCCGGACCGTTGGTTCATGGTCAAGCGAAAAAGGACGCGTGCATTGCGCCGTATGGATTACGAGGCAATTCATTGGCGAATGGTTCTGACATCATTCGGAGAGATTACATGTTACGGAAAACACCCCGGTTCGTCTCACAGAAACGAATTCGAAAACAGTTTGCCAAGCGAGATTGCCGAAAAACAGCGGGGATTCTTTCGCTGGAATCGCTGGAGCATCGTCGTGTGTTAGCGTCCAGCACGGTAGGTCCTGCCATCACCGGTATGGTCTTTAAGGACGATGACAACAATCTGGCATACACGGCCGGTGAAGAAATTGCCAACGCCACGGTGCAACTGTATCTGGACGACGGGGACGGAATCTTTGAACAGGGCACGGACGATGTGCAGGTCGGTGTTGACCAGCTGACCGATGTCAACGGCGAATACTGCTTTGACAATCTAGATGGTACCGCTTCGTACTTTGTGTTTCAGCCCGGGCAAACGATTGGGTCTGTTTCGCTGGCAGCCATGACCAGCAGTCTCGTGACGCCCGGCGACGTTGACTTGCTGATTGATTCGTTCGAAACAAATCAAGTCGTGACCGCGACTTCACCGGCGCCAGCTTCCGACGGCAGTACGCTACAGCTGACAGATGAAACCGAGATTATTGGGCGAGAGCGAGATCTGTTTGCCGCATTGACTTCCGGTGCTGGAGAAGTGGATTTGCGAGTCAACGCGTTTGGCTTGGACGTCTTGCAGTTTGATTCCTCGTCGGGCGTAGTGGGACAAAGTGTTGTCACCTGGGACGGCATTGACAACGACTCCAATCCGACGCCCACTATGGGATTGGGCGGTCGTGACTTGACCAATGGTGGCGTGAATACGGGCTTGGCATTTCGACTTGGTATTGATCCGACGGGGGCTGGCGAGACGGTGACCGTGAGTCTCTTCCAGGGAGGTTTCGGCAACGTTTCGACTGCATCCGGAGCGATCCCAGTTACGGACGGGACCGCGTCAGGATATCTGTTCATCCCATTTTCGGACTTTGTCGGTCCGGTGACGCCTGACAACGTGGACGCCATTCAGTTGGAGATTGGCAGCGGCATCAGTTCGGCGGACGGACAGATTGACGTCATTGGCGTGATTGGTCCGAAACAAGCCGATTTCAACAACCCGGCCGGCAGTGATTTGGCGGTGACCAAGACCAATAACTTGACTTCGGTGGTGCCGGGCGAACAAATCACATACGAAATTGTCGTCAGCAACCTAGGTCCTGCCAACGTCATTGGAGCGAATTTCACAGACGATTTTACCGCTCAGTTCACGAATCCTTCGTACACCAGTGTTGTGAACAGTGGCACGGTTACGGGCAACACCGCGTCGGGTACCGGGAACATTGACGACACGCTGGATATGACGGCGGGTTCTTCCGTGACATATACGGTCACGGGAACTGTGGCGCCCAACGCATCGGGAACGCTGGACAACACCGCCATTGTTCGTCCCGGAAATGGCATGCTGGACTTGGACGGAACCAACAACGCCGCTACCGACAGCGATCCGCTGGTACCGACTGTCGATCTGACAATCACCAAAGATGATGGCGTGACGGAAGTTGATTCGGGCGGAAGTCTGACCTATCAAATTGTGGTGACCAACAACGGACCCAGCGACGTTGTGGGTGCAACCATCACTGACACTTTCCCAACTGAATTGGATAACGTCGCGTACACCAGCACCACCACCGGTACGGTGGCGGGCAACACGGCCAGCGGCTCCGGCAGTATTTCGGACACGGTTGATATGACGGTAGGAAGTACTATCACGTATACCGTCACCGCGGACGTTCTGCCTTCGGCTCGAACCAGTGTCACCAACACCGCCACGGTGTCGGCGCCCAACGGGACAGTGGAATTGGACGACACGAATAACACCGCCACCGATATTGACACCGTTAACAGTCCCGTCGATCTACAGATCACTAAGACCGATAACGTGACGAACGTGGTTTCGGGCGAAACGTTGACCTATCAAATTGTGGTGACCAACAACGGGCCCAGCAGCGTGACGGGCGCTGTCATTTCCGATGCGTTCCCGGCCGAATTGACCAACGTTTCGTACACCAGCACCACCACTGGCACCGTTGCAGGCAACACGTCCAGCGGAACCGGCAGCATTCTGGATACCGTCGACATGACGGTGGGCAGTTCCATCACTTACACAGTCACTGGCACGGTCACCTCCAGTGCACAAGGAGATGTGACGAACACGGCTACGGTCGATCCGCCGAATGACACCACAGAAACCAATGTGGACAACAATTCGGCCACGGACATCGATACGATTATCAACCAAATCGATCTAGAAATCGTGAAGTCAAATTCGACCGACACCGTTCAGGCTGGCGGACAGGTTAACTATCAGATTGTCGTCACCAACAACGGCCCCAGCGACGCGTTTAACGCTCAGATTGATGATGCGCTCCCGGCAAATCTGACCAACGTTTCGTACACCAGTACCACCACCGGTACGGTCAGCGGGAACACGGCGTCAGGCTCGGGAAATATTTCGGACACGGTGGACATGACGGTGGGCAGCACCATCACTTATGCCGTGACCGCCACGGTGGTGGACGGCGCTACGGGCACAATCGAAAACACGGCGACGGTGACGCCATCGTCCGCCAATATCGAGACCGATCCGGACAACAATACTTCCAGCGAAACGGATACCATTCCGGAAATCTTTGACTTGGCCATTGTCAAGACAAACGGTGTTACCGAAGTGACTCCTGGAGAAACGCTGACTTATCAAATCACGGTCAGCAACGAAGGAACGGCGGCTGTCAGCGGTGCCACGGTGGCTGATTCGTTCCCATCTTCGTTGACGAATGTCTCGTTCACCAGCACCACGACGGGCGGCGCTTCGGGCAACACGGCCAGCGGCAGCGGAAATATTTCGGATACTGTCAATCTGCCCGTGGGCAGCACGATTGTTTACAGCGTTTCGGGAACGGTTTCGCCGAGTGCCACTGGGCAGATTTCCAATACGGCCACAGTCGCTTCGCCCACAAGCGTGACAGAAACGAATTTGGACAACAATTCGTCAACGCACATCGACACGCTGACGCCCGAAGTCGACCTGGTGATCACCAAAACCGATAACGTGACCACGGTGGTGCCGGGTGAAAGTGTGACGTATGACATTGTCGTCCGGAACCAGGGGCCCAGTACCGTCACGGGTGCCACCGTAAGTGACACGTTTCCGGCCACGCTAACCAACGTTAGCTTCACCAGTAGTGTGACGGGAACCGCATCGGGAAATACCAGTAGCGGCACTGGGAATATTAGCGATACGGTGACCATGGCACCGGGAAGTGAAATTCGATATACCGTCACCGCCACGGTCGTGTCTTCGGCAACGGGCACGCTGGTCAACACCGCCACGGTCACCGCTCCCAATGGAGTTACGGAAACGAATTCGGCCAATAATAGTTCGACCGATACCGATACGCTCACGCCTCAAGTTGACTTGCGAATTACCAAGACGGACAACAAGACAAACGTTTCGCCCGGCGACACTTCGACCTATACCATCGTGGTGACTAACAACGGTCCCAGCGACGCTCCGGGCACCAGGATCCAGGACACCTTTCCAGCCGACTTAACCAACGTCTCGTTCACCAGCACGGCGTCTGGTGGAGCCACCGGCAACTCCAGCGGTAATGGCAGCCTGAACGAAACAGTCAGCATGCCCAGCGGCAGCTCGATTACATATACCGTCACGACGACGGTTGTGGGCGATCCAGATAACGATCAGATTTCCAACACGGCCACCGTGACGGCCGGTTCTACGGTCACCGAAACGAATACCAGCAATAACACGGCAACCGACGTCGATACGATTGACCTGGCGTTGGCGTCCATCACCGGTAAGGTGTACCTAGACAACAATCGAAACGGAACCTTCGATAGCGGCGATGATCCGATTTCGGGCGTCGAAGTGATCCTGGAACAAAACGGAGCGGAAGTGGATCGAGTGCTCACGGACGCCAATGGTAACTATCTATTCGACCAACTACAGCCGGGCACCTACACTGTGAGCGAGGTGCAGCCGACTGCGTTCCTAGATGGCGAAGAAGAAGTCACCGGTTCGATCGGAGCAGTTGCCGCTGACGATGTATTCAGCGTCGAGCTGCAAGCCGGCGAGACCGCAACGGGACTGAATTTTGGCGAGAGTACTCGGCGGATCTCAAAGCGCGATCTGTTGGCATCGAGCTTCGCCAGCTAGGATCGGCCTGCCGGTAACTCGCAGCCGCTCGCCGCCATCGCCGCGTGCGACTAAGGTTCGATACATTTGTGCTCATAATGGGTGGGCCTCCTTTTTCAGGCCAAGCACGTGGACGAATAAAAGAAATCCTCCACGTGCAGGCTGATTCGTGGGTTTAGCGACGTTTCCGACGAACAAGCGAACCGCATCCAATCAGCCCCATAAGGCCCAGCAGTCCGCCAGTCGGTTCGGGCACCACTGTCACGAAGAAGTTTTGGCGAGAGGGGCCCGTTACCGCGAAGAAGTCGACTTGTGCGTCAATCGATTTCTTGTTCTCTCCCAAGATCATTTGGATGGCATCTACGTCGGCCGGAGACACTGGGCCGCTTAGCGAACTGAAGTCTAGCGAACCGTAGACCGTGGCCGTCCCATCGGTGATCGGAAAGGGAATCGCGCCCTCCGAATATCCAGCAATGCCGTCTTTGAATAGACGTACTTTCACTACTTCGCCTGCACCGGTGGCGTCAATCCCCAGCATCATCAGGAACGCTGAATTCATCCCGCCCATGGTCAGATCAACACCTCCTAAACCCATGCTGGGCGTCGGATCAGCCGTGCCGTCAACTCCGTCCCAAGTGATGATGCCTGTGCCCATTACGCCCGATGTGGTGTCGTATTGCAAAACCTCTTTGCCAAACGCATTGACTCGCAGTTCGATTTCCCCCAGCCCATCCATCGGTTTGACATACAGATCTCGTTCCACACCCAACACATCCGACGATGGTGCGTTCAAGGACGATGTCGCCACTGGAATCGAAGGGGACGCCTTGCTGCTTTGAGAATTTCGAAACGAATCGATGATGAGATTGGGATTCGCCGTGGCAATCACGCCACTAACTTCGGCCGCAAACGAATTGGCACCCAACGTAAACGGTGACCGTTCGACAAAATATTGCTGACCAAACGTGAGCCCATCAAAAGAATAGACGCCGGAAGCATCCGTGAGCATGCTGGTTACCAACGCATCGGATGCGTTGAAGATTCCATCCCCGTCGTCCACAAACAGCTTGATATCAATTCCAGACAATTCTTCGCCTGGATTGAGCAGCGAATCAGAATTCGCATCAGCATAAACCACACCATTGATCGCAGGCACTGCAGCCTGCGCAACAGCGCACAGGGACGATAGGACGACCACCAGGGCCATCCCGATTGTTTCCGGGTCATTAGACTCGCTCCGTTGTCAAAAAATCACAGTAGGCAACATCAAAGTAAAGTGACAAACGAACGCATCGAGTCCATTCGGTAGCGTTGTACACAGCCCCTCTAAGCTGCGTGCATCAGGCATCCATCCTTTCGTTCTGTCCAACAAAAAAATGCTAGGCTGTCCTCGCCCAATCTTGTCCCCGACAAACGGTCAGTTCCAAGTGCGCGAAAACGGCCTAGCATTTCCCATTGAGTTTCGAGTTGTTGTCCAGGTCATTAGCATTCCGCCTTTTGTGGAAATCGTAAAAATACGCACTCTGCCGCATTTATGCAGGCTAAGACGCTAGTTTAACTGGAAAAAACTGTTCGTCAACTATTTTGCGTGATCCATTTCTTCTATTCATTCCTCCTGATTGGCAGTGGTTCACCTTTTTTGACATGCCGGCCGAAATAGCCGACGATATTCGCTTATGAAGCGGTGCATTTTCGGTCCAAATGGGTGTATCCGCCGTCGACATAAACGATTTGCCCGGTCGTATGCTGCGAACGTTGTGACGCCAGAAAGACGACCATGTCTGCCAGTTCTTGGGCCGTGGTAAAGCGGTGCTCGAGCGGAATGAGTTGTTCGATGGCTTTTCGAGTCGCTTCGGGATTGGGGAGCGAACCGAGCCAATTTGCGTACAGCGGCGTCCAGACTTCGGCCGGAATCACCGAATTGACTCGGATGCCAAACGGCGCCAAGTCGACCGCCCATTCGCGAGTCAATCCGTTGATAGCTCCCTTGGACGCTGCGTAGCCCGACGTGTTGCCTTGTCCGGTGACGGCCACTTTGGAACCGATGTTGACGACGGCACCTCGTGATTTCTTCAGCGCGTCCAATCCGTGATGCACTATGGCGTAGACGTGCAGTAGATTGCGTTGCAACGAGGCGTTGAATGCATCGAGTCCCGCTTCCAAACCAACGCCATCATTGACACCCGCGTTATTGACAATCACATCAATCTGGCCGAATTGTTGAAGTGTAAATTCAACCACACGTTCAGCCGTGGTAGGATCGCACAGGTCGCCTTGCACGAATTGACATTGTTTACCTACAGCGGCAAATTCGGCCTGCATGGCTTCGCCTTCCGCCGTGCTGCGATTCACGTTGACTACTTTGGCACCCTCGGCCATGAAGGTACGGACAATGGCTTCGCCAATACCCTTGGAACCACCCGTGACAATGACAATTCGATCTTGAAGTCCTAGGTCCATTGCTACCTTTCTGCTGCTCGTAATCAACGAAGGAAAGGTCGCCATGATACCGGATTTTGGACCGCTTCGAATCAGGGCATCAAGTGAAAGGACTTTGAGTTCCGGCTCGCCTATTTTCGAAGAATGCTTAGTTGTCCAGCAGGTAGAGTCGCTGCATTCGCTGGAGGACGGAATCCGGAGTATTGAGGGGTTCCTTGATGCTTAATCGATGCGCCGCAGCGTGTTGTTGTTCGATTAGTTCGATCGCTTCGCTGGTGAACTCACATTGCTGAAATTCGACTTCACATTCCATCTTTAAAACGCGTCGCATCAAATCTGGTTCCACCGTTTGCTTGTCGACATGGAACGTGCAGTTCTCTTCGCGTCTGGCAATCGAGTTCACTAGGTCGGGCGACAGATGCAGGACATCCAGTTCCATCACTGGGCACTGTGGCGTTGCGATGCGAGTGACACCGACGTCGGTCAGGCCGGTATTCCGCAGCTCCAGCTCCATCACGGCCGGAGATTGACGGATGAATTCGGCCTGTTGGTCGTTCAGCGGGACACCTCGCACACCAAGCCGAAACAGAGTGTTCATGGACGAAAGATGTTGCAGATGGTCGGCGTTCAATGGAGTCTCATTCAAGTCCAGCGACCGCAGCGAACTGCCCTGCCATGCCGCCAACGCGCTGCCGGTAACTAGGCTGCCAGACAGTGAAAGCCGACGAAGCGGTAAATTCGCAATGGACTCCAGGCCACGATCATCGATTTGTGAATCCTGAATATCAATGTCCGAAATCGACCCGTGATTTCGAAAGTTCGTCAGTCCGTCCGACGTCACATTTTTTGCTCGGGCGATCTCCAGCTGTGTCAAAAATGACTGCTGCGACAATAGAGCCAACGAATGGTCATCTACGTCGCAGTTATCTCCGTAGAAGCTGTTCAAGGATTTGGGCGAGATGTTTTGCAGCACGTTGTTGATTCCCGTGACATCACCCGCTCGCAACCACTGCAATGACGTTTGGTGTTTCAAGACACCGAGATCGGCCCCGTTTAGGTCCACATTGTCCAGAAAGAGATTCTGTACCTCAAAGGGGACCAACTGATTCCAAACCGTATCTGGCGGACACTTGTCGGAAATCCCCAACGACACGATTCGAAGTGGACTGTCCAGCAACGTTTGCCAGGTCCAACCGACCGGATTCGCATAGATCCATCCGTAATTCTCAAATGCTCGCATTCGACGAAATAGATCCGCTTGAATGCCGAACCAGACGGAAACGCACAGCAGCAGCAAACAAAATGACACGCCGGCAAACTGCTTGGCGAATCGCAACGAGCGATTGGGCGCCTTTGGCGATCTTCCAGCGAGCCAGCGGCTGACCAGATGATTTCCGGCAAGTGCCAGTAAAATGGCAAGAATCCCGATTCCAATCAACCACGAAAATGTCGATTCGGCCAATCATGATAGTATGTCAGATGACCGAGAAATCCTGCAGCGACTCCAGCGGCAACAACGGGCAGCATGGCAAGCACCGTGTTGGTCATCAGCCGCACTAGCTTGCGAAAATGACGCGACACAACCAACAACGCCCCAATGGTTCCAAAGCATCCGCCCAGCAGACTGACGATTGGAAGCGTTGCGGCACCACCCAACGCCATTCCCACCATGACGGCGATCACCGGCGAAAACCACTTTTGAGCCAGCCAAGCCGAAACGACTCCGATACCAATCGATCCGCCAGCCGCCAACGCTAGAAACCATAGATTCGAAAGCGAAGAAAACGCATTCACCAGATGATTGGCTTCCAGCAAACTGACATAGGCTTTCAACGCAATGACCATCAGTATCACGACGCAAAGCCGCTTCGCATTCGAAACGGGCCGAGAACAGTTCCGCGCATCGGCTACGTCCGGCAATGAACTAGAGATGTCCAAGCCACGTGGTTTCGGCTTCCCGCTTGCCATGTTCAGTCTTTCTGTTGGCGGAAGTTCGCAAGCGACAAACGTGCGCCGCAGCAAAACAAACTACGAATCACCCTTATCCTTTCTGGCTTTCTTCTTGGCCTTGAGCAGTCGCGAAGTGTAGGTTTCTTCTTCGGCTTCGGTTGGCGAAATGTTCGACTTGGATTTGTCGGTGGTGGATCGAGCGGTCGATTTGGTATCGGGTGAATCCAAAACCGCCACGTCTACCTGAGCGTCGGGAGCGGGTTCAAAGCGAGCGGCTGCGCGACGTTCGTCCAAAACGCCTGCCACTTGTTTCTTCTGGTTGCGAAGTCGTTCCAATCGTTCGTCTTTTTGATCCGATTCTTCCTGCTTGGCAAACAGCTTTTGCCACAGCGGTACCACCCAGTCGAAGTTCACTTGCACTCGGCGAACAAACACATCGGCAAAGAACAAGCAGGCGGCACCCAAAACCAAGAACGGCCAAATGTCATTGGCACTGATGGAAATGGCCAAATCACGTCGGAACGAATTCACAGCCAAAGCGTTATCCATGGTATTCATAGTCAGCGGTTCGATGATTTGACCTGTCACGCCGCCAGCAGGCGTCAACGAAGCCAACTGCTCCAAGAGAGCGCGATTCGTTTCTCGATCTCGATATTCGGACGAATACGGAACCGTCACACCCGCTCGAATCGGAGACTTTCCCGCGCCGGGCGTGATCGACACAAAGTAGCTGCCCGATTTGCTCGAATCAAACTCGCCTTCGTACCGACCCGGCGCAACTTGTCGCATGCCGATGGCTTCCGAATCCATGCCTGGGCCCACTACAGCGCCGGACATATTGAGCGAATTGAGGAATTCGTCATTCTGGTCCAACGCCGTCACGATCACTCGGACTTTGTCATTTTCCGTTTGCGTGGCAATCGTGTAGTTGCCAACATCGCCCGTCGGACGCATGGACCAACGCACAATCTGGCTAAACAATTTGTCGTAACCGCTCCAGCCGGTCCAGGCATTCGCCCAGCGGCTGCCAGCGTCCGTGGTGAGTGCGACCGATCGACCCAAACCGTACGTCCAAGTGGCCAACAGTGTGGCATTCTTTTCGTCCACCGGATCAGGCGAAATCATCAGGACTTCCACCAGCGGATTTTGTTTGACCGTAGTCAGCACAAAGCCGCTAATTTCTGGTGGCGAACCTTCAATGCCTTGCAGGATTTCATGGCGACTGGTGACCACAGGCATGACCGTGGTCTCTTTGACCAAGGGCCTGGCCACCTTGCGAGCTTCTCGCTGATAGATACGAGGCAACGCTTTGGGATCACGAACTACGTAATACTTGCCGCCCGTTTGCGTCGCGATTCGCTGTAGTTCTTGATGGCCGGCTGGTCCATGTGTGCCAACCGCCACCGTCGTGACTTTGACACCTAGTTGGCTAAACGTGCTGAGCACGCCGTTGCTCGCGGGCGAAGGGTCACCATCGCTAATCACAATCATGTGCTTGACGGCCGCTTCGTTTTGAATTCTCGTGAACGCGGCAGCGGCCAAGCGAAGCGAAGGATCAAAGTCGGGCATGTCACCTGGTGTCATGCGACTCAGCCTGGCGACCATCGTCGCGCGATTCTGACCGACTTTGACCAATCCGTTTTGACCGCCCCATAGCCAGTCTTCTTTGCCAGTCCAGTGGATCACGCCGCAATAGTCTTGCGGACCGAGCGCTTTTAAAGCTTCTTCGCCAATCTTCTTTTGCCAGAAGTTTCCTTGGGCCATTTCGGACGCGTGCATTACCATGGCCAATGCGCCGACCGGGGCAACCTTGGCGTTGTCAATCTGGAAGTCAACCGGCATGGCTTCTTCCAGTTTGGTGTTGGTCCAGCCGCCCGCTCCAAAACTCTGCGGACCGCCCAGCATGACCAGACCGCAGCCCATTTCTTGCGTGTTGGCCACCAGCATATCAATTTGTGCGTCGCTAAAGCCGCTGACGCCGGTTTCGTCACCGCTGCTTCTGGGCACGTTGGCCAGGATCACCGAATCATACCGTTGCAGTTCGGCCAAGCTGGTGAAGAGTTCCGAACTGTTTTGCACGGTGACCTGGATATTCATTTCTCGCAAGCGACCGACCAAATAGTCGAAGTTGCCGGGATTGTCCGAATCTTCAATCACCAAGACGTGACCTTGTCCCAAAACGTGCGTATACGAAGTCGCTCGGTTGTTTTGCGAAATCAAATCATCTTCGCCCGAATCAGGCACAAAAACCGCTTCGTATTCGTAGAAGTCGGGGCGTTCGATGCGATCTTCAAACGAAAAGACGTTCTTGTTGGGCTGTAGTTCGACATCTTGTTCGGCCAGCGTTTGCGAATCCCGCCCCACTCGGCGGCTGAGCCGCAGCTTGCCTTTCACCGGGCTCGATTCCGTGCCGCCGGCCTGAGCAATATTGTTCACGACGACTCGAGCAGAAAACGCTTGTCCTTTGCGAATGTCTTGCGGCAAGGTCACTCGCTCAATGGCCACTTCGGGCCGATCGCCCAATTCGATAGGAATGATGTCGACACCCACGCCGTCTTGCGCCAAGTTCCGGGCCATCGACTGCGCGTCACCCACGTTTTCATTACCGTCGGTGACAATCACAATTCGCCTGGAAGAATCTTCTGGAAACGTCGCTTGGGCCAGCTTCATGGCGGCGGCCAAGTTCGTCGCATCTTTGCGAAGGTCAAAGACGGTTTCCAATTGGCCGGCGATTGGCAGGTCAGCTTCGATAGGCGGGATTTCAATATTTGCTTCCCGGCCGAAGGCAATCAACGCCGCTCGATCACCTCGCGCTGCGTCACGATGTTCCGCGACCGCTTCCTTGACATATTCAATCATCGCTTCGCGCTGCGCTTGCGGAATACTTTCAGACTGGTCCAACAAGTAGATCACCGTGATGCGATCGTTGCGTCGCAAGAATTGCGTTTCCGCCAGCGCCAAAACAATTAGAATCAGAACCAGCGATCGCAAAGACAACGCCAGCCAGCGACGCAGGCCCCCGAGCCCGCTGAGGCTGCGATAACTGAAAATCCACAGGAACGGAAGCAACAACAGTAGCAGCAAGTAAGCTGGTTTGTTGAACGGCAACAGCAGCGATTCGGTGAAACTCATAGTCAGACGGTGACTCCTGTCTGTGCCGCAATGGGCCCTGGGCTGAAACTACAAACGCACACGTTGCACTCGATGATTATACGTGTCCAAGACATGCAAATCGCCTTGCTGGTCTTTGATCAACGACCACGGATTGAATAGCTCTCCTTCGCCCCGACCTACACTGCCCCAACTGGCGATAAACTTTCCGTCTCGAGTCAACTTCTGAACGCGATGGTTGCCGAATTCGCAGATGTAGATGATGGGCGAACCGTCGTCGTCGTGTTCCAAGATCAAATCGTACGGATATTTCAGTTGGCCCGGCTCAGAACCTTCGCTGCCCCAAATCTGGACCAAACGAACTTCGTCTCCGCTGGCGTCAAAAACTTGAATGCGATGGTTACAAGCGTCGGCCACCCAGATCTGATCGAGTTCGTCAATGGCCAGGTTTTGTGGACGAGCAAACTGGCCGGGTTCGCTACCATGCCCGCCCCATTCCGTTACAAATTGGCCATCAGCGGTAAACTTTTGGATGCGGTCGTATTCGCCATATTCGCTGACGTAGATAAAACCTTGCGAATCTTGCACTGCGTCGGTGACGAGTCCAAATTCACCCGGGTTTCTGCCGAAGGTGCCACCCAAGGTTCGGTCGGACAACAATGCACCCTGGGGCGAATAAAACAGAATACGAAAGTAATGCGTGTCGGCCACCATCAAGTTGCCTTGGTTGTCAAACGTCAGACCGGTTGGCTTACCATTGGCAAATTCCGGCGTCCGCCAGCCTCGTTGAAATTTGCCGTTGCGGTCAAAAACCTGGATCCGAGCGGTCTTGTCGACCACGTAGATCTGGCCGCTTGGGTCGATCGCCATGGCTCGCGGACGTTGGAACATACCATCTTGAACGCCCTGCATTCCCCAAACCAACTGGACTTGGCCAGCTTTGGGCGTCGCTTGCAGATGGACCACGGCAAAGCCCAGAGGCACAAGAATGGCCAATGTTGCAAAGGCCGCAAGCAGGATCTGAGGATGACGGCGTAACATGGATTCCTGAAACCACCAAAAACGCAAGGGGCAAAGCGAAGAAACGCGAAACGGTCATTCTAGCGGTTTTCCGGGCGGACCGTGAAATCGTTTCGTCGATTGAGTTCGATTCGATCCTGTTTTAGCAATTCGAATCAATCCGAATCGAGGCTACTTCTGTTGGCGGTTCGAGCCTTGACCATAGTGCGCAACATCCTCTAAATTAAGGTCTTACGAAAAAACGTTGGTCGTCCCGATCCAGACCTGGGAACGACACTTGTGATCCAGTGACCCGTTCCAAGTAAAATTTCATGGCTCCGAGAATCATCCATGTTGGCTCAGCGACTGATGCTCGTGACGTCATTCATCGCGCCGTTCAGACGCTGGTCGAAGGCGGCATTGTGGCCTTTCCCACAGAAACGGTTTACGGCTTGGCGGCGAGTGCTCTAAACGAAGAAGCCGCAATTCAACTGGCAGACTTGAAAGAGAAGGAATCTGCGTCGGCATTTGCCTTGGCCGTCAAGAGTGCCGAAGATGCCTTAGACTATGTGCCTGATTCTTGTTCGCTGAGTCGCCGGTTGGCTCGACGCTGTTGGCCCGGCCCGGTCACGTTGGTGCTGCCCGATCAGAACGCGGATAGTCTGGTAAGGAAACTTCCAGAACGAGTTCAGCAGTTGGTAGTGCCCAACGGGACGCTTGGTCTGCGAGTTCCCGGGCATCGGCTGGTCTTAGACGTCCTTCGACTCTTGCCAGGACCACTTCTACTAACCAGTGCCAACGGTCCTGCAGATCGTTTGGCGGTAACCGCGGAAGACGTTCTCCAGCAGCATCAGGATCAGATTGGACTGATACTGGATGACGGACGTTGTCAATTCGGTCAACCGTCTTCCGTGGTGCAAGTGGTGGACGGACAATTAAAGGTCTTACGCGAAGGAGTGGTTTCCGAAGCGACTTTAAAGCGTTTGGCGAGTGTCGCCATTGTCTTCGTCTGTACGGGAAACACGTGCCGCAGTCCGATGGCAGAAATGCTGGCCAAACAGCGAATTTCCGAAGCATTGGGTTGTTCGATCGAACAATTGGAAGATCGCGGAGTCAAAGTGATGTCTGCCGGTATTTCGACGGGCGCGGGCGGCCGAGCAACCCCGGAAGCCAAGAAAGTAATGGAAGATCGGAAGTTGGATCTGAATGGCCATGTGACACAACCGGTCAGCGAACGACTGGTGCGGCAAGCCGATTTATTGTTGACCATGACCAGGATGCACCGCCAAGCAATTGTGACGCATTGGCCGGATGCGGCCGAACGCACGCATGTGCTATGTCCTGACGGGAGCGATGTTTCTGATCCCATTGGCGGGCCGTATGATCTTTACCGAGTTTGTGCGGACCAGATTGACGCCGCCATTCAGCAGCGTCTGCCGGAGATCGAGTCGCTTGTACAAAGCGTTCCGCATTAGTTAGATTTGCCACGTAGGTTTATTCGTACATTCCAAACCATGGTTGCTCAGAGGCAGCCGCCAGACAACTTGAAAACAACACCATTGTGTCAAGAATTCGCATAAAGGATTCGCTATGAAGATTGCTGTCGGAAGTGACCATCGAGGCTTTCACCTAAAGTCAAAGCTGATTCCTTTGTTACAAGAATTGGGACACGACATAGAAGACGTGGGAACCAGCAGTGCCGAAAGCGTGGACTACACAGACTTTGGCGCCGTAGTGGCCCAAAAGGTTTCCTGTGGCGAAATTGATCGAGGCATCCTGATTTGTGGAACCGGAATTGGCATGGCCATCACCGCCAACAAGTTTCCTGGCGTCCGCGCGATCACATGTCCCGACGAATTGACCGCCGAAATGTGCCGCCGTCATAACGACGTCAATATCTTGTGTCTTTCCGCAGATATGCTGGGCGAACGCCCGATTGATCGCATGATTGAAGTTTGGCTGACCACCGAATTTGAAGGTGGTCGTCACGCCAGACGAATCGACAAGATTCGTGATATCGAAAAGCAACACTTGACCGAATCGGAACGTGGCTGCCCACCCAGTTCGTGCTAGAAAGTTCGGCTCCGTTGGATTGGCACAGTGCTTCCTGGCGACAACAATTGCGACGAAGATTGCGGACGTGGTATGCCGAACATCGTCGTTCGCTGCCATGGCGAGAATCAACCGATCCGTATCGTATCTGGGTCAGCGAAATCATGTTGCAGCAGACGCAGGTGCAAACGGTTCGCGCCTACTTCTTGCGGTTCATGCAGCGGTTCCCCACGGTCCAGGATTTGGCAGCAGCAGACGAACAAGAAGTCTTACGGCTATGGGAAGGACTGGGATATTATCGGCGAGCTCGGCAAATGCACTTGGCCGCTCAAGTCGTCGTTCAACAACATGAAGGCGTTTTTCCTACGGACTTTGATGCCGTCTTGGCGTTGCCCGGCATTGGTCGCTATACCGCCGGAGCCATTCTGTCCATTTCCCAAGACCAGCGGCTTCCCATCCTAGAAGCGAACACCATTCGCCTAAACGCTCGCTTGACCGCCCTGCCCGATGATCCTCGCTCGAAAGCAGGACAAGATCTCTTGTGGGAGTTCGCCGAAGCAATTTTGCCTACCAAACGTGTTGGCGAATTCAATCAAGCATTGATGGAGCTGGGCAGTCTGGTCTGTACGCCGAAGACGCCTCGATGCCCAGTGTGTCCATTAAAGGATTTGTGTCCCACTTGTCAGCAAGGCCTGCAGGACCGCATTCCGCTGGCTCAACAAAAGACGGTGTATCACGATGTGCACGAAGTCGCGGTGGTGGTCCAACGTAACGGCAAGTTCTTGCTGCGCCGCTGCCAGCCTAACGAACGGTGGGCCGGATTGTGGGACTTCATTCGCTTTCCGGTCGAAAACGATGCCGTTTCGGATAGTGAATTGCAAAAGCAGATATTCGCATTGACCAAGCTCGACGCCGGTTCGTTCCAAGAACTGACAACCATTCGTCATGGCGTCACCAAATATCGAATTACCTTGCGTTGCGTACTGGCGGCAGGGATTTCGGGACGCATTACCAAATCGGCCGAATTGCAATGGGTCACGCGAACGCAGTTGGCACAGATTCCGCTGAGTGTTACCGGGCGAAAGATCAGCAAGCTCTTGTAATGCCACCCAGTGGGACGGCTTGACGGTCCACTGTCGGCGGATTGTGAAGCCGCTGTTTCCAGCAACGAATTGCGTCCAGATGTGTAATCCATCTGCTATGATTAGGCAGCGGCGAATTTGGCCGACATAGTTTTTGAAGTAGACTGAGTACCAACATGAGCGTTCCCGCTGAAATCACCGAATCGACGTCGTTTGGTGTTTTGGAAGCCACGGGCTGGACTCCGGCGATCGTGGCGTTGGATGCTATGGAGAAGGCGGCGGAGATCCGAGTCTGGCAGATCGAGTTGAACGATTTTCTGGGCACGTGTGTCAAAATTGTCGGCCATGTCGACGCTGTTCGCACGGCCATTGAAGTAGGTCACAAAGTGGCCGAACAGATGCAAGGCCGACCGGTAAGTTCGGTCATTTCCAGGATGGCTCCGGCCGCCGTCGCCGGTATCAACAGCAAGGTCGAATTCAACGTTTTGATTCAACAATATGTGGTCACCGAAATGGCTTCTGAAAAGGAAACCGCAGTGAGTTCTGATGCGATACAAGCACTTGGATTTATTGAAACGCAAGGATTTACGGCCGTCTTTGAAGCGGTCGACACCGCCTGCAAGGCAGCTCGAGTAGAAGTGGTGGGCAAAGAAAAATTGGGCGGCGGATACGTTACGATTGTCATTAAAGGAGATGTGGCGGCGGTTCGAGCGGCCATTGACGCGGCCCAGCCAAAAGTTGAAGGCCTGGGAAAACTGATCGCCGCCCACGTCATTCCACGACCCAGCAGTTCCGTGTTGGCATTACTCCCAGCTAGGCCCGCAGGAGCTGGCATCGAGGAGTGCTCTCCAATCACTGCGCCATTCATACATCGTCTTGCAGATCTTGCCACGGTGCGGTATTTGCCGAGTATTTGGTCTTGTTCCGACGACCAACATCGAATCGCAATGAAACTTGTCGCGCGGCAACCGTACGTCTCCTTCGTGCTTTTCGAGTCCTTCGTGGTTGTTTGATCAGACATATCGCAGACAGTGAATCAGGATGCATGGCACAAGAACCTGTTTCAAATCCGGGGCTGGTTGCCAACCCAAAACGTACGCTCAGGTCGGGTAGGCAGACGCGGGTCTGGAGCAGACGCGGCCCAACCTGCGGGTGGTCCGAGTCAGGGTTGGCCATGCACTTCGTTTGTGCCATTCGGAACGGCTTTCGCAGGTACCAAGCGTAAGTTGCGAGCCCGGCTGGTTCGGTTCGCTTAAAGATGTTAAAGAGGAGCGAAACGACGTTGTCTTGTTTTGGCAAAACTAGCAGAAGACTGGACTTAAATGGCTGCTCCTCGCGTATTGATTCTTCGAGCTCCCGGTACGAATTGTGATCTGGAAACGGCGTTTGCATTTGAACAGGCCGGAGCCGTTACACAAGCATTGCATATTAACCGTTTGTGCGAAGATGCGTCTTCCATCACCCATTCCCAGATCTTGTGTCTGCCGGGCGGGTTCAGTTACGGAGATGATATTGCTGCCGGTCGAATCTTGGCCAATCAGATCCGACATCATTTGCAGGACGCATTGCATGCCTTCAAGGAAGCGGGAAAACTGATTCTGGGAATTTGTAATGGATTCCAAGTGCTGGTGAAGTCGGGCTTGTTGCTGAGCGACACGCCGGAAGCTCCCCAAGCCACGCTGGCTTGGAATGATTCGGGCCAGTTTCAAGATCGCTGGGTCCATCTTCAAACCACCAGTGACAAGTGTGTTTTCTTGAAGGACATTTCTTCCATGTATCTGCCAATCGCGCACGCCGAAGGTAAGTTCATGGCTTGCAATGCAGACACATTGGCACAACTTGAATCAGCAGGCCAACTAGCGTTGAAGTACACAGACAATCCCAATGGCGCCCAGGGCAACGCGGCCGGTGTGTGTGATGCCACGGGACGAGTATTCGGTCTGATGCCGCATCCAGAGCGAAATATCGACCCTACACATCATCCACAGTGGACTCGGCAAAAGACAGCCACTCAAGGAGATGGTCTGAAGCTGTTTCAAAACGCCGTAAACTACTTTCAATAAGAATTGCGTATTTACCGATCCTGCGTTGGCGGCAAAGTGCCATGCGGTTTCTACGGCAAAGCTGTCGATTCGAACCGATTTGGACGCAATGCCCAGCCGCACACGATACCGGTTCGAATCGCACGCTAAAGTTGATCAGAGCTAATCGAATCGAGCATAATAGCTCGATTCGCACAACGGCACGCGACGTGCTGTCAATTTCTTGCTCTAGAGGCTATGCTCGACGGGCGCTGTGGGTTGAACCAGTGACTCCGGGCCAATTTTTTTGTTCAGACTTATTGGGTGTGAGATGAAACAATTCAAGAAGTTATTGGTGGGTGTGGATCTGTCGTCGGGAGATCAGATTGTTGCGGACGAACTTTCAGCTCCTAACCACGAGGCGGTACGGCAATCCATCTGGCTGGCCAAATCCAATGGGGCGACGATTCGGTTTTGCTATATCTTGGATGTTTCACCTCAAGCTCAGCACAACATTGAATCGGACGAACATTCCGCGATTAAGATTCAAGCACAGGCCCAGCTGGACGAACTGGTGGCACTGGCACAGCAGGACGGCGTATCGGCTGACACCTGCATTGGGTTCGGCAATGGTGCGATCGGAGTGATTCAGGAAGTTCTACGCAGCAACATTGATCTGGTCGTCGTCGGCACTCGGCATCTGTCCAAGGTCAAGGGCATGTTGATGGGCAGCACCAGTTTGAAGCTGATGCGCAAATGCCCGTGTCCGGTTTGGGTGGTGCAACCAGATCCCGATCCCTGCCAATCTATCCTGGTCGCACATGATCTGCGAGACGTCGGGAAGTATGCATTGCAGCTAGGCGCTACGATGGCCGCGATGCAGCAAGGAAAGTTGCATGTGCTGCATTCGATCGAAGTCGCGCACGTAGATCAATCGCTGACCAACCGGCCAGACGACGATTCGATCGAACAATATCGAACAAAAGCGGAAGCAACCATTCAGTCAGAATTGGCGGCCTGCCAATTTGCCGGTGATGTCCAAGTCTCCGTGGTGCTGGACCGACCCGCAGACGCAATTCTGCAGTATGTCCAACAGCATGATATCGACTTGCTGGCAATGGGAACGGTGGGGCGCACGGGCATTCCTGGTTTCATCATCGGCAACACTGCCGAACGACTTTTGCCGCAGCTTCCATGCTCGGTCTTGGCCGTCAAACCTGCCGATTTCAAAACGCCCGTGTCCGTGACGGAATAGAGGACGCAGTCCTCTATTGCACTAACGTGAAAGCGAGCCGACGCGTTAAAGCCACGGGTCCCCTGTTGGCTCGTCCGGCAGGCGGCCCAGTCAAATTCGCGACAACCTTTCGCTCTGGGCGGGCAAGCCTATTTGGGGCAAAATGATCCCGGCTCGCAGAAGTTCCGGCCTCATCCCAAATCACCGCAACACCGATTTTTTGACAGCCCAGACGAAGCCTTTAGTTGCCTCGGCCGCCGCCACCTCGACCACCACCGAACCCGCCACCGCCGAATCCGCCTCGGCCGCCACCACCCTGATTTCCACCGCCTCGACCACCACCAAATCCACCTCGTCCACCGCCACCGCCCTGCTGCTGCATGGCGCGGAAGAAATCGGCTGGGCTAGGTTGCTGTCCTGGCGTCGGTCCGGTCGCTCGCGGCGACGGCGTTGCGCGGGGTGTTGGCGTTGCCGATGGAGTGCCGGGAGCTGCACCGCTGGGCGAACTGGTCGTGGACGATGCCGCACCGACCATGGCAGCCAATGTCTGGCGAACCAATTCGGGATTCGCCTTCTTCAGCGTGACAATTCGAGTGGTTTCGAGCGAACCGCTGTCGTTCGAATCGAGCTGTTCCACCAATCGCCGAATGTCCTCGAAGATTTGATCGGGCGCAGATACGACAAGCGAATTACTGCGAGTATCCACGCTGATAGAAATCTTTTGCTCTTCTTGCTGAACTTGATTGCCGCCACCACCGCCCCGACCACCTCGTCCGCCACCTCGCAACGCCTGAATCAGTTCTTGCGGAGAGGGTTGGTTGTTGCCGCCACCGCCGCCGGACATCTTTTCTGCGTACACCTGTTGAACGACTTGTTGAATGTTCTGCGCGTTGGTGTTGTAAACCGGAATCAGACGTGGCGCCGGAAAGGTTTCGACATCCACCGGACTCTTTCTTTGATCAACATACTTTAGCAGTTGGTCCACCAAGTCCAAATCTTCCGAGTTGGCTTGTACGTACAAACAATTCAGACGGCTATCTGGAACAATGCTGACGTTGCCCGAAGTAGAAAAGCCCGAACCGCCGGAACTTTCGCCACCGCCCAAACCCAAGAGCGAACCAAACAATCCACCGCCCGAATCACCCAATGCAGCACCCGCAATATCACCCAACAACCCGCCGTCTCCGCCACCGCCGCCCGAGTCCGCCGATGACGTATTGCCCAGCAACTGATTCAACAGATCCGCAGCGTATTCCGGCGTAGCGTGCGTAAGGTAGAAGATGGTGAATTCCCGAGTGGACGTGGTGGTGTCGCTCCCTTCGGAAATCAGGTTCAGCAAATCCTCGAAGGCGTCTAACGCCTTGCTGTCTCGTGATGCAATGACCACGCCGTTGGGTCCATGAGAAATAATGATGTCGGCGCCTTCTTGCTGTTCGATTTCGCCTGGTTGCAACGTGGCGCTGGCCAAATCTTGGTCGTCGGTCGAATCGGGCAGCGGCTGGGCCGTATCGGCTTGAATATCGGACGGAGTGACTTGAGCCAAACGAGTGACATGGATCTGTCTCTGTCCAGCTTCTTCGTTGACGGGCGGATTCTGCGGATTACGCTGTGGCTGCAATTCGTTCGAATTCGAACCATCTTCTGGCTTGTCGGATTCGTCCAGCGGCGCTGCGTCGTCCAAGTTTCGTTCTCGCTCAATGACCTTAGGAAACGCAGAACGCATGACGTTGGACGGCGTGACGGTACGAATGCGATTCTTGCCCATCAAGGGCCACACCAATTGCGCCTGTTTCAGCAAGGCTTCCGCGTCCGGCCCTAATGAAAGGACTCGGACATTATTCGTGCCCGATGCGTAGTTGTAGCCAGTACCGTCTTCGGTTTCGCCCAGCTTTTCCAGTAAAGATCGAATGTCCGCAATCTGTTCGGACGTGCCGCGAATGATCAGATTTCCTGTGGTGACATCAGCATCCACAATGGGCGCGTTTTCGTCCGGTTCTTCACCGCCACCGCCAAGCATCTTATTGATGGAAAGTACGGCCACTTGCGGATCCACGGTGTTGAGCTGAATGACTTCAATCTGTTTGGCTTGCTGCATTTGGCTCAACGTGGCGCGAATGGTCGCGTGCTGAGCGGTCGTGGCTAGGGCAATCAGTTTGCCCGTTTCCGGATCGGTGCTCAGTTCCGCCGGCGGTTGCGAATCAGCCAACACCGTCAACATGACTCGCAGCGCCAATTCGGAATCCGCACCTTTGATGGGATAGATTTCCAGTTGCCTGGCTTCCGCAATTCCGCCATTGCCGTTGGGCGAGGCAAGATCCACCAACTTGATGACATCTTTGACTTGCTGAATGGCTTCTTCGGGAGCCGAAATCAGAATACGCTGTTCCGTGGGCGTCATCCGAATCGTCCCCGCTTCGTTGGTGTTTTGACCTTCGGGCATGCCTAGCATTTGACGAATTACCGGCATGGCGTCTTCCGCTTTGACGTGAGAAAGCGTCAATTCGGTGATTTCGGTCTTATCGCCATCGGGGTTTTCCATCGCTTGCAAAACGTCGCGAATGGTTCGCAACCGACCAGCCGTTTCCGTGATCATCAACTGCTTGGCCGTCGCCAACAGTTCCACTCGACCTTGTGGACCAATCAGCTTTCCAATCTCTTCGGCCGCGACGCCGGGTTCCACCTTGCGAACTCGGAAGATACAACGCACCAGTTCATATTCGCCTCGATCGTTCAGTTCATCCAAGGCCACGGTTTCCACCAGCACTGGCGGGATCTCATCTTGCAAGTTGACCACAATCAACATTTTTTCTCGGCGAACCAGCGTGTACCCCTTGGTCAGCAAGACGCTGTTCATCAAATCAATGGCCTGCGACGGTGAATACGGTTTGCCATCGGTGTAGTTAAACGTTCCGGGTGGCGGAGCGTCCATCACCAGCGAAAGATCCGCTTGCTCAGCAAACCAATCCAAGACGCCTTGTCACGGCGCGTAACGGAAATTGAACCGCAATTCCGATGGACGAGTCGATTCGGCTTCGCCTGACTCTACAGTCGGTTCGGATTCGACCGGCGAGTCGGCGATTTCAGTCGCTGGTGCCGGATCCTGCGCCTGCGTTTCGAATGACACGGTCATGACAACCGAAAAGATGAACAGAAACTGAATCAAACGCATCGAGTATCTCTTGTTTTCAACGAGAATAAACGTTTCAAGATATTTACTGCAAATGGTCGGCCGTCCAAGTTCATACCGACCCGTCTACCTTGCTCTAGCTCTCTAACGCCAGGGCGGCCCAAAAACGACAATTTTAAAGCTTACCGATCCATACTATTTGCGGACGCCGCTTTGCACTATGCCTAAATCGCCCAGCGACCTGGATACTAGGGGCGACAATCCGGATAACTTAACCCCGACAAGGCAGAAAGGTTTCGAGATTTCGAATCCCTGACAGCTTGAAGGCACCCGCTCGCCCGGTACCAAAAGGGTGATTGGTGCTTGGCGTTCGGGAGACAATCACAAGAACCAGAAACGCCCAGAGTCGCACAGTGAATGTTGGCGAATCGTTTGCGGTCAGCGCGAGTCGGCGTTTTCGAGATGTCAACGTTGGATTCGCCGAGGTCAACGTTTGCAACCGATGTCGTGAAACGGTTGGTGGATCGAGCGAACGTCGAGAATCGATGACAAGTCAAACGCTAGGGAAACCACGTGGCGTCAAGCCGGCAAGTTTCGATCTTGCCTGGAATCTCGCTATGTCGGGCTGCCCTAGTGCGTTCCCCGAATTGTGCAACGCCGCACCGAGTCATCCAACGGTGATCAATCCATACGCACACCAATGGACAGCAACAAGTTGGCAAACCGTTGTTGATCGGCCGTCTGGATAGTCAACACGTGATCGCGAGTGTTCACTGCATCGTAGAACGCCCATTTTTCGATTGGCTCCAGCTCTACGTCGACCTGGGCCTCGGCAAAGGCGTCGCGGTATTCGGCCCAGACCGGCGGATCTCCGTCCAAGGCATACGGTCCGGTGGTTTCGTACATCATGGTATTGGCCGCTTCAATGGGGATGGCCGTTAACAATGCCTTCAGCACTTGTGTGCAAGTCACCAACCCCGGAGACAGATTCAGGCTGACCAATTCCGCATTCGGCCCCAACGTGCTGCTGCACGGATAGTTTCCATCCGCAATCAGAATCTTGCCATGATGCCCCGCGCGACCAATCACTTCGTTAATCTTGGGGTGAATCAACTGGTGCTTCAGCATGTTTTGCTCCTATTCTTCAATTTCGTTTCGAACGCTTTCGATTTGCTTTTGGCGAGGACGCAAGATAACGATTGTGCCCATTGAGTCAATCGCACGGTGCATTCCATCCAGCGAGGCCTCGAGAATTCCCCCTTATTTTGGCCTGGGTTCAATTCAAAAGCTATGGTTTGTCGAACCATTTTTCGGATGCGCTATTCAGCGAACCACGTCCGCTAGATTCACGTAGTTCCCGTTGTCTTTCTGGTGGCGCGAATCCAAGCAACTTCGCGGCGAGTCCAACGAAAGTGACATTTTAACCCATAACGAGTCGATACTTCGATTGGAAACAACTGAGAACAGATTCGTATGATAGGCACTTGGATGGTTCGCATCACGGGACGAACGGTAGTGTGGCTGGCAACGCTAGGAGTGCTAGCGGCGTGGGTCATTCGGTTGACCATCCGGGACACGCGTCCTGAGTACGCCATCCTGTTCTATGCCACTCCGCCTTCTTTGATTTTTGGCGGAACCATCATTGCAGCGTTTGGGTGGAGCGTCCGAGGCAAACGGATCGCAGCTGGTCTTTCTTACTTTGCGATGGCTTGCTCGTTCATTTTGTGGATTGGCTCCAGCTATCAGATGACAACTCCCTTTTCGCAACCGCATGACGGGCTGAAAGTAGTTTACTGGAATACAGCTCGAGGTGCCTTTGGGTGGCACGGAGTTTTTTGGGAACTCCAAAAACAGCGGCCCGATGTCATTGCCGTGTGTGAAGCAGGCATGTCGAAAGAAGACTTGGACGATTGGCAAGCCGCGTTTCCTCAGTATCAGGCCACTGACATGGATGGTCAGTTGTTGCTGCTGAGCAAGATTCCCATTGGCCAGTTGGGCTACTGTGATTTGCGAACCGGCAAGTACAAACGAATTCGTCTGGATACCAACACCGGTCCTGTCCAATTGGTGTTAGTGGATGTTGATTCAAACACGTCCATTAACCGAGACGCCTTATTCGAATCGATTGTGGATGAACTGACGTGTTGGCAAGACGATCCGATGCTGATTGTGGGCGACTTCAACACGCCGCGAGATTCCGTGCATTTTCACCACTTTGAACGACGTTTTCGCAACGCCTTTGAAACGTCCGGCCAAGGCTACGCGCCCACGTGGCCAATGCCGTTCCCCGTGCTGCAAATTGATCACGCTTGGCACAACAACCGCCTAGCCATCACCGAATGCCACCAGGAATGGACTCGGTTTTCTGACCATCGTCCCATGATCTTGCACGTGCGTCCGGAAGTTCCGGTGTCGACCGTCAAAGACGACAACGCTTTGGACGGCGTGCTGTAGCTTCAGCATGTCGTAGCTTATCAGCCTGGCGTTTGCGTTGCTTCGAATCCAACGACATTAGACTCGGCAATGCCGATTCCCATTTCATACCCAATGGCATATCGTCGCGGCCGCCACGACGGATCCATTTCGCCAACCGCTTGCGGATTGTCCTCTCAAGACGAACGATTTTCTTTTGAGGCTCGTTTGAGAGGACAAGAATTCCACGGTGCTTGTCACAGTGGACACAACAAAGTTGGCGACGAGATTTGAATTCGCCTTGGAGTCATAGAACGCGATGCTACTGAAGAGCATCCACGCAAAGATGTTGTGGCTTATGAATTCTCGGCAGTTCCATTCCGACACAGGGGCCATGCGTCCGGGACTCAGAATCTCCGTCGGTGGTTTACGTCCAACGAAATTGGGCGAGTACATTTGGTTAGCGGAATCACGATCTGGCGGGCAGCGAACGAACAAATGTCACAGCGCGATCGATCCATGATTTCAGATCGTCGTCAGAAACAATTCCTGCCGGTTCGATTATCGCCCAGCCTCGCATGACTTTTCCCGTGATGTCCATGGGCCTGGCATGCGATTCGGACTGTGTCTGTTCGTGATCTTCTTTGGCGAGTCGCACGACCAACGATCCTTTCCACGGACCGACGCACATATTGCCGTTGATCATGAAACACAGGCCACCGAACATCGTTTGCTCTGAATATCCCTTGCGGCGTTTCATGAAGGGCCGGATTCGCGCCACAAGTGCTTCGTCTTCGTCGGTCATAAAATTCTCGAGCTATCGAACGTGTTCAATCAGCCATCGATGCAAGGGCAATGCTGCCTTCCAGTGCTTCGCACAAAGGTCGATCAAGCCGGGATCGCACGCAACGTCCGGTACAACTTCGTGGACAACATACAGTGCGTTATGCAACAGGAACTCGGAGTCGGGGCTTTTTGCGGATGCTCCATGAGGATAACGCTTGTAGTGTTTTCCATGCACTTCATAGCCAGCCTTGCGAAGCTTCCTTGCCACGGCGGCGAGCGACTTTCCTGCGGTTTCGTCCTGCAGTGCCGGTCGGAATGACTTCACAAATTGCGGACACGAATGAGCACCGGCGCCGATAGAGACGCCGTCGGGACTCACTCGAAAAACAGCGAGGACGAGCTCGCTTTCTTTTCACCTTCCCAGAATGCGAAGTCCAAATGATCCTTATAGGGACGTTTATCTGCACTGAAACGTACATCCTTGTTGATACGAAAGATGGAACCGTTGATTCGCGGATCGGCTACGATCTCCGGTGCAACTCGCGCGAGGATATTCCCAACGGCAACGACGAACGCTTTGGCCGGGGTGACATAGAATTCTTCGTATTCGGCCCGATGCGCTTCAAACCATTCCTTCTTGTTGTTCTCTCGCAGATTGCTCAAGAATTGAAGCGTACCGTTCGGAAAGCACGAGAACGAATTCTTCCGATTCATTTGCCACTCTCCTGCGGAACCTAGTTCTGCTGACCGCCGCCGCGGTAAATCACTGCCAACAGAAATCCGCCGAGCAGGAACTGAATCAGCAAGTAAACCGACTCCAATGCAAACCATGTCGGCAAGGGCGCGATCAGGTGCTTGGCGGCTTCGGCCAGTACATGAGCTGTCCAGTGATATCCGCCCATCACGAAAGCGAATGTCAATGCTCCGCGCACGATGGTCAGTCCTCGACAAAGAAACGGATAAATCACGGATAGCAGAATTCCCTGCAGCAGAATCGCGCCAAAACCAAACGCAATAATCGGTTCCTCGCGCGAGAAATAGCCGAGTTCCGAGTAGGTGTGTTCAAAGACGACCAAGTGCCAAATATAGGCGAGCGGGAATGTCACCAGTAAATAGCCGAAAGTGCCAAGCAGGACTTTCTTTGGAGCAATGCGATTCTCCATCAAACTGTCTCCCGGAAAAAGCTCATGTGCAGTTCGCAATGTCGCAAATTGAATAAGTGAACTTCGCGTCGCTCGGCGACCGCTTTTGTCCTGGCTGTCATCAGTGATTCTCCCGTTCACGCCATCAACACCGGTCGACCCGCAGCGCGTCGGGCATCGGCAACCTGTCCGCCGTGGAACATCAGATGAAGGGCCAGGGCTGCGTAGCACAATCCCACCGTCCCGAAACCAGCAAGTTCCGCAGGAGCGTGACTTGGTGCATCCAGATCGTCATCACTGAGCGTTTCCAGGTGCGCGATCGATGCTGCGCGAATGGTGTGGAATTTTTGCATCAGTTCGTCCATTGACGGATATTCACTGGCGTCCGCCACGGGTTCTGACTTCATACCGAATGATTCGGTGAGTTCTGGAAAACGATTCTCCCTGCCGCAGATGAAGACGTCAAACAACTGGCTTTCTCCAGAAATCAAATGCCCTAGAACCCACAACGGGTGATTTCCGCCGTTACTGGTCGGTGGTGTCAGCGGCGCATCCTTCATGTCAGTGATCAACTCCATGACATATTGCTGCCCATTTTCCATCGCAAGTTTTACGAATTCTGTCGCTTTCATCTCGAAATTCTCCGGAAGAGTTGGTGAACGAACACGCTTGACGTTACGTGACTCTTTGGTAACATATTGAGAGACAGCTTGGCTGTCAAGTCGATCATCTCAGACCTTGAACCATTCGGAGGCCGTCCCTTGTCCAGTTCGCAATTGTCACTCGATCTTGAACAGAGCATCGAAATCAATTCTGCCATCGGCGATGCCTACAACGCGTTAGTCCGGCGTTTGACGGACGAGAATTCGACGCCGGACAATCGGCCCATGCCGATGGTATTGGAACAATGGCCCGGCGGCCGATGGTTTCGCGATCTCGGTCCCGGCCAGGGTCATCTATGGGCGTTGGTGCAGGTGATCAAGCCGCCCACGTTAATGGAGCTGCACGGTCCGATGTTCATGTCATACGCGGTTGCCGGACACATGCAATTCCGTTTGACGCAAGTAGCCGGCGGAGTCGAACTGTACCTGCGACACCAGGTCATCGGTCCGGTCGACGACGAACATCGCCAGAGAGTCGTTCCTGGTTGGCGGTACTTATTGGAGCAAACCAAAAGGTTGGCGGAACGGTCGTCATGAGCAAACTAGATTCCGATGACATCTGGAAAGCACTTGCTGATCCAACGCGCCGCGCGATTCTGGACCTGCTGCGTGGTGGCCCGAAGCAGACAACAGAGATCGTCGATCAGTTTCCGGACTTATCGCGATTCGGCGTGATGAAACATCTGGACGTCTTGCGATCCGCGAAGCTGGTGAAAACACGCAGCGAGGGACGCGTGCGAATCAACTCGCTCAATGCCGCTCCACTCCGTGACGTCATCGAACGCTGGATCGGTAAGTATGAAGCCTTCTGGGCCAACACACTGCTTCGAATCCGCGACGAAGCCGAGGCCGGCGGGAAAGCCACGTCAAAACCGAAAGCCAAACGCAAGCAGGGATAGGAGATCCTTGAGGATTCTCGCAATCCGATCTCACGAGTTGTCGCGGAATCAGGATTGATCGGCGGCGGCAGGCTCTTGAGGGGACGGTAAGAGTTCCTTCACCTGCGGGGTCGGAGCAGAATCGAGGGCGACTTCACGGTAACGTTCCGCCTCGGTCGAGTTTCCGCAACGTCGGTGCAGATCAGCCAGCACTGCATACCCGAGGCAGGAGTTTTGAAGTTGCGCATTTGCATTTTCCGACGGTATTTCCTAGCCCGACGCGTCAGCGAGGCACTTCAGATGCGTTCCATTTCCCCCTCACTTACGTTTCGGGCTAGGAAAAATCGCAACTTCAAAAGGCAGGAGCCGGCTAGCCACGTTGGAGGTTCAACACCGTCAAGGATTGCGAGGCCATCGGGAGCGCCTTTCCATTCTGCGACGACGCGATTCAGTCTGTGGATCGGAGACGTTACCCGCTGCTCAAGCAGTTCGTAGCACTTTGCGACTTTGTCCCAACGTGTTTCGGCAAAGCACGGCGCAAGGCAATGTTCGGCCGCGATTCCGGCTTAGCCAGCGATGCGCGATACTACCGTTTCCAATGCCAAATGGTGGTGGCATGCGATTGAATTCGTAACATTCGGCCATAGGGAACGTCCGGCCGCCGTGTTTCGCTGCGGTTCTACTTGAACCAACAACTAGAATTGTGTGTCGAACCAATCGCACGAACCCTGGCGTTTCAGCCCGAACGTGAAGTCACACTTCGACAACGTAGCCAATCACGTTATCGTCGAACTAACGCCGTATCCACGAATCTCGGACCAAACAAGCACAAGAGCATATCGAGCCGCCGTCTGCGTTGTTTGTCTGCTATTCGGCGAATTCATCCTCGGACGATACATGTAGAACTTGCGAAACGGGCGTCCAATCGACGTCGGTACGAGTATGTAGTCGCGAAGCATACTCGGCGCAGTCGGGTCGTTCTTGAATCAGACGCAGACCGACATTCGACAGCGGGATGTCTTGGGTTTCATAGCACAGCACCACGTCGCCCAAGGTGGATGCAAAGATGTTGGGGTCCACTTCAAACTGCCGAGTCAGAAAGTTGTCGATAATATTGTCATCTTCTGGCGTACCCTGGGGTAGAGCCACCAGCAATCGGCACGCACCACCACAGCTTTGCAGTAACGCTGGCTTGGCCACGGCCAGGTGTTGCTTGATCCATTCCGCAAGCTTTTCACCTGTGAATCCCGCTTTGCCGATGACTTCGTTGAAGTTGACTTCTTTCAATGCGTCCGTGATCGTGGCTACGGCGGTGCGATAGACTGCATTGCGAACGTCTTCCATCCAATCCAATTCGTTGGCTTCGTCCCATCCGACAAGATCTAGCTTCGCCAACCTCTGGTTCACTCGCTCCGTAAGCTGAGTCGATTTTGACAGCAAGTAATCGGACATGACGGCGGTCATTTCACGAGGTTGATCCAGCACTCGTGAAGGTGATTCGCTGGCAGCGTTTCTTCCTTCTTGCAACATTGTCCGAACTTTTTCCAATTCTTTTTGCAGTCGAGTCAAGTGCGATCCAACTCGAGACAGCTTGGACTGTGTTCCCACTAGCGCTCGATCGGTTTGCGAAAGAGCAAAATGGTGCAGCCGCAAGCTAACAAAATCCGCCAGCAACTGCTCGTTCGCTTGACAGAACACTTTCGCATCAAACGATTCGCCCGACACCTGGTGGACGGCTTCGCCCAATTGACGTCGAACGTTGTGCATGCCCTTGGTGACGTGTGATCGCAGCAGCTTGGTTTTGGTGGCCAGTTCGCCAAACAGTTCGTGACAACCTCGCATGACTAGTTCCGCACCAGCCAATCTTCCCGCGGGCAGATTGACGATTTGCAAAATGGACTCCGATAGCGTGTCAGCGTTCTCGCGAACCAACTTCTTCAGATTTTCTTCCACGGAATACCGTACAGGAACTGCGAATGCATCGTTGCGACTGGCGGCACCTCCGTCCAGAACATGATTCAGTGCGCTATCGATTTGGTCTAACACACTGTCCGGTTCCGTCGGCGTCCCAATCGAGGCAATTTTCTGAAGAACGACATCGCGTAACGTTCCCACCGGATTGTTACCCAACCGGTGACTGGCGATGCCATGAATACGTTTGATCAATTGGTCAACCGTCAAGTCCATGGTTTCGAACAGCTGAGCGCAGATGGATTGTGTGTCAATCTGCGCGTGTTCTACGTCGGCCTTTACCCATTGATTGATCAACTCTTCCGCAATTCGGTTAGCCGGCTTGCTGGCAAACGAATCGGTAATGGAAACGGCGTGACTAATACCTACCGAACGGAGTCGCAATTGGCGGTCATCGTCAACAACGCGGCATGCATCAAAGAAAGCGCTGCACGGCGATAATGTACTCAAGTACAAGTATTCCGCCAGCGAATCCAGATGTTCGTCCAATTCGTCTTCCAACAGTTCCGCGCCCAGATCGACTAAATAGGTGGAAGCGAACGTGGGTCGGTCGTCGTCAAACGGAGGCAATTTGCACGATTCGTCACCGGGATAGCCGTGGTGCGAACTGTAATGCATTAATTCCGACAAGAAAGCAAACGTGTTGGCCATCGAGATTTCGCGTTGCGACGATGTTCGCCCCAACGAATGCGTAAACAGACCGTGCACATTCGTATCCGGCAACCCGTGTTCCAGCAACACGGTTCGCACGGCGTACGCCATATCGATTCCCATGCCGCTACCGACGCCACCCGCGCTGGACCCGACAATGAAGACTCGAGGTTCGACGGTACCTTGCTGCAAGCCCGTGGTGGCAGAAGTGGCAGCCAAATTCTCCGTCTTGCAGATGGATTCAAACGATTCGTGAAGACGGTTGTAGATGGCCTGATGGTGGTCTACAAACGCCAGACGTCCCAACGGTCGAATCCCTTCTGTCTGCAAGCTCTTGGGAATATTGTAGATCCAGCGGCGGCTGAGCCATTCCAGTTTTTCGTTAGCCGTTTGACGATATTCGTCGGCACGTCGCAGTGCAATCGGCATGACATCGTCAAACAATAGGCAATCGTCCATGGAACGGTCACAAGCCATTGTCAAGTTCTTGGAGTCCGTGTCCAGACACAAGATGTCTACGGAGGGGCAGGACGCGTCGCCAATGCGATCACGAATCCGCTTGCGTAGCCGTCGCATGATGCGCATGCCCGTGTTGCCGATGGCCACAAACAAGGTCGGCTGCAGCACGGCTTTGGACGCGTGTGCGTCAATCGGCCCCAGTTGCTTGACTTCCATCGTCTTGGGCAGCACCAACATGGTGTTCCGAGAAGCGGCGGCGGAGGACGTCGAGCTACGAGTGGACGTGGTGCGAACCGGCGTGCGGCGTCGAGCCTTGCGATTCGCCAGCTCTTCAACGAATTCGCGGCAACTGGCGTATCGATCTTCCGGATCCTTGCTTAAAGCTTTCGCAACCACCGGCTGATCACCTCGTGGCAGACTGCTTATATCTGGATCCCCGTTCAGATGCTGCGATGCCAATTGCGCCGCCAACGAACCTTTGAAAGGACGGCTATTGGTCAGCATCTCCTGGTACACAATGGCCAAACTGTATTGGTCACTTCGCCGACTGGGACGACCGTCAAATAATTCCGGCGGCGCATAAGCGGGCGTGAGACCACCCATGAAGGACTGCGTCGCGTCGCGAATTTCCTTCACCAATCCAAAGTCGCCAATTTTGACGTGGCCACCTACCAACAGCAAGTTTTTCTGGCTTAATGTCCAGATGCTGCAACGAATACTGATCGCCCAGGTAATCGATCGCATCCGCTGCGTCTCGCATATAAGCAATAAGTTCATCTCGCGGAACACCCGAATCCGTCGATTCGATGTATTGGTCGAACCTGTCTTTGAGACTGCCATCAGCCAATTCGGTAACTATCACCAAGCGTTGGTCCACAACGTCGATTCGTTCCAGCGACAACAGAAACGGATGGCGGATTTCTTTGATGCGATTCAGCCGCATTGAGTTCGCGTTGCGCCCGGTTGTCGTCAAAGCAGCCGTAAATGATTTTGACCGCTTTGGCCAGTCCGCCCGGAGCTTCCGCTCGCCAGACTTCGCCATAGCCACCCGCGCCAATACGCTCATTAAGGGTATAACCAAGTAATTGGTCTGTGGAACTCAGTTGATTGATTTGCACGAATCGACTCCTCTCGCAACAGTACCCACCGCCGCATTTGAATTTCAAGATGTGACGCAAAAGTGTAGCTTGCCACCAAGAACTCGGTCCGGTGGAAGTTGCTTCCATGCGGAATTCGACGCTGCCGCAGATTCGCTACAATCAGTGTTTCTGCGCCAGTCATGACGCGTTGCACGCGGAAGGTCAACGCCGAGGATCATTCGCGTATTCGACCAGCGAATCCGAAATGGGTCCGGGAACAAAAGGAGCGGCTGCCGGGACGGGCGACGCGGGTCTGGGTCGAGCCGAAGTGGAATTTACCTGCTTTCCCGAGACCATGGTGAAGTAGCTCCTGACCGCTCGGTCGAAGTAATCGGGACGCATTTCCGTGGGCAGTTCGTTGTAAGCACAGTAGTCCCGAATTTGACTCAGCAGATCCCGAGGATGACAACGGCGAGTCGTGCGCTGGGATTGTCGGTAGTGCGTTTCCAGTAGGTAGTCGACTGCGTCTGCGTCGTATTCACAACGGAACTGCTTGGCATAGATCTTGAATAGTTGATGTATTTCGTCAAACGACGGATCCGTGATTTCGATCTTGTAGGGAATACGCCGCAAGAAGGCGTCGTCTACCAGATCGCTGGGTTCCAGATTGGTGAAAAGATAATGAGCTGTTCAAAGGGAACTTGGATCTTCTTGCCGGTTGGCAGCGTGAGAAAGTCAACTCTGGCTTCCAGCGGTACAATCCAGCGGTTCAGCAACGACGCCGGGTCTACTCGTTGTCTTCCAAAGTCGTCAACCAGCAGACAGCCGCAATTGCTTTTCATCTGAATGGGAGCTTCGCTGACGTTGCCTTGCTGGTTGTGAGCAATTTCCAAGCTGTCCAGCGTCAGTTCGCCACCGACCACCACCGTGGGACGTCGGATCTTGATCCAGCGTCGGTCGTATGCGGCCGTTTTCAAGATGGTTTGTTGTTCTTGGAAGTCGTCCGCCTGATGGTAAGCTGGGTCGTACAGTTTGATGATTTGCGAATCTTCTACCAGCGTACGAGGAATCCAGATTCGTTGACCAAAGCACTGAGTAATGCGTTTTGCCAAGGTCGACTTTCCGTTCCTTGGTTCGCCATATAAGAACAGTCCCGCCCGAATTGAGGCCGGTCCCAGACTTTCGAACAGTTCTGGGTCAATTGATATTTCTGAAACTTCAACAGTTGTTTGCGTCGTGGCGATTCAGCTCGAATCGTTGCGCTCCGTCGAAAGAACGTAGTCGCCTAAACCTAACAACGGAAAATCATGGCATTAACAGCGACTTGAGGCTACTTTAGATCGTTTCGCCGAATATAAAATGCGTGATTGTTGCCGATTCTACAGAAATGGGCTGTTAGCCCATTTCATCTCGTGTACAACACTTGGCATGAGTGCAAGCAGGGAAACTGCGAGTCGAAACGGTCCGCAAGACGGTCAAAGGGAAGGTCTACTTCGAAGCGCTGCGGCGAAGTTTTCTGGGTAAGACGGCAAGGTCAGCACGAGACGCTGGGAACCTCACGCGGTTGCCACCGGATGTCATCGAGTTCATCAAGCGGCGCTTGCTGGTGAACTGAAGCCGACGCACCGCCTCGTCGTTGAAATCACTCGTTCGCTGCCACGGAATGGGCCGTGCTGCGCAGCGCAGCAACTTGGGCTGGAGAATTTGCTGGCCCGCGATCGCCGCCAGCGGATTTGATTATGTCATTGGTCGTGGCACGCGTGCTTTCGCCGCGTTCTAAGCTAAGTACCAGACGGCGGGACGACCGAGACTGCCAAGCACGTTGGCTGAAGAGTTGGCGATTGGCGACGTCGATGTCCATGAGTTGTATGCCGCGATGGATTGGCTGGCGACACGTCAGCGCGATCGAAAACAAGCTCGCCAAGAAGCACTTGAAGGACGGCAGTTGGTACTGTTGATGTTTCTTCGAGCTATTACACGGGGCGACAAAGTCCGGATCAAACATGGTTACAGTCGCGATCATCGTGGCGATCGCCCTCGATCGTGTACGGTTTGCTGTGCGATCGGAAGGTCGTCCGATTGCGATTGAAGTCTTCCCGGGCAACACGCCGACCCGCCGACATTCACCGTCGCGACGGCTCGTAAACGTTTCGCATCAACCGGCTCGTTTTCGTTGGTGATCGCGGCATGATCGTCGTCGGATCAACGAACCGCGGTGTCGAAGGGTTGACTGATTTCCGCCTGCGTACCGAGGAATTCGCAAGTTGTGCAGCCGGCACGATCCAGATGTCTCTGTTCGACACACAGGATCTGGCCGAGGTGACATCGGAACATTTTCCCGACGAGCGACTGGTTGTCTGTCGCAATCCGGCGCTCGCCGAGCAACGTGCTCGCAAGAAACGAGTTGCTTACGACCGAAAGAAGCTCGAACCGATTCGAATCGCCAGCAGCGTAACCACTTCGCGGCGAGAAGAAATCACTTCGAGTTGGCAGTTATTGGCCAACACAAAATGGGAAGCACTTCGATCTTACGATCACCGAGACTTCGTTTACGTATGCTCAACGAAGATCGCATTCGCGAAGAGGCGGCTTCGACGGCTGCATGTCGTCCGCAGCGTCGACAAAGCGAATGGACCCGGACAAAGTTGTCGAAACTACAAGAGCCTCGCCAAGTCGAACGGCGTTTCGTTGCATAAAGACGGTCGATCTATCGCTGCGTCCGATCTATCATCGCAACGAAGAACGGATCCGGTCGCACGTGTTCATCTGTGGCGTACTATGTCGAATGGCACATGCGAGAAAAATTGCGTCCCGTGTTGTTCGCCGACGACGACCAAGAGTCAGCGAGGCGGCTGCAAATCGATCGTGGCCGGCCCAGCGTTCGAATCTGCCAAACGCAAGACGCCACTCGCCGCACATCTGACGACTTCCCGTTCAGAGCTTCGACATTCTGCAGGACCTCGGCACGCTCTGCCGCAACCGTATCCGCCCCGAGTTCGATTCAGAATTCGACAAACTCACGCTGCACCCGTACCAACAACACGTCCTCGATCTGCTGGGCGTTACCGCCAACTAACCGAACCATTCGCGTTCCAGAACCCGCATTTCAAACCGCCCCCGACAGCCAATTGAGCCTACAATGAAGGCTCAAATCGAAAAGATCCGTCAAATTTCGTTTCAAGTTAGGCCTAAAGGTACTGCCGGACCGCAATACGAACAAGAGGCCATAGCCGAACGAGCGTTCTCGACCGACATCAGTCAGGGCATAGGTATAGTCATTAAACGGAGCGGAACCGGTGCGTGATTACCTGGCGTGATCGGAGGGATTGATAGACATCTTCCAGCAACAGAAACGGCAAGCAGATTCCGTCGGCAATCCTGCGTCCCGTCAGACTACCGGCCGTCAGCATCAACTTTAGAATCAGCGATTCGATCATGGATACCGGTACGCCAACATCTTCCAATGACAACGGTTCTGAAAGCCCTGGTCGATAGCTTTCTTCGGAAAGAATTGCCGCCAGCAAGTCTTCTCGAGAACCTTGATTATCCGCGGACATAGCACGTGTTCCTAAGGAAAATGGGGTAAACCTTGTGAAAGCTTAGGTTCTGATTCGCCATTGGCGAACAACTTCGTGGAAAACACTTTTGCTGAGTCAAAAATTCTCGCACTTCACCAATTCCCATGCTACAAACTCATAGCGAATCTATTTCGCGAACACTGTCGAACCTGTGACGTCAGCGAGTTTACATCACGTCGAGACAAGAAGATTCCATGGCCATCATTGCGGAACAACAACGACCAAGCGGACTTACGCTGGATGCGTCTGTCTGGTTCTTCGCTGGACAGCTTGGCGAATCAGAACCAGTGCGGACCGTGGGCATTCATAAGTCTCCGTTTCGAATTGGCCGCAAGCCGGACTTGGAACTTTCACTGCCGTGCAACTCTATCTCCAAAGAACACGCCACAATCTTTGACGAAGACGGACGGCTATTCGTCCGCGACATGAACAGTACAAATGGTACGTTTGTTAATGGCGAACGTATCGAATCCACCGTGGAACTGAAGGAAGGCGATATCCTTCAGTTTGCTACCATTGTGTTCCGCATTGGCAGACAAGCTCCCGAATCCACCGACACCGGAACGATTGCCGAAGACGCGGGCGACCGAGCCTTAGCGATGATGCAATTTGAACGGTTGATTAGTGAACGAGCCGTAGTGCCGTTTTATCAGCCGTTGGTTCGCGTAGACGATCCGGATCTTTCCGTTGTCGGCTACGAAGTCCTGGGTCGCAGTCGCATGTTTGGTCTACGAACCCCTGGTGAAATGTTTGCCACGGCGTCGCAGCTGAACCTAGAAGCCGAATTGAGCCGGATCTTTCGCCAACGAGGTCTGGAAGCGGCGGTCGACCTACCGCCCGGAACCAATTTGTTTGTGAATACGCATCCCATTGAATTGGTGGAAGACGGTCTCACGGATTCGCTCCAGCTGGCTCGCAAACTTCATCCCAATCAGTTGATCACCTTAGAAATCCATGAAGCTGCGGTGACCAACCCCAAGCTGATTCGTAGTCTACGCGAAGTCCTGGACGACTTGGACATGCAGTTGGCCTTTGATGATTTTGGTGCCGGGCAAGCGAGACTTGTCGAATTAAGCGAAGCCAGTCCCGACTACCTGAAATTTGACATGGGCTTGGTACAGGGAATTGCCAAGGCACCTCCTAGACGTCAGCAAGTCCTGTCCATGCTGACTCGCATGGTCAAGGAACTGGGTATCGTTCCGCTGGCAGAAGGCGTGGAAACGCAGGATGACCATGAAACGCTTCGCGACATGGGTTTTGAACTGGGACAAGGCTATTTCTACGGTCGCCCGGCGTCTATTGCGGACCAGTTGAAAAAACTGCAATAGATTCGTATCTCTTGGTGACGAATTTTCGCCACAGCGCCTCGTCGTCTTCGCACTCCGGTCTATAACGGACAACAAAACATTACGCTGTCCAGTTCGCATCCGTTAGGCCCCATCCCATGCCAGTAGATTTGCCAATCGGCGAAGTTCCTGAGGTTCGCATTGTCAATGTGAACCAACAACCATGTCGAGCGGACGGTCAGTTCGTACTTTATTGGATGATTGCCAATCGGCGAACGAAGTACAACTTTTCGTTGGATCGAGCGATTGATTGGGCCAAGCACCTGAAAAAGCCGCTGGTGGTTTTGGAGGCCTTGCGATGTGACTATCGCTGGGCCAGTGATCGCATCCATCAATTTGTCATCGCTGGCATGCTGGATAACGCCCAAGCGCTTGCCAATCATCCGGTGACATATTATTGCTACTTGGAACCTCGGCGCGACGCCGGGAACGGGTTGCTGCAGGCGCTGGCCGCTGACGCGTGCATGATAGTCACCGATGATTTTCCCTGCTTCTTCTTGCCTCGAATGGTGAAGGCAGCCGCCAAGAAGATTCAGGTGGGCGTGGAAGCGGTCGATTCGAATGGCCTTTTGCCCATGCGAGCCGCCGACAAAGTTTTCCTTCGCGCTTTCGACTTTCGTCGCTTCTTGCAGAAGAACCTGTTGCCACACTTAGAACATGTGCCCCGACCAAAACCGCTCGACCGCCTACAACTGCCCAAGTATTCACTACCGAAAGCACTGACAGATCGTTGGCACTGCCTTTCGGCGACCGAGCTGAAACAGTTTGAATTGTCAACGTTGCCCATCGATCATTCGGTCCCGGTCGTGCCCGCCTTGCCCGGCGGTGCGAATGCGGCGGAAAAACGGTGGAAGCATTTTGTGGACAACACGCTTTCGGCATATGGCACGCGTCGCAATGAACCGGAAGAAGACGTCGCCAGCGGACTTTCGCCCTACTTGCACTTCGGCCATATTTCTGCGCACGAAATCTTTGACCAATTGATGGCCAGCGAATCGTGGTCGCCGAGAAAGGTGAGCCCCAAAACGACTGGCAGTTCGTCTGGTTGGTGGGGCACCAGCGAATCCGCTGAATCGTTTTTGGACGAACTGATCACTTGGCGCGAAGTGGGTTACAACATGTGTTGCCTCAATCCAAACTATGACAAATATGCGTCACTGCCGAATTGGGCTCAGCAGACGCTCGAGGAACACGCTGGTGATCGCCGAGACTACGAATACAGTCCGTCTGAATTCGAACTCGCTCAGACCCACGATCCACTTTGGAACGCCGCCCAAAACCAACTGGTCCAAGACGGGATGATTCACAATTATCTGCGGATGCTGTGGGGCAAGAAGATTCTCGAGTGGACGCGGTCGCCACAAATGGCGTTGGAAGTCATGATTGAACTGAACAATAAATACGCACTGGATGGTCGCAATCCCAATTCGTACAGCGGAATCTTTTGGGTGCTGGGACGATATGATCGAGCTTGGGGACCAGAGCGTCCCGTGTTCGGCAAGATCCGTTTCATGAGCAGCGACAACACGGCTCGGAAGGTCAAGGTCAAGAACTACATTCGAAAATACACTTCGCCAGAACAACGCTTGTTCTAAACAACAGTTCTGAGGCGAACTAAGGCGAATAGAATTTCCCCTGCCATGTGTCACGCCGTTCCAATTCGTCGTTCACCGCCAACAGCACGGCCGGTTTGTCCAAACACCAAGACGGTCCCACGAAGTAATCAGGCGGCGCGTCGCCGCTAATACGCTCGACTAACATGTGCGGCGGCAAGATTTCCAAAATGTCCACCAACGTGCGCACGTAATCGTCTCGGTTCATCAGTTCCACTTCACCGCTTTGGACTTGGTCTGCCAGCGGAGTTCGTTTGACGGCGTACAGATTGTGCAGCTTGATGGAGTCGACCGGCATCTTTGCCATTGCTCGTGCCGTGGCCAGCATGTCGTCGTGCGATTCGCCCGGCAGTCCCAAAATCAAATGCACGCATATTTCGAAGCCTCGATTCTGACCTCGTTCCATCGCATCCAGAAATGCATCGTAATGGTGACCGCGGTTCATCCAATCCAGCGATCGATTGTGCATGGTCTGTAAGCCATATTCGACCGAAAGGTAGGTTCGTCCCGCGATTTCCTCTAACAAGTCCAGGACATCGTTCGGCAAGCAATCGGGCCGAGTTCCTATGGCCATGCCGACAATTTTGGGATGCTGCAAGGCCGATTCGTAAAGTGGACGAAGTCGTTCGACCGGAGCATAAGTATTGGTGGCTGGCTGAAAATAGGCGAAAAATTGATCGCAAGTATAACGACGCTTGAGCCGCCGAATGCCATCTTGGATCTGATCCAACACCGTCAATCGTGGAACTCGGCGGCTAGGGCTGAAACTCCGATTGTCACAAAAAGTACATCCGCCGATGGCCACCGTTCCATCCACATTGGGGCAGGTAAAGCCCGCGTCTACGCTCACTTTTTGAACTCGCTGGCCAAATCTCGCTTTCAGGTAATGATTATACGAATAATACCGACGGCCAGCCGTGCGCCAGTCTATCTCGAGCATCGGACCGACGGCTGGATTAGAACGGGTAACGTGCTTCGTTGACGAGTTATTCACGCTGTATTACTCTAGAGATTGGCGGAAAAATTGAACATAAAAACGGGTCGGGGATTTCACGCAGGTGGAATCACCGCAATTCTATTTTCTACACACCTTAGGCGAAACTCGCCTAGTCGTCAGCCAGCCCGCTGACATTTCCTTCAACCTTATCCACAGGACAAAACATCAATGTATGGACAAATGGTACCGGTCGGCGGAGGCGACACCATTCCCCTACGTAAATCAAATCTGTTAGTTGGAAGACGTGAAAGTTGTGACATCGTTTTGCGCTTCGCCAATGTGTCGGCCCATCACTGTCAGCTTTCTTGCGAAAATGGATATTGGTACGTCAAGGATCTGAACAGTCGCAACGGGACGAAAGTGAATGGTCGCCGAGTGCAAAAGAAGCGCATCGATCCCGGTGACGAAATTGCCATTGCCAAACACAAATACGAATTCTTGTATTCCCCTGCGGAACTGGGCGCCGTCGGACCTCCACCACCCGAAGAAGACGATCCCGTGAAAGACATCATGTCTCAATCACTGCTAGAACGAGCGGGATTGGAGCGGAAGGAGACCGACGAATTCAAGAAACGCTACGACTTGCGTTCCGGACAAGGTGGTCGATTCAAAGATCCCACGGAACCCATCTAAACTAACTTGATCGCCATTCGCCGTTGGTGCGAACCAAACACGGGCCGCTTTGATCAGCGTTGTCAAAGCGGCCTTTTTTGTGGCTTCATACCAACGAAGCGGCATGCTGCATCGCGAACAGCATTTCGCGACAGATCTGGGCTGACCGTTCGTCATAGACCTGGGCTTCATTCGGCGTGTCATCTGCCACTTTGGGATCTTCATACCGAATGGGCGCTCGCAATTCACACCCTGACACAATCGGACACGCTTGGTCCGCACTGGAACACGTCATCACCGCCGCAAACTGGCTGGTCGGATTGGGCGGTTGATCATGCACCTTGGAAAAGCAACGCAGCGGCGCAGCATCGTCGCCGTACCGTACGTCATACAGCGGATTGTCGGCATTCGCGTTGTCGGCTGCAATCTGAAATCCCGTGCGACGCAACGAAGCGACCACTCGCGCATTCATGGCCGTCGCTTCCGTGCCACCCGAAAACGTTTCTACGTTGTTCAGCCCACACGCATCGGCCGCCACCTTGGCCCAAATTTGCGAAAGATGGCTTCTTCGCGAATTGTGCGTACAGATGAACGTCAACTGGCTGCGTCCCGTTGTTCGCAGCGACTCGGCCACATACGCGCCTAATTCCTGCAATTCGCGTTGCCGTGTGTGTGGAATCGTTTCGAATTCGGATCTTCTAGCGGCCAAGAATTGTTCTATTTCTGGGTACATGTCCGCCTCCTTATAAGCGTAAAGATGATTTCGCTAACTTCGTTGACTAAGCTGACGCAACGCGTCGAGACCTACTGGTGGTGTTGTTACCCATGGAATGACGACAGTGCGCTTTGCATGTTGGGCGTCTACCTCCGCCACGTAAGCTTGTTCATTCTGTTGCCGTTGCAACAGAACCGGATCACATACTTTAAGCGGGCGCAGAGATTGATTGATCACCCATGAAAACGGTTCAATATCTGCGCGCCGTAGGTCTTGCTGCAAACGAACTGCTTCGTGGACCGGCGTTGATTCTGGCAGCGTGATGACAAGCACTCGAGTAAAACTTGGATCTCGCAGTCGCGGCAAGAGCTCGATAACTGATTCGGGTAGTTGGCTCGTTTGTCTGGATATTTCGCGGTGATACGCGAGTGCGGCGTCCAGCAAAAGAATTGTGTGGCCAGTAGGAGCTGTGTCCAGAACCACAAAGCCGTCTTTGCCTTGGGACACTGCTGTTGCGAAAGCTCGAAAAACAGCAATCTCTTCCGTGCATGGGGAACGCAAGTCTTCTTCCAGCAATCTTCGCCCATCCTGGTCCAATTGCGAACCTGCGTGCTGCAGAACTTCCCGGCGGTATTCGTCGGTGACTTGGACTGGATCAATACTGCTGACGGTCAAGTTTTCCAGTTGATTCTTGTCCAGCGTGGCCATCAGATGGGCGGCCGGGTCAGTCGTGGACAAGTGCACGGAATGACCTAGATCCACTAAACCGACGGCAATGGCAGCCGCAATCGTTGTTTTTCCTACGCCTCCTTTTCCCATCGTCAGAATGACGCCACGTCCAGTACTTGCCAAGTCATCAATCAATTGATTCAAGCATGCCATCGGCGCGGTTGGCGATGTAAGCCCCGTTGTTTCGAAACAACGACCATCCGTCGCTGGGAAAGTATCATGCGCGGAATCGATGTTTCGCAACGCTTCTACACTGATCATTTGTGTCGGCGAAAGTGGAATGGTCGTGCGTTGTAGATCGGCCAGGCCAGCTGGCATTTCTGCCAACGCTTCTTCGCAGCGGCCTTGCATAGCAACCGCAACGGGATCTCTTGCATCTGCGGCAGTAAACACACCGTTCACAAGCAATTGTTGGTTTGTGACCCCCAAGCGATGTAGTTCTCGCGAAGATCGTTCCGCCTCACGCAACGCTGATCGTTCTGGGCGAGTGACCAAGAACAAGGTGGTGCATTCAGGATTGCAAAGCGAATCAACCGTTACTTGGTAAATCTCTCTTTGATCCTGAAGTCCTGCCAACGGGCCGAGGCAAGAAGTGCCCGTCACATTACTATCCAGGAATCCGGACCACGCGGATGGCAATGCCAACAAACGTAAGGTATGGCCAGTGGGCGCAGTATCAAACACCACGTGATCAAATTGCAAAGTGGTTGCGGTGTTTGCCAAGAGCTTGGTGAATTCATCGAAGGCGGCAATTTCCAAGGTGCACGCACCGGCAAATTGCTCTTCCATGCTTTGTACCGCGTCGTCCGGCAAGATCCCGCGATACGGCCCAACTAACCGTTCCCGGTACGCTGCGGCAGCTTGTTCTGGATCAATATTCATAGCGAACAGCCCAGTGACACCGGCAATGGAACGCGGTTCGTTTGATAACGGCGTCTGCAGCACTTCCTCTAGATTGGACGCCGGATCTGTCGAAACCAATAAAACTTGTTTGCCGGCATCGGACAAGCGGATCGCGAATGCGCACGCCAACGAAGTCTTGCCCACACCACCCTTGCCAGTGAAAAATAAATTCCGAGTGAACGTGGGAGGCAGAACCATAAGGCGATTTTCTTTGTTGTTAGCAGCAATCGGTATCACCACAGCAACCTTGGTCGACAATCGGTAGCATGTCGGCGGAAAGCTTAGTGCGAGTCCACTGGGCTAAGTCTTCACGACTCGGATAGGTGCATTGGCTGACCAGCTGTTGATCCACAAACACCAGCGGCAGACATTCTACGCCGTGCTCGGTCAAGATCTTCTGGACCAACGAATCTTGGGCAAAGAGCGCCGCATCTTGCGCCAAATTGAAACGATCCACTTGGTGACCCTGGTGCTTCAACCATTCCAGGTCCGCGGCGAACCGAGGCAGCGTGGGATCAACCTGAGGACCGCAGACACCAGTGCTGCAACATAAGGCTCGATCGAAAATGACGATTCGGCTCATTTGATTTCTCCTTGTTCTGTGGATTCAACAGCTTTCATTCCGCATTCCGCCGTCCGAACCGCATCCGCTGGTTCGCAACAGACCGGCAAACACAGTTCGGGACGCCCTTGGCAACAGTCTTCCATCAAGAATCCCATTAACTCCCGAATCCGGTCCGACCGAATCGCGTACGTAATGGTGCGGCCTTGCTTGGTGGAATCCACCAGTCCGGAATGGACCAACTCCTTCAAATGAAACGACAGCGTGGCGCGCGACATTTTCAATTGGTCCGCAATTTCGCCGGCAAGCATGCCCCGAGGTTCCGCTCGGACCAGCATCCGAAACACCTGCAACCGAGACTCTTGAGCGAGGGCGGACAACGCCGTAACCGCATTGTTTATTTCCATAGTTCTAAAACTATCAAATAATGGAACTTCGTCCAGCCCAGGTACGAACCAGGCGCGAGCTTTGTTACTGTTTAGTGTGTTGCTTCCGTTTCTTGCCGCGAATTGTCGGAGCTTTTCGAATGTCGCATGCCCTTAATCGTTATCTATTCCTGGTTCTGCTGGCATCGGTAACGCTGCCGACTTACGCAGGCACGCCATTGAAGGTGTTCATCTTGGCGGGCCAGTCGAACATGCAAGGGCACGCCGAGGTGCGTACGTTTGAACACATCGGCATGGATCCGCAGACCGCACCGATCTTGGCCGAAATGCAAAACGCAGACGGTTCGCCCAAAACGTGTGACGACGTTTGGATTTCGTCCATTGGCCACGACGGCACGGAAACAGAACGCTTGGGAAAACTGACCGCCGATTTTGGCGCAGCGGGACGAGGCCCCAAGATTGGCCCCGAATACACTTTTGGCATCTACATGCAAAAGTTTCTGGGCGAACCAATCCTAATCATCAAAACGGCGTGGGGCGGCAAATCATTGCATACCGATTTTCGTTCGCCCAGTGCCGGAGCATACGAATTCAATTCGCAAGAACTGGAAAACTTGCAGAAACGAGGCCAGGATATCGATGCGGTTCGCGCAGAACGAATCGCCGCCACGGGCAAGTACTACCGCTTGATGCTGCAGCACGTTCGCCATGTCTTGAACGACATCGGTCGTGTCTGTCCCGATTATGATTCAGACGCTGGCTACGAATTGGCTGGATTCGTCTGGTTCCAGGGCTGGAACGATATGGTAGACGGAGGCGTTTATCCGGATCGAGGCCAACCGGGCGGGTATGACAACTATTCGTCAGCACTGGCGCATTTCATTCGTGACGTCCGCCAAGACTTGGCGGCCCCTGAAATGCCGTTTGTGATTGGCGTGATGGGTGCCGGCGGACCGGTGGAAGATTACGGACCGGCGCAGCAACGCTACAAAAGTATTCACGCGGAATTTCGCCAAGCCATGGCCGCTCCGGCCTCTATGCCAGAATTCGCTGGCAATGTCGTGGCTGTCTACACCGAAAAATACTGGGACGCTCAGCTATCCGAACTGACGCAACGCTGGGGACAAGTCGGTGCGAAGCAGCGCGAACTCCAGAAAGATGAAAGCCTAACCAAACAGCAACGCGAAGCTGCCGTAGAAGCGTTCACTGCCGAACTCTATTCACCCGAAGAACGCCACATCCTGGAGGTCGGCAAGTCCAACGCCGAATATCATTACTTGGGTTCGAGCAAAATCATGGCCCAAATCGGCAAGGCCTTTGCGGAAGCTCTGGTACCGGCACTCGCACCGCAAGAAGCCAATTCGCAGCCGTAAGCTCGCGGCGAAAAGTCTTGGGCCACGCAAGTGCTTGCGCATTCGCGCTTCCTCGGCGACAACGAATATCCCGACGCGTCAGTTTTTAAGTTGCGCTTTTTCCTAGCCCGAAACGTAAGTGAGGGAAAACTGACCGATTCTGAAGTCGCCTCGCTGACGCTTCGGGCTAGGAAAATCGCACAGAAAATCGCCTCCAAATCGGAAGCGACTGTCAATTACCAAGTCTTCGGCAAGCGAAAAGGTACCTACCGACCTGACAGACTCTTGGCAGCCGCTACGACGGCGTCCGCCGTGATGCCCAGCTCCTTCATCACGGTTCCGCCCGGAGCACTAATGCCAAAGCGATCGATACCAATCACTTGGCCCTGCAGCCCAACATACTTGTACCACAGACCGGAAACGCCGGCTTCGATGGCGATTCGCTGGTGGCAAGTTGGCGGCAGGATTTCGTCTTGATAGGCAACCGGCTGGCGGTCAAATCGTTCCATGCACGGCACGGAAACTACTCGAGTTCCGTCGCCCAATTTTTCCGCTGCGTCCAAAGCCAATGACAATTCGCTGCCCGTGGCCAGCAAGATGGTTCGCAATTCGCTCTTTTCCTGCTTGGCGATATAGGCACCCTTCAAGGCACCTTCGCGGCGAACGGCAACTGGAATCTGATTCAGCGTGGGGACTTTTTGACGAGTCAACAGCAGCATGGTCGGTCCGTCGGTTCGCTGTAATGCTGCCACGAAGGCACCCGCCGTTTCTTCGGGATCGGCCGGCCGAAACACGTCCAATCCCGGGATGACTCGGAGTCCACTGCAGGTTTCTACCGGCTGATGCGTCGGTCCGTCTTCGCCCACGCCAACCGAATCGTGCGTAAAGATGTAGACGACGGGCAGTTTGGCCAGTGCAGCCAACCGAATGGACGGTCGACAATAGTCGGCAAAGACGGCAAACGTGGCGCCGGAAGGACGAAAAATGCCGTCGTACGCAGCACCGTTCAGAATCGCGCCCATCGCGTGTTCACGAATCCCAAACCAAAGATTGCGTCCCGCGTAGTTTTCAGCGCTAAAGTCGCCCGCTTCCTTCATGTAATTCTTGGTGGAACCAAACAGGTCCGCGCTGCCGGTAAAAAACATGGGCATCGCTTTGGCGATCGATTGAATGACGACACCGCCAGCGCTACGAGTAGCATCGGCGTAGTCCGCCGCAAATTCCGGAATCTGTTTCATTAAGTCGGCGGGAACTTCTTGGTTGACGCCCGCGTCCAATTCGGCGGCCAACGTGGAGTTCGCCGAACGCCATGCGCTGTAGGTAGCGTTCCAAGCGTCGTACGCTTTGGCCAGCGATTGTTGGTGTTCGGCAAAATAGGCTTTGACTTCGTCCGAAACGAAGAACGTTTCCGCGGGTAGGCCGAGCCCCTTCCGAGCGGATTCGGCGAATTTCGCTCCGCCTTCGCCGTGACCTGCGGCAGTGCCAGCCACCTCGGGGATACCTCGACCAATTTCCGTCTTGGCAACGATCAACTTGGGCTTGCCGTTGTCATTGGCTTTGGCCGCTTGGAAGGCCTTTTGCACGGCGTCCAAGTCATGGCCATCAATCGTGAAGACTTCAAAGCCGTATGCTTCATAGCGTTTGGCAGTGTCTTCGCTTTGCGTGACTTTGGCCATGGCATCCAACGTCACATCATTGGAATCATAGATCAAAATCAAATTGTCCAGCTTCAAGTGGCCGGCCAAGGACGATGCTTCGGCGGAGATGCCTTCTTGAAAACAGCCGTCGCCAGCCAACGCCACCACGTGGTAGTCAAAAATCTGATGGTCGGCTGTATTGAACTTGGCGGCTGCCATCTTGCCGCAAATGGCGTAGCCCACGGCGTTGCCAATGCCCTGGCCTAATGGTCCTGTGGTCGCTTCGACACCGGGCGTTTCGGCGTATTCGGGATGGCCGGGCGTCTTGCTGTGCAATTGGCGAAAGTTCTTTACTTCGTCCAAAGACAAATCAAAACCGCTCAGGTGCAGCCAGCTATAAAGAAACATGCTGCCGTGACCACCAGACAAAATAAAACGGTCTCGATTCAGCCATTTTGGGTTGGCAGGATGATACGAAAGGCCTTCTCCAAACAGAACCGCACCCACTTCAGCGGCACCTAACGGCAAGCCTAAATGGCCCGAACTGCACGCGTGCACGGCGTCAATCGCTAGGCCTCGTGAAATATTTGCCGCCTGTTGAAGTCGTTCCGTATTCATGGTTCCTCGCAGATAGATGCTTTTGATATCACGCGGTTAAGGCACGTGAAGGAGTCAAGGATTTTCTTGCGAAATCCATCGTCAGACCCTGGATTTCGTGATCTTTTTCGAAAAATGAAGTGGGCGAGTTTACCTTTCTTGGGGGCGGATCGCAACGGTCCGTTGTTGAAAGGCTGTGGAACGGGCGCGATTGGCACATTCCTTGCCAGTTGGTAGTGTCAGTTGTTAACAAAAACCGAGCGGTATCTGAAATTCGCGGTCCCGTTTCGAATTGGGGCTGTCGACGAAGTGTGCCAATTCGCACACAATGTGTCAACAAAGGAAGAAAGAGGAACCTAGTCCAATGACTAAAGCGTTTGAAGGCGAAAGCCGTGCGTTGGATTTGCTGCTAGTGGATGATGACGCCGAACTGCGTTCCGATATGGCTCGTTATTTTACTCGCTGCGGCTACAACGTCAGCGAATGTTCCGAAGGTAATCAAGCATTGTCGTTTGCTGATCAGCGCGAGTTTGACGTGATGATTGTAGACATGGCCATGCCAGTGATGAACGGCATCGAGTTGCTGGAGAAGCTGAAGGAGCGTGGTAATGAAGCAGAAGTGGTCATGCTCACCGGTCAGGGCACCATTGAAACAGCCGTAGAAGCCATGAAGCTGGGAGCTAGAGAATTTCTGACCAAACCCGTGAGTCTGAAAGAACTGGATCACTTGGTGCAGAAATGTGTGGAATCGCGACGCCTTCGCAAAGAGAACCAGCAACTAAAAGCGGTGATTCAACAGCAGTCTTCGCAAACCAACATGATTGGTGAATCGCCCAAGATGAAAGAAGTCTTTCGCTTGATTGAACGGACCGCTCGCACCAACAACCCCATCTTGATCCAAGGAGAAAGTGGCACAGGCAAAGAGCTGGTCGCCAAAGCGATTCATCGAGCCAGCACGTTAAGCGACAAACCGTTGGTGGTGATCAATTGCGCTGCATTGCCGGAAACGCTATTGGAAAGCGAATTGTTTGGGCACGAAAAAGGTGCATTCACCGGCGCGGTGAGTTCAAAGGCGGGGCTGTTTGAAGTGGCCGACGGAGGCACACTGTTTATTGACGAATTTGGCGAATTGGCCGGACCGTTACAAGCGAAGTTGCTGCGAGTGTTAGAAGATGGCAGCATGCGTCGAGTGGGCTCCGTGAAAGAGCGCCGAGTCAACGTGCGCATTATCACAGCCACCAATCGCAATATGGATCAAGAAGTCAAAGAAGGCCGATTTCGCGAAGATTTGTATTATCGTATCAACGTGTTGACCATACACTTGCCTCCACTTCGCGAACGCGCTGGCGACATTCCGTTACTGGTCGAACAATTCACGGGGCCAGAATGGACCGTCGATCCAGATGTGATTGAATTGTTCGAACGCTACAGTTGGCCCGGGAACGTGCGCCAATTGGTGAACGCGCTGGAACGCGCCAAACTACTGTCCGAAGACGATGGCATTCACCTGCAGAATCTGCCGCCAGAAATTGTCAAAGCAGTAGAAAGCAGTCCCGCCACTCCGCCTCCAGGCGCCAAGATGGATCTGGACACGCTGAACCGGTTGCACATTGAAGAGACGTACCGTCGTCACAACGGCAATAAAGCTAGAACCGCCCGAGCACTCGGGATTGGCCGGCGGACCTTGTACCGGTTGCTGGAAAAGTTTGAAATTGATTCGCCCAAATCATAGAACAGCAGCTACACCGGCCATCGTCGGATAACGGGCTGTTGCTGTTCGAACCGAAAAGACTCATCATTTATGGCCGCGTCCCGAAGTAGGCTCTGCACATCAAAGGAAGCGGTAGGACGAACTGACACAAGCCGTTCGGCTTTGCCCAACAGCTTGTGTTGTTCCGCCAAACTGGGAATCCCTCTTGGGGCACAATCTATGCCGAATCGCTTACGAGTTCTAATTGTCGAAGACGACGCCGACGCCAGCGAAAACTTGCGAGACATATTGAGCTTAGATGACCATCACGTGACGCTTGAATCGGCCGCCAAATCGGCATTGGTTCGCGCAAAGAGCGGGACTTGGGATGTTGTCATCTTGGACCGAAATCTGCCTGACGGCGTGGCCGACGAATTGATTCCGGCGTTCAAGTCTGCTCAACCAACAAGTGAAGTCATTGTCGTCACGGGATACGCCGATCTAGATGGTACCATTGCAGCGTTACGCGCTGGAGCCGCCGACTATATCATCAAGCCCATTAACCCTGATGCGTTGCGCGCCAGCTTAATTCGCATTGCTCAAAAACGTCGGACAGAGAATGAATTGCGCGAAGAACGTCAATTCGCACAAACCATTCTGGAAACCGCGGAGGCCATTATCTTGGTGCTGAATACGCACGGCCGAATTGTGCGATTCAATCCGTACTTGGCGGAACTGACCGGCTATTCGTTGGACGAAGTTGCGGATCACGACTGGTTTGACACGTTCATTCCGGAAGAAGATCGCGTCAGAATTCGTGACGTGTTTGAACGAACCGTGCAACAACTGGAAACGCGAGGCATCATCAATCCGATCTTGACCAAGACCGGACAGACGTGTGACATTCGTTGGTCCAATACCGTCTTGAAGGACATGGATGGAAAAGTAACAGGTGTCTTAACCGTGGGCCTGGACATTACCGATCTGATCTCCGCTCAGAAACGCTTGCTACAAGCAGAACGTCTGGCCGCCATTGGTCAAACCATGGCCGGTCTGGCGCATGAAAGCCGCAATGCGTTACAACGAGTGCAAAATTCTGTGGAACTCTTAGAATTGGAATTGGAAGATCATCCGCAAGCGTTGGCCGACTTGGCAAAGATCAATCGCGCCAGCAATGATTTACGAGATCTGTTGGAGGAGGTTCGACAATACGCCGCACCAATTCATTTGGAAAAAACGCCGTCCAGTATTCAGCAGGTGTGGCGATCGGCTTGGGAATCCTTGCACGTTCGCAGGCAAGGTCGAGACGTTCGTTTTCACGATCGGATGGACAAATCACCGGCCGCCACCAACATTGATACTCGACGCATGGAGCAGTTGTTTCGCAATTTGTTTGAAAATGCCTTGGACGCCTGTCACGATCCCGTGGAAATTGGTGTCGAATGTGAATGTCAGTCCGATGCATTACGCATTCTGGTTCGCGACAATGGTCCCGGTATGCAAGCCAGCGAAAAGGATCACGCGTTTGAAGCGTTCTTCACTACCAAAGCCACCGGAACCGGTTTGGGGCTGGCCATTGTCAAACGAATCATTGACGCTCACAACGGTTCGATCTGTATTTCGAATTCACCCACGCAGTTTGAAATTCGGTTGCCTATCGCATGACAGATGTTTCCGCCTTCTCCAGACTCCTTCTAGCACTCGACACTCCCTGCTGCGTTGTCGATTCCGCTGGAACCATTTTGGCCCGCAACCCCGCCTGGACCAACGTGGAAGGCCAACCAGCAACCCATCTACTAGGCGGAGCAGCTGATGCGTTGCGTTCGGCACAGACGGATGAGGCGATTTTGTTCAAGCTGACAATAGCTGGTCAGCCATATGCGGGCCGAGCCATTCGCCTGACCGGCGACGGGCCATTATTCGCCATTTCCATTGAACCGGCACGCCAGACACCTGAGCGACTAGCCGTGGCAGAGCTAGAAAAACTGGGGCGTCTGGAAGCCATTCTCAACACCGCCGTTGATGCGATTATCACCATTGACGAACATGGCGTTATGATTGCCGCCAATCCCGCAGCGGAAAAGCTGTTTCAATACACTACGGAAGAAATGCTCGGTCGCAATGTGTCGATGTTGATGCCGTCTCCCTATGCCGAAGATCATGACGGCTACATGCGAGCTTATCAAACCACGTCCAAAGCTAAGATCATTGGCATTGGCCGGGAAGTCACGGGTCAACGTAAGGACGGCAGTGTTTTTCCCATGGATTTGGCCGTCAGCGAAGTCCCGCTGGCCGGTCGGCGATTGTATACCGGTATCATTCGCGATATCACGGAGCGCAAGGAAGCGGAACGCCAGCTGAACCAACTGAACGAAGAATTAGAACAGCGCGTCATCGAACGCACTCGGCAACTAGAAGAAGCACAAGCAGAATTGGTTGTCCAAGAGAGGCTGGCGACCATTGGCCGAGTTGCCGGTGGGATTGCTCATGAAATTCGGAACCCGTTAAACGCCGTAAAAACCTCCGTCTACTTCTTGCTGAACGCCACTTCGCTGAGCGAAGAAAAGCGATTTGAACACCTGGATCGCATCAATCGTCAAGTGACGTTGGCCAACAATGTGATTTCTACTCTATCCGAATTTGCCAAACTGCCTGGCCCCAAACGGCAACGCGTCAATATTCGCCAGTGTATTGCCAACGCCGCCGCCACCGTTACGCCACCGGTCGAAATTCACTTCGCGCCGCACCAAGATCTATTTGTGATGGTCGATCCCGATCAGATGGGAATTGCCTTTCGGAATCTGATCCAAAACGCCAAGGAAGCGTCATCAGAAGATGGTCGAATTACCATTCGCATCCGCCACCAAGCGTCGTTGGTTCTGGTGGATGTGATTGACCAAGGTGAAGGCATGACAGAAGAAACGTTAGCGCGGATCATGGAGCCGTTGTTTTCGACAAAAGCTCGAGGAATCGGGTTGGGCCTCGCCATTACCAAATCCATTGTCGAAAAAAATTCGGGACAATTGGAGGTGGTCAGCGAACTGGGACAAGGAAGCACGTTCACAGTATCACTGCCGGAGGCGAATTCGGACTGATTCCAGCGAACGGCCGTTCACGGTATAATGTGAGGCCTGGACCTTGGTCCGCACCGTCTTTATGAATGGCACGAGAGGATACTTCGAATCCCATGACCGACCAGCTAGGTTCGATTCTGGTTGTCGATGACGACGTCGATATCTGCGCTAATCTGCAGGATATTCTGAGCGACTTGGGTTACCAAGTGGCGGTGGCTCATGACGGTCGACAGGCATTGGCATTAGCAGCAGGACGTCGATTTGACGTGGCGCTGCTGGATTTCAAGATGCCAGATATGGACGGAGTGCATGTGTTTCGCCAGCTGAAATCGCAGCAGCCAGACATCGTCGGGATTTTAGTATCGGCATTTATCGAAGCCAATACCGTTACGGCCGCCCAAGACGCCGGCACATGGCAAGTTGTTCGCAAGCCGGTCGAATTTGGCGAACTGCACGAAATGATTCGCCGAGCGATCGCGCAACCGTGCATCCTGTTGGTGGACGATGATCGCGAATTCTGCGACAACTTGTGGCAGATTTTGCGAGACCAAGAGTATCGAGTTTGCTATGCCCATTCAGCAACGCAAGCCAAAAGCTTGTTGTCGTCCAGTGACTATCACTTGGCGTTGGTCGATTTTCGTTTGGGCAACGAAGACGGTCGACAAGTGCTGCAGGAAATTCGTCGCGTGAAGCCGGGCACACCCGTCTTTATCTTGACCGGCTATCGAGAAGAGCTTTCCGATCTGAACGAAACTCGTATCTACGAAAAACCGCTGGACGTTCCCAAGCTGCTGGAAGGTATTTCACAAACGATTTCACCTTAACTGTCATCCATTTTTCCGCCCATCGGCGGTACGACAAACTGGGCTGGCGGTTGTTACTTTTCGTTCGTAGTTCTCGCCGATTCGTTCGTAGTTCTCGCCGATTTGTTCGTAGTCCCGCCGATTCGTTCGTAGTCCCGCCTTCAGGCGGATTCCCGGATCATTCCCTTCCGCCTGAAGGCGGTACTACCAACTCCGCTGGCGAGCTCTTACCATGCAAACTTGCCTTGCGTATCGGTCGATTCGAAACTGGCTTGCTGAACATTCGAACCACGCGAAACTTTCGAAGTGCGGCCCGGGCGTAATGCCGAACGGCCTTGTCCGTTGCGAAGCGGATTTGACTTCGGCACACGCTTCACGTCGGTCGGCACGATGATACTAGGTACCGGTCGATCGGTCGGCGTCGGCAACAATTCTCCTTCGCCCATCGGTGTTTCGATGATGGTGCCGGCGGCCGGAGTTGGATTGCCAGCTCCGATTGCGGACAACGCGGATTCGCCAAAGATCGTTTCCGCACCAGCTTGTGGCTGCTCACCTCGGCTGATAGCGTCCGGTCGGCTGAACCCGTAGTTGAAGTAGTAGCTGGCGTCACGTCGACGAGCTCGAATTTCCGCGTCCCAGTACGCTTTCTGCGGCCAAGGTCCTTCCGCCAAGGTCACGTTGTTGTATTCCAGCAACGAACCCTTGCGGTAATGCACTTCCACAATCGCCATGTTGTACTGAGCCAGCGATTGCACGAACGCTCGTTCCGCATCGGCAGCTTGTCGCTGAGCGTCTAACACAAAGTCTAACGGTACTGTTGACGTTTCATACTTCTTGGTAATCGCCTTTTCCTGTTGCTTTGCTGCAATCCATTGGTCTTTGGCGGTATCCGCCAGTAAGTAGTAAGCGTCAAGGTTCTTTATAGCGTCGTCCAGGGAGTGCGAAATTTGCAGCTCAATCTCCTCCAACTTGGTACGCTCACGGGCGAGTTCCAGCTGTCTTGCCCGGACAGCCGACAATTCGCGGCGAAAGCCCAACGGCACATTGAGTTCCAATGCAACTCGCCATTCCTGGAACCTTCCTTCGGTGAGTTCGTCAAAGGCGGTGGAACCAAAATTGGGGAAGTTGGCACCATTACGTTGATCATCGATCAAATCATCGCCTAGGCCGAGCCATCGCGAGAGAGCGACTGCATCCAGCTGAGGCAATAGATTGTTTCGGTCACCTATCAGTCGTAATTCTTGTTGCTTGATTCGCCATTTCTGACGCCGAATTTCGAAGCTACGGCTTAACGCTTCCGGCAGAATATCGCACCATTCGAATTCCACTCGAGCAAACGATGGCTCGTCACTGGGGCGAATAAATCTGTGATCAGCTGCTCCGATGCCTAACAGCATTCGAAGATTTCTTTCGGACTTCTGTAAGTCTCGTTTCGCTTCGATAACCCGTCCTCGAAATGAAGCGACTTGACCGCGTGCTTGCGCCAGCGATTCCGCGTTTCCTCCTTCTCCGCCGGTCCGGTACATCACGTCGACTTTTCTCCAAGTGCCGAGGGCAGAGTTGTAACCCGTTTTTGCAGCGTCTAAGTTGCGGTAGTGAAAGTAAAGCTCCCAATAGAAATGCTCTACTTCTTTCAGCATGTCGCGAATATTGCCTTCAAAGTCAGCAATGGCTATGTCAGTCTGAGTGCGTGCCAACAACAGCGGAATGCGATTGACTTGCGTTCCGCCGCCTCGTAACAACGGATGTCGGACTTCAGCCTCTAGGGCGGCAAAGTACTCACTGGCCACCACTCGCAACGGTCGATTGGACGCGTCATATTGTGTCACGAACCGCTCCGTGAACTGAGTGCCATTGGCCGCTCGTTTGGTGAGTTCTGCTTCGAAGTTGGCGTTGTTACGTTGTAGGTTTCGAGCGAAAATTTGTTCGGCGGTTCGGCTATTTTCCACGTTTTGCGGTCGATCGGTTCGTTCCCAAAACAAGTTGGTGCTGAACTGCGCGTCGAAGGCAGCCAAAGCGGTTTCCACGCCGTTGGGACCCGCTTCTTGAATGGCTGCATCATAGACGGTGGGCGCAAAGTCAGGATTGATAGTCAGGGATTCGGGCGGAGAAGCTGCACCTTGACCAATCTGTGTGAACTGACGCACTTGGTTGATGGTGCGAATTACCTTGGTGTTGTCCAAGGCCGTTTTGATGGCGCGCTCTAGGGAAAGATCCCAGAACTCGGCGGGATCATCGTTCATTACCGTCCGAGGTTCATGCGTCTGAGTTGCATCCGGCAGAGACGGTTGTTCCACATCGGGATAATCGATGGTGGTGGCTTCGGTCAACAGATGCGATAGATCACCGTCTTCGTTCAAGAAGAACGGTTGAGTCGGCGTGCATCCAGTCACTACCGTCAAGTAAATCAAAACGACTGCCAGAATCTTTTGGCTGCGGCGAACCATTCTTCGTTTCCCTACTGCGAATGCCTGATGACAGGATCCATTGGCCAAGGGTGACACAACTATGCAAATCGCGAACGTCCGACGTTCGTGACCAACGTTTCAAAATGTATTCCGTCCGCAGTCAATTCTGATGCTCGTCATCAACAGCTGATGACACCGCTTCAGAACTCGCCGCGAAACGAATAAAAGTCCCCCCGGACCCGGATGCTATCACCAACGCAGCAGCAAAACTGCTCGCGGCATAACGACCGGCAAATACGGTATCGACTGCCTAATCGGCAAACTTTGACAAAAGTGGGATTCAGTACAGAATGTTTCTTAATTGCTAGCTACTGGCGATACTGGCAAACGCGACTTCCAATCGACGACGTCATTCACCACACCGGAGGCTTGATACGTCTTGGAGCTGACGTTGTGCGAAACGCCATGTCGCAGCGGCCCTGCTGTGTCAAGCGCTTGGCAAACAAACATGAGGATTCACCCTATGAATTCGCAGGACGAGAAACCGCAGTTCACGATTCTGACTTCACTGTTGTGGATTACAGCAGTGGCAGTGCTGTTGGTACTGGGGAAACCGTGGCTGAGCCGTTTGACTTTTCGCCGACAGTTGTTGTTTCTGGGGCTCGTCGGATTTCAGCTTTCGTTCTATTTTCTGTTCCGGTTCGTTCGTCTACGATACTTTCAAATTCTCCTTCGCCGGGCAAAACAGAAGGCGGGTGCGGTCCACATGCGGTTGCACGGTGATTCGGTTTTTCGATCCACAAAATGGCAAATTTGGACGCCTCGAGTGTCTGCCGTTTCGTTTAGCGTCTACGTGATTTTCATGATGTACTCGGTGGTCTCGACTCCAGGGCCATTGATGTATCCCATGGCGGTTCTGTTTGTTGCCGCACCGTTGTTGTTGGCCTGTAGTTGGCAACCTCTTCCGTCAGAAATCCTTCATCCGACCACGCTGTTGTGTGAAAACGGAGCGATCGTCGCGAACCTGTTTGTACCTTGGTCCGAAGTAAAACGAGCCGAGCGAAATAGCATTAACGAAAATGAATTCTTGGTCTACCAGGCATATCAACAGCACGTCTTTCACGTTCCCGTGGGACAAATGGAGGCGGTACGGGCCTTGGTGTCGAAGAAGCTGGCGCGCCAACCGAACGCTGCACAGCCATAGGCCAGATCAATTCGCCATCAAGTGGCGCTGATAGAAAGAAACAGCACCACGGCCACGCAATGGCGATTTATCGCCATTGCGAGTGGCTGTTGATGACACGGTTAGTCTGTGGATTCGCTTGCCAAATAGCAGCGGAAAGAATGTTCCATCATTCTTAAGCAGCCAGATTTGGGCAAAGGTGGACCATCGGCGTTGGCAAATGCGTCTCGAGGCGCGATGCCGGCGGTATCGAACACCATCCGCCAGTCTCGACCCTTAGCCACCGGTGGCAAAATAAACTGTTGCGATTCATGCGAATTGTTGATCAAGAACAAGATTTCTCGACCTTGTTCGTCCGGATCTTCGTCATGGCCAGGAGCGGCCAGTAAGCAGATCAAGGTTTTGTCGTGACCGGTCCAGTCGACGGCAGTTCCTACCGAACTGTACCAGTTCACGTCAGAAAGTCCGTGTCGATTCGGTTGCCCGTTGAAGAAATTCTTACGACGCACCGTTGGTTGCTTCTTGCGAAATTCAATCAACGTTTGAACGAATCGCAGCATTTCGGGATTTTCGTCAACCAGTTCCCAATTGAACCACGAAATCTCGTTGTCTTGGCAATACGCATTGTTGTTGCCGTGTTGCGTGCGGCGAACTTCGTCACCGGATAACAGCATCGGCACACCTTGGCTCATCATCAACGTGGCCAATTGATTCTTGATTTGGCGTTCGCGAATTTTCTGAATGCCTTTATGCCGAGTGGGGCCTTCGACACCATAGTTGTAGCTATGGTTATTGTTGTCACCGTCTCGATTGCCTTCGCCATTGACTTCATTGTGTTTTTCGTTGTAGCTGACCATGTCATTCAACGTAAAACCGTCATGCGACGTGATGAAGTTAATACTGTGGTACGGACTTCGGCCGCCCGGCTGGTAAAGGTCGCTGGAACCCGACAAGCGAGTAGCCAAGTGGCCGAGAATGCCGGGATCACCTCGCCAAAAACGTCGCACGTCATCTCGATAACGTCCGTTCCATTCGGCCCAACGTTGACTTCCGAACGAACCAACTTGATACGCTCCGGCGGCGTCCCACGCTTCGGCAATGATTTTGGTGTCAGCCAACAGCGGGTCTTCGGCAATCGCTTCTACTAGTGGCGGATTGGGCACCAAATTTCCCGAACGGTCTCGGCTCAAGATCGACGCCAAATCAAAGCGGAACCCATCAATGTGATAGTTATGAACCCAATGTCGCAAGCAATGGAAAATCATTTCTCGAACAATGGGATGATTTCCGTTAACGGTATTGCCGCAGCCCGAAAAGTTCTTGTAGTACTTTCCGCCGGCTTCCAGCATGTAGTAGACGCTGTTTTCCAACCCTTTAAAGCTAAGCGTTGGGCCCAGTTCGTTGCCCTCGCACGTGTGATTGAAGACCACGTCCAAGATGACCTCAATGCCCGCTTGGTGCAGCGCTTTGACCATCTGTTTGAATTCGACCACTTGGCAACCAGGATACGATTGCGAACTGTAGCCTCGATGCGGCGAGAAAAACGCCATCGAATCGTAGCCCCAATAATTCGGTCGATCCGACTGTTTGCCGTGAATGTCCAAAATGGGAAATTCGTGAACCGGCATCAATTCCACGGCGGTAACACCCAATGATTTTAGGTATGGGATCTTTTCGATCACACCCAAATACGTACCAGGATGTTCCACGTTACTGGTTTCGTCCTTAGTGAAACCCTTGACGTGCATTTCGTAAATAATGGTTTCCGAAAGGTCTCGTTTCAGGTGGCGATCCCCTTCCCAATCAAAGTAGTCATCAACCACCACGCATTTCGGCGGACGAATGATACCATCAGGCGAAGGCTGAAACGTGCCCGCCAACGCTTTGGCATACGGGTCAATCAAACGAGCTCGATCATTAAACCTCTGTCCGCTTTCTGGATCGAAGGGACCGTCTGCTTGGAAATGATACAATTGGCCCGGCCCAACATCGGGTACAAACACACTCCAGATATCGCCCCAGCGATCGGTGTCTGGATCAAATCGAATCGTTTCGGCAGGTTCGGTGTCGTTCACGTTGTTGTACAAGAGCAGTCGCATGGCCGTAGCCGAGCGACTAAATACAACAAACTGGACGCCTCGTTCGTGAATCACAGCCCCGTAGGGCAAGAGATGCATGAACTGTAATTCCGGATGCGGATGTGCCATCAACATAGTAGACCGTCAATCATTCTAGGTTTCGATACGCAATCAACGTCGTTCGTAAATCAAGCGAAGACTCAAAAATAACACCGCGTTACCAAATCCAAAGCACGGGACTGGCGATTTGGCCACAAATTCTGGCAGGTGCATTTCGCATTAAACGCATTAGCCAAACCAGCCAAGACAGCATCGAGTTTTTGCATTGATTGAAACTTTCCTAGTCGAATCGACGAATCTCTTTCTTTGCTTGGTTGAACAACGCCACTTGGTGTTGTGCTTAGGACGGCCCTAGCAATCATCATGAATACATGACATTCGCCGTAAGTCTATTGAACGCCTATACTTTGGTGAACAATAACTACACTTGAGCCTGTTCCAAAAAACCAAATCTGACGCTGGCTCTTGAGAAACAAAAAACATCAACGTTTACAATTGTAGGGTGCAGATTCACGCCCGGCTGGCGAATGTCGCTCGGGGTCTCACAAGCAACTGGCTCGAGCCGTTACCACTAAAACTATCGCCATATCAAATATAGTCCGCACAAACAGACGGAGCACTCCGGCGAATGGCAGACGTTCCCAACTCTCGAAAACGGATTGCCTTCGTCGTCGTGGCACTCGGCTGCATCGTGATCTGGATGACCGCAACATGGTGGCACAGATCGCACCTGACCGTAGCACCTTCCATCTTTCGGATCGAAGGAGATTCCATGTCGCCGGCGCTGATGGGTTTGCACAGCCAAATCTGTTGTCCGAATTGTCAATTTACCCTTAACGTTTCCACGTCGCCGCCCGCGAAGGCCATGGCGGTGTGTGTGAACTGCAGTCACCTGTTTCCTTATCCGCAACACGCGACCGTGGTGCACGGAGACGTAGTCCAGTTGACGCCCTGGGAACCCAACGGGAAACGCTGGGATTTGGTTGCGTTGACCGTTCCAAGCGAACCGACCAAGCCCATTGTCAAACGATTGGTGGGTTTCCCGAACGAGTCAATTGCCATTAAAAACGGCGAACTCTACGTGAACGGCCGATTACAATCTAAATCGAAAGAGCAATTTGATGCGGTGAAAACGCTGGTTCACGATGCGACCTACATCGGCCGCGTTGAACCATGTCGTTGGCGAACAAACGGTGGCTGGTCGTGGAATGCGTCCGCTTCGCTCTGGACGCATGACGCTCCCAAACCCGCGGCAAACATGCCCAAATCCGCTTCACCAGACGACTGGTCCTGGCTGGAATATCAACATTCGCAAGACTTCTTGGGGCCTCGTGCGCCAGCGCCCTTGCCCATCATGGACGTGAATTCGCTGGACCAATGGGATTCTCGTGCATTGCATGCCGTAGACGATATTTTGGTCGAAGTGGTCTTTGCGATCCCTACCGACCGCCACAACAACGCAAAGCTTTCGTCTGGTTGGATTGTGCAACTTCATCGCGCCGCCGTGACGGCGGAATTGGAAGTCCACGCCGAAAATCAGAAAATGGAGTTGCGGATCAATGGGCGAAAGGAACGCGAATGGACTGCGGGTCCGACGATTCGTAAGCTTGAATTAGGGCTGGTGGATCGTCGAATCTTGTTGTTCGTGAATGACCAAGAGATGGCGGCGGTCGCGTGCCCGGCGCGTGTAGAATCACAAGAATCAACTTCGTGGTCAACACCCGTGCGGATCGGCGGTCGCGGCGGCAAGCTGGATGTGACGACATTGCGATTATGGCGCGATGCCTATTGGTTGCCGGGTGAAGAACACCGACCTGCGAGACATCTTCGCCACAATGTTCTGGGGGCCGACCAGTATTTTGTATTGGGCGACAACGCGGCTCGTTCGCGAGACAGTCGGTGGTTTGGCCCGGTACCGAAGTCCAATATTTTGGGCGGCATTCAGGATGTTAAGCCGGGCAAATTCGAATGGAAACACCAATCCCTGCGGCAACGGAACCAATAAAATCGTTTCTACGCCGCAGACCGAAACACCCATTGGCTGGACCTAATTTATCGCATTTCCCGCCGATTCCCGCCTTCCCCCCGTCCAAATTAGCCAGTGAACCGATAAAATCGAACTTACATATCCGGACGGCAGATTGGCCATCGACACAGCAGCCGACAAGTCAGAAATGCGTAACCGCATGCTGTCGTTATTGATGCGTGTGTCAAGAAACAGGCAATGAAAAGAGCCTCAAGACCCGTCGCGATACCTACAATAAGGTGGCGTAGTCATGTGGAACAGTGAGCGAGGAAAGATGATGTCATTTCGAACGTACTTATTCGCATCCTGGGTGGGCATGCTATCGATCGGCGTAACCGTGTCGTTAGTACAAGCCTGTCCGTTCTGCACCGCTGTGTCGCAGACGTTTAGCCAAGAAATGGAATCGATGGATATTGTGGTGCTTGCCGATTTGGTGAACGCGCACAAGTTCCCGAGGAAGACTTGTATTCCGGAACGGAAGATCTGCCGAAGTCGCAATTCAAAGTGGTCGAAGTCTTGAAGGGCGAAACGTGGATTCAGACGGGCGATTCCATTGAAGTACTCTACTTCGGCGAAGCCAAGAAGGACCGCAAATATCTGATGACGGCCACCAACGGACCGAATCCCGTTTGGACATCACCTCTGGGACTTTCTGATCGAGCACACAATTACGTCAAGCAACTTCCCGGTTTGCCAAACAATCCGTCTCGTTTGGAGTTCTTCCAAGACTACTTAGAAGATGAAGACGAAATGTTGGCTCGCGACGCATACGATGAATTTGCCAAGACACCGTACGATGGCGTCAAAGCGTTGGTCCCCAAGATGAAGCATGACCGACTGATTGCCTGGGTCAAGAATCCCGATGTCCCCGCCAGTCGTAAGCGGTTGTACTACACAATGCTGGGCGTGTGTGGTTCCCTAAAAGACATTCCCATGCTGGAAGCGTTCATGAAATCAACAGATCGCCAAGAGAAATCGGGGCTCGACGCCTTGTTGGCGTGCTACTTGATGCTCAAGAAGGAAGCGGGCTTGCCGCTGGTCGAAGATCTGTATTTCAAGAACAAGAAGTCGGAATACGCGGACACCTACGCTGCCATCATGGCCATTCGCTTTCATGGTACTGACGCAAATGTGATTGATAGAGAACTTTTGGTGAAATCGCTTCGTCACATGTTGGATCGTCCCGAACTGGCCGATTTGGTCATCCCCGATTTAGCCAAATGGGAAGACTGGGAAGTGATGGACCGGATGGTTCAATTGTTTGTCAATGCCAACGATGCGACCGACTGGGTGCGAGTGCCGGTGGTGAACTATTTGCGAGCGTGTCCGCTGCCGGAAGCAAAAGACGCGATTGAAAAGTTGCGAAAGATCGACCCAGAGAAGGTCAAACGAGCCGAATCGTTCTTCACGGTCAAGCCAGACGAACAACCGGCCGATTCGGAAACGGAAGACTCGCAGGCACCGTCTGCCGAACAACCAAAGTCGTCCTTCGTGCCGTCCCGTACTTTGCCCAATGGTAAATTCGACCGAGAATCCAATTCGGAAACGTTGTTTGTCAGTTCGCCTGACTCTGCAGGTCCTGCGCCAAGTAGTGACACCGTTTCGCCTGATTCCAAGCCAACAGAAGACACAACAGAAGAAACTACGACCGAAGAATTGACCAAACCGGTGATCCAGAAGAAAGCGGCTCGCGTGCCGGTTGCTCCCGTGAACATCTCGACAGCGTTGGGCGTACCAATGCTGATTGGTTGCACGCTACTGGTCCTGATGCGGTTGACTCTAGGTCTGCCGTTGTGGAAGCGAGCAGCGGTTCGAGTGGAACGAATTTCATAAAGCCCTTCATTATGCCAACCCTACGTGACTCCATGACAACTTTGAATGAAAACGAATATTCGCAGTATAGAGCGCTGAGCGTTTCGGCCATTGTGACATTCATTCTTGGCGTTTTGTCACTCGCGGCGCTCCTGTTCACTCCGCTGTTGGTGCTGTCGGCCATCGGTATGATTGTGGGCCTGTTTGCGGTACTGACTTGTACGAAACGACGAGACGAAATTTCCGGCGAACGGTTTGCCAAGATCGGATTGACGCTTTCCGTGTTCACGCTTGTCGTTGGATCGACCTGGGCGGCGTATGTCTATGTGACAGAAGTCCCCGATGGATACCAACGCATTTCTTTTTTTGAGCTCCAACCCGATGAACGTTATCCTCGACTTCCTATTCCTCCCGAAGCCGTTGAGTTGAACGGGAAGAAAGTCTTTGTGAAGGGTTACATTCATCCCGGCCTGCCGACCAAGAAAAACATCAAGACGTTTGTCTTGGTCCCGGATATGGGAACCTGCTGCTTTGGTGGACAGCCCAAACTGACCGACATGATCGAAGTGGAACTCCAAGGTGACTTGCGAACCGATTACAACATGGTGCGTCGCAAGTTGGCCGGAACATTAACAGTTTCTCCGCAAAAGAAGCCCGTTTCCGGCTTGGATGGCGTTTACTATCGCTTGTCGGCCGACTATGTTCGTTAGCGCTGACTTCGATTCGAACGACATGCCCTTCATTCGAATTGAAACGAATCATTGTATTCTTTGCTAACGAAAGTTTGACGAATTTGCTATGAGGAATGCTTCGCTTCTTCGATACGTGCTCATCAATCTGACGATCATTTCTTGTCTTGGCGGTTGTGATTCGCCAACAAAGGAAGCGAATTCCGTTGACGCCCCATCTGAATCGCCAGATGGTTCGAACAGCACCAACGCAAACACGGACAGTTCACTATCTTCAAGCGCGGACGACTCGGCCGACAACCATTCCACGTCAAACAACGCACCTTCGTCCACAACCGCGACGAGTAAACAACCGGCAGGCGATGCGAATGAAGTCATTGACATTTCATTTGATGACATTGAATTGTTGATTCAGGAAGACATTGTCTTTCGACCGCAAATGCTGACAGCTCGAGCAAAAGAGTTGGATGGAAAACGAGTTCGCATCAATGGATTTATGTTGCCCGATACCAAGATTCGCAATATTTCTCAGTTTGTGTTGCTGAAAAATCTGGAGTGCAAGTTTGGGCCTGGTGGGCGAGCGGACCATTTGCTGAATGTGATAATGTTGGATGATCGAGCGGTCAATTTTCGAGAAGACGCCATCAGCATTGAAGGACAGATTGTGTTGAATCCGTTCAACGGACCGGACGGTAACACGTGGTCCATTTACGATTTCAAATGTACCAAGGTCGAAAAATATCGGCCTCGCCGCTAGCCGTTTGTTGCCTTCTCGGCGAGTATCCGACCTACGCGGCTCCCGCTTGATTGCGAACTTGCGTTAGACGATAATTCGCTGTCAACGTTGTTTGGGAAGGAGCCGAAGATGAGCGTCCGGGATGTGCGACTTGTTGTTTTTCTGCTGTCCATTTTCTCCGCTGCCCCGTCAGTGTTTGCTGGCCTGACCATTACGCTGAATTTTGATCCGTCGGGCGTGCCAACTGCGGATTTTCGTGGCGGTTCAGATTGGCAAGGCGTTGTTCGCGCGGCTGCTGATTATTGGGAAGACGTTTTTGTCGATAGCACCACCACCGTCAATTCCACCCAGACTCTGGACGTCACGTGGGCACCACTGGCTGATCCCGTCGTCGGCCAAGGCGCTACCAGTTGGTTTAGTTCGCCAGTGAACGGATTATTCACGGGCGGCCGTTTGACGCTGGACAATGATTCCACCACTTGGTTTGTCGACCCGACGCCATTCGAAAGTTCGGAATGGGGACGGTCGGATACCACGTGGCGGTACTTGGGCAATTCGTTCGCTATCAACACCGGGCGAATTTTCACGTTACCCATCGAATCCACCGGTGCGCAACATACGGATCTACTGACCATCGCGTTGCACGAAATCGGACACTCGCTAGGCGTCGTGACTTCATATCCCTACTTTGCGAATGCTCGAGACATTGATGGTGACGTCAGCGATTTTGATGTTACCAGCGGCTACTACGAAGACGCTGAAATTCCCATCAGCGGAGCGCACATCACCTTGCTGAATTCGTCTCTGATGGACTCGTCGGTTCGCATCGGAGAACGCCGATTAATTAGCGAAGTGGACGCCATCTTGGTCGGCACTGTCCAACAAGCCGATGCCATTAACGCGTATCCACTTTCCGCCGTGCCCGAACCGAGTGCGTTCTTGTTCTTGACGCTGGCCGCCAGTTCAAGCCTATTGCTGCCGAAAGCCAAGCGGCTATACGCGTGGCGGCGGTGATTATCCAAAACCGACGCGAGACGTTAGCCAATCGCAACTCTGAATCGCATGTTTCGAATTCAAAACATGCCGCTTGCGTTGTGTAGTAATTTTCCTACAAGTCTTTTGCCGTGGCGCTGACAGACGCGAGGTTTTTCGCGTGCATACTAGCAAATCAGGGAGAGAGGCGCGTACCGGCACGAGATTGGCATCGAGTGCGGTGATCTTTTTTGGCGGTTTCTGCAGATTCCATTCTGAGTGGCAGTGCTATGGTGGACAAACTGAGTCGATTTGGTCAATCACCTACGTTTCTTCGAATTGCGTTGGGGATTGTGTATTTTCATTTCGGTATTCTCAAGTTCTTTCCTGACTTGAGTCCGGCCGAAATGTTGGCCAGTCAGACCATCATGAGTCTTTCTTGGCAATGGCTGGATGCCCATTCGGCATTGCGAGTGCTCGCTATTTTTGAGTGTGCCATTGGAGCTGGATTGTTGCTGAACGTCTTCATGCGAACCACGTTTGTGTTGTTCTTGTTGCACATGATTGGAACGTTCCTGCCGTTGTATTACTTGCCGGAATACGCCTTCAAGATTTCTCCGTTAGCGCCCACATTGGAAGGCCAATACATCTTGAAGAATATCGTGTTTGTGGCCGCCGGATGGACCGTGTTGATGCCATACGTTTTGCCTCGGAAAGCATCACCCGAGGCAATTGCTTAGCGTTTTCTAAATGAATTCTGTGACGAAGAGACTTGCGAGAATCCAAGTATGAAGAAACATCTGATTCGACTCTTAACAGCGGTGGGATTGGTTTGCTTTGGCATTGCCGTAGCCAAGACCTATGACAAATATCAAAATACAGAACACAGCCGAGTTCCTCGTAAGCGAACCGCCACAACCGCCTATGCCGGTTCGTTCAATCCATTTGTCAAGCAAGCTTCGGCGGCGACATCTGGTTCGTCCGCAGACAAGATTCCCAACAATACGCTGGAGCCTCGTCCCGTCACCATTGGACCGCAAACAGACGATTTGCGTTTGTATCCTACCATCACCAAAGGTATGCGTACGCCGTTTGATCTGTGGCGATACTATGGACGAGGTGCATCTTCGTACACTTCGCCCGTGTTGCCGATGCGGTTCGAACAGTGGGTCTCCTTTCATGAGCGTCAAAAACCACAGTTGATGGAAGATGTTCGCGAATACATGTCCGGGCGATACAACTTCTCGGGCGAAGCCATCCCCGGCCAATTCATGTCTGGCGGCAAGCCCATCATGGCCGGCCCGGTAGCTCGTTTACCCAAGGGAGTCGATTCGTACGAACAGCTGGCATCAATGAAACCGGCCGAAATCAAAGAGCAAGACGTTTTTCCGTTTAAGCCGATTGCCCATCCGCTGCAATCGAGTGCTCATATGGTGTTCCCGGAATCCTGGATCAAGGCACATCCAGAACATCGGCGAATTGATGTCGACATGGATATTCCAGAAGAATACTTACCAGAATTTCCACCACCATTGTTTTTGACCACGCACAAAGAACTGGGTGACGTTTCCAACGGACAAGAGATTACGCTGGACAACTACTACGAAATCTTTGACGGATTGCTGACCCCTGAACAAATGGAAGGTGTAAAAGAACTGCTGCGTCCTTCACCTACTACTTGGTTTAATCACACAGAACATCGTGTCACGTTGGAACCATCCAAGGGTGTCGCTTGTATGGATTGCCATGTGAACGGACATACTAATGGAGCCATTGAATTGGGTCCTGATTCGCGTCCCAACATGGCTCGTTTGCGTACCGACACGCCAACGATGCGAGGTAACTTTAACTTGATGCAACTGTCATCCAAGCGTTCGATTCGCAGCATGGATCACTTCTCGGAAGTGGAAGAATACTTTGACGGTGATCCCGGAATGCAGCAAGCCATTGGGCCAAGAGCAGTCAAGCGAGAAGTCACGAACCGCATGGCAGATTTCAACGCTATCCTTGACTATCCACCGGCGCCGAAGTTGGATCCGCTGATGCGATTGATTCCCGACTTGGCCACCGAACAAGAACTTCGAGGTGAAGCGTTATTCAACGGCAAAGCTCAATGTGCGAAGTGTCATTACGGACCGGCGTTTGTGGACGACTACATGCATGATTTGCAAGTGGAACGATTCTACGTTGGTCGTCCGGAAGGCCCCATCAAAACGTTCCCGTTGCGAGGCATCAAGGATTCGCCGCCGTACTTACATGACGGTCGCTGCCCAACGCTGCACGACACCGTGGAGTTCTTCAACATCGTCCTGGCGTTGAATCTGAACGAACAAGAAAAGGAAGACTTAGTTGCCTACATGTTGTGCCTGTAACCGAATTGGTTGCACAACTTTTCTGGACTACGTTCTATCCGGCCTGATCGATGCGAATCGCAGGCCGGATTATTCCACGCAACTTACCACTTGATTGGCGTTAGACGTCCAAGTTTCTCACTTCCAATGCGTGTTTTTCGATAAACTCGCGGCGAGGTTCCACTTTGTCGCCCATCAGCACTCGGAACATTTCATCTGCCGCACCGGCGTCTTGCATGGTGACTTGCAACAGCGTGCGGTTTTCTGGATCTAGGGTTGTTTCGCGGAGTTCTTCCGCGTTCATTTCGCCCAGTCCTTTAAAGCGAGTGACCTGAAGGCCCTTTTCGCCAGCCGCTCGAATTGCTGGCAATAGGCCGCGGAAATCATCCAAAGCAATCACCGTTTCTCCGCGAACCAATTCATACCTGGCTTCTTCAATTCCCGTGCGATCTTCTGGTATCAAAACTTCGGGCGAAAAGCCTAGTTCTTGCAGATCAGACAAACCATTGTTGATAGTCCGAATTTCACGGAATTCCATCACGTTGATTTCGCCACCTTCCGTAGCAAAACCGTTACCTGATGTAGCAGACGCCGATTCGGATTCGTCCCCTTCGCTGTTTTCTTCTGCCGACGGTTCGGGAGCATGTTCGGAAAGATACGCTTCCACTTCCGCTCGAGTATGAAACCAGTGTTCGCCGCGACCATGGAGGACGTGGAAGACAGGCAGCTTTCCGGTCTCCGGGTCGACTCGTTCCATGTGGATCTTCAGCGAAATACCTCGCCGTTCCATCACCAACAACGCGTCTTCCATGTTGGCCAAAATGCGACATAGCTTTTCCATTTCCGCGCGTTCCACCGTGCGGCCATCACCGGCGTTCAGGACCGAATCGCCCAGACCTTTTTCCAGCAACTGGGTTCGCATTTCTTCTTCTGTCTGAACGTAGTAGACGGTTTTCTTTTGGCGAACTCGGAACAGTGGCGGCTGCGCCACGTAGACGTGGCCTTTGGAGACCAGTTCATACATCTGGCGATAGAAGAAGCACAACAGCAACGTGCGAATGTGCGAACCATCCACGTCGGCGTCCGTCATGATGATGATTTTGTTGTAGCGTCTTCGCGAAATATCTTGTTCGGTCCCGATGCCGGCACCGATGGCTTGAATCATGGACCGAACTTCTTCGTTGGCCAAGACCTTGTCTTCTCGGGACTTGTAAGCGTTGATGATTTTACCTCGCAACGGCAAGATCGCTTGGTACTCTCGCAGCCGTCCTCCTTCGGCACTACCACCGGCCGAATCACCTTCCACCAAGTACAATTCGCACTTTTCCATGTCCTTGCTGATACAGTCTCGCAGTTTGCCCGGCAAACCACCGCCAGACAGAGCTCCTTTGCGTTCGCGGAGCAACGCCTTAGCTTTCCGAGCTGCTTCGCGTGCTTCGCCGGCCAAGACACCCTTCTTGATGATGGTTTTGGCGGTCTTAGGATTCTCTTCCAAATACTTGGTCAGATATTCACCGACGGCGGAATTGACAATGCCTTCCACTTCGCCGTTACCGAGTTTCGTTTTGGTTTGCCCTTCAAACTGCGGATGGGGCACTCGCATGGCAATCACACAGGTCAACCCTTCGCGAAAGTCATCGCCCGACGGGACGATATCCTTGAACAGGTTTTCCTTCTTGCCGTAGGCGTTCAGCGTTCTGGTCAACGCCGAACGAAATCCCGAAACGTGCGTTCCACCTTCTTTGGTATGAATGTTATTGACGTACGAATGAAGGTTTTCTGTGTATTCGCCAGAATATTGCATGGCAACTTCAAAGCCGACCTCTTCGACTTCGCCGGCCAAATAGATAACATCGTTGTGAATGGCTTCGCTGGCCCGATTCAAGTGTTCGACAAATTCAATGATGCCTCGTTCATAGAAGAATTCATCACCTTGATTGTTGCGGTCGTCTCGATATGAAATCCGCACACCTCGATTCAGGAACGCCAACTCTTGGAGTCGCTTATAAAGCACGTCATAGACAAACTTGGTGGTGCTAAAGATTTCCCCGTCTGGTTTAAAAGTAGTTTTGGTTCCTACTTTCTTGGTAGAGCCAATGACGGTGAGCGGCCCTTGCGGAACACCTCGTTTGTATTCTTGCTGATGAACTTTTCCATCGCGGTAGACTTCTACTTCGCACCATTCGGACAGGAAGTTGACCACGGTCACGCCCACGCCGTGCAGACCGCCGGAAGTTTGATAGGCACCTTTTTCAAACTTGCCGCCAAACTTCAGCACCGTCATCACACCTTCCAGTGTGGAAACGTCGCGTCCCATTTCTTCGGACAATTGTTCGTGCCGATCCACCGGGATGCCTCGTCCGTCATCTTCCACCGTAACCGAGCCATCCGTGTTGATGACCACGGTGACAGTGGTGGCAAAGTCGGCCATCGCTTCGTCAATAGAATTGTCGACAACTTCGTAGACTAGGTGATGCAACCCGCCGGCGCCTCGATCACCAATGTACATACTGGGACGTTCACGAACGTGTTCCAGGTCGGACAAGTGCAACAAGTCTTCCGAGCTATAATCCGAATCGGCCAACGCTTTTTTGGTTCCTTCGGTAGGCTGTGGTTGGTCTTGTGGTTCACCGTCTGGTTTCGTTTCGTCAGTCATAATATTTTCAGCTGTTACTTTCTATTTATTGCCAAAGAGAATGGCATCCTTGGTTGTTTGTTTGGTTGTCGGCTTCAGTCGATCGTTCCGACTTTGAAGCGAATGTCTTTGATCTTTTCGCCAGGGACTTGTTGGATCAGTTGGCTGAGGAGTTGTTTCTTTCGAAAGGTCAGTTCTTGGACCATCACCGAACTTCGCACGACAATTTCCAAGACACCTCGTTTAATGTTTCCCGGCAAGCTATCGTTGGCCAGCGGACCGGCAACGCGAATCCACGCGGAACGTAATTCGTCAATTGACGATACTTGCGAATAGCCTCGTCGCGCCATCAACTGACTGACAATGTCACCTAACTTTTGCGGATCGCGTTTTCTTCGTTCGGCATTGGGTTGCTTGTAGCGATTCTTCATGAATCATCCTTTTCCGAATGGCATCCTTTCATTCGCTGAATCATTCAGCTTCGGCGGTGACTGCGGCGGCCTCCGGAGCACCTTTGCGTTTTTCACGAGCCAACGGCATGACCACGTAACCATATCCGTCATCGGTGGCGAATACCGCCGCATTGTCTGCATCGACGATACTTAAGTTGAAAGATCGTTCCGGACTGAGCACTCGCAGGAAGTCACTGACATAGCGATTGTCCAGACACAACGTGATCAATTCACCATCGTAAGGAATCGGCAATTCAACTCGAGATTCACCCACATCCGCGGTGATGCCGGACAGGACCAAGCTTCCTTCACCGAACGTAAAATCGATGCCTCGACTTTCACTACTGGCCACAATTGCCGCCTGCCGAATGGCCGAATACAGTGGTCCCACGGCCAGTTCAATTTCGATCGATTCGCTTCGTTTGGGAAACACGTCTCGCCATTTAGGAAATCTTCCTTCCACCAGTCGCGAACTAATTGTGACGGAACCAGACTGTAAGAGCACGTCATTGCCTTGGACGCAGATTCGCACTGGTTCTTCTGAATCCGCCAACGCTCGGTCAATCAACTGCATGGACTTGGAAGGCACAATGGTGGTGGCGCCAGCCAGATCGTGTCCGTTCACCGCTGCGGCTGGTCCTTCCATCTTGGCCAAGCGACGTCCGTCGGTCCCTACGGCAACAATCTTATCCGCTTCCAGTTCCATCAAGATACCGCCCAGCGCGTAGCGACTACTTTCCGTGTCCGTGGCGAACAACGTTCGGCGAATTAACTCTTTCAGCAAATGAATGGAAACTTCGTGGTAAGCGTCTGCCGTCATATTCAGACTAGACGGAAATTCTTCTGGATTTCCTGAAGGTAGCCTAAATTTACTTCGATCACCAAATACAGAGACTCCTTTATCGTCAACTTCGATACGGAGTCGCTCGTCAGTACTCTCTCGCAAGATAGGAGAAAACAAAGAAACCGGCAGGAGAGCGGAACCCGGAACTTTTACCTCCATTTCGTCAACGTCAATCCGAACGGCAACTTCCATGTCGGTCGCCAACAGTGTGGCTACGTGTCCTTCGGCAATCATTTTGACGTTTTGCAGAATGGGTTTGGGGCTTCGCTGGTGCGTGAAGGATGCGGCAGTTTGAAATGCGGCTAGAAGCGTTTCTCTGTTGGCTGATACTTTCATTGTGGAACCTGCTGGCTGGATTTCTTAGTTCTTCAATATTTTTTTAAAACAGTAGTAGTAGTAAGGACGCCGCCAAAATTGTCGATGGGTACAAGTCAAATTCGATAAGTCATTTGTGGGTCGATATTTAGAGATCGATTTAACGGAATCAATGCGGTGGAAAACCTGTTGGTGTTCTGTCGAAGTCGTGTTGTCTATTCGCTTGGTTAGCGACACATCCAACATGACACGTTTGGCACGTCGACACACCGTATTGGCTGGCGACAAAATGCAACATTCTGTTGACATGTTTTCCACGTGGATTTGATTCGTTTCGACAAGTCTAACGAGTCCCTTTCTGTTGGTTGGCGAGTTCGGAAAGGAGCTGAATACTGGCTTGAAGGTCCTTGTCGCTGGCCGAATTGGCTTCCACCTTGCGGCAAGAATGCATGACCGTGCTGTGATCGCGATTCCCAAAACGCTTGCCAATTTCGTGATAGCTAAGCTGGCAGAGCGAACGAAGAAGGTACATGGCTACACTTCTGGCGGCGGCGTGCTGCTTGCGACGAGACGAACCGGTGATGACGGATATTTTGAGTCCGTAATGTTTGCTGACCAGTTGAATGATGCGTTGTGGCGAAATAGATCTGACGGGACGAACGTGTTGAAATCGATCGCCCAGATCTTCTAGTCGAATTGTCCGAATAGGACCTTCTGCTTCCGACTGAAATTCTTCTCCGGAAACGAGCTGCGTTAGCAGACCCAGCAATTCTGAAGGAGAGACTTCGTGATGAGCGACAAATTGTTCCAACGCCTCTGATTCAAATTGGAAGCCTCGATTCGCAGCCCAGTGTTTGGTGATTGCCTTGCGAGTGATATCTGATGGTTCGCGAATAGGAATTACTAAGCCATTGGCAATTCGGCTGGTCAAACGATCGCTCAACCGCAGCTGATACAGAGGCTTGGAACCGGCGGCAATGATGGGACGGTTCTGTTCTAATCTGGCATCAATGACGGTGGTCAGAAAATCTTGCGTACTAGGTTTGGATTTCAATTCGCCAATATCGTCAATTAGCAGCAATCGTGGCCGCATGAGTCGCTTGTGAAGCGAACTGACGGAATCCAGCTTCAATGCGTCTTGAAATTCGTGACTCAGACCTTGCGGTTCCGTCAGCAAGACCTCCTTTTCGGACTTCCACACGCTACGACATTGTTCTGCAACACCGGTCAGCAAATCCGATTTGCCATAACCAGATGGCGCGTGCACGTAGATGGGACTAAATTCGAATTGAACGGTTTGACCAGCCTTCAATTGGCCTAGATTCAAGGCATTCAACAGCAGCGCATTTTCAGGGCCCAAGAAATATTCACGTAATGCGGCGGACGAAACGTTTTGAGAAAAACGTCGCTGCGTTGGTGTCGGAAATGGGATCGAAAAGACGCCCGTAATCACTGTTTTCCTGCACAAATCCAAAGCATCCGAAGCTTTGACCTGTCCGTGGCAACTAAAAAAGAATCCGCGTGACGTTGCTGTATTTTTAACAAAAAAATGCGGTTCGCTTAAGGAACGGAACCAACTGCCCATCCAACCACGCGACAGTTTGATTCAGCACGCCGCAATTATAGAGGATTTTCGCTTCGACTGCTATTCGAAACGGTGTTTTTCTGAAGGCTTTTCGTTTGACGTAACGTGTTGACGCACTTGATGATACGTTCAGCAGCGTCGTCAATTTCCGCCTTGGTGTTTTCACTGCCTAAGCTGATTCGAAGCGAACTAGAAATGAGGTGGTCGGATAAGCCCATGGCCGACAAGACCGTTGACGGTTGGCTGGAACCGCTGGCGCACGCCGAACCGGTGGAACACTCCACGCCAGCCAGATCCAGCGCCAACAGCAGCGCTTGACGATCAATTCCTGGAAACGCCACGTTTAACGAATTCGGCAATCTGGGTGCCAGGTGGCCATTGATGTTGGCGTCCAGTTTGGCATCCAGCAATCTTTGCTGAAGATGATTTCGCAATTCGGAGATTGCAGAAATCCATTGGTCTTGTCGTTGCAAGCAATGGTCCAAGGCGGCCGCCATGCCGGCAACTAAGGCGACCGATTCGGTGCCGGGACGTTTCTCTAATTGCTGCGAACCGCCAAAAATCATCGGGCGAATGGCTACTCCGTGCCGAACCAGTAAGCCGCCAATGCCAATTGGACCATGAAGTTTGTGAGCCGCAAAAGTCATTGCCGAAACGTTCAAATCTTGAAACGACACGGGCAGCTTTCCTACCATCTGTGTTGCGTCGGTATGCAAGCGAATGTGATGCTTGGCACACAACGCCGCGATTTCATCCAGCGGTTGCAGCACACCTGTTTCATTGTTGGCCAACATGACGGAAACCAATTGAGGTGGAACGTTCGATTCGCATTGTTCGGCGATGAAATCCACCGACACAATTCCGTCGGTATTCGCCGGAATTGAAACTACCGAGAACCCTCGGCGTCGCAATTCGTCACCGGCACCCAAAACGCTGGGATGTTCCACAGACGAAATCAAAATCGGACCTCGCTGCGGTTGCACTAAACCCAACAGGGCCATGTTATTCGCTTCCGTGCCACCACTGGTAAAAATCAACTGGTCAGGGGACGAACCGATTCGAGCACCAAGGAGCTGAGCCATCCGGTCTCGATGATCTTCCAACGCGTGTCGAGCGTTCTGGCCGCTTCGATGTTGGCTAGACGGATTGAGATAACCTTTCGCGAAGCATGCGTTCATGGCGCTGACCGCCGACGAACAGATGGGAGTGGTCGCGTTGTAGTCCAAGTAGATGCGTTTCATGCGAGTTTTTTATGGTTCATCTCGGGACGATGCGAAGAAGCCTCGTACACTGACAGATACTGGACATTGAATAACTGAAGCTCAGATTCTACGGCGTGTCCGTTGGCGTTTCGTGTAGACCTTCTGCGTGGCTGAGAATCTGTCGAGCTACCTCATTGTCGGGACTGTACTGGGCAACAAGTTTGGCCAGGTCTTGGGCCAGCGTGTGGTCGGTTCGATCAGCGGCGTTGGACGCGGCATCCGCAGCGTGTTGCACTAAGCACTGTTGGATTCGTTGATCTGCGTCGGGAACTGTTAAAGACTCTACACGAATGGCTTCGTCAAACAGAAAAGGTAGTATTGAATACGCCTTGTGGATCGCAACTTGTTGTATTTTGGGCCAGAATTCGGCCGCCAATTCTGGATGCTTCCGCGTCCATTCCAGCCAATAGTGTTGATCGTTTGAATCCACTGCATCAAGATAGTTGAACAAGATTGCCGCTTCTGAAGTGACTATGGACGATTGGACCACTTCCCATTGAGTGGCAGGCGAAACGGTCACCAATTTCTCGCTGACCAAGTCTGCTTCCATTTCACTGATCGAGTCACGAAAAGTTGGCGTAAGCTGGATGTTGAGGAAAGGAACTTGATAGTAGAAAAACGACCGTCGTTGGAAAGATTCAGCAGAGAACTCTTCGCCGATCACCATGCCAAATACCAAAATGGTAAAGGCGACAATCACGACCAACACAATGCCCGTGATCAAGAATCCAGGCATCAAGCGCTGTTGGGTGGATGGATTCTTCATGTGTGGTTTGTCCAATTTTTCCCGGTATTCCAATAGCGATGAACCTTGGCGATTGGTAAGGTCTGCACCATAGCCGCGTTTCTGGCTCAATGTTCTATTGGGAAATGGCGTCAAGCGTTTTGTTGTGCAAGATAAGATCTGGTCTCGTCTCGTTAATATAGCAACCGAACTGGGTGACTGGGCAACCAACATTTGCGTTTACCATCCAAGGACAGCAGTTAAATAACGGATTGGCATTAGATATGCAGGCGAATGGGACTCAATTTCCAGCACCGGCGCGACAGTTGGGAAGTGTGGCGTATCGATACTGTTCGCCCTGGACCAGGAACCAGGGGCGAATTCGGACCGAACATGGCATCCGGTCGATGGCGAGTGGACTGCTAGCGTCAAATTCCGAGGCAAATCAGAAAGAATCTGCTCGAATTGTCGTTCCGGAAACCGAAGATATTGATGCGAAACTCGCCAGATTGGAGGCAGTTCTATTTCTGGCGAGAGAGCCGCTGAGTAGCCGAAAACTAAGTCAACATGGCAACTTGGCGGACGGGACGGAAGCGCGTACACTGGTCCGACTTCTGAATCGAAGATTCGATCAATTTGGTCGGTCTTTTCGCATTGAAGAAGTAGCCGGTGGGTTCCAATTGGTGACGCGAATCGAGTTTGCCAAGTGGTTGAGACGATTGACGCATGTGCCGAAGGAAGCGAGACTTTCTTCGCCGTCCATGGAAACATTGGCCGTTGTGGCGTACCGAGAACCGGTGACGCGCGCAGAAATCGAATCGATTCGTGGAGTAAGTTGCGGTGAGGTATTGAATCAGCTGCTTGCTCGTGATCTGATTCGCATTGGCGGGCGCAGCGATGAACTGGGGCGCCCTTACCTTTACAATACTTCCAAGTCGTTCTTGCAACGCTTTGGATTAAGGACATTAGAAGATCTTCCCAACGCTGAGCTCTTCCACGAGACAGCGGTGGATTCTCGAGTTTCCGATACGAGTACTGAAAACGAGACGATCCAAGAAAATCAGGTACTAGAGAAAGAATTAGACGAGGAGGAAACGGACGTGAACGCCGTAGTTGAACGAGAAGAGCATCTGGCTCATGACGAGCTTGTCGAAGACACTTGGAAGGATCTTCGTATGGAGGATGAAGACTTCGACTACGATGACGAAGATGAATTTGAAGACGACGACGAAGAGGAAGAAGACGACTTCGACGACGATGAAGAATACGAAGAAGACGAAGATGACTTCGACGATGAAGAACTGGACGAAGAGGATCTAGACGAAGAAGAACTAGAAGACGACGAGGAATTGGACGACGAAATCGAAGACGATTTTGAAGAGGAAGATGACGACGTCGAAGAAGACGAAGACGATGAAGATGAATTAGAAGAGGAAGAATGGTCGGAAGTCGACGACGATGAAGACGATGACGATGACGACTGGGACGACGACGATTGGGAAGACGATGAAGACTGGGACGAATAGAACTCGCCGATTCTAATTTTCAGTTAACTTAAGGCTCGACCAACCCGGTTTGAGCCTTTTTTTGTTACTTCATCATGGAGCACGTGATGACAAGTCAATCGGAAATCACCGGCTTCTTGGAACAGTTTGCGCCACTCCATTTAGCCGAAGATTGGGATAACGTCGGCCTGTTGATTGGCAGACAAGACAAGTCCGTCGCGAGAATTCTGACCTGTCTGACCGTGACACCCGACAGCGTAACGGAAGCCATCGAGCAAAAGTGTGACCTGATTGTGTCACATCATCCAATCCCCTTTCGACCGCTCAAGAAGTTGACAGACCGTGACACCGTCGGACAATTGGTCTTGTCGTTGATTGAAGCGAAAATCTCTGTCTTTAGCCCGCACACGGCGTTTGATTCGGCCAAGCTGGGAATTAATCAACAATGGGCAGAAGGCTTGGAACTCCAGGCAATTCGCCCGTTAGTTCCACACGATCCGGGCGACGAACTTGGAAACGGGGCTGGCCGAATGGGGGAAGTACGCCAGCCCATGCCGTTGTCTGAACTAGTTCAGCGAACCAAATCATTACTGTCAATAAAAAATCTACAGATAGTTGGCGATCCATCTACAACGGTCCAGAAAATTGCGATTGCGTGTGGCGCAGCTGGGTCATTTTTGGAGAACGTCAAACAACATTCTTGCGATGTTTTCATATTGGGCGAGACTAACTTTCATACGTGTTTGGAGGCCCAGGCGCAAGGGATTCAGCTTATTTTGCCGGGACATTTCGCGTCAGAACGCTTTGCTGTAGAACACCTTGCGTCCATTTTGGCCAACGAATTTGGCGACGTAGAAGTGTGGCCCAGCGCTAAAGAACACGACCCTTTGACTTGGATTTAGTTGAATCCACCACCTTCAGGCATCGTCAAACTCGTTGACGGTTGGTGTGCGGGTCCTAAAATAGCCGCTGTTGGCTCCTTGATTCAAAATCACCAGACGTACTAGGTCGCAATGGTATCCTATCTTACTGCATTACCTGTTTTTAACGAAGCAGAACATGTTCAACCTGTGTTAGACGAAGTTCTTCGTTATTCCAATCACGTGCTTGTGGTCGATGACGGTTCGTCCGATGGAACTCGAGAAATCCTGACAGCACGAAATGATGTCCGACTGCTTCGGCACGAAGTGAATCAAGGCTACGGGGCCGCGTTGATTTCGGCTTTTCAATACGCACATGATCATCATTTTGATTTTGTTGTCACCATCGATTGTGACGGCCAGCACGAACCACAACGCATTCCGCAGCTATTTGCCGAATGCCATGATGTGGATATTGTATCGGGCAGTCGTTATCTCAAGCCGTTGGACGGCGAAAGTCGACCACCCGAACAGCGCCGCCGAATCAACCAAACCGTGACGGCTACTTTAAACAAGAAACTGGGCCTCAATCTGACAGATGCCTTTTGCGGATTGAAGGCGTATCGTGTGGAAGCGTTGCGTCGGTTGCGACTAACAGAAACAGGCTACGCCATGCCTTTGGAGCTTTGGGTCCAGGCAGCACACGTGGGACTGAGAATCAAGGAAGTGGCGGTCCCGTTGATCTATCTGGATGAAAAGCGAAGTTTTGGTGGCGAACTGGACGACGCGAATACTCGGCTGGACTATTACAACCTAGTCATTGATCGAAGTATTGCGGAACTCAATCATCAGGACGAAGCTTGCCACGCCACTTGTTGGGATCGGAAAATCGCTGAATGATCGACCAGCGGCCTCGCATGGTGCACCAGCGAATTCGCGCTCCCCAAGCGAATGGCAGTGTGTTGGTAGAACCACCATTGTCCTGCTTGACAGATGCGGTCCGGAAGAATGGCCAACAGCTTTCTTCGCAGCTTGGTGACTTTCTTTTCGGCAAATCACTGGACGAACTTCGCCAGCAAGCCAAAGCGGAATTGATTTGTTTGGCCCGTAAGTATACTCGGCGCTATCAACCAAATGTCTCGGATGACAGCAGTTCTGAACCAGACCCGCCGTTGATTGTCTCTGGCCACCAACCAGAACTGTTTCATCCGGGTGTCTGGTTCAAAAATTTTCTGGTAAACCATTTCGCGGTAAAGACTGGAGGGGTTGGCGTTCACTTCTTGGTGGACAACGATCTGTGTCGGCAGCGAGCGGTACGCGTTCCTCAGGAGCGGCCATCCGCTCATTTGGTATCGGTTCCGTTCGATCGCTTTGGCCAAGCAGTCCCGTACGAAGAGGCAACGATCCAGGATCGCCGAATCTTTGAACAATTCGGCGCGAAGGTAGCGGATACCGTCCAACCGATGGAACATAATCCCTTGGTGCGAACTCAGGCCAAACTGCTGAATCAAGCGTCCGACGGTTCGGAAAACATTGGTCAGATATTTTCGCAATTCCGCCATGCCATCGAAGGCACTTTTGGGCTGTCCAATCTAGAAGTACCGCTGAGCCACATTGCGGACAGCGATCCTTTTCGTATGTTTCTGTGGCACCTGCTGCAACAGGCCGCTCTGTTTCGAGATCATTTCAACGGCACGCTGGCGGAATATCGCCGAGTGAACCGAATTCGCAATGCCGCTCAACCCATTCCTGATTTGGCGGTCAACGGCGATTGGATCGAAACGCCGTTCTGGATTTGGCGAAGTGACGAACCTGTTCGGCGACCGCTTCTTGTTCGGTTGCAGGGGACGGATATCCAATTGGGTACGGACGGAACAAGTTGGGCAACCATTTCCGCCGGTTCGATAGAAGCGGTGGTCGATCAGTTTCGGCAGTTGCGAAATCAAGGCATTAAGATCCGAACTCGCGCCATCACCACGACGCTATTCGTGCGATTGTTTCTTGCTGACATTTTTGTTCATGGCATAGGCGGAGCCAAATACGACCAAATTACTGATTGCTTGATGGAATCTTTCTTTCGAATTTCACCACCCGCATTTGTCACGGCCACCGCGACGATGCGATTGATGTCGGATGATCCAGCTGATTGGGATCAACAGATTCGCCATGGTCGTCAACGATTGCGACAAGCCCAATACCAACCAGAAACGTTACTGTCACCCGATGTCTTGCAGCAAGACCAAGTGTCCAGCGCGTGTTCTTCTAAGCGAGAATGGATCGATCGTAATCTGCTTAGTCCGCAACAAACAAGCGGCTTTCCGCAAAGTCGCAAGGCGGGACACGACGCGATTGTCCAGGTAAATCGCTTTCTTTCTGGATTCTTGGACGCTTTTATCCGCGACGAACAAGAGGCGTTAGACGCAGCGATCTTGGCCAAGAAGCGCCGGGCTGTTTTGGGGTCTCGAGAATTTTCGTTTATTTTGTTTTCAGAAAAAGCCATACGCGGTACAATGTTCGATGCCCTCCGGCGAGGGTAACTTTTCATTTTATCTTATCTTTGTTATTTCACTTTGACGCGAATTCGGATGAGGCGGGGTCGATCCGAAAGAGGCTACGATTCGTAGCAGTTCGTATCTGATTGATGGCGTTGATTCCATTTCCGTCACACTGTCATGTTTGCAGTGGCGAACGAGTGTTCGTGCTGCGCGACAAACAAGAAAGGGCGTTTTTATGACCGAACTGACCGAAGACACCAATCTTGGTGCCGGTCGGCTATCACACTAACGAAGTCCCACTTTGTTGGCATGGCATTGGAATCGGAGAAGAAGGCAAATACTTCGATGACGCTTGCTGAGCAACATAGACGATCGGCTATTCGGTCTCGTTTGAGTTTTCCTATCAATACTGCTCAGGAAGGAAATCGATATGTCTGTATCTATGAACCCACGAGATTTCGTCATCGTCTCGAAAGATGCTTCATTGGCGTCCGGCTCGTTGACCGCCAGTCCGGTCCGCGCGGCGGAGAGTATCGTTGTTGAAAAGGCAAATACGGGAGACCAACCGCTTGTCTATGAACTACTGCAGACCGTATTGAGCGGATTGTCTGACGTGGATTTTCAGCATTTGCTGGATTCACCCGACTACCGCGCAGATTTGCGTCTGATCATTCGGCACGAACGCAAGATTGTCGGCCATGTTCGGTTGCAGCCGGTGGAAATTCACTTCGGACAAGATGTGATACCCACGATCGATCTGGTCGAATTTGCCATTCTGCCAGAATTTCAACATGCCGGTTACGCGGAAGCACTTCTGTGCGAAGCGACCGCTCAAGCAAAACGGATGGGTGCTGCGTTGATTACGGCGCTACACGATGCACCCGAACCGTTCCAAAATCAGTTTTGGACCGAAGTATCCGCCGTACATCCGCTGGTCATGTCTCCGCGAGACCTTCTGGCTGGGTTGCCAACGTATTTGGAACGCATCCGAATTACTTCGGAAGACGAAGATGTCTCGGCCAAAACTGATGTGCTGTTAGACACGCGTTACGGAATTCGTCCCTGGCGATTCAATGAACGAGAAATTCTGATCAAGCTTTATAAGAAAGAGTTCGCGCAGAACTATGGTGCTCGTTCTCGTTCGCCCGACTACTGGGACTGGTTATTGGAGCGTCGTGCGTTTCATCGAATCTTGGTCGTCGTGGATAAAGACGCCAAAGACAAGATTGTGGGTTTTGGTGTGGTGCGAAGAAATCATTTGGTGGAATTTGCGGTTGATTCAGCTCATCCGATTGCCAAATTTCGGTTGCTACGCCGTTTCGCCTTGGACGCCTTAGAAAGCGAATTCCATGCAGTAGGAATCGGACCCAACATTCCGCTACACGATCGATCCATTTTGCATGACGTGCTTTCCACCAAACAGCAACCTTCGCGGTTGGTCGGCCACTTGTTTGCCAAAGTCGTTTCCGCAAACAAACTGGTTCGCGCCATCAAAAAGGAAATAGGCAAACGCTGTGTTGCGGCGGGAATCGCTTCCGGACAATTGTCTTTAGAAGAGCCCAACGAATCGGTTTCGCTGGAAGTGAACGCAGGGAAAGTAAAGGTTCGCAAAGGAGCAAACAGCCCGAATCGAATCATGGTCCAAGATACAGCTCGACTCCTCTTGGCCGGATTCCCAGCAAGCGAATCACAAATCCAAGTTGCCGGTAGAACCACCGCCCAATTGGCTCAGGCCCTGTTTTCGCATGTACCGTTCGAACGATCCGCCTGGGATGACTTGGCCGGAAACGACTGACGGGTTTTCGTCAAGAAAAGAGATTGCGTCGCTGGGCGAGCAATTGAGCCTCTCAGACGCACTCGATCGACAGACGGGTTTTCGTCAAGAAAGAAGATTGCGCCTGCTGAGTGGTATTCGACACACAGCAGGCGTTTGTTGATCCGTTCCCGATAGCAAGTAATGCGCAAACGCTCTTAACCCGACTTCTTCTTCCGAGTGGTCGTCTTCTTTTTTGGCTTCGGGTTAGCTAGATGTTCTGCCAACAGTTCTTTGGGCTTCTTGGTCGTCTTCTTGGATACAGAGGACGGTGCCGCCTTTTTGGTCGGTTTCTTGGCGGTGACTGGCGAAGCTGGTTTCCCTTGAGCGGCTTGTGCCTTGGCCACACTGGCCTTGAGCGCTTCCATTAGGTTAACAACTTGTGGTGCGTCGTCTTTGGCGATCGCGGTAACCACTTCTTCGCCACTAACTTTGGCTTCGATGATTTGCGTTAAGCGTTCGGTGTACTGATCCTTGAATGCTGACAGGTCAAAATCAGCGGTCGTCGATTCGTCGATCAGCGTTTCCGCCAACGCGTATTCTTCTTCGCTGATGGCCGATGCCGTGATTTCGTCCGCAAAGGATGTCGGCGCCTTCACTTGACTGGAGTATTTTAAGACCGTCATGCACAGCAAGTCTTCGACAGGACGAACCAACACCAACTGCTCTTTGTTGTGCAGAACCACTCGAGCGACACAGACCAATCCTTTTCTTTGCATGGCGGCCAGAATCAGCGAATACGGCTTGTGCCCTACGGCTCCGTCCGGAACCAGAAAGTAATGCGTGTCCGAAAAATAGATCGGGTCAACTTGTTCGGGCGAAATAAACGACTCAATTCGTACCGCTCGGCTTTCATCCTGCGACCGCAGCTTTTCCAATTCGTCTAGATCAATCACCACAAATTGATTCTTGGCGTATTCGTAGCCTTTGACAATTTGGTCTCGCGAAATGTCGCCGCAATTCGGACAAACTACTTTCTGTTGAATCCGCGAATTACATTCGCTATGCAGCTGATTCAAACGAATCGTACCGCCCGAATTCGATGACGTGTAAGCTTTCACCGGGACAGAAACCAGGCTCAGATTCAGAAAGCCCTTCCAGCTGGCGCGAGCAGGCATAGCGGAATACTCGATAGCAATAGAGTGTCAAATGTCCTCCGTGGCGTAACAGAAATCCTGAGTTTTGCTAAGCGAGTATAGCTTTCCGAATTTGTGTTGGCAAAAAACAACACCATGATCTGGTTGTGATGGTTGAGCCGCCTCGTGCGAAAACTCGGGCTACTGCTGCATGGCAAACAGGATCAGATTCACTCCAATTTTGGCGGCATCACTTTGCACGTAGCCTTTACACTCCAAAGACGCTTGATTCTGCAGCGAACAGCTCAGATCGAACGGCGAAAACACCACCACAACGCGTCCGTTCAGTTCCAGCATTTCTAATTTGGGTGTCACCTTCTCCAAACGAGCCTCCAGCGGCGAATCTACATCCGCGCGGTTCTTGGGATCTCGCAATTGAACACTACGAATGTCATAACCTTGATACGCGTTGGTCAGCAGTGGATGAGTCGGTGCGATTCGTTCCAACGATTGGTCCGGAAAGACTTGTTTCAATTCAGTTCGAAAGGCCTTTTCAAATTCGGGATTCGCACAAATCGCGTCCGCCAACAGAAAACCGCCGTTTTCCAAGTAACTACGCAACGATTTGCGTTCAGCATCGCTTAATCGAAAACTCCGCCGCCCGTGCATGAAGGCGATGGGATACTTAGGCAGGTTGGCATCGGTGATGGGCAGAATTCGCTTCTCGTCGCTCACTCGTAAATGTAACTGTTGGCCCGTGGTTCGCAGCAAATTGGTTAGCGCCGACGGCGCGTCGTCATGTCCGCCATTGTGAAACAGCTTGGCCACATACAAGGTCGCTCGGTCTGAAGTTTCGCGCTGCTGCGAGGCAAATGCGGTTTCCGGAATATCCAATTTGTCTCGCAATTCTCGGTTCGTCGCATACGCCATCACGTTGGCACCAATGGCCATGCACGACTTGATATCCTGCTGCACCGCCGCCGGATATTGGTTGGCGTGGCGATTGCCCGCCAGTTCCCAGTAACAAGACAGATCTTCTGGGCAATAGACCACACTGGCAGCAAGCGTCAAGTCCTTCCAGGGTTTGAGCGAACCGGATGGGTTCTTCGGCGTACCAAATGGGATGTGTGGGCGGCAGCAGCTGCAGTTGGTTGTCCGGAAACAGTTCGGCCATCAGCGATCGAAACGAACGGTCGAATCCCGTCCCGCCGCAACATTGTTCCGCAAAAATAAACCCGCCCGAATTGATGTACGCCACCAAGTTCGCCTTCTGCGCAGCGGTCAAATCAAAGGCTTCGCTGCCCGATAGAAACAGCACGGGCGTCTGTAGCAAGTCTTCCAACGAGGCGGCTCCAATGTCCACGTTTTGCCAAGTCATGTCTTTGCGCCAACGAGTTTCCAGATGCCGAGTGAGATTGGCCATGTCGTGGCGATGATGATTCCAATCGTTGCCGGGACGAGCCATCTTGGAAACTAAGACGGGGCGTTTTCCTTTGGACAAAAACAGCAAGGCGTACGCGGTTTCTAGCTCGCGATCATCATCGGTCATCTCCCAGAAGCCTTCGGCAATGTCTTGGCTATTGACCAGCATTTCGGCTCCTTCGCGATACCAGTCATGCTGCCCGATAAAACGCTGCCCGGACATGCGTCCCACGCGTTCGAGCGCATAAATGTAATACAGAATGTACGAACCTCGATATTCAGGCAGCGCCGCTGGATTTCCATGCACTGTGAAATGTTTAGATAACCATTCGATGCCGCGTTCCACCGAATCCAGGTCTGCTTGCGGTCCACAACATTGCACTTGGCCGTCCGCAACGTTGGCGTCACTATCGGCAATCTGTCCGGCGGTGATGATGGAAGAAGCAATTCCAGCGCAGGTCATACTGCCGCTGGACGGCTGATCTTCTCGATAACCCCACGAACCATCCTTGCGTTGCCAATAGTTCCAATACGTTTGGGCGCGACGCCATGTCGATTCTTTGACTTGAATGTTGTCTAGTCTCAGGCGTTCCGCTTCGTACAACGCCAACAGTGCGAATTGACTATTGGATGGGTCCGCGCCGGCTTTGGCGTTGTTGTAGGTCCAACCGCCATTGTCTTTTTCGTTGGCCGTTTTCAGTTGTGCTTCTTCCAGCCAACGGACGTTTGCCGCAATCAGATCGGTTCGATTTGGATCGGCTTGACACAATACCATCGTCTGCAGAGCAACGACATACGTTCTTTGGTCCAGGTTAGCGTCATCGCGCAGGTACTTCAGCGCGCGTTGGATCGTGGCATCGTCTACCGGCACGCCGGCGTTTAACAACGCCAAGCAACAAATCGCCGTTTTGCCACCAGAAAACGAAGGCAATTCGCTCCAACTTCCGTCCGCCTTCTGTTTGCTCTTCAGATAACGAACACCTCGATCTATCGAACGACGCACTTGTTCGGCGGTGATTTCGGCATGCAATAGCGGCGTAATCGCAACAACCAGCATCGCCACCAGAATAAGAACCACCTTCCGAAGTACCATTCGACCAACTCCTGGTTTGTTCGCTCCACAATCGTTCTAAATATCTTAGGTTTCAAAGGTTACGTCGGCAACGCGAACAGGCAATGCGTTGCTGGTTTGATCGCTTACCGATAGAATTCGGCAGCGAAGGCGCGGCCGGACGGAAGGGCTGGTGCGTTTTGAAGTTGCGTGATTTCCTAGCCCGACGCGTTAGCGAGGCAAAACGGAGTGTTTCTCTGTTTCCTCGCTCACGCTTCGGGCTAAGAAATACCGCTGACGCGGCGGGCTAGGAAATTTCGCCCAGAAACGCAAGTGCGCAACTTCAAAACTGGCGTGAGTGGTCGGGCCTGCTTCGGAGCAAAGAGAAAAAACATGGGAACTCGGAAAGGCAGCTAGGAAATCGTGTCAACAAAACCACGGAGTTTAGGAGACGTACTGCAAGAGTTTCGGCAGCATCGACAACTGATGCAGCAAGAACTGCAGAAAGTGATCGTTGGCCAGAGCGACGTCATCGAACAGTTGTTCGCCGCCATTTTTACTCGAGGCCACTGTCTGCTGGAAGGCGTACCCGGTTTGGCCAAGACGTTGATGGTCAGCACGCTGGCGTCCATCCTAGACGTTGGCTTCAAGCGAATTCAATTCACACCGGACTTGATGCCTTCGGACATTACTGGCACCAACGTGTTGGACGAAGATGAAAACGGACGTCGCGAATTTCGCTTTGTAGAAGGCCCTATCTTCACCAACATTTTGCTGGCCGACGAGATCAACCGAACTCCGCCCAAGACGCAAGCCGCGTTGCTACAAGCCATGCAAGAACGGCAAGTCACGATCGGACGCACCACTTACGATTTGCCCGAACCGTTTTTTACCATCGCCACGCAGAATCCGATCGAACAAGAAGGCACCTATCCGTTGCCCGAAGCGCAGTTGGATCGCTTCATGTTCAACATCAAAGTCGGTTACCCCACGGCCGAAGAAGAAGAACAGATTCTGGCCACGACGTCTCGAAATGAAAAACAAGAAGTCCGCAAAGTTCTTTCGGCCAAGGCAATTGTCAACTTGCAAAAATTGGTCAGCAGCGTGGCGGTCAGTGAATATGTGGTCAAGTATGTGGCGCGCTTGGTTCGAGCCACTCGTCCGAGCGACGAATCGGCGCCGGAATTTGTCAAACAGCTGGTCGATTGGGGCGCGGGGCCTCGCGCAGGTCAGTTTCTGATCAACGGCGGCAAAGCGTTGGCCGCCATGGATGGTCGCTTTTCCGTGGCCATTGAAGACGTCAAGAAGATCGCGATTCCCGTGTTGCGGCATCGAGTGAGCACGAATTTTCAAGCGCAAGCGGAAGGGATGTCCAACGAAGATCTGATTCAACGTTTACTAGCCGAAATCCCGGAACCCGAAATTCCCAAATTCGAACAGAAGCCAAAAGCGTCCTCCTAAACATTGCGAAATTGATGTGCTCTCGCTTCGTGCCACAATGATTGGCGAACTCGAATCAGGTAAACCATGTCCACCGTCGAAAAGTATCTGAAGCCGGATGTTGCCAGGCAGATTTCGCGACTGGACCTGCGAGCTCAATTTGTCGTGAAAGGCTTTCTGCAAGGCCTACACGCCAGTCCATTCCACGGTTTTTCGGTCGAATTCAGCGAACACCGTCGCTACACGCACGGCGATGACCCCAAAGATATTGACTGGCTGGTCTACGCCAAAACGGACAAGTACTACGTCAAAAAATTTGAAGCGGAAACCAACATCACGGGCTATCTGGTCATGGATCTTAGCCGGTCTATGGGTTTCACCTACCGTCAGGAATTGACCAAATTTGAATACGGAATTTCGCTGGCGGCGGCGCTGTGCTATTTGATGATCCAACAGCAAGATCCCGTGGGGCTGATTACGTTTGATCAGCAAATTCGCAATAGCTTGGCTCCCAAATCCAAACGAACTCAACTGGGAACGGTTCTTTCCTTGTTGGCCAATTTGAAGCCAGAGGGCGAAACTGACATTGCGAAAAGTGTCACACAAATTGCGGCCATGCTGCGGCATTCCAGTTTGGTGATGATCTTTAGCGATCTGTTGGCCGAACCAGACACGGTGCTGCAAGCCTTGCGACAACTTCGTCATGGTGGACACGATGTGATTCTGTTTCACATCCTGGACGAAGCCGAAGTCGCCTTTCCCTTTGACGGCTTGTACGAATTTGAAGAGCCAGAAAGTCATGATCGCATGGAAATTGATGCGACCGCCATGAAGGATGACTATCTGCAAGAGCTGAACGCATTTCGCGAACGATATCAAGCCGAATGTTTTCAGTCAGGCATCGACTACGTTCCGCTGGACACCAGTATGCAGTTTGACAAGGCGCTGATGGAATACCTGTTGACTCGGCGTTCACGCCGCTAAAACAGAAAGGAGGTTGCCGTGACATTCGTAAATGGATCGCTGTTGGCGTTGGGCAGCCTGCTGGTGGTGGTTCCCGTCTTGCTGCACTTGTTGATGAAACGCAAGCCTTCGCACCAGGTTTTTCCCGCCATGCGTTTCCTGGTCAAACGCCACAGCGTGAACACTCGCAAGATGCGCTTGCGCCATTGGCTGCTCTTGGCACTGCGTTGCGCGGCAATTGTAATACTGGCCGCCGCGTTGGCTCGACCCAGTGTCGCGTCCGGCGCAATTGGTAACTGGTTGGTTGTCGGTCTGCTGGGAAGCCTGCTGGCGGTAGTGGTTGTTGTGCTGCTGTTGGCGGTGACGCAGCAAAAAGGGCGCTGGCTGGTGGGCGGTTTGGGCTTGTTGGCGGTGCTGCTGGGCGTTGGCGAAGCCTATTCCGTGACCAAGGCGTTGCAGCAAGGTGGCAGTGTCTTGCTGGGCGATAAAGAACAACCGGTGGCGGCGGCCATTGTGATTGATACGGCCGCTCGGATGCAGTATCAGCACGAAAATGAGACGCGTCTGCAGAAGGCGCAGCGAATGGCCAGTTGGTTGATTCGGCAACTGCCGAAGGATAGCGAAGTCGCGGTGCTGGATTCGCGGCGAATCGGCGGTGGCTTTTCGATCGATTTGGCAGCGGCTGTGACGGCGGTCGAAGGAATGCAGGCTTCTTATGGTTCACTGCCACTGACCGAAATCTGTCAGCAAGCGATGTCACTGTTGAACGAAAGTCAGATGAGTCGCAAAGAGCTATACGTTTTCACCGATCTGACCGAACCTGCTTGGCCGACGGAAACGAGCGGCACGTTACAACGCCAATTGACCGAATCGGCCGACACGTTGTTTTATCTGATCGATGTGGGTGTCACCGACGCCGCCAACCGCTTTATTGCCAACGTACAACTGTCCAGCGAAGTCCTGTCCAACAATTCACTACTGACCGTGCAAGCAGAATTCGTCAATCAACGCTCCGATTCGGCCACGCCAGTGCGCTTGGTGATGATCGAACCATCCGACCAACCGCCAGTTCGTATTGATGGCGTTCTGCCACAGCCGAACAGTACCGTGCGTGCTCGAGACACCCTTGAAATCGCCGATGGTGGTTCGCAATGGACTTCGTTCAAAGTCGCTGGTTTGACGACAGGAACGCATCACGGCTTTGTGGAAATGGAGAACCCGGACAATTTGGCGTTTGACGATCGTCGCTACTTTACCGTGGAAGTGCGACCACCTGCGCCAGTCCTACTGGTCGGCAACAAATTGGGTGCCACTCGAGACCTGCGTGACGCGCTGGCTCCGCCCTTGCTGCAGCAACAAGGACAAGCGCGCTACGATGTCACGGCCATAGCTCAAGCGGAACTTCCCAGCCATCCGCTGAATAAATATGCCGTCGTCTGTTTGGTCGATCCCGCTCCGTTGGTGGATGCCGATTGGATTGCCTTACAACGATTTGTGGCGAGTGGCGGCGGTTTGGCGATTTTTGCGGGTCGCCAGGCCAGTCCGGTGGACCAGTTCAATTCGGACGAAGCGCTGAACGTCTTGCCCGCTGCATTGAAGCGAACGTGGCGCATTCCGGAGGGGACGGAATTAGCGCCGACGAATTTCGACCATCCAATTTTGAGTCCGTTTCGAGAAATCGCTACTTCGGTGCCGTGGGATCTGCTGCCGGTGTTTCGACATTGGTCGCTGGACACGCTGAGCGGAGACGGTCGAACCATTTTTGCGTTCGGAAATGGGCAGCCGGCGCTGGTGGAACGAGTGGTCGGTGATGGACGAGTGGTCCTGATGACAACGCCCGTTTCTGATGCTGGTTTGGACAAGCCGTGGAACTATTTGATCAACAATGAAGAGCCGTGGCCCATGGTGATTTTGGCCGATCGCATCATGTTGTATCTATCACAGTCGGAAGCGGGACGCTTGAACTATGAAGTGGGCCAACCAGTCCGACTGGACGTGGGAGACAAGGCCACCACCAAACGCTTTCAATTGTTCACGCCGCGAGGAGACTGGCAGGAGGTCAACAGCGTACAAGGTGCCGTGCAATTCGGATTCACCGATCTGCCAGGTACGTATCAACTGTTTGAAGATGCTGGTTCCGGTTCGAAAGGATTCAGCGTCAATGTTTCTGGCGAAGGAAGCAATCTGAACCGGCTGGCACCGGAACAACTTGCTACGATCCTGGGCGAAGATCGCTTCCAGGTGGCTCGAGACCAACAGGAGATTGTCCGAGGCGTCGATCAAGCTCGCATCGGTCGAGAATTCTATCCGTTCCTAACCGTAACGTTGGCTGTGATTTTGGCTATCGAACAGTTGCTGGCCAATCGGTTCTATTCGCAAAAGCAAACCGCAACCGCGACGGTTCGTTCCACTTCATCCTGATCCGCGTTCGCATCAATGTAGTCTTTGTGTAACCCAATCAGACATGTTTCGTTTTCACTTTGAACCTATCTTAGACAGTTATGCTTGCGGTGGCCGCCATCACCGTTGGGCTATGGCTATTGTTGCTGGTGGGACCGAAGTTTGAAACCGTCAGTCGCTGAAGACATGGACGTTGGTGGCTTTGCGAGCCATCCTGGTGGCGATGTTAGGCGTGGCCATGTTGCGACCGACGCTGGTCAGCACACAGCGACGACCGCAATCGGCCAGCCTGATCTTGCTGAGCGACATCAGCCGCAGCATGCAAGTAGAAGACGGTGCGAACAGCCGTAGCCGCTGGGATTCGCTGAAGCAAACCATCGGCGAATCGTCTGAATTGCTGCAACAGCTGAGCGACGTGATGGATGTTAAAGCCTATGCATTCGACGCAGACGTCCAGCCGCTTGAATTGCGTGACGGCAAGATGCAATTCGGTTCGCAACCGCAAGGCGAACAGACCGACATCGGTTCGGCATTGGACGAAGTGGTTCGCCGCGAAATGGGTCGCCGCATCGCCGGCGTGATCTTATTGACCGATGGAGCGCAACGAGCTTACTCGCCGAAAGTAGACATGCAGCAAGCCGCCCGCGAATTGGCTCGTCTGGGCTATCCGTTGTTCACGGTGCCGTTCGGGAAGCCTCGAGACCAGACGCAGGCGCGAGACGTTGCGGTAGAGAACCTACAAGATCAATACACCGTCTTTGTCAACAATGAAGTCAACATTCAAGGCAGCCTGCGCATACAAGGCTACGCGAACCAACCGGTTCCCGTTTCCATGACCGTGACCGATCCGGACGGCAATCAAAATTCATTGGGGCCGCTACAGCGATCGGCAACGGAAGAGGGCCAACTGGTGCGGTTTGAATTTCCGCTGATTCCCGACAAGGTGGGCCAGTACCGATTGGAGGTTCAGGCTGCCGTGCAACCGGGAGAACTGGTGACGGAAAACAATCAGTTGACCGCGTTTCTGAATGTCTTGGATGGCGGACTACGCGTTCTCTTTGTGTACGGAAATGTGTTGGGTGGCGAACAGCAGATTCTTCGGCAATCGCTGAGTTCGTCTCCCGATATTCAATTGGACGAACGACCAGTCAGCATGTTGGGTCGAGCGAATTGGCCGATTTCGCTCGAATCAGAACTCGCCGACAACTACGACGTCTATTTGTTGTCTGATGTCGATTCGACCGCTCTGGGCGAAGCCAATTCGGCCAAGATCGTCGCCGCTGTGGCCAAGGGCAAAGGGCTGATGATGACCGGCGGTCTGTACAGTTTTGGGCCAGGTGGCTACTTCGAAGGAGCGTTGGAGAAAGCGTTGCCCGTCAAGATGGATCGATTTGAAAGACAGTCCATCGGCAGTGAACAACCGATTCGTTCCGGCGTTCACCTGCAAGGCGATGTGGTAATGCTGCCCGCCAGAAGTCACTTTATCACACATCTTGCGCCCAGTGACCAAAATATGTCAGCATGGCAGCGACTGCGTCCCTTGCAGGGCGCCAACAAGTTTGCGGGCGTGAAGGATCGAGCGGTCGTGTTGGCGGAATCGGATCAGGGCGAACCGTTGTTGGTGGGCTGGCGCTACGGAGATGGTCGAGTGTTAGCGTTTGCCGGCGATTCTACGCACTACTGGTGGCGGTTTGGCATGCAAGAACAGCACAAGCGCTTTTGGCGGCAAGCCATTTTGTGGCTGGGCAACAAGGACCAAGCCACTCAGCAAGACGTGTGGATCAATCTGGCCCGACGTCGGTTTCGACCAGGCGAACCGATCGAATTCACGGCCGGAGCTCGAGGCACCGATGGGGATCCGATTCGACAAGCGATTCTTTCGGCCGAATTGGTAGACGCCACGGGCAAACGGCAACCGCTTCGGCTTTCGCCCGAAGGAACCGATTGGCTGGGACGCTTTACCGAAATGCTGCCGGCCGGCGAATATGCGTTGGAAGTTTCGGCCACGTTTGAAGGCCGAGACATCGGACAAACCAGCGGCAAGTTTGTGGTGATGGAACAAGATTTGGAATTGTCTGACCCCGCCGCGAATCCGGAGCAACTGCAAATGCTATCCGCCATCACTAGCAGCGCCGGAGGCAAGAGCGTGGCACCGGAAAAACTAATCGATCTGCTCCAAGAGCTCCACAACAAACCGCCTGAAACAGAAATCGAAACCGAATCCAAATGGCAACTCGGCGACACCAACCTAGATGCCTGGACCTTCTTCCTGCTATTGGTCGGATTGATGAGCAGCGAATGGTATCTGCGCAAACGTTGGGGTATGGTGTAACGCACTGACGTGCTCAGGCCGCAGACGACACGACGAAGTGAAAGTTTTGATGTAGCGCCTTCTCGCCCTTTGGCCGGAAATTAATCGCCCGACGCGTGGAGTCTTGAAGTTGCGAATTTGCGTTTCCCGGCGGAATTACGTAGCCCGAAGCGTCAGCGAGGGACTTCAGAAACAACCAATTTTCCCTCACTGACGTTCTCCGGAGAATCGACTTGTCATGCCACTCCCGATACGAGAAAATTCGGCAGTAAGCGCTTGTCGAAAGTGTGATACGTCGACGGCCGCTCGTCAATAATTTCGAATTATCGACGAACAATCGTGACAAGTTGTTAGTTCGGCATCTCAGGGAACAGCCAATGACGCTCGTAAAACGTGGTGAATACTGGTACGGCGAAAATCACGAGGACATTCGTATCGAATTGGCCCGCTACAGCCGTCGGAATGCGTATCCTGTTGACGACTTCACTGACATCAAATGCGATTGTGGCAACGATACTTTTCAGTTTTTCACAGACGAAAACGCGGGCGTTGCAATTCGTCGATGCAGCAATTGTGGCCGACAACACTTGATGGGTGACAGTGCCGACTTCGTAGATGAGGCGGAACCTTGTCAGCACGAATGTATTTGCGAAGGAGAAGTCTTCCAGATTTCGGCTGGCATTCATCGGTATCGGAATCAAGATGAATCCTTATCAGACGACGTTCGTTGGCTGTACCTCGGTTGCCGCTGTCCGGCGTGCGGCCTAGTCGGCTGTTACGCCGACTGGAAGAATGAATACAACGGGTACACCGAGTTGTTGGAAAAGATGTGAAGATTACGGAACATGCATGGTAGACCATTCATTTCATGATATCCGACAGAAGGCATAGATCGAAATGGTTCGTCCAATGCGACCTTCGTATGCGGTAAGTTGGATCCGATCGTTGACGAAGCCGGAGCTTCATTCGCTGATAGCTGAAGTGAAACTCGGCGATGCCGACGCCCAGGCGCGGGCGGTTGCGTTCGTTACTGCGGAGAGTTTTGGAATGTGGCACAATCGCGCACGCGCGAAGCTATGTCGATACTTCAAGAATCATCCGCCGACGGAAGACCATTGCAGGTCCATGGTCGACGCAATCGAACGTCGCCTGATGGATGGGCGATTCTACGAGCAATTCAAAGATCAATTGTCCATGGCCATACGTTTTGCGCCAGATCGAATGGCGGTTGCTGCCGCTGTGGCATCCCGCTCCGACAAAGACTACATTCGCCGATACTCTGCTTGGACATTCCACACAATCGATTCGTCGACTTCGCTCCCAAGCAGCGCTAACAATGGGATGCAAGACGAGTAGTCGAGTCGCGTTTTTCTGCAGCGGTGTAGCGGGAATCTCGGACGCCAATAAGCGAACTTGCCAACGACGGTTGTTTGACACAACAGGCCCGACTCATGAATCCATAATTGTTTGCAGCCGAATACGAATCAGAGAATTCTGGCCCCATGTCGGCTCGTTCGACACGAGCGTAAATTTTTCCGCTGCGTTGCCCGCACTGAAAAACTTCGTAGAATCAAATACTGATCCACTGGAAGGAATTTGTCGACCTGTCGTCGCTGCCATGAACGCAATGCGCACGCCATTTCCGGCCGATCCGTATTGACAACAAAGCTGCTGTACTCCGCGATGGCCGAACCAATCTTTACTCGACTGAACCGATGAGCGTTGACGCACAACTCGAACGAATCTACGCGGAAGGGCGTCGGAACGACGAATCGACAACTGAACGCTCTTCGATGATGTTGAACATCACTCCTTCGACTGGTGTCTTTCTTGACTTGCTGATATCGGAGGCAAAGCCGAGGCGGATTCTTGAACTTGGAACTTCCAACGGTTACTCGACGATTTGGCTCGCGCGTGCTGCCGGCCGAGTCGGTGGTCATATCGACTCCGTCGACTTTTCCCTGAAAAAGACGCGTCTAGCATCTGACAACCTCGCTGAATGTCGCTTGCGGGACGTCGTGACACTCCATACGGCAGACTGTGGAGAATTTCTGCGTCGTTGTGATTCGTTGATCTACGACCTGGTGTTCCTCGATTCGGACCGAGCGGCGTATTGTGATTGGGTTGACGACTTGGTTCGCGTGATTCGTTTCGGACTGCTCGTCGTAGATAATGCAACAACACATCCTGGGGAAATACGTGACTTCAAGCGTCACCTGTCCAACGATCTTGGTCTTGCCGTCGCCGTGCTTCCAATTGGTAATGGGCAAATGATCGTCCAAGACGGTGGGTAACCAAACGTCCGGAATGCTGGCAGACTACTTGATCATTGAAACGCTGGCGAATTTCTGCTCGTTCTGAGTTTCGACTCACCTCTTGAATGGCGACTCGCTAACGCCAACGCATGGTCGCTATTCGTTCGTAGTCCCGCCTTCAGGCGGAATCGTCTGCTGATTCAAATTCCGCCTAAAGGCGGGACTACGAACATGGCGGTTCACACGGGCTGCTGGCGTCAGTGTATTGCGTTCGGCCTATTTCGCTTCCTTCGAATTGCGTTTCTAGCTGTCGCGACCTACGAGTCAAGAAATGCTTCTCTACGAAAGTCTTCGTTGACATGTACGAAGAACTTCGTAGAATGGCCAGGAGATTCGTTCGCTACTTGGAAAACGGACCAGGAGAAACGACATGGCTAAGACGATGCGGCCGACCGATGCGGAATTGGAAATCTTGCAGGTGTTATGGGACGAAGGGCCGAGTACGGTGCGAGCTGTACTGGAATCAATTCAGCGAAGACGCCCGAACGCCGGCTATACGACTGTTTTGAAGCTGATGCAGATCATGGTCGAAAAGGAACTGCTGGTTCGCGACGAATCGGCTCGTACGCACATTTATCGAGCGAAAGCGCCCCGGCAAACGACACAGAAGCGATTGCTGAGCGACTTAGCGGTTCGCGCGTTCGGCGGCTCCACCAACCAGTTGGTGCTGCAAGCGTTGCAAGCCAAAAAAATCATGGAAGAAGAAATCGCCGAAATTCGCCAGCTACTGGATGAACTCGAACAAGGAGGTGCCAAATGATGCCGGCTTGGATTTCGCCTGTGTTCGATGGAATGCCGTTGGGCTGGATGTTGGTTCATTCAGTCTGGATCGCTGCGGCGCTGGCTTGCGTTGGCTGGTTCGCAGACATCTTGTCCGTCAACATCGCACCTCGCTATCGACACCGTATCTTCATGAGCCTGTTGTTCAGTGTTCCCATCGCGTCGCTGTTTGCCGCCGCTCACATGGAGAACCGCCAAACGCCAACTTCGTGGAAACAAATTCCGCAACGCGTACTGGCAACAACCAGCGAAAACCACGATCTGCAATCCAGCCCGAAGATGACGATAACCTCAGCAGCGTTGGAAGCGACAACGGACTTCGCCACCACCGATGTTGTCGATCCTGCGAAACACCGGCGAACGCCGAATGCAACGTTTGGCACATCTTGGTTCGCGCACAGCCAGGTCATCGTTCCAAAATTCTTTTCGTGGCTTGTGCCGTTGTGGCTTCTGGGCGTGCTGACTTGTTGGGCTCGTTTGTGGATGCAGTGGCTGGCCTTGCGACGCTTGATTCGCGACGCAACTTTGCCGAGCCTGCCGATACAGCAGGCCGTTGCCAACGTGCGACGTCGTTTGGGAGTACACCAAAAAGTGTTGATCCGAATTTGCGATCAGCTGGCAGTGCCCGCGGTCGTTGGTTGCCTTCGTCCCACGTTATTGTTGCCCGCAAGTCTGTGTTCGAATCTCACGCCGCTTGAATTTGATGCCATTCTGGCGCACGAATTGGCACACATTCGGCGCTTCGATTGGTTGCTGAACTTGCTGCAATTAGCGGTCGAAACGCTGTTCTTTTTCCATCCAGCCGTCTGGTGGCTGTCTCGTCGCATTCGTGAAGAACGAGAAAACGCGTGCGACGATATCGGCATTCACATCGTTGGCGATCGCTTGGCGTATGCCAACGCGTTGACTCGTCTGGCAACGTGGTCCGTCCAGCATCATCTGAGCTTGTCGGCCAACGGCGGAGACTTCACAGCGCGAATTCACCGCATTGTGGGACGTCGCCAAAACATGAAACTGGCCACGATACCGTGGTCTAGCTTCTTGTGTCTTGCTTTGATCTGTACGTACGTTGCCTGCAACCGCGCGACTTCGACGCCTGTCTCCAACGCGAGTTCGCAGAAACAATCGCCGGCGACGCGATCGACGTCCGACAAGCATTACGAGACGATTGCCGGTCGCGTGGTGGATGCCAACAAAAAGCCACTGGCGAATGCCGACATCTATTTGCAGCAAACTGCCTGGAACGAAACTCCAAAACGGTTGGCTCAAACTCGCACCGATCCATCCGGCCACTTCGAATTTCAAGATGTCCAGCATCCAAACCATGCGGATTCGATCACTTCCCGGATCTTTCCGATCGAAATTGTGGTTCGTAAACCAGGATACGCCGTTCGCTGGCAACGACTGCGCCGCGAGAACACGGAACTCGCGTTTCAGCTGAAGCCGGAATTTGAATTCGCCGGCAGGGTTCACGATGCTGACGGAAATCCTGCGACTCAGGTTCGCGTCTACGTGGACCAAATCATGTCACTCAATACCATCAGCAAAATTGACATCCCCGGCGGCAACACTCCGCACGAAGGTGGTGACAGTTTCTTGTCACTCGGAGCGAACCAACAGGCGATTTCCGCTACCACCAACGACAAGGGTGAATTTCGGTTGCGCGAACTGCCTCGCCGCGTCGGCTTGGTGTTGCGAACAGACGACCAGCGTTTTGTGAACACGCCGATTTACGCGGCGACCACCGATGAATCGCTACCAAAAATTGCAACGTCGGCTTCGTACGATTCGAAAAAAATGCGAACCGCCGAAGACCGGATCACTCGCCGAGGCGTCTCGGTTCACTACGAATCGATTCGTTCGCCCGGAGCAACATTGGTTGTTTCGCGAGGCAAAACGGTCACGCTGCGAATGGTCGACGCCGATACAAGTTTGCCCGTGGAAGGCGTGTCGGTGCAAATGATGGCGGATTTGATTGCCGATCCACTTACCACCGACGACAGCGGTACCGTACAGTTTTTCCGATTGCCATTGAGCAAAATGGTCGTGCAGTTCACGCCGCCAAACGAAAGTCCTTATCTGGGTCTGACCAAAACGATTGTCTTGGACCAGATGGATTCTAGCCACACGGTGCGACTGTCATCCGCCACGGAATGGGCCGGGCGTGTAACCGAAGAATCATCCGCAGCGCCGATTGCCAATGCGGAAGTGCAGTATCGCATCCTCACGTATCAAGCCGATCAATACGTTTCGCATGCGGACAAAAAAGCAACGACCGACGCGGACGGTGTTTTTCGACTATGGGTGCCTCGGCATCAGGAAGGCCAAAACTGCGTCGTGTCCGTTTCGGCTCCAGACGGATACCGAGCCGTGGAGAATTTGGAAGCCACAACGGACGACGGTTCGCCGACGTTACCGCACCAAATCAAGCTGGACACCGCGGACAATCCGACCGAACCGCTGGCGTTTTCCTTTCGCAAGAATCCAACGATCGGATTCGCGTTTGTGGACGAACAAGACAATGCGATTCCGGCAACCGTGACCGCTCGTTTATACTCCACCACCGGTCGTTCTCGTACAGAGAACACAGCGATCGCTGCGGACCAAACGTACGACGCCGGATCACTTATCTTTCGCAATAACGATGGACTGGATCGACTCAGGTTGCTGGCCGTCAGTCAAGACAGACGACGCGCGGCGGTCCATTACCTGACGGATTTTGCTGCTGCGGAACCAACAACGCAATTGACGCTGCAACCAACGGCCTCGGTGTTTGGCGTTGTGAGAAATTCGGAAACAGGAAAACCGATCGCCGATGCTGCGGTGTCTTTGGGGATGCAGTTTGAATTTGGTTACGGCCAAAATGTTTCGCAGACGCGAACGGACGACGCCGGACAGTATCGTTTTGACGCTTTGGTTCCGGATCTAGAATATTTGATCGGTGTTTCTGCTGCCGACTACGAAGCGGACAATTCGTTTCATCATCGTTTTCGCGAAGCGGCCAGTGGTAGTCGTGAAATCAATATCGATCTGGTCCCGCAAGTTCCTGGGAATCTGGCCGACTTAGCGATCTATGAAGTTCCGGACTTTCCGAACCTATCTGCCGAAGAAACGTTCGACAAACTGGCCGAAGAATACCAAACGGCCTCTGCAGCATACGAAAAGTTGTTGGCAAACACCAAAAATTCTGCCGCTCGCAACACCATCGTCCAGCGCCGCGAACCAACCAACGCGTTCGTGCAGGCGTTTGCAGAATTGGCAGCCGAAAATCGCGACACGGATGTTGAACTCAAGTCGCTGCTGTGGATTTGTAATGCTCGTAATGTTGCGGGAACTTACCGAGATTACGCGGCCACCAAAAAGTCTGCTGCGGATCGGATTGTGGCAGCCTATGCCGATCGAGCCGAACTGGGCGAACATGTTCCAGGCGTGATTTACAATGCGTCCGACCGATATCCGGCGGCGCAGAAACTGATGCAGAGTCCTATTCGCGTTGTGCAAGCGAACGCTCATTTTATCGCAGGCCAGCTTTTCGCCACGCATGAGTATCCCGGCATGGAGCTGGATGAAGTGATGCGAACCAAGGCGATCGAACACTACCAAACGGTGGTCGATCAGTTTGCCGACGTTCCGCATTGGCGTTTCGACACACTAGGTGAAGCGGCGAAGCGCAAACTATTTGCGTTGCAACAACTGCGAATCGGCCAACCCGCTCCGGAGATTTCCGGAACCGACTTGGATGGCCAGCCGATGAAGCTGTCCGATTATCGAGGCCAAACGGTGGTGTTGCATTATTGGGAAGGAGCGATGCACGACTTCGAGCGAATCGAAGAACTGCGCAGCGCATTCCCCAGTGACGACATCGCCATCGTCGGCATCTGCACCACCGAATCGATTGCGGACGCGCTTGCCGCAGCAAAAGACTTGCCCGAATCGATTCTACATTGGCACGATCCGGACCACCAAATTCACAGCCGCTGGTGCGACTTCTGGACCTGTTCGCAAGTGATCGACCGCCACGGCACCATCATCTACCTGGGCCGACCCAATTCGACACAACAGTTGGCGGCAGCGATAGAACGGGCACAGGCAGAGGCGAAAGTGGCATCCGTTTCGGTCGAATAGACGTTTTGTGTGCAATTCTGCGTTTCGAATTTCTTCGCGCCAAAACATGGACTCGATGCCAGCTGGTGACTATAACTACCATGACCGGAGGTAGGTGTTTTGTCCGAAAGTAGTGAAAAGTAGCCCGATCTGCCATGTGGTGTAGCTTGCGGAGGCCGGTCTTTTCATCGTGGAGATCCAAATATGAAGTCGGGCTTTATTGCCCGAACCGAACCCTGTGGCAATGTTATCTCTGGCTCTGATTGCAATAAGCGTCTTTGCTCGATCACACAGTCATTTTCCAACAACGTCGAGGCAACCGTGATGAAATTACTTTGCTGTCGATTTGCGCTGTTCGGCTTGGCTTCGTCACCACGGCTTTTCCGTGCAGTGTGTCCGAACGGGTTGGCGTATTTTGCTCGGGAGAAAGCCATGAAACGTCGTACTGCTTTTTGTTTGCCGCTGGTGTTGATATTGGCTTCGTTGACCCAAGCAGCGAATTACGAATTTGAGGTCTTGATACGACAAGGGGACTTAGTGATGGGTTCGCCGGTGTCATTGGATACGGACGATGATCCACCTAACATGAATAGCCGAGGTGATCTTGTGTTCATGGCTGAAAACGCGGATGGCAACAGCATCTTCGTTCGTAGTGCCGATGGTTCTGAGCGAGTTGTGGTGACACGCAATGAATACCTGGAAGGCATTCGGATCGGCTTTGACGAAGACGGAACATGGTCCTACATCGATGAAGAAGGCGTCGTTCGTCACGGCGAATGCGACGACATCGGCTATTCTGCGATTGAACGCGACATCATTTCGTTTGGGCCTCGGATCATCGAAGGGCGAAACATGTCAATGTGTGGTCCTGGCTTCTTGACCGAAAATGGCGAATACCAGTTCAACGCGTTTTCATCCTACGGTTGGTCCGTCATTGCCGGGGACGAAGTAGTGCTGGGTGAAGGGGATACCTTTGCCGGTTTGGAAGTGCTGGAAGCACAAGTATTCCATAGTCCGCATGGAACCCATATAGGTAGATGGATTCGATTTCCTGACAATAACGGCGAGAAAGGCACGGCGATTTTTGTTAATGATGAACTTCGGTTTAAGTCCGGCGAACCATTTGACGGCTTTGTCGCTAGCGGTGCATCCCCGAAGGGGATAAATGATTCGGGTGAACTCGCGTATACGACTGGTGACAGAAATACCGCAAATTCGCTAGGTACGTACATTGATGGCGAACTTATCCTTCCTGAGACAACAACTTGGGGCGAACGAGCAATTGTCAACATACTCGCACAGTCGCAGATCACGTCAGACGGCAACTTGATGGGCGCGGTTAGCTTTGTCGGAGGCGGCACCGGAATCACGTTTAACGACCAACTGATTCTGCACAATGGCTTCGAAGTTCCCGGCGAAGCAACTCTGGCATCGCTCAACGGATTTTCCTTCAACCCACGTGGCGACATTGTCTTTATAGGTCGATTTGATGATGGGGTGAACCGCATTGTGCTCGCTCGGCGCTTGGACCCAGAACACGGTGACTTCAACGACAACGGGCAGTTTGATGTGACGGACATCAATCGTTTAGACGCGGCGATTGCCAAGGGCGTGCCGGACGAACGTTATGATATGGCGAATGACGGCCAATTGGATCTAGCCGACCGGCAATACTGGATCTTCCAAATCGCGAATTCCACCTACGGCGATTCGAATCTGGATGGCACGTTCAACAGCCAAGACTTGGTCATCACGTTCCAAGCGGGTGAATACGAAGATTCGCTTGTCCGTAATTCGAATTGGTCCGACGGCGACTGGAACGGCGACGGCGAATTCACTTCGTCCGACCTAGTCCTGGCCTTCGCCGCCGGTGGATATGAAGCTTCCGCCACGTTCGTACCAGAGCCAAATAGCGTGGGAATGCTGCTATTGGCGATCACGGGATGGGCTACCCGCATGCGAGTAAACTATTTTTTCAAAAGGCACAAGCAATGAGATACCGCTGCTGTTTGTTCATCGGGTTGCTCGCATGTCTGACGTCGTCCACCTTCGCCGCTCGGTATGAATTTGAAACGCTGTATCAAGGTGGGGATCTGGTTTTCGGTTCACCAGTCAATATGGACTTTACGGACGGTACACCGCCCAGAATCAATGGCCGAGGTGATTTGGCATTTGTTGCCGGAGGCAATTTGGTTGTTCGAAATGCGGACCGCTCAGAGCGAATTGTCGTTCGGCAAGGCGAAGAAATCGACGGTGTGAACGTTCGTTTCCAATCGTTCACGATTGACGAACAAGGAATTGTTTCGCATGCCGAATGTGATGACATTAATTACCTGGCTAGGGAACGCAGTATCTTGTCCGTGGGCGACTATGAAGTTGAAGGGCGATATGTGCGTTCGTGTAGCATCTCGTACTATCAATCGGAAAACGGCGAGACGGTCATCAATGGTTTGATTGAAGGAGAAAACGGTCTCTTCACTCGAGATCGAATCGTGATGGCGCGTGGTGATGTTGTGGCGGGAATTGAATCTCGAGAGGTACGTTTGCTCATTAGCCCTGATGGCCAAAGGTCGGCAATGCAAATTTACTACGGACCTTCAGACGATGATGACGATTACGATCCATTGATGCGAGGAAGCGTAATTGCTGTCGATAACCAGATTCTTGCCGGAACCGGGCTTCCAATCAACGGATTCGTAAACGTCGATAGCTTGCTATTTGGAGTCAACGATTTCGGCGAAGCTGTTTATTCGGCCGGGGACGCAGCCAATGTTCAAACACAAGGAATCTATCTGAACGAGGAATTGATCGTTTCGAGGTCAATAGATTGGCACGGGCAGTCGATGTACAACCTTGGCACACCAACAATCACCAACGACGGAAACGCAGTTGTTCGTTTCAGGCTTACAAGTTCCGATGGATCGTCACCCAGCAATGGCATTTCGTTCAACGACCAGCTGATCTTGCACAAGAACGCGGAAATCCCAGGGCTCGGTACGCTAACACGATTGGGACTTTCATCGTCCAACGCTCGCGGAGACATTGTTTTCAACGGCAAGTTCGACGATGGTACTAGCCGCATTGTGCTTGCTCGGCGCTTGGACCCCGAACACGGTGACTTCAACGACAATGGGCAGTTTGATGTGACGGACATCAATCGTTTGGACGCGGCGATTGCCAAGGGCGTACCGGACGAACGGTACGATATGGCGAATGACGGCCAATTGGATCTAGCAGATCGCCAATATTGGATTTTCCAAATTGCGAATTCCACGTACGGCGATTCGAATCTGGATGGCACGTTCAACAGCCAAGACTTGGTCATCACGTTCCAAGCGGGTGAATACGAAGATTCGCTTGTCCGTAATTCGAATTGGTCCGATGGCGACTGGAACGGCGACGGCGAATTCACTTCGTCCGACCTAGTCCTGGCCTTCGCCGCCGGCGGATATGAAGCTTCCGCCACGTTCGTACCAGAGCCAAATGCACTTTGGCTGCTGTGGTTTGTTGTCATTGGAATGATTGCTGCCACACGAGTTTCGGCGAACTAACGACACGAAGATCGACCTGCCTTTCTACGATCAAGATCATCCCATCAATTTGTTTCCCAGAGAATGCCGACAAGTCGTTATTAGCTTTGCGATCGCGGAAATCGCCATACGATGCGCCGAACAGTTGAACTCGCTTGGGCCCCAAATCAACCCAGTGATCTACCAGTTCGCCCAGAACGGTTTGCGAACGCAAGTGTGGCAAGAATTGCGATTGGCATGCATACACGAACGGCGGTTGACGCCCCTGGGGCAACTTGACCCCAGAGAACCGTCAACCACGGCTTCTATCTTCGCCGTCGACAAGAAAAAATGATCACGGCGACTGCTATCGTCAGAAGCCGCGAGTTACTTGGTTCCGGAATGAATGCGATGCGTTCGACTTCTACGTACGGCGAACCATAAAGTCCAAGAGCAATTAACGTTATTGACGACGGATCAAGCTCGTAGTCATTTATCGAATCAAATGCCGAAGTTGGCACCACGACCGTACTATTCTCCACACCAGTTACCCATGCAGATTGCCCCGCACCCTGGTCGTCCCTAACGCCAAGCGAGATTCGTACTGTGTTGGAACCAAGGTCGCCGAACGATATGGCAAACGCTGAGTTTTCACCCGAGATATCAAGAGGCATACTGCTGCGATAGGACAAGCCTAGTTCCTCCGGAGGCAGGTTTGCAGAATACACAAGCTTTCCCGAATCGATCTCGATGTCAACATATTCGTGCCCATTAACGTTTTCGACATGAATATCTCGACCGCCGCCCCACACGTTTGCTTCCGGCAGGCCCAATTCTTGGATATCAAGGTTACCGCCGTTGACGATATCCCAATGCCTATTCGTCGGTCCGACCGTGAAGTCGTCGATGATAATCTCGGCGTAGCCTGCAGAAGTTTGGACACCAACAGATACGACTAACACCACCCAGATACAATTGGCTGAAAATCGCTTCATCGCTCTTTCCTTTCTTAAACGGTTGGATCGGCCCAGTTCGGTTGATACCAAGAAACAAGGCCATCGAACGTTAGTGGATCGATCGTATTTGGGTCCACCCAAATTGGTAGAAAATCGTATCGGCCATCTCCATCAACGTCTGCATAGCCGGATTCGAATGTGTCGGCCGTGAAAACGACTACGAAGTCGGACGAGTCGAACTCGAAGTCACCGCTCCAGTCTCCGTCCGTCCAAGTCGAATTCAGGTCGTTGGTGTCTTCAAACTCTCCAACGCTGAAAACCGCAATAAAGTCACTAGTGGAATATTGAAAATCAAGATTCGAATCGCCAAACTGCGTGCCGAATAGCACGATCATGCGTTCAATATCGGCGGCATCAATCTGAGGACTCGCTGTTTGTGCATCGCTCACGAACACGCCGTTATTGTTGAGATCAAAAACGCGTTCATCTGCGTTAGGTATGTTAGGATCTATGAAGCTAACTGCGGCATCAAAAAAGGCGGGCAGATCATCCGCTAGGTCAATGTGGCCTGAGCCATCAAAGTCAATGATTTGCAATCGAAATTTTTCAAAAAGATCATCAATAAAGGCGTCCGTGAAAACGTCCACCTGTGACTTATTAATCCAAGGCGCACATGACTGGTTGCTTTGCGCAGGATTGCATCCATTGATTGATGTATGGTCGAACAGGTCATTAAAATAGTTAAAGTCCCAGACAGTGCCTCGAGACTCCCAGGCTAACATCGAGTAACTGGCGGAACCGGTGGTCAGTGGGATATACGTATAGGAATAGTCGTCCAGATCTGTACGCCACTCCTGATATCCCGACGGATCGTCCAAATCCAAGAAACGTTCCGCATTTGGTTCAATATATTGATCCGCATACAAGCGGTCCGTTCCGTCCTCGATTCTGAAGAACGTCAGATCATCGTCGTACTGGCCAGGCAAGACATCGTTATTCGGATCATCACTGTTCTTGTCGACATTGACATTGTCCAAGACGTGAACGTCGATTCCAATGATTCTGTCGTCTCCCAGTTCAGGCCAATCGTCTACAACCAGTTCCAAGTCAACGTTTCCAACAAGAGTAAGCACCGCGTCCTCAAGAACGGATACGGCGCCGGATTCTAAATTATCCGCATGTAGGTAGCTAGCAAGTTAGAACAACGTTTCCTCCGCGATGAGTGTTGCAGATCCGTCTGGATTTTCCCCGCGAAATTCATCGGATACCATAACGAACTGAACCGCCGCCTCTGGACGAAACGTGATATTCGCATCGCGTAAACTAACTGCTCTGGCAAGCCCCTCCCAACCATCTTCGCTTCCGCCTGCGTTGTGAAATCCACTGATGGCGCCAATCGCATCGTTAACGGTTCCGAAGTATTCCGATGGACCAAACGTAAAAGCACGAGACGGCGCCTGCCCGTTGGGCCCGCCAAAGCCGACCATTGCATATCGATTATCTGTAATCCCTCGACCAACCAGCTTTTCCTCTAGTTTGGGCATCATATCATGCAGCCAAAATTGTACTGATTCGCCGTGCTTTCCGGGGAAGGCTGTATCAAATGGCGCGGTCGAAGCTGATTCGTCAACTACGAATACGATATCGGCCGTTGCGGCCAATAGATTACGATTTTCGAGACCTTCGTACGTTAGAGACCGGTTGCGAGTTGCGAGTTGCGAGTTGCGAGTTGCGAAACATTCCAAGCTCCTTGACAAAAGATGTAGTTGAAATAACTTGCCTGAGCTTAAGCCTACCGTAATGACTTTAGAATAACAACCATTTTTATGGAATGATGTCGGACGTGGAATTAGATTAGAACGGGGACAAAAATGCGAAAAAAATATGGGATGGTCGCGGTCGAGGAAAATTTCAGCGAATTCTGTCCTGGCTTTATGTTCTTCTGGAAAAACTAAACCACAGTTGAATTAACCACAGCGCCGACGTCATCGTTAACCCCTCAACCCAGTCGGAGTGCTTGCAGGTCCTGTAGCGTCAAGGCTAGACGCTCTTAACTGGCACACCGCTGGCTCTGCGACGACCCGATGGAATGCCCCTACCGGAAACTGACGGGGCACGCCACCGCCGATCCGAATTCGAATCTATGTTGGCGAATACCAGCCGCGGATGAACACGGATCTGCATGGATTTCTATGCGAGAGTATCAAGCAATCAATTTGTTACGCAGAGAACGCCAACAGGTCGTCATTGCCTTTGCGATCACAGAAATCGCCAAACGATTCGCCGTCCAGTCGATCCTGTTCGGGATACGCCAGCAGTTTGGCAATTGCCGGGAAAACTTCTTCGTCCAGGACCAGATCTATGTGAATGAAGTTCAAATGATCTCCCTATCGGCGCTACTGGTTAGAGAATCTGGATCTGGAATTCACAACTTCAGATCTTGTGATGGTATTCCAAGCGGGTGAATACGAAGATTCGCTTGTCCGTAATTCCAACTGGTCCGATGGCGACTGGAACGGCGACGGCGAATTCACTTCGTCCGACCTAGTCCTGGCCTTCGCCGCCGGCGGATATGAAACCTCCGCCACTTCGTCCGCCACCTTCGTACCTGAACCGAATGCAATCGGAATGCTTGTCGGCATGCTGATGTTATTGCGACTGCCCAAGCGCCGCACACGAAAAGTTGCTGGCGAATAAACCAACACCGCCGCGTCCGTTCAGCCCAAGATGCCAGATTTCAGAAGCAGTTGGAGCGAAACGCAGGAATAGACGCCGGCCATCCAATCGTCGGCCATCACGCCCAGTCCGGCGGGCAGACGTTCCAAGCGATTCAGCGGAGGCAGCTTGGAGATGTCAAAGATTCGGTGCAGGACAAAGCCCGCCAGCAGCACGGTCCAGCGGTTCATGTCTGTCTGAGACACCAAGAAAAAAGTGATGGTCATGCTGGCGATTTCGTCCCACACTACGCAGCCAGGATCCTTTGTCTGCAACTGCTGACAGGCTCGAGTGCACAGCGGAATGCCCACCAAGTTCAACGCTAGGATCAGAACCACGTTCAGCCACAGCGGTGTTTGAGCCAGTAACCAAGCGAGCGGCAGGCCCCACAGCGTACCGACGGTTCCGGGTGCAAACGGCGAAAAGCCGGACCAAAAGCCAGTGGCCAGCCAGACGGCCCAGCCGCGTCGCGAAGGTAGCGTTTGTTTGTCGCTCATTTTTTGGCCTATTCGGAACGCTGGGAAACAGTCAAACTAGTCGGCACGGTTGACCATTTCGGTTCGTATATCACAATATCGATAATCTTTTATTGTACGTCTCGCGGCGGGTTTCGAGTTGTCATCGCTTGTTTATGCGCAAGCGTCAAACCCGACTGCGTACGATATAACATTGGCAATGACGCAATGGTTTGTGTCGTTGCTTTCCATTTGCCCCAGAACGTCACCTGCGATGTCAGAAGAAAAAAAACTTAGTGCGGTAGAAGTTACCAAGGCGGACAGCCAATACCTAGCCGGGCCCATCCCGGACGAACTGATTGACGGCAACGATTTCTTTGGATCCGACAGTATTCAACTGCTGAAACATCACGGCATTTACCAGCAGGATAATCGTGATAGTCGAGGTGGCGAAGGGGGCAAAGATTTTTCATTCATGGTGCGAACCAAGATCCCTGGCGGTCGACTGACCAGTGCTCAGCTGTTGGCCGAACTGGATCTCTGTGACGAAGTTGGCAATACCACGCTACGCATTACCACTCGGCAAGGCCTGCAACTGCACGGCGTGATCAAAGATGATCTGCAAAAGACCATTCGACGACTGAACGAAGTCCAAATGTCCACCTTGGCCGCTTGCGGCGACGTCGAACGAAACGTCATGTGTTCGCCCACGCCGTACAAAAATGACGGCGTCTTTGCTGAAATGCAAGCGTTGGCCGATCGCTTGGCGGAACACTTGTGTCCTCGGACTACATCCTACCACGACATTTGGCTGACCGATCCGGCCACGGGCGAAAAGACCAAGGTCAGTCCTGACGCGGAAGTTGTAGAACCGATTTACGGCAAGACCTATCTGCCCAGAAAATTCAAAACGGCCATTGGGCTACCGGGTGACAACAGCGTCGACGTTTACGCCAACGACTTGGGATTGTTGGCCATTTGTGAAGACTTCAAGATTGTGGGCTACAACGTGCTGGTCGGAGGTGGATTCGGCGTCACGCCAACCGCCAAGAAAACGTTCAAAGCCATTGCACAACCGTTGGCCTACGTTTCGCCGGAACAAGTAGTCGATGTTGCGACGGCCATCATCCTGGTGCAACGTGACTTCGGTAATCGAGCAGACCGTAAGGTGGCTCGGCTAAAGTACACTATCGAAAACCTGGGCGGTATCGACGCCTTCAAGCAGAAGGTCGAAGAATATTACGGTCAGCCGCTGGAGGCAGCTCGAGATATCCCCGTGACCGATTTCAATGACGGCATGGGTTGGCACGAACAAGGAGACGGTCGTTGGTTCTACGGCCTGAATGTCGAAAACGGCCGTATTAAAGACACTGACACCATGAAATTGAAGACGGCGCTGCGCGAAGTCTGTTCGACGTTGGCTCCGCCGCTGCGTCTGACCGCGCATCAAAGCATCATCTTCTGTGATATTGAACCGGCCGACAAAGACCGGTTGGAACAAATCTTGCGCCAGCATGGAGTACCGTTAACGGAAGATTTTTCCACGGTGCGGCGTTGGTCCATGGCGTGCCCGGCGCTGCCGACCTGCGGATTGTCCATCACGGAAAGTGAACGAGCGTTACCGGGGTTGATTGACGAATTGGAAGTGGAATTGGACAAGCTGGGTCTGTCGGACGAACGATTTACCATTCGCATGACTGGTTGTCCCAACGGGTGTGCCAGGCCGTACAATTCCGACATTGGTTTGGTCGGCAAGGCGAAGGGCAAATACACGCTGTTAGTAGGTGGGCGAACCGAAGGAGATCGTTTGAACTTTATTCACAAGGACCTGGTTCCGCACGAAGAAGTGGTGCCATCCATCACCACGTTGTTGCGGTACTTCAAGCAAGATCGACTGGCCGGAGAATCGTTTGGCGATTTCTGTGACCGCAAAGGAAATGATGACTTGCTGGCCTTTGCGAACGCAAATGCTTAGTTGGCCAGCGCCAAGATTGGTTCTTCGTCTCGTTTCCTTTAGCATCGCGTGGACAACAAGTGACGAATTTGCAGGACAGGCGCAGCATTCACTAGTTCAGTTGTTGTTCCCGCGATCCTTTAGGCAGAACTATTTCTGCAGGGGATTTCCGCCTGAAGGCGGGACTACCAACGATGTGTTTCGTGTCGCGTGTCTTTGGATGCTACCGCTGGAACAGGAATGTTAATTCGTAAAAGGAAAGAGCGGTATCTTGTCCCGAGAATTTAGCGAGTAGATGAATCACGGGATACGACTTGGCTTCGTTCGTTTCGGCCATGCCCGCAATGATCGAGCGGATGAACTGAAAATGGCCGCCCTGGGCGCAACCGAATTGGACTAGCCTGGGTCGCCAGAAGTTTCGATACAGCTTCGTCAGTTGCCGATCCTTGCGTCGCCGCAATAGGCGATTCACTTGCTTGGCTAGGCAGAATTGATACACGATTAACGCAAGCAGGCCGCCAAGCAAGACGCTTCCTGTGATATGGTGCGCCTGGACTTGCAAGGCAATCAACAGGAAGATGGCGCCGATGGTACCAACAAAGAACAATATTGTGCCCAGCAGGGCGTGGACCATTGTACGGAAAGTGGTGCTGTTTACCGTCGCGTGATCTTGTTCATGCCGCTTGGAAACCCATTGAAATGTTGCTTGATGAATTCGATCCCAGTCTGCTTCGCGTTGTGGCACAAACAGCTTTTCTTGAACATCATGGCAAACCCACGACCACGCTTCGAACGCTGGATGAAAATCTGGACCACCAAATGGAAACGCATCGGCAATTTCTTGCCACCGTCCCGCATGCTCGACCAGTACGTTTGCCACTTTTTGCACGCCTTCCCCATCGGAATCCAGGCAATAGGCCATCATCGCTTCCTGGATGGCCTGCCGTAACGGGTGAGCGGCAAATTCCGCATAATTAGGTGACAGGCGAAAGCGAACTAAGGCCAGTGTCACTTCCGCGTCTAGTTCCAAGTAGGGTGGAAGTTGATCCGGATTGTCTTCCAGTAACGCCACCGCTCGAGTCAACCATTCTGTCGGCGCACGAAAGACGGACAGTCGCATTAGCTGCAGATAGAAGACGCAACGCCGCTGGATCTGGGGATCTCGAAGATTCCGTTCACACGTTGACAGCAATTCGGCAAATTCGTCAAACGGGACTTGGTCTAACAGGCGATGCCACAGCGGTTCCGTCAATTGAAAGAACACATCGGTCTGCACACTTTCCGAAATGGCCGGTAACCAGTGCGTCATTTCTTCGTCCAAAGCGCCGCTGGTGATCATCGCATGTACCAGACGCAACAGACTTGCGTCCGACGGATGCTGCTTCAGTCCGGCCAACAGCCAATCCAAATAACGCTGATGTTGGTTATCTGACACGACGTCGGAAAGAATTGCCAACGCGTAGAATTCGAAAGGCGATTTACGTGTTGGCTGGCTCAGTCGTAGGTAAACGGCGTCGGCCGAAGTACGCTGTACTTCTTGTTGCAATAAATCGGCTGGACTGGCGGTAGCGGACGTTGGGATCGAAGGTGGTCGCTGCGTTTGGCTGCTGCTATCCTGCCTCGCAACGGGCAGGGTTGGCGCGGTTTGAGCTGCCGCTTCCCCGTAGCGAAGTTGTTGGTCCAACTGTTCGTATGCAGCGCGAATTTGTTGAAATTCCTGTGGATGCTTTTCCGGTTTGAAACGCTTGATCAGTTTTGTGTAACTGCGTTTCAATTCGTTCCGCTGAAAGCCCGGTTCCAGGCCAAAGAAGCGAATGGGATTGTGTGGCAGTTCGTCCCACGGTGGGTCTACGTCATTCACGGTTGTCGTCTGCCTATTGATTCAAGTAATGGCGGATCACTCGAGACAAGAAGAACAGCAGCATCAAGAAAATGATCAACCCTCCCGCGGACTGTTTCTCTTTCTCCTGCGCCGTCAACGACCGATTCAACGCTTGGCCAAATGCGTGTTGTTCCAACCGATATACGTTTGGAAATTGCGTGCGCACTTTTTTTAGAAACCGATTGAGGTCTCGCTTGGGAAAACGAATCAACGCGTTCCACGCCTGGCCATCTTGCGGCACCACCAGCACTCGTTCAACCGCTTGCCGCACGTCGGCTTGGCTATTGGCAAACGACTCGGTCCATTCGTCGCGAACGGTTGCGACCGTTTTCAAGCGTTGCACGGTCAGCTTCAAATCGGGCAGCGAATCGACTTGCAACTGGTCGATGGCCAGCTGCACTTTGTCCATTTCGGCCGTCCAAAAGTGACGTTGGATCTGATCAATTGCCGTTTCTGCTTTGCGGCGAATCTGCAGGATTTGTTGCCCGTCGAGCACTGGTTTGGCAACTTCCGCCGATGGGATGTGGCCGACCCAATCGTTCCGGCGTTGGACAATTTGCAAAGCGTCCGACCACGGATCTAGTCCTAGCATCTGCCGCAGATGGCGATCGCGGTCGTCCTGATTCTTGGTGTGCAAATGTTCTTCGGTCATGTGGATTGCCTTGTCGTATCGGTGCTACGCTTGGTCAAAGGGAAAGCCTAGCGATGCCAAGCAGGACAGCAAATTGGTTCGCGCAGTATCGAAAATTTCCGGATCTCCCGCCGACATGGCCGTTTCAAAATGATCCACGGCCGACTCCAATTGTTCACGAAACAGCGGATTGACTTCGCCTACCGTCTGTTCTGCGTAGTGGAGCAAATGGCGATTGTGGATATCGTCGCGAGGATAAAACTTGAACGCTTGCATGCGTCGTTGTGCTTCTTCCAATTCTTCATCCGTCATGGAATGGTCCGTGGAAATCACGGTCACAAAGCGTTCGTCCGAATCCTGCATGAACGCTTCCACTTCCAAGATGCCGTTCACATCATAGGTAAACCGAATCACAATCGGTTGCCCAGCCGGCCCTATCGGCACGTTGTTCACGCTGACTTGACCCAACAACACATTCTCCGCCACTCGACGCGATTCACCCTGATACACCGCAATGTTTACGACGGTTTGATTCGGCTGCACCGTGTACAACGTCTGCTCCTTGGAAACGGGAATCGTGGTATTGCGGTGAATGATCGGCGTGTAATAGCCGTCTCGCAGTTGACCGCCCAGTTCCTTCACCACTTCTACGCCCAGCGTATGCGGACAGACATCGGTCATCACCATGTCTTCCACCGCTGCATCGTCTTGAATCAAAGCGGCTTGGACCGCCGCGCCCAGTGCGACCACTTCGTCCGGGTTGAGTTCGCAACGAGGCTGGCAGGCGAGTTGTTCCGCCACGAATTGTTGCAAGACGGGCATGCGCGTCGCTCCGCCGACCAGAATCACTTCGTCCACTTGTTCCGGCGTCAAATTGGCGTCGCGCAGAACCTTGTGAATGGGTCGCTGCAGTCGGTCCAGCAAGGGTTGGCTGAGCCGAGCGAATTCGTGGCGACTGATATGCACTTCAGCACTTTCACTGCCAGCGCTACCGTCTTTGTTCGGCACGCGAACGACAACTTGGTCCGAATCCGCCAGAGCGCGTTTGGCCAGTTCGCAATTCTGACGTAGCCGAGCGATCATCAGGGGCTGCGTCAGTTCTGCTTGTTCGAATTGCAATCCCATCCGCTTGCACAGTTCCGCCGCCAAGCGATCCGTGAATTCTTCACCGCCTAAGAAGTTTTCGCCGGCGGTCGCCACGATTTCCAGCGAACCGTCAAAGACTTCCATCAGCGTCACGTCAAACGTACCGCCTCCCAGATCCAACACCACCAACTGCTTTTCCGCCTCTTTGTCATGAAAACCGTACGTTAACGCCGCCGCTGTCGGTTCATTGATGATTCGTCGCACCTTAAAGCCCGCCAACGACCCGGCCATCTTGGTGGCGCGACGCTGCCCATCATTAAAGTACGCCGGGACGGTAATTACGGCTTCGGCAACTTGCCCGTTCAGAAAACGTTCTGCGTCTTCTTTTAAAGATCGGAGTACGAAACTGGAAAGCTCGACCGGAGTCAATTCGCGGTTGCGTAACGTGACTTTGCGATCCGATCCCATCCATTGCTTGAAGCGAGCGACACAAGTTTCCGGCGAAGTGACCGCCAATTCTTTGGCAGCGGCCCCGACTAACACTTCGCCCGATTCCAAGATGCCAACGACCGACGGCGTCAGCAACTGTCCTAATGCATTGGGAATCAATCGCGGTTGGCCGTTTTGAAAAACAGCACACAATGAGTTGGTTGTTCCCAGATCAATGCCAATGATGTTTGTCATGTTCAGATCTTAGTCGTCTCGAATAACAAAACCGCGTTGCAAGGTGGAACTCCATTCGTTTGTCCACGCTGGAAACCCATATTCTAGTCGGGTTTTCCAATTCTGGGACATTGGCGTCCGCCGTTTTGTTCACCAGAAATGGTTGGAAGGTGCCGTCTGGTTCTGATCCAGCAATGGGCGTGGCGGTGTACCAAAATACGCAGAAAAAGCTCGCCAGGCGGTTGCTTGGCGAGCTTCAAGGAGATGCAATTCGGCAGGGTCGTTATCCGCCAAAGCTGGAAAGGCCTGCTGTGTTGCTCACCGGCGACTGAGCTTGCAGAGCAGCGTTGGTTGGCAAGGGCGAAGTCGGTGCCGTTGGGTGCAGGATCACTTGAGCCGGTGCGGTAACGTGCAGTTTCTGCGAATGAGCCAAACTACCATCAGGGCGAACCACATCAATACGAATCAACACGGCATCCTTGATGGCCATTGGCGGCAACGTGATGGTGACGCCGGTCATCGTCCAGTTCTGGATTTGAACCGGAAGTTTGATGTCTTTGAACACCATGAATACGCTGCCCGCTTGGTCTCCCAGGAAGTTGCCAGGTAACGTCATGGTGGAACCCGCGGGGACTTCAGGATATTGTGGTTCGACCGGCGCGGCCGCTACTTGCACGACAGGTTGAACGACTTGTTTGACAATGGGTTGAGCGATCACGGTTCGCTGCACATGAACGGGCTGAACAACATGCGTGTGGTGGTAGTTTGTGGCTCGGTAATAGCCGCCACCTCCGCAGCCAGCCCAGCTGTTGGCGGCCGTCGTGGCCAGAGCGAACGAACAAACGATAGCGGTGATCAGTTTCGAGCGAGTCATGTTTCAGTTCCTTTTTCTTTAGCGTTTTAGTTGGTGTTTTCAGGCGTTTGATTGCCTTACAACTAACCAAGCGAAAGAAATTGAGGACTGTTACAAGAAAATCGGCAGACCCAGGCCAGACGGATCGCCATCCTGATCCACGACCATTCTGGCCGCTTTATTAGTGCATTCGCAACATTTCAGCTCGGTAACGGCGCATGACGTCGTTGCGTAAGAGGAGGCCAACCAGCTGCTTCTTGCCGTCTCGGTTCTCTTCGACGGGAAGCGTCTCGATGTCTCGAGCTCCAAAGTCGCGCAGCGCTTCTAATAGATTCAAATTGGGCGAAATGGCGGCCGCCACGGGGACCGCGATATCGTCCGCGTTGACCCAGTCTGCTCCTACATCTGTATCCAATACGCGGTGCAAGTCTTCTGATCGAATCAGGCCAACCATTTGTCCTGACGAATTCATTACCGGCAAGCTTTCAATATGAATATTCGATCGAGCGACTCGAACAATTCGCTCCAAATTATCGGTCTGCTTCAATACCGGAAAATCGCGAATCATTACGTCTCGCACCATCACATGTTCCATGCGGTGCATGTCGTGACCTCGAGCCAACCGGAAGCCTCGCCGACTAATTTTTTTGTGGTAAATGCTCTCTGGATCAATCGACTGCGCCACAATGCTGGACAACCCGGCCGCCGCCATGATGGGCAAAATAATGTGATAATCGTTGGTCAATTCATAGACGATCAAGATAGCGCTCAACACACCCTGAGTCGTTCCGGCCACTACCGCTCCCATGCCTACAATGGCATACACGCCAGGGCTGGCGCTAATTCCTGGCAGCAGCAAATTGCAGATCAAGCCAAACGATCCGCCCAACGTAGCACCCAAGAAGAGACTGGGCGCAAAGACACCTCCCGAACCACCTCCGCTGAGCGTGATACTGGTCAGCACCGGTTTCAGGAACACCAACGGCAACAACCACAACAGCTCTTTCATCATGGCCGTACGATCCATGCGCACCACCTTACTACGACCGCTAGGCAAGTTGCTGGGTTCTTGTGCATTGGCGTCCAACGTATCCAAATGCAGGCTGTGGTCGACTACCGTATAGCCTACGCCAAACAGTGCAGGCGTGTGAAACAGGTGGCCCTGCGACTCCGTTTCAGACAAGTTGGGCGGAGTCATGGGATACAAGATTCCCACCACGCCGACAATCAGACCCATGGTGACGGCGCGAACACGATAATCCTTGATCTTCTTGCCGCCAAAGTCTTCCATCCAGTAGAGAAATTTGATGAACAACACAGCAGCAATGCCCGCCAAGCAACCCAACGCCAAGTAGGTTGGCAACTGACTCCACGAACCAACGTAGCGGTAATACAGCTGAGGAAACGCGGCGTTCAAACCGTATTCGCCAATGCGCTTTTGGACCACATTGGCCAACACACTGGCAATCACGATGGGCGTCAAACTCTCCACCGCAAAACTACCTAAGATGATTTCGCTGGCAAAAATCACGCCCGCCAAAGGAGCATTGAACGTGGCGCTGATGCCCGCCGCTGCACCCGATGCCACCAAGACTTTGATTCCCGAAACCGGAAGCCGAAAGAACTGAGCTGTGACGCTTCCTAAGGACGAACCGATTTGGACAATCGGTCCTTCGCGTCCGACCGATCCGCCTGTGCCGATACACATGGCACTCGCTAAAATCTTGACCGCCGAAACTTGTGGACGAATACGACCGTCATTTCGAGCGACCGCCATGATGACTTCCGGCACACCGTGGCCTTGTGCTTCCGGAGCGAAGCGGCGAGTAAACCAACTGACAACCAATAGTCCCAACGCGGGAACGACAACCACGGCGTACGACAGACGCTCGCCATGCTGCATGAACGGTTCGACGGTCCACCGCGAGAAGAACTCGATCAGCAGCGTAAAAACCGTCGCGCTAAACCGGCCGAAATGCCAATCAGCCCCGACAGTGTGATGATCAGTCCCGTGTTTGGGATGCGCTTTTGGACATATTGAACAATGCCATTAACAATTCCGCCGCTTTGTCCGTCTTTGTCTGACATCAGTTCCTTGTTCGAATTCCGTTGCTAACGTTGTGTGAGCGTCAAGGCGCTAGCCGACGTTTCTTACCTGCGGCGATCGCTAAGGTGTTTTGAAGCTGCTGTTTTCCCTAGCCCGAAACGTAAGTGAGGGATTCTTGATCGTTTTCGCGTGCCTCGCTGACACGTCGGGGCTAGGATTCCAACTCCGCATTCCCTCGCTAACGCTTCGGGCTAGGATTTCAACTCCGCATTCCCTCGCTGACGCTTCGGGCTAGGATTTCAACTCCGCATTCCCTCGCTAACGCTTCGGGCTAGGATTTCAACTCCGCATTCCCTCGCTAACGCTTCGGGCTGGGATTTCAACTCCGCATTCCCTCGCTGACACGTCGGGCTAGGATTTCAACTCCGCATTCCCTCGCTAACGCTTCGGGCTAGGATTTTTTGGCTTTCCAGGCTCACACGTCCAGCTACCTTAGTTGGACTACGGCAGCGGGTCCGGTGACGGTACTTTCTCCAGGCCTCGTTCTTGTAATTCGCGGAAGTTATCCACTCCAAATCCTTCTTTTTCGGCTTCTTCCGAAACTTTGATAATGTCAGACTTGGTCAAGTGAATCTTCTTGTAAACGTCTTCTGAAATGACGTAGTACCAATCGGCAAACCGATAATTCACCTGCCGCACCTGATCCTTGGCTTTGGCAATCTTGTCATTACGTTCGTCGATCTTTCGCTGATTCTCTTTGTTGATTCGTTCGCGTTCCGCTTGGATTTCTTCCAGCGAACCTTGCGACGTCGCTTCCGCTGTGGGATTCACGTCACTCGCGTCGGCTGCGTCCACTTCGGCAGCTGTGTCATCTGCTGGATTCGAATCAACGTCTTCCGTGGCGTCCGCTTCCGGCGACTCGTTGGCGTCGTCTGCCGTGGTTGTGTCTTCTTCGGTCGCACCTTGTTCGCTGGTATCAGCTGCAGCATCTTGGGGTTCACTAGCCGCATCGTTTGCATCTTCGTCCACGGTTTCGGACACGTCATCCGCCGCCGGCTGTTCGGCTTCGTCTTGATCCTGCAGGGCCACCAAACGAGTTGTCAGGCGATCAACGGACGCGTTGTCAGCGTCTTGAGCATCCGTGTTTTCCGCTGCCGGCAATTCTGGAAGCGGTTCCAATTCTGGTTCCGGAAACTGTTCCATGTCCACTCGTGCCGAAACCAACAGATACCGATTCAGTTTGCCTTCACCACCTTCCGTGTCCACGTTACGAACTCGGCCAAATCGCAAGACATATTCGACGCCTTCGCGTGTTCGAGCCAGCACTTCGCCGTCACTCGACAGCAGTTCAATATCGTCCGACGATGGTCCCGTCTGGACAGGATAGATACCTCGTTGGCTAAGTGACGAAATCGTTTCTTCCATGGTGTCGGAATTGTTGAACAGGCCCTGATCGGCTTTCAGATCGGCGGTCAACCCTTCGGGCTTCTTTTCCACGTCCACGATTTGGATTTCCGTCAGGGCGTCTCGTAAACCGTTCAGTCGTTCCTTGTCCAGTTCTTCCGAGGGCAATAGCGCTCCTTCGACCAAATCTCCGTTGCGATTTTCCAATAAGCGATCCAAGGTCCATGCGCCTGCTTCTTCGCTCATTGTAATTTCGAACCGCTGGTCATAATTGGTGACCGGCCCAGTGAAGCTTTGATTCACCTGGAACGAATAATCTTTCAAGACCAGCTGAGTGATATCAAACGCGGCGACTTCCAGCAGGTCCTTCTTGATCCAGTCATCAAAGCGAACCGGCAGGTTGTCCGGATTGACTTCGCAGATGTAGACACGAGGCTTCCCTTGTTCTCGGCAATAGCGTTGCCCTTCGCTGCCACTGACCGGCTTGCCGATAATCAGATCCGCCAAGTCATTGCGGCTGCCATCTTGAATGGCAACTCGCACACCTACACCTTCGTCACTGGCTTGCGTCGTTTGCACGTTGGGTTCCAGAACGCCGTACAGGGAATGTTCGCCTTCCGTATCCGACACCACTTGGATGATCTTCAGATCGACAAAGGGCGAAGTGGCGTCGCGAATCCGGTTTTCCGCATCGGCCGGATAGCCATCATGCGAAGGCAACGTCCAAATACCGTTCACATTTTTCACTTCGATTTCACGAATCTGCGCCATCGCTTCATCAAAGCGAATGATCGACAGGCCCTTGGCTTGCAGCGGATCGGTGAATTTGGGGAACAGGGATTCACCAATCTGCTCTGGCACGGGTGGCGGAGGCGTATCGCGCCCAAAGACCAGCGCCAAGACCAAGGATCCGACGGCCACGCCGCCAAAGACAAGACTCTTTACCATTTCAGACATCAGGATACTCCTCCCAAAGTCGCTTCTATTATGTTCAGGTGTTGTTTTTCGTTTGCCTACCGGCGACGCGCGTCGGTAATGGTGCCTCGTTCCAACATCCAACGTCGGAAGAAGACAACGGCCCCCAAAATCAGTGGCGGCCAAATCGGAATGAAAACGGCCAAAGATTTGTAAACGTTCTGGACACCTTCTACTTCCTTGTCCAAATCGCGTTTGATCTTGGCCAGCTTACCATCTCGATCGCGTTGCAGTTTCTCTAGTTCAATATCCAACTTGCGTTGTTCAATCTGCTGCTTCATGCCAAGCTGCGCCATTTTGCCTTGCAGTTCCTGCATGACCGCTCGAGAAGTTGCTTCGTCCATATCGGGCGACTGCAGCTTCTTGTTGATATCCGCAATGGTATCGTTCAGCTCTTTCATCGCTTCTTGCTGCTTGTTCTTCGCTTGTGTTTCCAGGCCCTTGAATTCTTTTTCGAACTTGGCCTTTTCATCGTCAGCCGCTTCACTGGCCGCTGCCGTTTTTTCTTCGACCAGTTTCAGCGTGCTGTGCCGAGTCTGTCGTTTGCGAATTGCAATGAAGCGATCGTCACCGGCTAAGGCATCGATCACGTTTAGCACGAACGTTACGTTATCAAACTGCCATTTGATTTCACCGCCCATATCGGGTTGAGCTCGGATGCGTAGAAAATCCGAACCCATCAAATCAATGTCCGCCACAAAGATGACGTTAATGTTGTTTTCAGGTGTGCTGGATTTAGCGGCGGCATCCGCGGTGCCTTCCTTGTCTGCGGCCGTGGCTGATTCGTCCGTTTGGTCCGTGATGGGTTTGTAATCCTTGGCTTTGATCCAGGCGGCCAACGTCGCAACCACTTCCGGCGAGGTGCGACTCTTTCGCAAAAATTCCAGTTCAATGGGATCTCGAGCAGAACTGAGATCTTGAAAATTGATCACGCCCATTTGCTTGCCCGTTTGAGCCAAAGGTGTGAATTCCAATCCGTTGGCTTCCAGATTCTTGATAGCGCCCGGATACAACAGCAGCAGCTGGTTGAGTCCAGAAACGACGGGTGAATCAGGATTGAAAGGTTGGTCCGCGTCTACGTTGTCGGGACTGATAAAGACCCATTCCGCCGACATTTGCGGCAGTCCTTGTGCCTTTTTGTACGGGTTGTAGTTTTGCCAGATGACATCCGCCGAGTACTGGCCCATGTCATTGCGGCCGTACATTTCAATGCCCAGCGTGGCGAACAGTTTTTGATAGTCGGCTTTGGGTTCCGGCGGACCACCTCCGCCGAACATGCCACCACCGCCTCGCGGAGGATTGGGTTGGCTGGTTCCCACCGCTTGGATCATGACGGGTGCCGGGTCTTCAAAGATGGCCGTGGGAATTCCTTTGCGAATCGCTTCGGTCACATTGTCCAACTGCATCTGATTCAGTGATGAAGGTTGCACCACCAGCATCACGTCCAGTTCTTCTTCGATGCGCGAACCAGCGTCAACTTGGACCACTTCATACTGCTTTTCCAATTCTTCGACAATCAACTGCTTGGGCGTTTGTCCCATGGTTTGCATGTCGAATCCACCGTACAGACGAGCGCCCGTGTTGACGATTCCCAGCTTCTTGCGCTGTTCGCCCGACACGGTGGCAATGGACCGAATCAATTCATATTCCACCGGGATGCCTCGATCAAAAAACGGCACCACCACTTTCTCCAGGCCACACGTAAATGCGGCGCCTAAGAAGATTTCTTCGCTCTTCATCGCTCCGCGTTCGGTCACCGTCACAGGCACGGCTTTGATTCCGTACTGTTCGTTGGCTCGTTCCGCTTCGTCACTAAACGGCTCCAGGTTGTCGAAAATTCGGACCTGAAGTCGATTGCCACCTTTTGCGTTGAATTCGTTCAATTTGGTAATGAGGTCCGATTTGGTTTGGGCGTAGTCTTCCGGAATGTCTTGACTGATAAACGCTTCCACTACCACCACTTTTTCGTCGTCGACATCGCGAACCAATTGGACCGTCTTCTGACTAAGCGAACTAATTTGTTCTGTGGTGGTGTCGTAACGCATGGAAACGTTCTTGGAAAAGAACATCGACAAACAAACCACCGTCATCACCAACGCGATCGCTCGGAACAAGTAATGGCCTACTTTGGATTCGCCATCTTTGCCGCCATACCAATGACGTCGGCCGATGAGCACCACACTTAAGTACAGGCCCAAACCGATCACCAAAGCAAAGAAGACAAACGACCGCAAACTCACGACGCCGCGGAAAAAGTCAAACGATTGTTCGGCAAAGCTGAAGTCATGCGAAAACACCAGCGGCACGTTGGCCAGCACGCCCAAAATAAATCCGATGGCCAAGTTCTTGGTCAGGAAAGAAACCACCATTCCCAGCGAAATCATGGCCAAGCCCATCATGAAGTAGCCGCAATAGGTGGTGACGAATAGACCGATATCGACGTCACCCTTGGCTAACAACGCCAGCACCACGAAGTTGGAAATTTGTGACACCAGCAGCGAAATACCGAAAATAGCTGCCGACGCCAAGTACTTGCCCAAGACAATGTCCCAGTCACTGGCCGGAATGGTCAGCAGCAGTTCGTCGGTACCGAGTCGACGTTCTTCGGCCCATAGGCTCATGGTAATGGTGGGAATGAACAGCAATAAAATCCATTGGATGTAACCGTTCAGAAGATCCAGGTTCGCCAGATTCGTGACGAAAAATTCGTTGGTCGAACCCAAACCCACAAACGCTGCCGCCGAACAGGTAGCGACAAACGCACACAGAAAAATGTAGCCCACCGGATTGGCGAAATAGCTGAGCAAATTCCGTTTGTAGACGGCGTAGGTAGCCTTCTTGATCATGGACAAAGCCATGAGGATGACAACGCAGATCAATACCAATACGGCGTCAATCACCAGAAGTTTTACGATCGAAGTCACTTCATTCATGATAGATTCCTAAGCGATCTTTGATTCTTGTTTGGTTGGGCCAAGTCATTTGTGACGAACGAATTTGCCGATCCGGTCACGCCACGTGATGAGACTTGGTGGAAGTGGTCAAACGTCGGAATTCTGAATCCAACGTCTTGCCGTCCGTGGTGAATTCCGAAACGGAACCATCGGCCACCAATCTTCCTTCATTGACGATGATAATGCGATTACACATCGCTTCTACTTCTTGCAGAATGTGCGTGGAAAGCAGGATCGTCTTACTTTGGCCCAGTCGATGGATGGTGTTACGCACTTCATTGATCTGATTCGGATCCAAGCCTGCGGTCGGTTCGTCCATAATCAACACATCGGGGTCGTGCAGCAGCGCCTGCGCCATGCCCACTCGTTGACGAAATCCCTTGGACAACTTGCTGATCGGTTTGTGGTAGACCGATCCCAAGATGCAGATGTCAACCACTTCGCCGATGCGCCGAGTTCGATCGCTGCCCGAGATGCCTCGTGCGTCGGCAAAGAAATTCAGCAGTGAAGCGGGCGTCATGTCGGGATACAGCGGCCCGTTTTCCGGCAAATAGCCCAGGTTGGCCGAACCCGAGATGCGGTCTTGCGCCATGTCGTGACCGGCGATCCGCGCGAACCCTTCGGATGCAGACAAATAGCCGGTCAGCAATTTCATGGTGGTACTCTTACCGGCGCCGTTTGGCCCTAAGAATGCCACCACTTCGCCTCGATTGACCGTAAACGAAATATTCCGGCAGGCTGCAAAAGCGCCGTAAAACTTGGATAGGCCATGGGCCTCAATCATCGGCGTTTCCGTCGATCTCTCTGTCATAAACCACCCCTAAAACCAAGTACCTGTTTTGTAGCAAAATTGGCTGCAAGAAACGTCCCGTCCGGTCGTTGGTGCAGCTCGCAGCGCACGCCGAATAGACCGAATGTTGCCATGGACGCCATTTTCTGTCGGTCAGGAAGGATCATGTCCCAAGTACATACGTTGACAATGCGTTGATCTGTGCCAATGTTCCGTGCGAATGTTCTCGAGTACCAGATACGACCACAGTCTGCACTACCGCGCTCCCCCGGCTCTTGCGGTTTGGTGCTGTCGATAATTTAGGGTACGAATGGACCTAAAGACAAGTTCGACATCGCGAAAAATCAACGGAAAAAATCAGAAAAACAGAGTTTAATCCAAGGCCGCCGCTGCGAATTCACCGTACGGCAGTCGACTAGATTCGATTAGAATAGGCCGACGTACGCTGGCGAACCGATTCCGCTCGCCGTTCGCGTAGGTTCGCCCCACTTTTGTTTCCAACACCGCTCCGCCTTTGGACCATCTAACAGGATTACGACCATCGTGCCTGCTTCCGCTTCTGTGCCAACCGAATCATCCGCCACCGCATCGTTGAACCAGCGGCCATCTTATTGGATCCTCAGTCCTGCGGCCGACATGACGCTGATCATTGGTTCGCCCGTGATTATCTTGCTGGGGTTCTTGACCGCCAAGCAGGTGTGGAGCGCCGCGATGATTGCTTCGTTCATCATGGTGTGGCAAGTCGGACATCATCTGCCCGGCATGATGCGCGCCTACGGAGATCCGGCGCTGTTTCGTCGGTTTCGAATTCGCTTTTTGGTAGCACCCATCTTGCTGATGCTGACGTGTGCGTTTGCGTTTCTGAATCAATTGGACGCCAGCATCATTTCCATTGCCATGATCTGGGGCTGGTGGCATTACTTGATGCAAGCGTACGGATTTGTGCGCATCTACGATTCCAAGGTGCGTTGTTTTTCACCGGTGACGCGCTGGCTGGATTGGGGCATGTGTTTAATTTGGTTCGCAGCGGCCATCATCTTGAACGACAACACGCTATACAACTTTGTCAATCACTTCTACACCGCCGGTCTGCCCGTGCCCGCAACGGAAACGTTTAACTCGCTGCGCAGCATCACTTGGGCGCTGCTGGCAAGCATCACGGCAGCATTCTTGTTGAACTTGGTCATCAGTTATGTACGCGGCTCGCGGCCTAGCCCGGTCAAAGTCGCTTTGATGATCGCCACGTTTGGTTCGTTTTGGTATTCCACTGCAACCATCACCAACATTGTGGTGGCGTATGCGTTCTTTGAATTGTTTCATGATGTCCAGTATCTGACGATTGTCTGGGCGTTTAATCGGAACCGAGTAAAAAAGGATTCGACGTTGAAAGGTTTTACGAAATTTGTCTTTCAGCCTCGAGTCATCTTCGTTCTGTTGTACGTGGGACTGATTGCCGCGTACGGTTCGTTGAAAGTCGGCGCTCAGTATGTCACGCAAATTCAATGGCATAGTTTGCTGATGGCGTTCTTCCTGACGTCGACGTTGTTGCACTACTACTTTGACGGCTTTATTTGGAAGCTGCGCGAAAGTGACACCCAAACCTCGCTTGATATCGCCGCGAATGATTCGGCGCGAACTCGATGGACATTACCCAAAGGCCTGCGGCACGGTTTGCTGTGGTCGTTGTTTGTCATTCCGTTCTGTACGCTAATCGTGTTGCAAGCGATTGATCGAACCGAACAAAAAGGGGACATTGTCCAAGACACGCAACGGCGACTTCCTTATCTTCAACGCCTGGCCGAGGGAATTCCGAGCAGCATTTTGGCTCGCTTCAATCACGGCTTGGCCCTGGAAGCTTTGGGCAATCCCGAAGCCGCGATCAAAGAATACCAAGCGGCGCTGGATATTTCCGCAGACTATGAACCAGCCAAAAAGCGTCTGGAACAACTGCAGCTATTTGGAAGCAAGTAAGCTCGATTCGCACCGAACGGTCACTACGGGCGTCGGCGTTGCGCGTCAAATTCTTGTCGTATCTTCGACCCTTGTTCATGTTACTGAACTCGCGAATTCAGCTTTTCGAGGAATTTGATTGTTGTTCGTTGAAATCGACCGGAAATTCGGGCAAACTAGGAAACCTTGTAGTCGATTTCCGACATCTGTGATTTCTTGTAAATGGATGGTGTATCTAATGAAAGTAACTTCATTGCTGCGAATGGTCGCCGTTGGTGTGTTGATGGCGGCACCTTCTTTGGCATCGGCGGATGTTGTCGCTGATTCCGTTGCCGATTGGTCTGCCGATGGTACTCAGGGTGCCAATGGTTGGACTTACGGTTTCTATGATGCCAGTGCCGATACGGACGGCGCTTATGGAGCTGGTGATTTTCAAGCGTTCGCTGGACCGACTTGGGTTTGGGCGGGCAGCAACTGGGACGAAGCCAACACGGATGGTGACAATGTACCGTGGACCACGGTGGCTCAAGAATCGGGCCATCCAAACGGCGACAACAACGGCGTAGTGCATCACGCGGTGCGACGCTGGGAGTCAGACTATTCTGGCGACGCGACGGTTTCTTGGAATCTGGCCAAACAAAATGCCAACTGCGGCAACGGTACAACGGGTTTGTTGTACTTGAATGGTTCGTTGCTGGACCAATTCACCGTTGACGGAACAGATGCTACGGGTGTAACTCGTTCGGTGGACATCACTTTGGCGTCCGGCGACGTTCTGGATCTGGCCCTTTCGCCACTGGGACTTGATGGCACGTTGGCAGATGGTTGCGACGGTTCGTTCTTTGGCATGCAAGTGAACGCCGTGCCCGAGCCGAATTGCTTGGCCCTGCTGTTTCTAGGCGTGCTGCCTCTACTGCGACGTCGCAAGTAGCAGCAACTTCGAAGTTCAATACGGATAAAGCCAAAAGGGCGTCGGAAGCCGTTCGACGCCCTTTACTTATGCGCGTTGCGTTGGATGCGAACAAACGCCAGGCACGCCGCCGAATCTGTGTTCGGACTCGTCATTCCGCGACGTTGGGCACAAAGAATCTTACAGATCTGTGGAAGCGGTTCGACTTGGTCGGATGCCGCCGTGACTGGCGCGAATGTGAGGCGCCGGCGGGTTGGTAAGTTGGATGCCGTCGCCAAAGTAATACTTTCTGGCTTCCGGATGATTGATCACTTCTGACGGATTGCCATGACAGAGGACTCGACCTTTGCGAATCACGTAACTTCGATCAGTGATCTCCAGTGTTTCGCGAACCTGATGGTCCGTAATCAAGATAGAAATCCCTTGGTCTCGTAAATCGCGAACAATATTCTGGATGCCGTCAATCGTTACGGGATCGATGCCGGTAAACGGTTCGTCCAGCAGAATGATTTGTGGGTCGGAAACCAGGCAGCGAGCGATCTCGAGGCGACGTCGTTCTCCACCAGACAATGAACTGGCTTTGGATTTGCGAATATGCGTGATGTTGAATTGCTCCAGCAGATCGTTACAGCGAGCTTTCCGCGTCTTGCGGTCGACGCCGAGCATTTCCATCATGCCCAGCAGGTTTTGTTCGACAGAGAGCTTGCGGAATACGCTGGATTCCTGAGCCAGATAGCCCATGCCGCCGTCTTTGGCGCGGCGAAACATGGGCCAGTTGGTCACGTCGATTTCGTTTAATTCGACATGTCCGGCATCGGGTTCGACCATTCCACATGTCATGCGAAAGGAAGTCGTCTTGCCAGCCCCGTTCGGACCCAACAGACCAACAATTTCGCCTTTTTGTACGTCAAACGACACGCCATCGACGACTCGCCGCCGTCCGTAGTTTTTTACCAGCCCCGAAACGTTCAGAACCATCGACATGTCATTGTCCTCCGTGACGAGTGAAACAAAAGCGAGACCAAACGGCCAAACAATTTTGCTATCGAATGAGTCGCATTTCGGAAAAATTGGGAAACACTGGTAAGGAAACGCCCACGCCCGGAAGGGTCGCTCGTACCGGAGCGGGCCAATACACAAAGACCGCTTTGCCAATCAAGTAATCGCGATGCACCCAATTCCCGATGGGCGGTTGTGGACCTCGGTTCTGATCCCAGATCCGAGCGTCACTGCTGTGCGGGCTGTTGTCACCCATGGGAAAGAACTGATCTTCGCTAAGTGAAAACGGAACATGCCGCGATAGTTCGCCGGCCAAACGGTGGTTTCGGCTCCACACTTGATACTGATCGACCGCCACGTCTGCTTCTTGAACGTACGCTCCGTTCGTATAGTAGACATCTCGCAAAACACGTAAATTTCGGACTCGTCCCGCCGTTCCTTGCAAACCGATGCGAACCGGTGTCAGATCGCCGGGATCGGCAGCAGACCAACGAGGCACCTGTAGTTCCGGCGGCGAATACGATCCTGATTCATCGAAGGAGACCACGCCGTTGTTGACCCACACCGTCAGTTGGTTGTCCAGGTTGCTGAAGCACAGTCGATACGTCCCGGCGCCTTTCACCAGCGTATCGGCTTGCAGTGTTTGTACGGTGGAACCACTGGCAGTGTCAAAGGGCAATGAATCCATTTCTAACGTGGCCTTGCCCGTGGAAACATCAATGGTCAGTAGATGGTGGCGGCCCGCTTTGACTAAATCCAAAACGATTTGACCTTCGCTACTGTCAACTTCTATCTGGCATTCCAACGCCAAGTCTCCAACCCAATTGTGCCCAATGGGTTCGGCGTGCCCGGCCTGGTAGCTGGACTTACTGTTGTAGGCATAGAAGTCCGTGATTGGGCGACGTTCAGCAATGGGCTGACCGGTCTGCAGCATTTGCTGCCATTCCTCAAACGACGGCGCGTAGTGTTGGTAGCGCAGCCAAGCTACTTCGTTGGAGGCCTGGCATTCGTACGATTCGCCTTGATCCAGCGTAGACCAAACATCCGACGTCGATTCCCAATTGGTTGGAAAGCCGATTTGGTTTAGCGTTTCGGAACGAAAGTTGGAATCGCTTACCAGCTGCAACATCGCCTTGATCTTGTGAGGCGGCTTTTGCGCGATGGTAAAGGCTTCTTCGCCCGGCTGCCGCACGTAGACGTCGCCGGCGCGAATGTACAGTTCTTCGCCCGGAAGGCCGACAAGTCGTTTGATGTAGTTTTGTTTGGCATTGCCGGGAAACTTGAAGACAATGATGTCCCAACGCTTGGGTTCACCAAAGGGATCTTCGTAAGCAAACTTGTTGACTAAGATGCGATCGCCCGTGTGCGTCCGCTGCTTGGAATCCATCGGGTTAATCTGTTCGGTAAAAAAGCAACTGGGACAAAGCGTCGCCACTACTTTGTCTTCCATCTGGCTGTCACCCACTTTGTATTCATAGCCACATTCGGGACACGTGATGTGTTTGTGCATGCCCTGCAGCGACGGTGCCATCGAACCAGTCGGAATCACAAATGCCTCGGCTTCAAACGCGCGAAACAGAAACGCCAGAACGATGGCGACAACGATCGATTCCACGGCTTCACGAGTCGACTTTTCATATTCGGTCGAAAGCACTTCCGGCTGACCGGGCGATGGCGACGCGGAACGAGACTTCGAGGAGGACATGTCGTAATTACCTGAAAAACTTGAGTGAGCGAATTTTGGTCAGCGTAAACGAGCGTAAACATTTGCGGTTTGTCGATGTGCTCTACGTTCCAGCTGAACGACGCTTGCGAACCACGGAATATACCGAATCCTCCAAATTGAAGGAACTTAGATCCAAACTGGTTCGTCGCACAGCGTGGACGAACGAAAGTCCTTCCATACGTAACCGAACACCATTCGGTGCTGGAGCATTTCCCTGCGAAACCGGCACGATTACTAGCTTTGCAATGCTTGCATTTCATCAACAGCCGCTCGAATTCGCCAGGATCGACGTTAAAAATCGTTCGAAAGCAGTTATCCGAGCCCGGATTGGCCGGTTCATGGGCATGAAGACGCCACTATGTTTTGGATTCAAAATCCTGGCGAGTGGCGTCGGTCTTTTCCGGTCGATACGCTCCTCACGCACGACCGCAACGGTTAGAATGAGACGTTTTCAAGTGACACAATTGACGTTGAACAAGACGGAGCAAGATATCCATGTTGCTGGAAAGTATGGTGCAATTGGCCGGATTTGTGTTTGTATTGGGTCTATTGGTGGGGATCACTTGGTACGTCATCACTAGCTAGACGAAGATGAGCGTGGTCCAAGCGATTCCGTCGGAAACTAGCCGTTTTCGACTCGATATCGATCGCGGTTCGTCGAAATTCGCTTCCAGAACCCGTTGGACGTTGGTCGATGTCCTTCTATAATTGGTCGGCTTTGCGAAATTCCTCGCAGACGCCCCAGTTTATTACTGAATTCGACCTTGATTCCATTTCGAAGGTAGTAGTTCGCCATGGCAAAACAGAAACCTCGTAAAAAGCTGCCGAAAGAACTTGCAGTCATCAACGCGGACAACTGCACGGGTTGCGAATCTTGCCTAGAGGTGTGTCCGGTCGATTGTATTGAACTGAAAACGCTGCCCAATTCGCATGGCGTCAAAGGAAATCAAAGCTGGTGCGAAATCGATTTTGAACGTTGCGTTGGCTGCGAAGTTTGCGTTCATATTCCTCAGAAAAAGACCAATCCTTACGAGTTGACCGTTTGCCCGTGGAACGCCATTGAAATGGTGCCGACGGAGATGTTGGCACAAGTGGTCGCTCAGATTGGCGGTCCGCCAGAATACATTCACGAAAACTGGGACCGGTTGGTCGGTTCGGCGCAAGAACTGGCCGAAATGAAGTCCAACGCGTAGTTGCGTTTCTTTCGATGGCTTAGCGCCGACAACATCAAGCCGATTTGGGTGAAGAACGAAATTCGAAATCAACGTTTCGTTCGTTCGCAACGACTCGTTTCGCCGCTGCCCGCCGATGACTTTTCGGCAAAGAAAAACTGGCAGCGAATCGCTTGTTGGGATTCGCTGCCGACTGCAAATTCACGGCGTTTCGCTTGCTTAGCGACCAATCGACGGTGGATTTGGATTCAGAAAATCTCGCGGGCCTCGCGTTGTGTAGTACGGGTAGGTCACCGACGGCGCTGACGGGCCAAACGCCGGACCCGGTTGATCTCCCATATGCGACTGCGAGCCAACATGGTGTTTCCCCAGCATGGCACCCAGTGGACCGCCTTGCTGCGAACCGGTTCCGGCACCAGCACCGGCTCCGCAAGACCCACCAACACAGCCTCCGGAACCGCACGAACCACCGGCACATGGTCCTGATCCCAAAAGCCCCGCGGGGCCAGAACTACATCCGGTAAAAAAAGCCAATGTACTGGCGACAACCAGGCTATAGAAAATCGATTTCATGATATTGATCTCGTCTGCAAAAAACGGCGACGTGTACCCCCCTCGAGCCCGATTCGCGAAACAGGAATCCCACTAATCGGCCGTACAAATGTCATCGGCGATAAATTGCGAGCAATTGAGAAAACCCTGTTCTTCGTTCGTATTCGCACGATCAAATTGCGTTTCAGATCATGAGCATGGCCGCAGATTTTTTGCAAAGTCTGCATCAAACCGAAATTGCGCAGTTTGACAGGCGGGAACGAAGCGGATACGCTGGCGTTTCCCAGTTAGTTTGGAATGAGATGAACATTCCGGCGTTTGTTTTTTTGAGGCAAGAGCTAATCCAGCGAATCGACAGTCAGGACCGCTACTGAATCGGACGAAAATTGGAACGTCTTTCGCTGCGCCCCGTGTTTGGAAAGGGCGTGGCGAAAGACGTTTTTTTGTTTGTTTGAAAAGAGAATAGAAGTTTGCGACGAGCTTGCTACTGGAGATTTACCAATGAAACGAATCGTGTTGATTTTTGCCAGCCTTTTTCTTTGCACGCCGCTGGCGTTCGGGCAGTATGTGTCTGACTTGGACGACGCTACAGGATGGACGATCGTCGCGGACGAAGACACCGAATACGAATTTGGTTTTGACTACGCCAAGTTCGGCATTCCCGCCGCGCCAAATGGTACGGGAACCACGGGCCTGCGAATGGCAGCCAACATTGCCAACGGCGCGGCCGCAGCCATTTCTGCATCGCCCGACGTGACAATGTCTGGTCAGTATCAGATTGCGGTCGATTTCTGGTTGAATTTCAACACCAGTGGCGGAACTACGGAATTCATTGGCGCCTATACTGGCTTTGATGGATCGGCACCGTTGAGTGGTGCTGGGTTCTTAGGTGACAGCGATGGCGATTCGGGCAGTGATTTTCGCTTGTACAAGAATGGCGAGATGCTGGCGATTGATTCGGGTCAATATGCAATTCCGTCGCTCAACAACAGTGACCCTGTGTTGCAAGCTCAATTCCCCGGACAATCGGTTCCTGCTGCTCAAGGTGACACGAACGTATTCGATCCAACCAATGTAATTGTGACGGCACAAGACGGTTCGTTGGGCTTTGCTTGGCACAGATTGGTGGTCGACGTCGATAGTGACGCCAACACAGCATCTTTCTTCATCAATGATCTCCAGATTGGCACGGTTGACGGAAACGTGGATCCGACTTTGGAAACGGGCGGCGCGTTTGCGTTGACGTTTGCGGATCTGTTTTCTTCCGTTTCTACGAAGCCGGAATTCAGCTTTGGCGTGTTCGACAATCTTTCGGTGACGCAAGTGCCCGAACCAAACGGCATCTCGCTGTGCTGCTTCGCCGTTCTGGGACTGCTGGGGCTGCGCCGTCGTCGCTAGTAACTTGCTTCGAAACACATAGATCTTCTAATACAAAAGGGGCGAACCAAGCGGGTTCGCCCCTTTATTTGTATCACTGGGAAAAAGAACGGTTAATCGCCAAGCGAAACCGAATCACCAAGCGATTCCAACAGAAGCCCCAACGTAATAATGGCCCCTGCTCGGCTATGAACAACGGAGCGCGCAATTTCGTTGCTTAGAATGTTGTGCCGTTGTAGTCGAGCGACACAGTCTTCCAACAGTTTGAGTCGATGCACTTCGTGCACGAACTGAGTAGAATCCGCGGGCGTCTGGAAAAACGATTTGCCGAAGAGTTTTCGGCCTGCCACCTTCAAAACTCGCTTGCCCACGAACTTCCCCATGCGCAGACTATCTGCCAACAGGTCCCAACCCTGATCGCTGACGGTGAGTCCTTCAATGGTTTTGGTTCTAGCCACGTCCGGGTTCACTCGCGTCATGTCGTGTCGATAGATTCGATCTAACGGTCGCTTCCAGGGAGACATTTGCGTCGCTTCTCGCAATAGATCAAGGTCGAAGAACGGGACCGACATGCCTACAAAGCGAGCGCGACAGGTAATCCCCTTCGAAATGGCGGCAGGCCCTTTGCCAAAGACGATCGCTGCATCGTAGCTTGTTGTATTTCGCCAATATCGAAACGCTTCCATCTCTTGTACGAATCGATCGGGCCATTGCATAAACAAGGGCTGCAAATCAGCGTGGAAAGTCTCCTTTGGGAGCTTGATAGAATAGATTCTATAATTGAAGAAGCGTTGCAAATTTGTCTTGCGGCTGCCGTAAAAAGGAAAGTCCTGATACCAAGGCCAGTCTTTGTACGTTTCCCCGATCGACTGTACGTTGACGTCAACGCCTTGCCGCTTGAGTTCTCGGACGTATTGGTGAGGTCGAAACAGCGAAATCGGATTGGAAATTCCGTCTTGGTCCACGTAGACTTGCCGAATCTCACGCTCTAAGTCACTCCATTGATGATCCACCAAGATCTGCGACACGCCCAACTGCTTGGCAATTTGCCCGGAAACAATCGCATCAGGATGGTCCGGCCGACTCGCCAGTCCCACCGAAAACTGGCAGCCAAAATGTTTCAACATGACGGCGGTATACCGAGAATCAACGCCGCCTGTCAGGTCCACAGTGACGTTGGCACCATCGAGTGCTTTGGCGAGACTTTCAAAATAGTCAAGGCGTCCGATCACCGGCTGCGATTCCAGAGACATGTCTAATTTGGTTACTAGTTGGTATCCGACGTGGCCTTCGCGAAATCGCAAAATCTGGTCTCGACCAATGGTGCTCACGTTGGTAGCAAATGTTCTGCCAAAATAGAGTCCGCCCAAAGCGAACCATTCGACAACGCCTTTGGCAGAAATCGCGCCGTAGTGTTCGGCGCCCAAATTCATGATTTCCAAGAAGGACGAACAAGCCAACGTGGGCGTGCGATACGCAGCTCGTAGTCCAGCCGGGTCCACAAAAACGTCCAACGTCTTGGTTGCCAAGTTGCGTACCAAGCAGAGGTACACGCCTCGTAACTGCACTGCGACGGATTCGACAGTTTCGCGTCTCAGTCGGTTCGCAAATTCGGCAATCGAATCGCGGCCTTGTCGTTGGCCTGGAATGAACGCATGCCCGGTCCAGCTGATTTCAAAGCCATCGTCGCAATGGGTCGAAAATTCGGGCAGGTCCTGCCGAAAACAATCTGTCGAAGTTACAAGCATGTGTCCCAATCCTATGGATATTCTTTCGCTGAAGTCTGAAAGTAACCAAAAAACGGTTCGAGGGAAGTGAGTGACGAAAGTTTTTGTACAAGTTGTGTGCGACCAGCGTCGGTCCTTTATAATTTGGATTCGGCACTTGGCGGACCAACGGTTGAATGGAAGGGAAAATAGGATGATGAAGGTTCGATCACAATCGGCTTGGGCAATCTTCGTGTTTCTTTGCGTGCTGGGCTCGGTGCATGCCAACCAATTGCGGATTGCAACGTTTGCCGTGGATGCTTCTCCGCCAATTGGCAGTCCGCTGGCCTATGATCCAACCGAAGGCGTAGAAAGCCCGCTCAGCATCAAGGGCGTTGTTCTTCTAGGCAGTGGCGAACCCATTGTACTGTGCGCCGTCGATTGGATTGGGATTGGCAACGCAGGATATGATGCGTTTCGCCAAGCTTTTGCGAACGCAGCTGGCACAACGCCGGAGCGAGTGGCTCTGCATTGTCTTCACCAACATGACGCGCCCGTCTGCGATTTCAGCGTCCATGAAATACTCGCTCCCATCGGCATCGCCGATCAATTCTCGGACGTCGCCTTTTGCCGCAGCGTCATGGAACGAACCGCGCACGCTATTCAGCAGTGTTTAGAAACGGCTCAACCCATCACGCACATCGGCCACGGCCAGGGCAAGATTGAAAAGGTAGCGTCCAATCGTCGAATTTTGGGAGAAGATGGTCGAGTGGAATTTGTTCGCTACACGGCGACCGTCGATCCGAACATTCGAGCCAAACCGGTTGGCACCATCGACCCGATGGTGAAGCTGATTAGTTTTTGGAATGGCGAAGGACCTGTCGCCGTGCTTTCGTACTATGCCACTCATCCGCAAAGTTATTACCGAACCAAGTTGGCCAATACCGACTTTCCCGGTATGGCCAGGAACGCTCGCGAATCCGAAACCAACGTACCTCATATCCATTTCAACGGCGCGGGCGGCAATATTGGTGCCGGCAAGTGGAATGATGGTTCCCCGGCGAATCGACAAGTGTTGGCGGATCGAGTTCACGCGGGGATGCTCGCCGCCTGGAAAGCAACCACCAAAGCTCCGCTACAAGCAGACGACGTCCATTGGCAAACGTTGGCCGTCGCGCTGCCCGTCAAGACGCAGCATTCGTTGGATAAAACTAAGCAGCTGATTGCGGACGAAACTGTGCCGATGCTGCAGCGACAATTAATGGCCACGGATTTGGCTTGGGCGCAACGCAGCGCCGACGGTCATCAGATTGACCTTTCTTGCCTTTCGTTGGGCAACAATCGAATCCTCCACATGCCGGGCGAACTGTTTGTGGAATACCAGTTGGCCGCGCAAGCCATGCGTCCTGATTTATTCGTAGCCATGGCAGCTTATGGCGACTACGCGCCGGGTTACATCGGCACCAAGATTGCCTATTCGCAAGGAGGGTATGAAACGGAACCGCGATCTTCCCGAGTGTCCTCGGACGTGGAAGATGTCCTCATGCGTTCGATGCGAACTTTGTTGGATGCCAACGAATGAGAATTCGGTGAATGAGTGCACCCGTGATGTTATGCCGAGTCTGCTATTCTTCGTCTTCCAGACTGGCCGGATGCATAAAGAGTGCTCGTTTCTGGTTCGGCAAGCTGTAATCAAAGCCGCACTCTTTCAAGAATGCATCGGACGAAGAAATGGCCATCAGCTCTAAGATGTTGTGAGCTTTGGCCAAGCGAATACAGCCTTGCACCAAACGACGTCCGATGCCCTTTCCTTGGTGCGAATCGGCGACGGCCAAGCATTGGATTTCGGCCAGCTTCCGCGAATAGATTTCCACCGCACAAAAACCAACCACTTGACCTTGATCTTCCGCGATAAAGCCAAAACGAGTTAACCCGCGGAGTTCATCAATCGTGCGTTCCAGCAACAACTGACGCTCCACAAACCCTTCAATGAGCGTCTGAATGGCTTCCGCATCTTCCGCCACGGACGGCCGAATAATGACACCAGGCGGCGACGATGTTGTCATGATGGGATCTCGAAAGAAGCAATGGGAGTAGGCAAATAGGAACCGAACCTGCTTTCGCTCGTGGCCTGCAACGAGCGAAAGCAATCTTCGAAACAGCGAAACCGCACCGCCAACATTATTCGTCTTGGCTATCGGTTTCGTCCGAATCGGCAGCGGTTTCGTCCGAATCGACTGCGGGCGAATCAACCTCGGCACTGGTGTCTTCGGCCGAAACGTCGGCAGCTTCCGCGGAAGCGTCATTTGCCAACGGAGTACCGTCAGCGGGCGTTCCCGAATCGCCTTCTTCGTCCCCTTCAATCAACTCTTCCTTGGGCACTCGCACCACTGCGGTTAGCGCGTCGTCATCGTCCAGATTCATGATCCGCACGCCTTGCGTATTTCGGCCAATGACGTTGATATCGCTGGCTCGAATCCGCTGAATCTTGCCGCGAGCGGTCATCATCAGCACTTCATCTTCGTCATCCACTCGGCAAACTCCGATGACTCGGCCATTGCGCTCTGTCGCCTTGATATCGCGAACCCCCTTACCACCGCGACGCTGCGTGCGATAGCGAGAGGAGGAAGAGGCGTCTTCTTCGCCATTGGCATCGTCGCCTTCTTGAGGCGAATTGGGGCCAAAGTTGGTTCGTTTACCGTAGCCATGCTCACACGCGGTCAGCAACGTGGCGTCCGGATCGGCTACCACCATCCCGACCAGTTCGTCATCCTTGCCCAAGTTGATGCCTTTGACACCGCTGGTATTGCGACCCATGGATCGAGCGTCCGATTCGTTAAAGCGAATCGCCATGCCTTTGGCGGTGCTCAACACCACTTCATCACCTGGCTTGGTGATGACCACGTCCACCAGTTCGTCGCCGTCGCGCAACTTGATGGCAATGATGCCGCCCTTTTTCGGTCGACTGTATGCTTCCAGCGGCGTCTTTTTGATCAAGCCATCTTTGGTGGCCATCATCAAGAAATGGCCCGGCAGATCGAAGTCGCGAATGGCGCGGCAATCGGCAATCTTTTCGTCCTCGGCCAAGTTCAGTAGGTTTACAATCGCGCGGCCTCGACTGTCTCGCGCCAACTGCGGCAAATCGTAGACCTTTTGCCAATAGACCTTGCCCTGGTTGGTAAAGAACAGCAGATAGGCGTGCGTGCTGGCCACAAACAGATGTTCAATCGGATCTTCATCTTCCGTTTTGGCGCCTTTGAGTCCCTTGCCGCCTCGCCGTTGAGCTCGATAGGTGCTGCTGGGCGTCCGTTTGATGTAACCGTTGTGGCTAATGGAGACAACCATTGTTTCTTCGGTGATCAAATCTTCCAGGTCGATGTTGCCCAGTTCTTCACCGCTGATTTCGGTTCGTCTGGCGTCGGCGTATTTTCGACGAATATCTTGCAAGTCATCTTTGATGATGTCCAAGATGTTTTGTTCGTCGGACAAAATGCGCAGATATTCAGAAATTTCGTCGACCAAGCTCTTGAATTCGTCGGCCAATTTTTCTTGTTCCAGGTTGACCAACTGACCCAACGTCATGCGCAGGATCGCTTCCGCTTGAACGGGCGTCAGAGCGTATTCGGCTGACACACCTCGTTCGTCCTGAAACAGCTTGAATCCGTCGTCACCCAGTGCTCGTTGCATCATGGACGAAGGACATTTGACACCCATCAAGCCGACCTTGGCTTCCGCCTGAGTTCGGGAAGCTCGAATAATACGGATGATTTCGTCAATGTTGGCCAGGGCCAGCAGCAGGCCTTCGATGCGATGTTTGTTCTTTCTGGCTCGCGCCAACAAGAACTGCGTGCGGCGACGAATCACCGTGATGCGGTGCCGCACAAATTCTTCGAGCATTTCCTTCAGCGACAGCGTACGAGGCTTCCCGTCGACCAGCGCCAGCAGGATGATGGAGATACTGTCTTGCAGCGGCGAAAACTGATAAAGCTGGTTCAGGACAATTTCCGGATCGGCGTCGCGTTTGACGTCAATCACCAAGCGCACCGGTTCTTTCAAATCGCTTTCATCGCGAATGGCGGTGATGCCCTTGATGCGGTCTTCGTTCACCAACGCCGCAATTCGTTCTACCACTCGATCTCGAAACTGTTGATACGGAATTTCGCTGACCACAATTCGCGAACGACCCTTGTCGCGTTCTTCAATCTTCGCGCGAGCTCGCACCACAATCGTTCCGCGACCCGTATGGTAACCTCGACGAATGCCAGCTCGGCCACAGATGATACCACCGGTAGGAAAGTCTGGCCCAGGAATGATCTCCATCAATTCGTCTACGGAAACGCTGGGTTCGTCAATGATCTTAATGATGGCGTCGCAGACTTCGCCCAAATTGTGCGGAGGAATCGACGTAGCCATGCCGACCGCGATACCGCTGGAACCGTTGACCAGCAAGTTGGGAAAACGCGAAGGAAGCACGGTTGGTTCCGTACGACTTTCATCATAGGTAGGAATGTAGTCGACCGTGTCTAGTTTCAGGTCGTCCAGCATTTGCGCGGAAATGGCCGACAGCCGAGCTTCCGTGTATCGCATAGCAGCCGGAGGCAAACCGGCAATGGAGCCAAAGTTCCCCTGCTTGTCGATCAGCGGGTAACGCATGTTCCATTCTTGAGCCATACGCACCAACGTGGGGTAAATCACGCTTTCACCGTGCGGATGATAATTACCGCTGGTATCGCCAGAGATCTTGGCGCATTTGACTCGAGAAGAACCTGGTCCCAAGTTCAAGTCGTTCATGGCCACCAGAATTCGTCGTTGCGATGGCTTCAATCCATCTCGCGCATCTGGCAACGCGCGGCTGACAATCACGCTCATCGCATACGTGAGGTAACTGTCCTTTAATTCATTCTCGATGGGCATGTCCAAGATGCGGCCATCATCACCACCATTGCCATTCGACGGATCACTTCCGTCCCCGTTGGGATCTCGAGGGTCAGAGGACAAACTAAAATCCTTTCAGTAACTTCGCCGTCAACGCCGGAATTCGGCTATGCTCAAAATCGCTAACAGATAGCGAATCATCAAAGACGAGTAATAAACCACATAATTTAGCAGTTTGGCTGCCAACTCACAACGGCCGTTGAACAAAAACACTTGCCGTAAGTGCTTTATTCGCAAGGTCTTACGAAATCACCCTCGGCAAGCTTTGCAGGGTTTGTCCGGAATGACAAGATGTTGTCACTTTTGGTAAAAACGGCTAGTTCGGCGATGCGAATTCGCCGAGTCGTTCCTGCAGGCCCACCAGCCATTTGCTATCCTGATTTTCGAATCCCATCCGTCGGACATTTACCAACACAAAGGGCCGCAGCGTGCACCGTTCTTTTCGTATTCTGATCTTGGTCTTCAGCAGCCTCCTGTTTCTTCGAACCGGTGTTGCCCAAACGAATATCACCGTACAGGATCGTCCCAATGTGATTGTCATCATGGCGGATGACCTGGGTTATGGTGATTTGTCTTGCTACGGCGCCACGGAATTCGCAACGCCGCATATTGATCAATTAGCGAGCGAAGGGATTCGATTCACCAGCGGCTACTGTTCCGCATCCACCTGCACGCCGACTCGCTATTCGTTCCTCACCGGAACCTATGCCTTTCGTCGCGAAGGAACCGGCATTGCACCACCCAACAGCCCGGCGTTGATTCCCGCCGGAACCACCACGCTACCTTCATTGCTGCAGCAAGCGGGTTATCGCACGGCCGTGATTGGCAAATGGCATCTGGGATTGGGAGAGCGAGGAGCTGGGCCAGATTGGAATGGTCAATTAAATCCGGGTCCGCTAGAGATTGGTTTTGACCACTGTTTCTTGTTGCCAACAACCAATGATCGAGTGCCTCAAGTGTACGTCCAAGATCATCAGGTTTTGAATCTGGATCCCAATGATCCACTGTGGGTCGGCGATCAGCAGCCCAGTCCGGATCATCCGACGGGCAAGTCGCACCGGCAGACGCTGAAAATGGATTGGTCGCACGGACACAACGCTACCATTCATAACGGCATCAGTCGAATTGGTTTCTATACTGGTGGCCATGCCGCTCGTTTTCGAGACGAAGATTTGGCCGACCGCTGGGTGGACGAGTCTGTGAAATGGATGGAAGCGAATCAGGACCAACCATTCTTTTTGTTCTTCTCCTCACATGATTTGCACGTGCCTCGAGTTCCCCATGAACGCTTTCAAGGTCAGACCAAGTGTGGGCCTCGAGCGGATTCGATTGTGCAGCTCGATTGGTGCGTTGGCGAGTTGATGGCAGCCCTGAAACGACTGAATTTGGAGGAAAAAACACTGGTTGTCTTTTGCAGTGACAATGGCCCCGTCTTGGACGACGGCTACAAAGACGACGCCATTGAAAAGCTGGGTTCGCATAAGCCGAATGGACCTTTTCGCGGAGGCAAGTACAACGTCCTGGAAGGTGGCACTCGCACTCCGTTTATCACTCGTTGGACCGGCCGTATTCAGCCCGGCGTTTCGGACCAAATCGTTTGCACTGTTGACTTAGCGGCCAGCTGCGCGGCGCTGGTAAACCAGCCGTTGCCCCAAGACGCGTGCTTGGATTCCATGAACGTCTTGCCGACCTTGCTGGGCCAAGCAGATGCTTCGGGCCGCAATCACTTGATTCAACAGGACAACGGACGCAGCGGCAGTTACGGGCTGCGCATCGGCAAATGGAAGCTGCAACGGTACGATTCGAAAGGAACCACCAACGTCGAGCTACGATTGACGCGAACCAAAATGCCGCAATTTCAATTGTTCGATCTAGAACAAGATCCAGCCGAACAGCACGATCTAAGCGAACAGCATCCCGAGATTGCGGGCGCCATGCGAGACCGCTTGAAACAATTGATTCAAGCCGGACGCAGTCGTGACGTCACGCTGGACCTGAATTTCTTGCCGTAAGTTAAGCCAGTGCGCAGATGATTTCTTGTTCCTGTAATGGATGAGGTGACGAATCCCCAGCAAACCAAAGCGAACTACGTAATGGATGAGGTGACGAATCCCCAGAAACCCAAAACGAACTACGTAATGGATGAGGTGACGAATCCCCAGCAAACGCAAAACGAACTACGTAATGGATGAGGTGACGAATCCCCAGCAAACGCAAAACGAATTACGTAATGGATGAGGTGACGAATCCCCAGAAAATCACGTCTTCCACTACCTGCAAGACTCCCGAGACGGATCGTCCGTCGATCTGCCAGGTCTTACCGCTGCGGCATAGATTGTTGAATTCGAAGTTGAATCTGCAGGAATTCGGACGAACCGGGTTCCAGTTCCAAGAGACGTTGAACACTGTCCTGGGCTTCGTCCCAGCGTTGCATTTTTTCCAACAACAGAGTCAACAACAGGCGAAAATCGACATTCGTCGGTTCCAACGTACACGCTTTCTGCAACGCTTCCGCCGCCGCTGCATTTTGTTGATTCAGATACAGCAGCAAGCCGTAGCGATATTGAATCGCCGCCATGTCTGGTGCCATGGCGGCATCGCGAACCATCAACGGAAGTTCTTCCGCACGCAACCTCGCCGCTTCTTCGGGATCACCAAATTGTTCCAACAACGCCGCCAGATTGCTACGAGGTCCGGTGACATCGGGCTGGACAGCAATCGCATTCTGATACGACTGCATGGCTTGACGCAGGTGTTCCACTTGCCGAGCTTCCGCGCCGTTGGCATTCCCATTGGCCAAGGCAGCCGCCAGCCGTTCTGACAATAGTGCCAAGGCCATGTGCGAACCAGCTTGATCGGCGTGCTCCAACAGGCCTTCGCGATATTCCTGAATGGCCGAATCAAACTGCTGACGCTCGTCATCGGTCAGACCCGTCGGCGGTACGATGGCCAGGATTCGAGCGGCTTCGGTGCGGACAATTCGATCTTCATCTTGTAGCAACGGCCAAACGTATTGCAGTAAATTGGCCACCGGTAACGTTTCGCAAAATGCCAACGCTGCGACGCGTACTTGCGGATCAGGGTCGTCCAACTGTCGCAAGGCTAACTGCAAATTCGCTGGATCTGGCGAAGTATTTCGTAATTGTTCCAGCGCCGTCGCGCGAACGATCGCTGGGACCGAGCGAATCTTCACCAGTTCCTGCAATGCAGTCGAATCAGCGAATTTGCCTTCCCAAGCCGGCGCCAACGCGGTGGCAAAATGCGGCGGTCGTTCTTGGGTGCCGTACCACTTTTCCACTTGCTCGGCGGCCCAGCGGTCGGTTCGTTCCAATTCAGCGGCCACTTCCGGCAGCTTGTCGGCCGCAGCCAGCCACTTGGAATAGTGCGTCAATTGCGAACGATGCTGTTCGGGAATTCGTTCTTGATCTACATGGCAGCCGGTGCACGCATTGGGCGTACCCAGCTGGACCGACAGATCCGGACGAGGAACTCGCAAGCTGTGATCGCGACGAAAATCGACTTCCATGTACGGCGTCGAAGGCATGTGGCAATTGACACATTGCGCGCCGGCGGAACCGGGCTGATGAAAATGGTGACCCGGCGAATCATATTTGGCAACGGGATGCTGATGACACGACGTACAGACGTTATTGCCGTCGAATTTAAGCTTTGTGGTGTGTGGGTCATGACAATCCGTACACAGAATGCCTTTGTGATACATCTTGCTTTGCGTGTACGAACCAAATACGTAAACTTCGTCCTTGATCTGACCGTCGGCGTAGTACGTTTCGGGTCGAAGCGGTTCGTTCAAAAAGCAATCGAAGTAAGTGTCATGCAGACCGTTGCTGGCCGAATGGATCACTCGCCGCCGCGAATGACACGGCGCACAGTTTTCTACCTGTTCTTTGGCGTCTTGACCTTTGAGTTGTTTCAGACCGTAGCCCCAATTGCGATCCCAAAACAACGACTTGGCGTTGGCCAACTGAACGTGGATGCTGCCTGGCCCGTGGCACGCTTCACAATTGACGTCGATGTCACTGAACGTGGTGTGATACTGTTTGGTGGCGACATCAAATCCCTTTTTCAAATTGGTGGAATGACAGTCGGCGCACATGTGATTCCAGTTCTGGCCGCTTTGCGTCCAATGCAACGGATCCGAGGGCGCCAGCTTGTCATCCACATCGGGCGGAGAAAGATAATACCAGCGTTTGTGGACGGTATCCCAAGTAATACGCAGGACTTGCAACCGAGCGATTTCGTTTGCGGGCATGTCGGCGGGTCGATCAAATTCGACCATATATTGTTGCAGCGGTTCGACACCAAAGACGTACTTCACTTGAAAGTCGGCTAGCTTTCCGTCTGGGCCTTCGGTTCGCACCATGAACTTGTCGCCGTCCTTGAACATGGTGCTGGTGATGCCAAAGTGTTCCAGCGACGTCTGATTGAAATCGCCCAGCACCGTGGAATCGGTAGCCAAATCCATGGCCAAGTCATGATCAGAACCGGACCATTGCTGATGATGGTCTTGGTGGCATTGGGCGCATGTTTGACCGCCTACATAGGTTGCTGCGGTCGTGGCGGGCACCGAGTGCCACCAATCGGCGGCAATCAAGCCGCCGGAAATCAACAGCAAGACGACACCGATGCCAACCAATCTCCAATGCCGCGCACGCGAAGGTTGGGCGTGAGGTGCAGGCGAAGCGGTCGAAGAGCGAGTCATACGATTGGTTTATCAAGAAAGTCTAAGTCGAACGAACCGGCGGCAGCACGAGCGGTGAAACTTATTTGTCTGGTGATTCTTCCGGAGCGAAGAAGCCGGCACTGGTTTGAAAGAAACGTTGTTGCCGATTTTTCGCGGAATCCGCTGCTTCTTTTCGCAATGATTCCATGTCTGCCACATTGGCGTTGCACAACCGACAGCCGATTTGTTGCAGATGGAAGCGAATGTAATCCTGGTGATCTTCTTCCAAAACCCCCAACAGATAATTGCCCAAGTCTTCTCGATCCGGACAGCTAATGCGTTGCCGACGCCAGATTTCACCCAGCGTATGCACTCCGGCATCGCGGCGACTGTGGATGATTCGCAAGCGTTTGCTCAACTGTGGATCGTCTCGCAGTCGAGCTTCAATTTCGGTCATCTCTTCAGGCGTGAGGGCTTCGTCCAGAAACGATTCCAAATCCGCTTGCGAAAATTCGTCACTCATGTGGGGCCTTTATCAACAACGGTCTACGCATCCGTTCGCTGGAAGGTTGATTCTCTTCATACGGTTGCACGACAACAAACCCGTTGCCGCGAAATTCCATCTGGATGGATTCTCCGCTGCCTCGTCCCAAGAACGTTTTCAGCGAAACATCGGTACGAAATTCTGGCGTCAGATTGCCTGACCACGCAATCGTGGCGTTGGGATCGGTTACCACAGGTTGATCGGGCGTGACCATCAACGCCAACGGTTCGTAATGCGTGCTAATGGCCACCATGCCGGTCCCTTCCAACTTCACATTGAACAGACCGCCCGCCACAATTGCAGACATCTTTCGCATCAATTTGATGTCCCATTCAATGCTGGGTTCCATGGCCAGCAAGTCATTGCCGTTAACAAAGATGGAATCATTTTGCAGATTCAGAATTTGGATCTTCTTGCCGGAATCAGCCAAATAGACTTTGCCCTGACCGGTGGCTTTGGTCAGCCGAGTCCCTTCGCCGGAGACCGCCTTCTTCAGCATTTTGCCCAGGCCTTTTTCCAAAATGCCTTCTCGTTCGAACCGCACGTTGCCCACGTAAGCCACCATGACACCGGTCTTGATCCAAACCATACCGTTCAGATTGACTTCCAAGAATCGAGGACTTTCCAGTTCGAATAAACCTTGGCCTCGATCTTGTTGCCGAGCGCTTTCAATAAACTCGTTGATGGTATAGCGTTGATCCGCGGTCATGATGACTCCGTTTCATACAGTTCCGGAAAGATATCTTGGGACAGTCCCTGGCGTTTGATGTGATTTCTCATCTTGGCCAAAAAGTCGAATTTGAAGTTGGCCACTTGCTGTTCGGTCAGGTCCAACAGTTCGGCCACCTTCTTGTTCGCTCGACCTCGGACGAACAACAATTCAATACATTTGATTTTGGTCCAGTCGCCTCGTTGCTGCCAGTGTTCGAATTGGCTTTGCAGTGCTTCCGACAGCGCTTGTTCTTCCAAGTTTTTTCGTTCGCCGCTACGAGCGATACTGCTGGCGGGTCGCGCTTGTCCGGGAATCTGCCATTCGCCGTCGTCGCTACCGGACGCCGATGATAATGGAATGGTCGGCCGCCGACCTTCTTTGCGCAAGTGGTCGGTCAGTTTATGTGCGCAAATGGTGAACAGGTAACTTTCCAACGGGCGACTACCATCGTAGTTGGGCAGGCTATTCAGAAAACCGATGAAAGCTTCTTGCACCACGTCTTCACTCACTTCGCGACGGCGCAGACGACTTTCGGCAAAGGCCAGCAAGCGACCTTCGTAGCGCGCAATCAGATCGCTCCACGCATCCGAGTCTCCTTCGCGAATGCGATCAATCAGCACAGTATCAGGTTGGTTTTCGGCAGACATGACTTGGCAAGTTAAGGGTGCGAAGCAAGAGATCCAGGACGAACCGGCGCACGGATAAAGCGTAAATTGTACCGGCGAGTCTGACCCTTAGTATCGCGTGATTCGAGCTTGACTTCAATCGCTGGCCAAGTCGAGTCAAACCAGAAAGACGTGAAATTCGTGGTGAATCAGTTCGACATCCGTCAAAACCAAGTCGAATACGACCCAAACGCCTCGTCCTCCGAGGGTGAATCAGCCACTTCCAGACGTACCTGCTCCGTTTCCTCTCGACCCTGCGGACCTTCACGTGAACGAGTCTGGCCCAGGCGTGCTTGCGAATGAGCAACCGCCACGCACGGGCCGCGCCTCCGAGGCTGTCTTTCATCCGGATGATTCGCAACTGCTGTGGCCGCTTGTTGCTGTCGTCGCATTGGTTCGAACGTGATTGGACACTCGGGTAAGGACGAGCGAAGTTGGTTGCACGCGGCTGGACGGATCATGGTCCAGCGCCATGGCGAATTATGCAAAATGGCGAATCTAACTTTGTGGCTTTTCGTATAGGCGATTGTCGAGCGGAAGGCGGGATGGGCGATTTCTGCACAATCCTCTAGAATGCCAATTTGCAGTTCCATTCGGCTCTTGGGCAGTCTTGCCGCCGCCGCACATTCATGGTTTCACCGAGGTCTATTATGCTGCTAGCACCTTGTTCGCAGGAGCGATTTTGTCGCGATGCGTTTCTGGTTCTTGTCTTAGCGCTGCTGGGGTTTGTCGGTTGTCGAGGCGATTCTGCGAATGATTCGTCCGATTCATCTTCGAGCGACACCACCCGTTCCAGCTCGGCCGATCAGGTTGTCGCAGTTGAAGATATTCCCATTCCTTCGCTCGATGCAGACGGCCTGTTTCAATTCATGGTCGACCTGGATCAAGATCCGTTGCCGCCCGAACCGGACGAACGCAGCAAAGTGGTACGGCAGCGTTGTCGAGCGCGAGTGTTTGCTTCGGACAAAATACTGCAAGAAGACATTCCGCCCGAATCCAAGACATCTGCGGTTCGCATGAAACTAGACGCATTGCGGACACTTTCGATTGTAGAACCAGACGGACTGGGAAAGCAATTTGAAACGTATAGCCAGCAATTGATTGACGGCAACGATCCCCTGTTAGCTCGACTGGCCAAAGCCGTGCAGTTTCAAGCGCGAGTCAACGATTATGTGTCATACCGAAAAGACGAACCCGACCAGCTGCTGCAAGATCTAGATCAGCTGCTGTCCGAAAAAGACGCCGGCCCCATGGTCTTTGAAGCAGCTCGAGAATCATCCAAGTGGCTTTTTCCTGGTGAAGCCGAAGACGACGAAACGTTTCATAAACGCATTCTGTTGCAAGCCAAATTCTTACGCCGTATCGGCAATCGCTATCTCAAGCACGAAAATACAGACCTTGCTGAAGAAGCGATTACCGTGCTGGTTCAAGCGGACGCGTTGGAACTTTCGGCGCTCAGCGACCACGTCTTGGCCGAAAAGCCTGACGCCGATCAAAAGCTCGGTTCGTTCCTGAACGAACTGCTGTCTAAGAAGCCGCCGCAACCTGAATCCATCGAACTGGCTATTCAAACAGCGCAGCGGATGGAGTACGAAGGCCAATTTCGCTTAGCGCTGCAAATCTATCAGTTAACGGTAAAGCGTGCGGCCGAGAACAACTTGGAAACAGAAACGATAGACTTGGAACGTTTGCTGGAGAACGCCAAGAAGCGGCTGACCATTCTGGGCGAAGAATTCAAAATCCAAGGCGTCCAGATTGACGGCAACAAGTTTGATTGGGCCGAATATCGAGGCAAACATGTGATAGTTTTCTTCTGGGCCAGCTGGTTCGAACATTGGGATGAAGAAGTCCAAAACATCACGGCACAGGTGGATGCGATTGGCCAGGATCGTCTGGCTGTGGTCACGGTCAACCTGGATGACGACAAAGAAACCGCTAAGACATTTTTAGAAGAACACAAAATCAACTGGCCCGTCGTTGTCAGTCCCGATCCCAGTTTGGTTGGCCTGGAGAGCCCCATGGCCACTCGCTACGGAGTAGAAGCCATTCCGTTCATGGTGCTGATTTCGCCCGAAGGCAAGGTTCTGGATATTCATGTCTTTGGCCGCCGATTGAGCGAATCGCTCGAAAAAGCACTCAACGCTGCCACGTCATCCGTGCTGCACGATGATGGACTGCGAATGGTGGCCTTTCAAGCTCCAGCATCGCCAGTCGACGCGGAAGCAGATTCGATCGAAGCGGACTCGGGTGCGAGCGACGCTATTAGCAATCGCAACCCGTATGCTCCACCCGCCGGTTTGTCTGCGTTTGAATTGTTAGAGTTCATTTGGGATATGCAGGAAAAGCCCAACAGCATCCAGCAACGACCCGGTTTTACGGACGGCATTGTCACCGCCGCCAACCAGATTTTGGATTCGGATGCTGCCGCCAAGCAAAAGCAGGAAGCGATACTGGCTATTCTGAAGTTTCGCCACCAAGACGCAGTGGCTAACGTCAAAGGAGCGGAATCGCAGTTGCAAGAAGCCATTCAGCGTTTTGCTGCGGACGAAAACGCCAAAGTCAAAATGAAATTCAGTTCTTGCAATTAGAACAAAGAACTCGTGATACCGGCGATTTGGACGACGCGGACCGCCAGAAACTGCTGGAACAAGTTGCGGCTTTCGCAAAAGATCATTCGCTGGGCGAACGCCATTTGCGCTTGGCGTCTAACACCGTGGCCACCATCAATCGGTTTGCATCGGCGGAAGTTCGCGAACCGTGGTTCGAAAAGTTTGGCGAACTGTTTGCCGCCAGCGAACACCGCACGTTGGCTCGCTATGGCAAGCGCATCGCCGCACAAGAATCTTCATCTGACATTGTGGGTCAACCATTCGAATTGGCCGGAGTCACTGTTGCCGGACTGCCATTTGATGTTCAGGAATATCGCGATCACTTTGTGGTGGTCGACTTCTGGGCCACCTGGTGTGGGCCGTGTGTCCGAGCAATCCCGGAGCTTAAGTCGTTGCACGAAACTTTTGCCGAACACGGCGTGAAGGTTGTTGGCGTGAGCCTGGATGAAGACCTGGAAGCGCTCGGCAAGTTCCTGGAAAAGGAAAACCTGCCGTGGACCGTTTTGGCAGGCCAAGGCACGGAGGACGCTGCTAAGAAGTACAAAGTGTCGGGAATTCCAACTCTGATTCTTGTTTCGCCCGAAGGCAAGATTGAAGCCGTATCTCATTCGGTGGGCGACATCACAGCCGCTTTGACCGAAAAGTTCGCTGCAGAAACTGCCGAACTCGAAGGCGCGTAATGGCCTACGTTTTGAAATTGTGCCGAGCGATTTTTCGGCGGAATTTCCTGGCTCGAAGCGTCAGTTTTGAAGTTGCGCATTCGCGTTTTCTGTCCCGATTTTCTTAGCCCGAGGGGATTGCAAAAGCATTCCGTTTTCTCTCACTTACGTGTCGGCCTAGGAAAAGACGTGGCTTCGGGTTCTGAAAACGCGGAATTGCAGAATCATTACGCACCAACGTCTTGGCTGATTGCGTTGCCAATCCGCTTCTAGATCAATTCGTGAATGGGCTGAACGCCGGAATCGAGCAAGAACTGAGGCCGGCCGTTTAGGTCTTCTACCGTGGTCACCTGAGTATCGATACCAACATTGCGGTACAGCGTGGCAAAGACTTCTTGAAACGTAACGGGGCGGTCTTGAGCGTGTTCGCCCAGCCGATTTGTCGAACCGATCACTTGACCGGTCTTCATCCCGCCACCGGCTAACAACGCAAACGAAACCGCCGGCCAATGGTCTCGGCTATTCATGCCGTTGATCTTGGGCGTTCGCCCGAATTCGCCCCACACTACCACGGACACATCTTGATCTAAGTTGCGTTCGTGCAAATCCAGCAGCAACGCGCTGAGCGCCTGGTCCAGCAGCGGAGCTTCTTGACGAGTCCGAGGAAAATTCAGGCCGTCGCCACCGTGCCAATCCCAACGGCTGTAGTTCATGGAAACCACTCGAGCACCCGCTTCGACCAAGCGCCGAGCGATCAGAAAATTCTGTACCATCTTGGGCGCGCCGTCGCGTTGATAGGTAGGATCGTTCTTGCCGTAGCGTTCCACAATGGCTGGATCTTCCTTGGAAATATCGAGCGCATCTACCAGTTGCGACGATGTCAAAATCGAAAGTGCCTGTTGCGTGAACGAATCGACGCCTTGCATTTCCGCAGAATGATCTGCTTGTCGACGAAATCGATCCATCGAAGACAACAACCTTCGCCGATCGGCCAGCCGCTCCAGCGAAATGCCTTGCAACGTCATGGAACTCGCTTTTGCCAGCGGATCTTTCGCCACCAACGCCATCGGATCGTAGGCCGGACCGATAAAGCCGGCCGATCCTGGTTCGCCCCAAGTCCGATTTCCCGTGGGATACATCAGCGACACATTCGGCGGAATGGCATCATTGGTTGGCCCCATGATTTTGGCAACCCAAGAACCCATCATCGGAAAGCCGCCCGCCGGCATGACATCTCGTTTCGTCCTGCCCGTCATGCATTGAAAACCGTCATGGTGTCCTTCCGATCCTACCAGACTTCGGACAATGGCAAACTTGTCGGCGTTCTGTGCCAGACGAGGAAACAGTTCGCAAATCTCCATCCCCGGCACGTTGGTGCGAATCGGCGAAAATTCACCGCGGATTTCGCTGGGCGCATCCGGTTTCAAATCAAACAAATCAATGTGCGATGGACCGCCCGGCAAGAAGATATTGATGATGGCTTTGTGTGAACGTCCCGTTCCAGCCTGGGCTTCCGCTGACAAGAGTTGAGCCAGCGACAAACCGCCCGCCGCCATGCCTCCGATCTTCAGAAACGAACGACGCGAAACTCCGTCGCAATGAGAAGCAGAACGATCCGAGTGACCAAGGATTGTCAGCATGGAACCCACCTTTGCAGCTTGCAGAATCGAATGAACGTCTTTCTTCGACGTTCGCATTGTAACGCAATTCGCGGCCGCTCAAAACATGAAACGTTTTGTTATTTCTGACGAACAGGACGCTATTCGGGCCGAAACGGATCGGCTTCTACGTCGGATTCCGGGCGGCGAGTCCGTCGATTGAAGCGATTCAGCTGAATTTGCAGGAACCGAAACAGGCTCATCGTCATCAGTAGCACCACTGGCGCGGCCAGCGTAAAGATTACGAAGATGGATCGAGTGGACGCGCCTTTGCGATTTGCTTCCATCATGTAGTATCCGCCCGCCGCCGTTACGCTACAAACCAGCATCAATAACATCATTGACTTCAAGGAAAAGCGAAACCGTGGTGTCGGTCGCATGTTGCGCCGTGGCATCGCTGCACCGGACGCCTTGTTCGGTCGCGAATGGTTGGGCCGAGCTTTCAAGGAATAGATCCTTTGGTTGGCGGATTTTATTCACATGTAAGTTTCCGCAGTGTCTTGTGCGGTGTGACAATCCAGTGTCAGTCGTTTACTTCGTCTGCCATGTCAAGACTTGCTTGTCCGACTTCAAACGTTCCACTAATTTCGTCATGTCAATCTTTTGCACAGCAGTATTCTGTTCCAGCGAATGAACTGCGGCGGTGGCGGCCGATTGGCCCAACACCATGAAGACGGGTTCCATGCGGATCGAACCGTAGGCAATGTGCGAAGCAGACAAACAGACGGGAACCAGCAGGTTGTCGCATTCGTCTTGTTTGGGCGTCATCGAACGATAGTCAATGGGATACGGCGGAAAGCCGCCCACCTGCACGTCCCCTTCGTTGCGAACATGACCGTCTTGATCTACGTACCGCTGGACGTTGTGAGAATCCATGGTGTAGGCCGCCATGCCGACAGGAAATTCCGCCTTGGCTTTTCCCTGGCAATGATGTTGAGTCATGACGTAGTCCGCGACCATCCGCCGCGCTTCTCGAACGTATAACTGATGTGGCCAACCGCCGTTGTCGGTGAATTCGTCCCGGCAATTTCCCCACTTGGAAAAGTATTCTCGCACCGACGCCGGTATTCGTTCATGATTTGCCAGCGTCCACATCAAGCCTTGCTGATAGGTCAGATGCTTAGCAAAAATGGCGTCACGTTCTTGGTAAGTTGCCGTCGCCCAAGTGTAACTTTCGCCAATGAAGTCAGTCGAGAAGCCTCGATTGTTATTCGTGTCAGTCTTTCGATTGGGCATGGCAATCGGATGCCAAGGCATGATCTTGGCGCCGGCAGCGAAGTTGCGAAACAGCAGTTCGTAGTCCAATTCGTTGTAGGAATCTGGTTTGGCAAAGGGAATCCGGTTCGAATCCAACGTGGTGTTGCACATGCGAAAACAATACGCTTGCACTCGATGATCCGCGCCCCCTTCTTCGCCCGGGCCATTTGGATCAATGCCCGGCAACAAACCGCTGTTGGGATCACCTGCAGTCACGTAAGGATCAATGCCTGGCTGCAGTTGATGCTTGGTGGCTTGCGCCGTTTGGACGCCGTTGAGTGTTTCCTGGTAGATGCTATTCGCTTCTCGACCAACAAAGAACGTCACGCCAGCCAAATCCAGCAAATCTCCTTCGTAGGTCGTGTCCAAAAAGACTTTGCCGAAGAAGCGATCGCCATTTTCGGTTTGAATCCATTGAATCTTGGAATTGGTTTTTCCAATGCCACTTTCCGATCGATCCAACCGTTGGCTCTTGCAGACACGAATGTTCGGATGTTGTGTCATGCGTTCCATCAGCAATTCTGCCACATGCGGTTCAAACGTCCACATGGCATCTTCTCCGGCAACTCGCCGATTCGACGCATAGTCCGCGGACTTTTCCAGCGTCCAATGCTGTTCGTCTTCGTAGTAGGTTTTGACAGCCTGATAGAATTCACGAGAAATCCCGCCGATTGCCGCCTTGTTGCCAATATCGGTGGCACCCAAACCGCCCGACGTCAGACCGCCCAAGTGCGCCGTCGGTTCAATGATCACGGCCGTCTTGCCCATCCGAGCAACCTGGACCGCCGCCGCCACTCCGGCCGACGTTCCGCCGTAAATAATGACGTCCGCCGAAATTTCTTCGGATTGAACGTTGGCAACACCAGCGAACGTGGCAATCAACAGAATCAAAACAGTGCAGAATTTCATAAGGCAAAGCCGATTTGAACGAGTTCGAAGGAAAAGCAAAGCGTCACGATGTGTTCCGCATCTTAACTCGATCCCCACCGCCATGCCACGCTGCTTCTTGGGTCGAACCAAACTTTCACCGTTCGGTCTTTCGAATCGGGGCGTCTGCCGTCGAAGCTTTCTTTCGCCAGTGATCCTTTGCAAATCTGACACGCAGGGCGGAATGCATCCATGAAAAAAGCTCGACTCCTGTTTCCAGAGCCGAGCTTTCTTGTGTCTTGCAACGTAATTTGACAAGCGACGAACTACGCCTTCAGCGCCGCTTGTGCTGCTGCCAGCCGAGCAATCGGCACTCGGAAAGGCGAACAGCTGACGTAGTCCAGTCCAACCTTATGGCAGAAGGCAATCGATGCGGGATCGCCACCGTGTTCGCCACAGATGCCGCACTTGAGACCCTTACGAGTAGACCGGCCTTTGGTGACACCCATGTCTACCAACTGACCGACACCCGTGGTATCCAGCGATTGGAACGGATCCACATGCAGAATGTCTTGCTTCAGGTAATCGGGCAAGAACGTATTCACGTCGTCGCGGCTGTAGCCAAACGTCATCTGCGTCAAGTCGTTGGTGCCGAAGCTGAAGAAGTCGGCATGTTCTGCCACTTGATCCGCAGTCAGAGCAGCTCGAGGAATTTCGATCATGGTGCCGATCGAAATATCCAACTTGCCGGTGAACTTTTTGGCTTGCTTGACGCTTTCAATCGTTTCTTCAGCCAGTTTGCGAAGCGTTGCCAATTCGGCAGCGGTGCCTACCAACGGGATCATGATCTCCGGCTGAGCGTCAATCTTCTTCTTCGTACAGTTGATGGCCGCTTCAACAATGGCGGTCACCTGCATGACCAAGATTTCCGGATAGGTGATGCTCAAACGACAACCGCGATGACCCAGCATCGGATTCGCTTCGTGCAACTGAGCCACTCGGTTGGTCAAATCCTTGGGCTTGACGCCCAGGTTTTTGGCCAGGTCCGCTTGAGCGGATTTGTCGTGTGGCAAGAATTCGTGCAACGGCGGATCCAGCAGGCGAACCGTAACGGGCAGGCCATTCATGGCTTTGAAGATGCCTTCAAAGTCTTTTCGCTGGAAGGGCAGCAGCTTCTTGAGTGCTGCTTCGCGAGCTTCCACGGTTTCCGCCACAATCATTTCTCGCATCGAACCGATTCGATCTTCTTCGAAGAACATGTGTTCGGTTCGGCACAAGCCAATGCCTTCCGCGCCGAACTCACGAGCTCGTTTGGAATCTTCCGGCGTATCGGAATTGGTTCGTACTTTCAACTTGCGGTATTTGTCTGACCAAGCCATTACCTTGGCAAAGTCGCCCGACAGTTTTGGCTGCGACGTGGCAATGGCCCCGACCATGACTTCGCCCGTAGAACCGTCAATGGAAATAGTGTCATTGCGGCCCAACGTCTTGCCACCGACTTTGATCTTGCCGGCCTTTTCATCAATGGTGATTTCACCGGCACCGGCCACGCAGCAACGTCCCCAGCCTCGCGCAACTACCGCGGCGTGACTGGTCATACCGCCGGTGCTGGTCAAAATACCAGCGGCACTGTGCATCCCGTCAATGTCCTCCGGGCTCGTTTCTTTTCGAACCAACAAAACCGTTTCACCAGCGGCTGTACGTTCTACGGCTTCGTCTGCGGTAAAGGCCAACTTGCCGACAGCGGCACCGGGCGAAGCAGGCAGACCCACGGTCAGGACGTCCGCCTTCTTTTTGGCGGCTGGGTCAAAGCTGGGCAGCAGCAGTTGCGTCAAGTCGTTGGCGGGAATTCGCAACAGTGCGGTTTTTTCGTCAATCAGCTTTTCGGCAACCATGTCACACGCAATCTTGACGGCGGCCGCACCGGTTCGCTTGCCGTTACGAGTTTGCAGCATGAACAATTCACCTTTTTCGATGGTGAATTCAATGTCTTGCACGTCCTTGTAGTGATCTTCCAGCGTCTTCTTGATGCCGATCAATTGATCGTAAACGCCTTTGTTCCACTTCTTCATTTCATTGACGGGCTGCGGAGTTCGAATACCTGCCACCACGTCTTCACCCTGAGCGTTAACCAGGAATTCACCGTAGAATTCATTCTTGCCGGTGGAAGGATCTCGAGTGAACGCGACGCCCGTTCCGGAATCATCACCCATGTTACCGTAGACCATGGATTGGACGTTGACGGCCGTTCCCAAGAGGCCTCGGATGTTTTCCACTTCACGGTACCGGACAGCTCGACCAGTGTTCCAGCTGGCAAAGACGGCTTCGATGGCCAGCTTCAGCTGTTCGAACGGATCTTGCGGGAAGTCTTGCTTGGCGTGCTTCTTGAAGACTTTTTTGTATTCGTCACAAAGTTCTTTCATGCCTTCCGCTGGGACGTCGGTGTCCAAGGCAACTTTGTACTTCTTTTTGATTTTTTCGAAGGCTTCTTCGAAGTGTTCGTGATCCACGTCCATGACCACGTCGCCAAACATATTGATGACTCGGCGATAAGCATCGTAGGCGAAGCGTTCGTTATCCGTCGCGGCAGCCAGTCCAGCGACCGAAGCATCATTTAACCCCAAGTTCAAAATGGTGTTCATCATGCCAGGCATGGAGACCGCGGCACCGGAACGTACGGAGACTAGCAACGGATTTTGATCGTCACCAAATTTCTTTTTCAGTTCTTTTTCCAGGATGGCAACGTTCTTGTGGACTTCTTCCATTAGGCCTGCGGGTAGCTTGCGACCCGACTTGTAGTACAAATCACAGACTTCGGTGGTGATAGTGAATCCGGGAGGGACCGGCAGGCCGATGGCGGTCATTCCGGCCAAATTCACACCTTTGCCGCCCAACAAGTCTTTGGATGCGCCCTTGCCTTCCGTCTTTGTCTTACCAAAGTAGTAGACCATTTTGGTAGGTTTGGAGGTCTTGGGCCGAGCAGCACTGGAACGCTTAGTTTTTGCCATTTTTTTCTATTCCCTTCGGGTCATTTTGGAAACGGGTTTATTTCTGTGTCAGAGAGGCGCGAACCGCAAAAACGATTGTCCAAGCGCCCAGACGTAGACTTCTTGCAAAAAACGAATCCGGGAGTCTATCAAGGCCCTTGTGCATCGTCAAGAAACCGCGCAACGAACGTACTCAAGGCAGAGTCATGAATTTCTTTGACAATTCGGCATTTCGTTTCAGTAGATTGACAACAACTGCAGTCTTCTTTGAATTCGGCTTGGGGCTGTTGGCCATCCTGGGCGGATGGTGGTGGAAATTGGATCTCTGGGTGATGCCTGGGCATGCTCGTATTGCTGAGTGGCAACAGGCGATGTGGGGCTTGGTAATGACCCTGCCCCTGTTGTCGTTGCTTTTGCTGGAACGAAGTTCGTGGCGGTGGGTCGAACGCTTGCGAGCCGTCATGGAACGCGACATCGTGCCTCGGTTTATTCGTCTTAGTCATTTCGAATTGGCGCTGATTGCGGCGGCAGCCGGACTAGGTGAAGAACTGCTGTTTCGAGGATTTCTGCAGCAACTGGCGGTTCGTTCATGCGGCGTATGGATCGGCATCAGCTTGGCCAGCCTGGTGTTTGGTGCGGTCCACGCCATCAGCAAGGAATACATTTGGGTGGCGACGGCCATGGGAGTGTACTTCGGGCTGGTTCACGCCTACTTTGGTCAAACGCTAATCGTGGTGGTCATGCACGGCGTCTACGACTGGGTCGCTTTGGTGTACTTGGTTCGGCGACACATTGCCGAAACAAGAGCACATCGGACGGAATAGCAACATTGATTTGAAGCATTTCGTCTTTTTTTGTTTGGTGCCGTAAGGTGGGTCGGTTCGGAGTCGGTTCGGTGCCAGCCAATAAACGCGCTTCATCCATTAAAAGCCATCCATGAAAAGCATGGGGTACGATTTTCCGGGCCGAAGGCCCAGCAGGTTATGAAGCCCAGGACAACGTCCTGGGAACGCATCCCGTCTTGCCTTGATTCGCCCCAACGGGGCGGCCGGTTGCCGGATTCTTGCGATGCGGACCTGGCTGGCGGACCTGGCTGGTGCCATCCACAATCATCACCCATCCACAATCATCACCCACCCCAAAACCATCGAAAAAGATTGAAACGCAGAGGCGCCGAGGTCGCAGAGTTGCATGATTTTTCTCTGCGTACACTGCGTCTCCGCGTTTTGTGATTTCTACGCTGAAGCCCCTGATTCGGTTAGCCGCGTGAGTTCGCGTGAGTTGGTGCCATCCATTAAAAGCATGGCTCCGCGGTTAAATCCGTTCCCTAGCCGCGAAGCGGCGATAGCCCGTAGCTGCGGGCGTCAGCCCGCAGACGCCATCGCCATCGTTGTCGTTAGCCGCGAAGCGGCGATAGCAACTTTGAAGGGTTGGGCCGTTGGCCCGAAGGTTTCGTATTTGGTCCGTTCCCAGGACGTTGTCCTGGGCTTAATAACTGGCTGGCCGCTTCGGGCCGAACGCGTGAGTTGGGGCGTGAGTTGGTGCCATCCACAATCATCAGTCATCCCAAAATCATCGAAAAAGATTGAAACGCAGAGGCGCCGAGGTCGCAGAGTTGCATGATTTTTCTCTGCGTACACTGCGTCTCCGCGTTTGTGATTTCTACGTTGAAGCCCCTGATTCGATAAGTGGTGGCAGCCGACTGTGATGTTGGGCGTCTTCGAGCATCCGCATGTGTGGACCGCTGGGCTGAGGAGGACGTGGTTGGTGCCATCGTTGGCACCAACCGTTTGTTGTAGCATGGGCCCATGGCCCGTGTTTTTTGCGTTTTGTAGGTTAGTATGGGCAACGGGCCATGGGCCGGCCATGGGCCCATGCTACTCCGTGAGAGCAACACAGAGTTAGCAGTTTGGCTTGGTGCCATCCACAATCATCACCCTGGGCTTAATAACTGGCTGGCCGCTTCGGGCCGAACGCGTGAGTTGGGGCGTGAGTTGGTGCCATCCACAATCATCAGTCATCCCAAAATCATCGAAAAATGATTGAAACGCAGAGGCGCCGAGGTCGCAGAGTTGCCTGATTTTTCTCTGCGTACACTGCGTCTCCGCGTTTGTGATTTCTACGTTGAAAGCCCTGATTCGGTTAGCGGTGGCAGCCGACTGTGATGTTGGGCGTCTTCGAGCATCCGCATGTGTGGCCCGCTGGGCTGAGGAGGACGTGGTTGGTGCCATCGTTGGCACCAACCGTTTGTTGTAGCATGGGCCCATGGCCCGTGTTTTTTGCGTTTTGTAGGTTAGTATGGGCAACGGGCCATGGGCCGGCCATGGGCCCATGCTACTCCGTGAGAGCAACACAGAGTTAGCAGTTTGGCTTGGTGCCATCCACAATCATCACCCAGCCCAAAACCATCAAAAAAAGATTGAAACGCAGAGGCGCTGAGGTCGCAGAGTTGCCTGATTTTTCTCTGCGCACTTTGCGCCTCCGCGTTGCTGATTTCCTCGACCAGTGTTTAGGATTGGGTTGCCAGGGATCTGTGCGCAAATCTTCGGCCCAAAGGATTGGAGAACATGCCTGGCAAACCACAAAAAAAAGCGACCCGGCTGATGATGCCGAGTCGCTTCGAGTCGCAGACCAAAATCGCCTTGACCGGTAACTTTGGTTGATCGTTAGTTGCAGCAAGGATTGCAGCAAGGATCACAGCACGGTGCTGGGCAGCAAACCGTTACCGGAACTTGCTCGCAAACAACCTTGCGAACGCATCGAGTTACCGTGTAAGGAACCTTCGTGCAGACGCAGCGAGGAACCTGGATGGTCTTGGTTACACATACTGGCTTGCAGACCGTGTAAGGAACTTGCTTGGTACGAGTTTCGCAAACGGTGTTGCAAACTTTGTAGCAAACTTCCTTCGATCGGCATTCCTGAACCATACGGCATACCTTGTAGTTGCATACTTTGGTTCGGCATTCCGGAACCATCTTGCAAACTCGGTAGTTGCAGACTTTGGTTCGGCATTCTGGAACCATGCGGCATGTCGTGTAGTTGCAGGTCTTAACCTTCTGTTCGCAAACCCAGTTGCAGACCTTGTAGCATACTTCTTTGGTTCGGCATTCCGGAACCATGCGGCATACATTGTAGGTGCAAACCTTGGTCTTGCATTCAGGAACCATACGGCAAACCGTGTAAGGGACTTCCTGAGTGCAGGGTTCGCAAACGTATTTCACACAGTTGATGGTCTTTGTGTGACATTCGGGAACCCAAACCTTCTTGCAAACCGTTCGGTCAGGGCATTGGCAGCATTGCGTGCAGCATCCACCTGGGCAGTAAACGCTGCGTCCGCTGGCCGCATCAAAGCTCCACGAACCGGGCAATTGAACTGTGCGAGTATAGCTTCGGCCAGGAATCGTTTCCTGAACCGTTTCCCAATGACCACCGTTAACCGTTACTTCGCGAGTGTAAGGTACAGCTCGGCGATTGTAAGTGGTAACAGTGCGAGTACGAGTTTCCGTAACCGGACGCATAACCGTGTAGTTGATTGTGCGAGTCTTGGTTTCGGTCACAGGTACCATGACGGTGTAGTTAACCGTCTTGCTGCGAGTTTCCCAAACAGGACGACGAACCGTGTAAGGAATCGTCTTGGTGTGCTGTTCGTAAACCGGTTTCATTACCGTATAGTTGATCGTCTTCTGGCGATCTTCCCAGACGGGTCGCATGACGGTGTAGTTGATCGTTCGCGAACGATCTTCCCAAACGGGAACGTTTACCGTGTAGTTAACCGTCTTGGTTCGCGTTTCCCAAACCGGGCGACGAACCGTGTACGTTACATCACGGTAATGTGTTTCTCGTTGGTAACTGGTTGATGTCACGGTCTTGTCTTCATATACCGTAGAATATTCATTGCGGTAGGCAGTGAATGTCTGCGGTTCATAAACCACTCGTTGCCGAGTTGTCATGATGGTATAGCTACCGCCACCTGCTCCCGCACCGCCTGCGGCGCCGCCATCGGAAACTACAGCACCCATGCCATCTGTTACCACGCCGTCACCTAGTACAGCTCCTCCGCCGTTGCCACATCCACAACCTCCTGCAGCGCCACAATAGGCAGCCGCAGCGAGTTGGGCCGAGGCAAAAGCCAAGAAGGCCGCAAGCATCGGCACTCCCAAACGTTTGCTCATCTTAATTTCTCCTTCATCAACTCAATGTTTACCGGGACTCGGTCTGGCGACTCGGATTTGTCGCGCGAAACAAAACACTACGAATTCGCCCCTCATTCCAACCTCGCTACCGCTGGCCGTTACAAATTGCCACACGTTGCCAAAAGGCCACAATCTGGGACTGATGTGGTGTTAGATCGACAAACTGGGAAAGTTGCTTGCACGTAAAGGCTTGGGCAAGATACAAGTTTTGCGTTATTTCGACGCTACAATCGGAATAGGTGTTTTGTGAAGGCTTTTCGCTACAGCAAGGCTCGGCGGTTCAGGGGGTATTTGTGGATCGCTGTGCTTCTTTGCGAATTGACGCTTGCATCATGAGGAGCTAGGGTTCCAGCAGGTCTCATTCGCATTCCATGGCCATCCGTAAAGGCGTTTTCGTGCGGTCTTACTTCGCAAAATCCGGACAATGGTTGGTTGAAATGGCGGTGGGCAGCGTTGTCGCAGCGATTGTGGGCGTGGCCATCTGGACCAACTATGCTCGAGCGATCGAGGATGCGAACCAAGCGGGCATCGAGTTCAATCTGGTCAAATTGCAAAATCGTCTGGACGAATATCGCTGCGATCATCTGGGCCAAAACGCTCCTTCGCTGGAAGCGTTGACAATGCGAACCGACGCGGCCGGTAACCCCACCGATGACGAAAGCGACGGGTTCGGACCTTACCTCCAGACGATTCCGCGTCTGGTTAGCGAAGGACACGATCCCCAATTCGGTTGGACGTACGATTCAGATACGGGCACCGTTTCCGTGCGACTGATTTCACACCCCTAAACTCGCTATTGCCAACCGCCGGGCTGTCGAATGGAAACAAAAGAACTTGCCCTAAGTCGTTAGAGTGCTTAGAGTTTTAGGCTGTGGCATGGGCCTGAATCTATCGAGGTTTTCTAAATGAGCGACGGTGCTAACTCAAATTCCGGCAAAACCAGCGATTCGGTGCCACAAGCGGTGGTGAATCGCTTGAGCCTGTACCTTCGCGAATTGCAGCATTTACTCCGCGATGGGCATGAAACCACCAGTTCTACTCAACTGGGGAAATTGCTAGGCTTTACTGACGCGCAAGTTCGCAAAGATTTGGCCTATTTTGGGCAATTTGGCTATCCGGGCATCGGATACAAATGTGAAGAATTGGTCACGGCTATCCGCCGGATCTTGGGAACGGATCGAGATTGGCCGATTGGGCTGGTTGGCGTGGGTAACTTAGGCCGAGCACTCTTGGGTTACAGGGGCTTCAGCACGCAAGGCTTCCGTTTGGTGGCCGCGTTTGATGAAGATCAAAACAAAGTTTCCAAGAATATTAACGGTATACCGATTTTTCATATTTCGGATTTGAAAACGGTCGCTCGCCAAATGCATCTGAAGCTGGGCATTGTCGCGGTGCCCGGACCCGCCGCTCAAGCCGTGGCGGACGACTTGGTGGAAGCGGGTGTCGAAGGGATTATGAACTTTGCGCCCGTCACGATTTCCCTGCCCGATACCGTTCGCTTGGTGGCGGTCGATTTGGCCATCGAATTGGAACAATTGTCCTTTGCCGTAGTAAATCGAACGGCGAAGGAATAATTTCCCGCCGGAATCACGAACCGGGATTGCCCAATTATGTCTCTTGCCGATAACATAGGTCGTTCCGGTTCGCCGGGTATTGCGTTCGGGCATAGTGTAATGGCAGCACCACGGATTTTGGTTCCGTTAGTCTAGGTTCAAATCCTAGTGCCCGAGCCATTTTTTCTTTACACCGTTCTGGTGGTTGTTTCTCTTTTGGATTTGCCCAGCGTACACGCTATCCCCAGCAACTTTGTCGGCTTGATCTAATCAGTGACCTATAATTCGAGAACCTTTTAAAGTTTTGTGATAGGTCTCGCGGCTGTTTTGAAGCTGTTGTCATAATTGTTTAGGCACAAGCATCAAATTCGACTGCGTGCGGTATAAAGACTCCGGGGACTCGAATGATGATTCGTCACCAGATTTTCGTTTGGCCGTTTGTGCTGACTTTTCCACTAGTGTTCTTTTCGCCCAACACCTCTGTCCACGCGCAAGGCGCCTTCGGCGACGATAACTTCGATTCCGATCTGGGCGGTTTCGGCGATGATAGCCTCGGGACGACGGATCTGGGTGGTGGCTTAGGCGGCCTGGAGGAAGGACCATCGTTAGAAGCGGTCGAACAGACAGTCCAACAAGCGCTGGCATCCGCCAAGTCCGCGTTGGATCAAGAAGATGCAACGACCGCTTTGGAAAAGCTGCAAGAAGCCCAAGGTGCGCTTTCGCAATTGGCTTCTCAGAACAGTGTAGAAGTTCAGAAACTAGCGCAAGAATACCAAGCTGACATGATGTTTCAGTTTGGCCGAGCATACAAGTTGGCGGACAACGTGAACATGGCAATGCAGTATTTTGAGCTGGTACGCACGTCCAGTCCAATGGCCTTGCAGGATTCGCCTGACTTGGTGACCAACGCCACCATCGAACTGGGCAACATCGCATTGGACACCAATCAGTTTGCCGACGCCATTGAAAACTTTGAACAGGCTATCTCCGCCGATCCGCAAAGTGCTTCGGCCCATTACCATATGGGTAAAGCGAAGTTGCTGGCAGCCGTTTTTTCGCCGACAGGCTCAGACCCTTCAGCACCGCTAGTCGAATCAACTAAGTCATTGCACAAGGCCATTGAAATTGATCCCAACTACGGCGACGCGTTTTTGATGCGAGGTCGCGTGTTGGTTCAGCTTAGCCAAATGGACTTGGCCATTGAAGACTTGACCAAAGCGGTGACCTTGCTGGGCAAAGATTCCGACGCCAGTGCCGAATTGGCCAAAGCCTATGCCGGACGGGGCGAAGTTGAAGGTAGGAATACGGACGGCGATACAGACAAGATTGTGGCCGATTTTGAAGCGGCTTTGCGGTCGCTGGACGACTATCTGGCCGGAAAGGCAATCGAAGCCAAGACCAAGCCGTGGGACGAACAAGATCCGCTGGAAATTCGGCCGATTAATATGGTTCGATTACGAGCGGACGTGTTGAAGAAGCTGGGTGACGAATTTGGCCCAGCTGGCCACGGATACTACAGTCAGTCCATTGCCGAAAGTGATCGACTGCTGGCGTTGGATCCAGAATCCACCGATGCCGCTGCAGCGTATTTCAATCGAGCGGTCGCGAAACGCATGCTGGGTCAACTGGACGAAGCCGTTCAAGACTTCACCACATGCTTAGCGGAAACCAAGAAGACGCAAACGCGAAGCTACCTGTCCGAAGCAAGCTTGCGACGAGGAATCATTTTTTTCCATCAAGGCAAATATGAACTTGCCGTGAGCGACTTTGAAAACGCTACTTCGTGGTCGCAGAATCCCTTTGCCAGCGAACCTCGCGCCGCCTTCTGGCTGGGCCTGACCTATGCCAAGCAAGGCAAACAAGCAGATGCGATTCGAGCGTACACGCAGGCGTTGCGAGCGTATCCGGAGTTTGTCAACGCGTTGCTAAATCGAGGCTTAGCGTTGACCAACATGGGACGCTACGAATTGGCCATCGAAGATTTTAGCGCCGTCGTTCGACTGGATCCCAAGAACCAACAGGCCCAAGGATACTTGGACATCGCCAAACAACGTCTGCATGGTTCGCCAGGTGTCGTGTCCGGCGGTTATGTAGTCGGGTACTAATTGGCCGGTTCGTAGCACGGTCATGAAACCAACCGTTGACGTTGCACACCAAACAAAAAAGGCTCCGCCAAACCAGCGGAGCCTTTTTTTATGTCGCAACCTTCCTTCGAACGCATCGAACCTAGGCGTCGGGCGTTTCCACCGTGATGGCCATGACCATCGGAGCGGTATTGTCCGGCCCTTTCACCAGATCGATTTGCCGAATTACTTTGGTCTCTTTCGGTTCGACCACCAAATACCGAATCTGACGGCCTCGTAAGTCAAACGCGAACTTCGATTCCGGCACGTCTACGCGAGTGATATAGTCCGCAAAGTGAACACCGTTTTGCAGTTCGTGTTCTTCTTGCGAACCATCGTCGTACGTAATTCGCACGATCACCGACACGCTCCCCTTCTGTCCGTACGGCGAACCCCAGCCACTCACGCCGCTCAGCATATGAATAGCCTTGGCCGGAGCGTTGACCGGTAGTGAAACCTCTTTGGGCATCCGAGGCGGATTGGTGCCGTTGGGACCGTACAGCAACAGCATGTTGGGCACCGTATCACCTTGCGGATCAATCAGCTGGAACGGCACACCTTCAAACGTTTTGGGGCTCCAGTCGGCAAAGACCATGCGTTCTTGGCGATTCCGCCCGCCAGAAAACATTCCCGTCGTGCTGACCACGGACGCCACTTTTCGCAGATCCAACGGGACGTATTTTCCTTTGGCCGTCAGGAATTCCAGCAAGTTGGACAATTCGTCCTTGGTCATCTGCTTTTCAAAACCTTCCGGCATCAGCGACTTTTTGGATGCGGTCAGTTCTTCTAAATCAGATCGAGGAATTGGGTGACGCTTGGCTTCGGCATCAATTAATTCCACCGAAGTCCGACTTTCGCCCGCCAGCATCCCACTGATCACTCGCCCATTGGTCAACACCGCCGAATAAATTCGAAAGTTTCCTTCGACACTGCGGCTGGGATCAATAATGTGCATCAACAGTTCCTCTTTGGGATGGACTGCCATGCCGGTTAGTTCGGGGCCAATGTTCTCGCCTTCGCCACTGTGCTTATGACATTTCGCACAATGCTTCTTAAAGATTTCTTTGCCCGCCGTTGCATCGCCCGTCAAATGCGTGACAGGCATCAATTCATCCAAAACCTTCTGGCGATCGGCGTTCGGCAATTGTCCGCCCGCAGCCAACACCTCTTGAGCTCGCTGACGAATCGCTTCGTCCGGATAATTGCTGAGCAACTGTTTCTGGTCCAGCTTGACGTCACCCAGCGACAAGTCACCGGCTTGGATAGCGTCCAGCAAAGCGGCCGTAGCTTCTGGCCGAGTCAACAAGACGCTGATCGCGGTTTCTCGCATCGAAGGAGTTCCCAAGGCCGCATTATCCGCCAGCAATTTGCCCATGCCCGGTGCCTTGCTGCTGCGCAACGCGTTCATCACACCGGTCGAAAATTCCGGCACGGCGTTGGGCGTAACCAGCGAAAGCAGTTCGTCCACCACGTCGTCGCTGCCCGCTTGCAGGCTGATCATTTGCGAAGCCGCAGCCACTCGAGCGTTCACTGCCGCCTCTTCATCAGCGGCGGTGGCCAGCAGTTCCTTGGAGATCTCCGCAGCGTATTCTTCCAACTTACGACTTCCCAGTAGCGACGCGAGTCGAATCACGTGGGCCTTGGAATCGGCGTCCGAATTCTTCAGAGCCACTAAGAGCGAATCTTCCAGTTTGTCCGTCAATTCAGGCTGGTAACTGGTAGGCCAACCTTCAGTCACACCGTTGATCACGGCCGTTGCCACTTTGCCGTTGGCCGTAGCCAGCGAATCGAGCAACTTTTCTAATTGCTGCGCATCGGGTTTGCCTCGAGCAATATGTTCGGCCACGACGCTGGCCGCTTCCAATGCGCGATTGTTTGGTTCGCCTTTGGTTTCCGCCAAGCCTGCTAAGAACGACACTGCGTGCTTGGCACCAGCGGCAGTCACGGCGTCGCCTAGCCAGCGGTCGTTCATCGACTGGGCTTGACCAGCGAGGCCTGCCACTTTTTGACCGGCGTCGTCTGCTTCGGGCATGTCGGCCAACGCCAAGACGGCGGCCAATTGCACTTGCGGATCGTTATCGGCTAGAACGTTGGCAGCAACCATCGCAGCTGTTGATTCGTTGGCGGCTGGCAATACGGCGACGGCGTTACGACGCACTCCGGCCGATGGATGCATCAGTGCTTCAACGGCTGCTTTGAACGCTTCATTCGAAGGATCGTTCAATTCGCCCAAGCCGTGCAACGTCCACAATGCGTGAATGGCGCCGACATTCAAACCAATGGCGTCCTGAGAATTGTCCTTGACCAATTCGATCAGGCCAGGAACAGCAGACGAATCAGCTTTTTCGACCAGCAGTCGTTGAGCTTGTTTGCGCCACAGCATCGTGGGATGCGTCAGCGTTTGGACCAATTCTCCAATGGAAGCTTCCGCCAGCGAATGAACCTCCACTTCGTCGCCTGCCTTGTAGACCACTCGGTAAATGCGACCATGCTTTTTGTCTCGCAAATCCGACTCATAGGCATTTCCCTTGCCGGTCTGAAAGCCTTGCGGCGTTGGGTTGTGTTGCACAATGTAGTTGTACCAATCCAGAACCCAAACGTTGCCGTCCGGGCCTACTTCCGCCATGATCGGCGCGGCCCATTCATCGTCGGCGGCAACTAAATTGCACGGACTGGTCGAAGTGAAGTCCGCGCCGTCTTTGCTGATGACGAAGGTGCCAACCAAATGGCCTGTGGGACCACAGACAAACGCTGTGCGGTTCCACCACGTGGACGGATAGGTTCTGGCGGTATACAACGCATGTCCCGCGCCGGCCGTGTAACCTCCGAATTGATCCACTTGGCGCACCTTTTCCGTAATTGGTTTGAACAAATGGCTGTCGGCAATCGTGCCCAATTGTTGCGGCGCCCAACCTCGTACGGCTTCGTAATACCGGTTGGGAATCGGCATGTAAACGCTCGGGTTGTGATTGGCGGTGGAACCGAAAATGATCCCTTCTTCGCTGATGCCCAGGCCCCAAGTGTTGTTATTGGTAGAACGAATGAATTCAATTTCGGTCACTTCGGGCGGATCGGCGTCACTGAGCTTGAACCGAAAAAAGCCCATGCGGAAGGACTGCTGCTCCTGGCCGTTGATGACCGGCGCACTGTTGTTGTAGCCTTGCATGGCCCAGATCCAGTTGTCCAAACCGTACTGGAAGTTGCTGACACCGCCATGGGTGTCACCGAGTGCCCAATTCGAGATGAGTACTTTGCGAACGTCCGCCTTGTCATCTCCGTCTGTGTCTTTTAGGAACAGCGTTTCGACACCGTTTTGGACAATCACGCCTCCTTTGTACGGAGTGATGGCGGTGGGAATGCTCAGGCCTTCAGCGAACAGCGTGAATTTGTCAGCGACGTGATCGCCATCGGTGTCTTCACAAATCCGAATGTGGTCTCGGCCCGTTTCCGGCTGCAATTCGTTCGGATAATCGACTGTTTCGCAGATCCACAAGCGGCCTTTTTCGTCCCACGTCATGGCGATGGGCTTGCCGTCAAAGTTGGCTTCGCTGGCAAACAACTGCATTTCAAAATCTTGCGGCGTGGCGTAATGCTTGATCGCTTCCTCGGGCGGCAGCGGCTTCTGCATCAGCGTTTGCGGTTCGCCCTGTTCGCCCCAACGAGCTCCCGGAGTGTAATTGGGAATTTTGGGACCCACGTCTTCATATTCGAACGGCTTGACGTCTTTGGAAACGGTCGTCATCCGTGGTATGTCAAAGCGGCTGGTATCGACAAACGCCGGAACCAACGAAGGATCTTGTCCGCACGCCCAACGGATACCTCGTTCTACTAAATTCTGAAACCCAGGATGTTCCCAAGTTCGCTGATCATGGCCCCACGCCGTATAGAAGACTCGACCTTGCCCGTGCGTTCGCACCCAAGTCCAAGGTTCTTCCGTCTGGCCGGGATCTAGATCCAGTTCACGACGATATTCCAGCACGGTCCGGTTTTCTGTTGTGCAGGTGGTGGATGCAGGTTTCGTCCCAACTACGGGAAGCCGCCAAAGCCTTGCATGATGGGATGATCTTCATTCGCCAGCGCGGTCGAAAACACACCGGTGCCGTGTCGTTTGAATTGGCCACCCATCAACGCGACGACTTGGTCCGAATTGCGAAAGCAATACGCAGCACAATGTAGCGGAATGAAGCCTTTGCCCGAATTGACATATGCCAGCAACGCGTCGGCCTGTTCTGGGCTGATTTCGTCAATGTTGGCGTAAACCACTAGGCCGTCAAACTGGTCTGTGCGATCCAGTGACAACTGGTTGACATCATCCGTGTAACGCAGTTCGATTCTCGTTCTTGCAAGCGCGGGTGCCAAGTCTTGATATCGAGCGGCCGGTTGATGGTGGCCGTTGTCACCTAGAAATAGAATCTTCAGATGGGGCAGATCGGCTGCCGTTGCAGCGCAAGCCAGACTGCTCCACACGAACAGCCAGAACCACTGTCGAAAAATGCGAACCATGAACACGTTCCTCGTTGTTGAAAACGCCTGTTACAAAAGGGGACGGTTGCTGGACCGTCCCAGGTAGTGGACGAGGTGCCGAGCCCTGACGAGAAGGATTCGTCACCTCATCCACTACGGCACGTCTGCAACCGCCGCTAGTCTACCCGTCCCGCGCTGAAGTCAAATTGAAACCGAATCGGTCGATTTACTCTAACGTGAAGTCGGGCAATCGAACGATTTCGCCACCTTTCATGGTCGATTCGTGAGCACAAATACCCACGCACGTCCAGTTGGCACTGGTCACGGCATTGGGCCAAGGGTCTCGGTCTTCAACCAAGGCCGACACCATTTCGTTTACCAAATGCGGGTGCGAACCACCGTGACCACCGCCTTGGACAAAGGACAAATGGTCGGCATCTTCGATCGATTGCGTGAACTTCTGGATCGGTTCAGGCAACAGATGAGCGAAGTCGGGGACACTTACCTTGGACGCGATTTCTGGTTCGGGCTTCTTGGCTGTGTGCAAAACGTGCTCTTCGCCTTCCACCAACGTCCATTCGAAACTTTTCTTGGTACCGTAGACGTCGAAACTTTCACGATATTGCCGAGCGGTATCGTACAGGAAACGCCAGATGTGCGCCGCGCAATCTGAATCCTTGATTTTGATATGACACGATTCCACGGCAAACGGATTGCCTGACTTCTGTTGAATGTCGTCGCGAACCGTTCCCGACCCAAAACAGCTTACGTATTCCGCTTTGCCGTCCACCAAACCCAACACCGGGCTGACCACGTGCGTGGCGTAATGCATGGGAATCATCTTTTCCCAATAGCTGGGCCAACCATCCATGTCTTGCGGATGCGATGCCGCCATGTACTGAATCTTGCCGAGTTCCCCTTTTTCGTACATCTGTTTGATGAAGAGGAATTCTCGGCTGTAAACCACCGTTTCCGCCATCATGTACTTCAGGCCCGTTTCCTTGACCTTTTCCACAATCTGCCGACATTCATCAATCGTGGTGGCCATGGGGACGGTGCACATCACATGCTTACCGGCGTCCAGCGCCTTGAGAGACATCCAAGCGTGGTCCGGAATGGGCGAATTGATGTGTACAAAGTCAATATCAGAATCTGCCAAGACGTCATCGTAATTGACATAGCGCTTGGCGATCCCAAATTGGTCGCCAACCTTGTTCATTTCTGCTTCGTTGCGACGGCAAATGGCGGCAACTTCGGCGTTGGGATGTGCTTGGTAGATGGGGATGAATTCCGCTCCAAACCCCAAACCGATCATAGCGACTTTGACTTTCTTGTCACTCATCTTTCCACGTTCTCCCATATCAAGGGTGGATGGTTAAGTATTTCGAATCTCGCATTTTCGAAATCAGTGCGAACGCTTCGATTCCGCCATTTCAGGCATCAGAATCGACCAGAAGACCGAATGAACCAAGAGTCTCTGTCACCTGGTTTGATCTGGGTTGGGCGTCGCGAAGGATATTTTGAGAAACCGAGTATTCTAACGGCTTGGCGGCCACCAGGAAACACACGATTCTTGCCTTTTCGCGAGCGGCGTCAGCGGTTAGGTTACGACTCATGAACCACAAAATCTGCCGGCGGTACAAAGCGAATGGAAGAAATCACGGCCTATCACGAAGCGGACATGCCGTCATGGCCAAATGGCTAGGTGGTCGAATTGTCAGCATCACCATTGAACCGGACAACGACGATGGACCTCGCCGTTTTGGCGATATTCGCGTTCAATGGCTGCATCGCGTGCCTGCTCGCGAAGACGCGGTTCGCAACGTTCAGGTCAGTCTAGCCGGACCGGTGGCCGAAATGATTTACGATGGCCAGCGGCAACCGATTGCCTTTCGCCGCGAATGGTCGGCCGACTGGCAAATGGCGGCCGCATCTGCCGCACCCTGGCTCAAGTCACCGCAACACATTGGCCCCTACTTGGACCGCATGACTGCGGAAGTCTTCCAGTTTATCTACGACGATCACCGCTGGGCAGCCGTGGCGGCGCTGGCGGACGAACTGTTGGCTCACGAAACATTAGAAGCCGACGCGATTGATGATGTGCTGTCATTTTGGCTATGAACGACGTCCAACTGCCAACGCAAATCCCCGCAACAACAACGTGATTCAAGGAAATCAAGTCAATGCCATTTGTCTGGAAGCTTTACTTGTGCGTGGTGGCGGCATTCAGCGTCATCGCTTTCGTTCTATATGGTTGGGACAAACGTCAGGCTCAACGCAACGGCCGCCGCATCCCGGAACAGACATTGCATCTTTGTTCGCTGCTAGGTGGTTGGCCCGGCGCAATCCTGGGCCAACAAACCTTTCGTCACAAGACAAAGAAACTCTCGTTCCGGATCACCTTTTGGCTCACAGTCTTCGTGCACCTTTCGGCCGTCGTCGTGTGGTGGCGAATGTAAGGCGCATGGTGCGAACTATACTGTGTTTTTCCAGTGTTCGAGTCCGGCAAACGTACAATCGTCCAACCACTTTCGGAAACGCTGTTGCACGTTGGCTTGATCTTCAGTGAATGTAAACTCGAAAGGCTCATCGGCCAGCGGCTTTACGTCAGTGGCCACATTTTCGCCCATGTCCGTTTGCTGCTTTTGGTAGATCATGGGCAAACAGCCAAGCACTCCAGCCCCGTGGCCGATGCCGTGGAACGAAAAGAGAATCTCGGTTTGGTGATCGGTCTGAATCACTAACGCAGTCCATGATTGATAAGACGGGAGATTTGCGAAATAGCTCAACTGCTTCGCGCAATGGATGATCTGGAGGTAGTTGTATTTGGATTTTTCCTCACCGCGTTTACCTTCCGACATGTAGGCTCGAAATTGGTTGCCTTCCGCCTCAATCGTATCGGACACCGCCATGGCAATCTCCGACAGACGCTGGGCGGCAAGTACCTGAAGCGAATCAGCCGTGGCCTTCGCTTGTTCTACTCGCGAGGTCTGATCGGCGCGACGTTTGTCAAACTTGTTCTTTACAGCGGAAAGAATGCTGTCCAGATCGCTGGATTCGTGAATCACTTCTTCGGTCAGACTCAGTGCCTCGCGTACGGCTTTGCGTTGCAGTTTTCCGATCAGCTGAATGTTTGGCCTCAAGTCGCCCGCATCCGCCTTGCGTAATGAGTGGATGTAGTCACCGCGGTCATGACGCGTAACAACCAACGGCAGCCAGTGAGCCTTCAGCAAGACAAGAGTCGCCAAACACCGGGCAACTCGTCCATTTCCGTCCACAAAAGGATGGATCAAGAGAAACCGGTGGTGCAACCACGCAGCCTCGACTTCCGCTGGAACGCCGGCTGCTTCGTGTTCGGCATGCATGCGAACAAGATTGTCCATTTCCTGGGACACGTGTTCATAGGGGCAGTATTCGAAACGAGTGCCGTCGGGATGTTCGACGTGATTGTTGTACGTCTTCCATTGGCCCTTCGGAAGTTCGCGTTCGACAGTATTCCCCAGGGTGTCACGAGCAACGTAGGTGTCTTGATGATCCGTCAGGACGCAGTGAAGTTCCTTGATGTAAGATGTTCCCAGCGGTCGTTCACCACCCACAAATTGGTAAAGTCCCATAATGGCATGATGCTGATCTGTGATCTTCGAGATCACGTCTTTGGGGTCCAAATCCGTCTGCCCGTGAGAAATGAGTGATGCGTCTAGCCCTTTCTCAATCAGCGTGAGAGTTGCACCTTCGGAAATTCGATACAGATTCTCCAGGACCCTGTTTCGATTGCCCATTGTCGTTGAAGCTTTGCCAAAAACTGTTGATACAGGTCTTTGTCTCGCAATTCATCCGCCTGTTCCAGCCAAGCCGCCACAAGTGACTCGGTCTGATGGTCGACAAGTGTTTCCCGCCAGTTTTCAGGCAGATCTTGGATTGGACGCCAAGCTCGAGTGTGCAGTTCCGACACGTTCAACTTTCTCCAATCTGGTAATCAGCAAGACTATCGATCTCGTTCACGCCGCAAGCGAACAGCGAATCGCCAACTCGGCGGCGACGGGTTTCCCGGTCGATACATTCTAATGGGCGAATTTTTCCAGATTGGGCACGAGTGAGCAATGCTAGAATTTGGGGATTGTATATAGCACAGGAGTGTTGGCGAATTGGGAGCCCGTGTACTACTTCACAAACAAAAAATCCACACTTTGCAGTAACGCATGGCTGACCACGGACGGTTGGTCCGATGTCCACAGTGGCAAGCACAGCGACTGTTCTTCTTCTGTCGGTAAACGCCCGATCGAGTTCAGATACAATGCTTGTAGATCGGCCACCGGATTATCTTGGTGAAATCGTTGCGTCAACGTATCGGCACATTCGGCCACAAACGGGCTGTTCATCAACAATAACGCTTGGCTGGGGATCGCCGACACGGTTCGCTGGCCCGTCACCACGTTGGGATTCGGCCCATCAAAGACTCGGATAAAGTCCAACTGCGTGTTTCGAAACCACGGTACATAAACGCTGCGGCGCAAGTCCTTGCCAAAATCGTAGCCCAGCTCCTTTTTAGTTCCCGGTCGCTGCGAAGGACCACCGTCGGCTGGTTGTAACTGTCCGCTGGCCAGCAACATAGCGTCACGAATCTCTTCGCCGGTGAGCCGCCGAGCGGTCCGATAGGCAAAGAACTGGTTGGCCGAATCTTGTTGCTGCAACTGGGCGCTTTCGCCTATTCGGTAAGCTCGTGAAAGAACGATACGACGGATCAACCGTTTCATTGACCAACCGTCTTGTTGAAACTGATTCGCCAAATAATCCAACAGTTCGGGATGCGAAGGTGCTTGTCCCATCGCTCCAAAATTATCCGGTGTGGTGACAATCCCGTGCCCCATTAGATGCGACCAAATCCGATTCACGATCACTCGCACGGTCAAGCCGTTTTCTGGCGAAGCCACCCACTGCGCAAATTCCAGCCGACCACTCTGCTCCGCCGGCATGGTAGTTGAGGCCGACGTTGCCAGCGACGTCAGAACTCCGCGAGGAACCACGGGGCCGAGGTTCCGGATTTCGCCTCGGATATGCTGATGCCAATCACCTGGTTCGGCTTCTTCCAGCACCGTCATTGCTCGAGGAACATCGGTGTTGTGCGTCCTTTCCGCGGCAGCCAGTTTTTGTTCTGCTGCGGCCAAATCGCTTTGCAATTGCGCCAGTTCCGCTTGCCAAACGGCCTGTTGATCATCCGTGGCAAGATCACTGACTAAGCGTACGGCATCGATAATCGTATGACCCTGCGGATCGGAATTGCGGATCTCAACCACGATTTCTTTGGCAGCCTGCGGCGCATCCAATGGGAGCAGTCTTTGGAACGAACCGGATGCGGGCGGTTTGGTTTGATTGACGTTGACGGTTTGTTCGACATCGCCGTAGCGAATCAACACGGGAACCGCGCTGCTGCGGTTCGAACCCGAAGTGTAGGACATTTCCACAAACAACGGGCCGTTTGCGGTGGCGGGAATGGCCAGGCGATAACGAGCCCATTTTTCGCCCTTCTGTTTAGCTCCATCATGTCGGTAGCCATCACCAACGAATCCGGCTGTGTGATTGGACGATACCCATTTGCCGTGCAGTTCCGCTTGGTCATCATCCAGCTGCGCGACCACGTTGATTTGATTCGCTTGTCGCTGTTGCAGTTCTATCTGCAAGGCGTCTTTTTCGGCCTTCGCTTTGGCAATCGCCTGTTGCCCCGCTTCGTAGGCTTGTTGCTGCTGTTCCGAAAGCAAAGATCGTTCAATGAAGTTGGCCACGTTGCCTAACGTAAATGTTTTGGTGCTGCGGAACACACCGGCCATGGCGTAGTAGTCTTTCGCAGGAATAGGATCGAATTTGTGGTCGTGGCAGCGAGCACACCCGATGGTCAAGCCCATCATAGCTTTGCCGATGGTGTCGAGCTGTTCGTCTACCACTTCCATGCGCAGCAGTTCTTTGTCCTGCAATTCGTAATTGGTTGGCCCCAAAGCTAGAAACCCGGTGGCGGTCAATTGACTTCGCCTTTCGGCTTCGGTATCGGCGGGTAACAGATCGCCCGCAATTTGTTGTATGACAAATTGGTCGTACGGCAGATCGGAATTGAACGCGTCAATGATGTAATCTCGATACCGCCACGCGTTGGGAAAGATCAACGTTCGTCCGCCACCGCTCGATTCAGCATAGCGAACCACGTCCAACCAATGACGGCCCCAATGTCGACCGAAATCTTCAGACGCCAACAACGAATCGACTAAGGCTGCCAACTTCTGGTCACTCCAATCGGTTGTCCATTCGCCCAAATCGTCGGCCGAAGGAGGCAATCCGATCAAGTCAAAGTACAATCTTCGCACCAAAACGGATGGCTTTACGTCCGATGCCGGTGACAATTGGTTGTCATGCATCCGCCGCCATAAGAAGCGGTCGATGTCCGTTCGAGGCCATTCGGACGTTACTTGGGGCGCTACCACACTGCGATCCAACGGCTGGAAGGCCCAGTGCCTTTCCGGATCCAGTTCCACGGGATCGTTCGCTTTGGCAGCAGAGTTCGCGGAAGCTTGACGAGGATCCACGGCGCCGTCGGCAATCCATTGTTCAAAGTCAGCAATGACGGCGTCAGGCAGTTTTCCGGACGGAGGCATTTGGTACGAATCTTCACCGTAGCGAATTGCGTCCATGAACAGACTATCGGCGGGCGAACCAGGCACAATCGCCGGTCCGCTATCTCCGCCAACCAACAATCCCTGATGCGAATCCACCAACAATCCGCCCTGCAGTTCATCCGAATCATTCGAATGGCATTCGTAGCATGCCTTGATCAAGACGGGACGAATCTTGGATTCGAAAAACTGAAGTTTCGCGTCTTGTTCTGAATCCGATTGCGCGCCAACGCAAGTACAGATCAGCAAAGTGGCGACGGTTGCCAGTATGAATCGCATCAGAAATCCTATTCGTAATCCCATTTCAAAATCCAAGGGTCGTCACAGTCGGCTTGAAACTGTTTGAGTTTGCCCTGCAGTCGTTTCAGCAAGGCTTGGTGTTCGGCGGCGTTGGCCAAATTGGTCGATTCAGCCGGATCGGCTTGAATGTCGAACAGTTCGAATTCAGGGCGTTGAATGTAGCTGCCTACCGTCATTTGGCCGTACGGCGCGTCCAAGCCTTTCTTGTATTGCGCTTGCCAAGTAGGTGCCGCCCATAAATCGGATGCGAATGGGAAGGGCAAGGGATGCGCAATGTTCCAAATCAGTTTGTATTGACGCTCCCGGACCACTCGCATGGGATAATACATTTGGATTTCGTGGAACGTGTGCGATGCGTAGATTTCGTCCCAACCGGCAGGCGATTCTTGATCCAGGATCGGCAGAAACGAACGACCGTGGAAGCGGTACGGTTGTGCTTGTCGGTTGGTTCGAACCGGCGGCGCGACGTCTGGTTTCGGCAAACCGTTTTCGTTCAAGCCTTCGGCCCAGTCCACAATCGTGGGCGTGATATCCACGAAGCTGATCATGGCGTGGTTGACCGTACCACGAGCGTCCAGTTGGGGATTTCGCACCAAGAAGGGAACTCGCAAACCGCCTTCATACACTGTGGTCTTGGCACCGGGAAAGGCCATACCGTGATCGGAAGTAAAGATGAACAACGTATCATCCCATTTGTCTGTCTCTTTCAGGATTTGTACCAAGCGTCCCAAGCCTTGGTCGATCCGTGAAATCGCTTGATAGTACTGCGCAATTTCAGCTCGACATTCCGGCGTGTCGGGCAAGAACGGCGGCACGATGACTTCGTCCGGCGAATAGTCGACGTTGGTGGTGCCGGGATACGGATTGTTCGGTCGATTGCCAAAGCGGTTGGGATGATGAGGCAATTCGGTCGCTTCGTCACCACTGCGATGCGGATCCGATGTGGCGAACAGTAGAAAGAACGGTTCGTCACTATCTTGGATGAAAGTCTTGCAGTTGTCGGCCATCTCCACCGGACTGCGCGAATTTCCCGGAATGGCTTGGTCAAACTGATAGACTTCTTCCGGCGCGACGTGATACTTGCCCACTCGAGCCGTCCGATATCCCAGTCGGCCCAGCATCACCGGCAACGATTGAATGTGCGGATAGCTGCTGAATTTGTGATACGCATGCTGATGTCCATAATGCCCGTTGGCGTGATTGTGCAGGCCCGTCAGAATGACACTGCGACTGGCGCTACAACTGGCCGTGGTGCAAAACGCATGAGTGAACCGTACTCCGTCTGCCGCCAACGCATCCATGTACGGCGTCTTAACAATAGGGTTGCCGTAACAACCCAGGTCGGGGCTTTGATCGTCAGTGATGAACAGCACCACGTTCTTGGCAGGCGCTGCGGACGCAATGACCAACCACAGGGCCATGATAGACATGACTAGCTGGGCAGCACCATGCTTGGTTTGTCGTCCCGCCTTTAGGCGGAAATCTCTTGTAAAACCACTTCCGCCTAAAGGCGGGACTACCAACGACTTGCGCTGGAAGAAAGCGTCAATGTGGCGCTGTCCAGCGAGGTTGCGACTAAAAAGCGAATGACCAAGCATGAAGATTTTGGCTTTCTGGTTGGTGGTGGGAACAAGCGGCGATGGATACGCTGGGGTTGGTTCTTGGGGAAGCAAATGCCACGAATCGAACGACGGCAAATCACCCAATCGTCTTATGATAACGGCCAATTCGCTGTCACGAAAGTTTTGATCCGGATTCTAGGAACGTGAAATCGAATTCGGTGTATTCGCTGGGAACGGAAAGTCTTTGCTTATGGGCGTTTCGCCGAGAATAATGGAAATAGTTGCGGTGATCCAGCGAATATTCGTCCAGGATCTTTTCGTTCGAATGGACCAAGAAATTCAGGAGCACACGGTCGCATGGCCAGTCACGTCGTCTACCAACACGTTCCGCAGCATACACACCACGCAGCCGTGGGATATGTCGCTTGGCTGTTTGGCTTTATGGGCGCTCATCGCTTCTACTTTGGCAAGCCGTTAACCGGCATTCTGTGGCTGTTCACATTTGGCCTGCTAGGCGTCGGCTGGATTGTGGATTTGTTTTTGATTCCCAGCATGGAAGAGGAAGCGGACCGCAAGTTTCAGTTTGGGCCGCTGGATTACAACGTCGCGTGGTTTTTGTTGGCCTTTCCTATCACCGGCGTATTGGGTTTTCACCGCTTTTACATGGGCAAGTGGATCACAGGCGTCATTTATCTGTTGACCGGCGGATTGCTCGGGATTGGTTTGATCTACGATTGGTTGACATTGAATGATCAGATCAGTCGGCTGAATCGAACGCAAGGTTTTTAAAACTGGCTTAACTGGTCGGCGTTCTTCTGTTAGCTCGAATCGCGAGTCTTGAAGCTCCGCTTTTCCATAGCCCGAAACGTCAGTTTTGTAGTTGCGCATTCGCCAATCTCGGCGGAATATCGTAGCCCGAAGCGTCAGCGAGGGATTTCAGAATCGCTCAATTTCCCCTCACTTACGTGTCGGGCTATGAAGAAGCGACTCCCGTGTCGGGCCATGAAAAAGCGCAACTTCAAAACGCGTGAGCGAGGGACTTCAGGAACCCTACAACTTTTTGTATCGAGAACAATTCCGCCTAAAGGCGGGACTACAAACTAATTCGCCGCTAGTCTAATCAGCCCAAGCCGGTCAACGTTTGAACCAACCGTTCTGCTGCGTCTTCGCCGCTTTTGACGCACTGAGGAATGCCGACGCCGGCGAAAGCGTTGCCAGCGATTTCCAGACCGGGGAGTTCGGCAAGCTGTTGTTGCAGCATGGCCATGCGGTTGGGATGTCCCACATGATATTGAGGCATGGTGTCCGCCCAGCGCACTACTTTTAGCACTTGGGGTTCGCCTTGTAATTGCAAGATTTGACGAGCTTCCTGCGTTGCGATGCGGACCGATTCTTCGTCGGACAAGTTGGCTAGTTCTGGCTGCAACGCGCCGCCTAAGAAGATTCGCAACATGTGCCATCCATCGGGCGCTCGGCCGGGAAACTTCATGCTGGTGAAACTGATCGCCAAAATCTGACGCCTTTCAGAAGCGGGGATCACGCATCCAAACGACTGCAGCGGTTCTGGAAAGGCCGACGTCGGAAACGCCAACACGACCACCGTGGAACTGGCATGTGTTACGGCGGCCAGTGATTCCGCAACGGATGATTTGACCGGCTGCAAAAGCTTGCTGGCCGCATGGGCCGATGTCGTCAAGATCACTCCGTCAAACGCATCTTGAACTTGCGGGCTCTCGATTCGCCACGAACCACCATGCGCCGCATCCGTAGGCTCTTGCCGTTGCAAAGCGCTGACCGGCGAATTGGTCAGACACTGTTCGAACGAAATGGTTTTGGCTAAGTGATCAATCAGCGATTGCATGCCTAGCTTGGGGCCGAGGAACTGGCTGTATCGAGCACCACTGTCGGCTGCCTTGGTTTGCGTTTGCTTCGAACCGCTTGTGGCCGCCTTGGTGAGGCTGCCGAATTTTCGCTCCATCTGTACGAATTGAGGCAACGCCGCTTGCATACTCAGCTGTTCCGGATCAGCCGTATAGATGCCGGAAATCAACGGCTGGACCAGTTTTTCGTAGGCTTCGCGCCCGAGTCGTCGCAGAGCAAAGGAAGCCAGACTTTCGTCAGCGTCGTCGGTGCGAGGCGGAACCCAACGTTCTCGCAACAATCGCAATTTGCCCGCCGGTGAAAGCAGCCCGGACGTTAGAATGGGCCACGCTTTGGAAGGAGTCATCAGCTGGAAACCGTCCGGCACGGGATAAAGTTTGCCGCCCGACAGCACCAACGCTTTGCGATATCGTTTGTCGGTTTCCAACAGTTGATCCGCAAATCCTGCTCGCCGACAAAGCGCCTCGGCGTACGGCATGTTGGGACCGGCCAGAAAATTGTCCGCGCTTTGTTCAATCAAAAAGCCGTCTTGATGGTGCGTGCCCAGAATGCCGCCCAGCCGGTCCTGGGCCTCCAGCAGTGTGACCTTCCAGGAAGGTTGCAATTCGTTCAAGCGAAAGGCAGCCGCTAACCCAGTGATGCCACCGCCAATAATGGCAATTCGTTTTGAATAAGGTTCGTTCACAAGAATTGAAGAATCTAAGGAAATACAAATCGATAACCCAACGCCGAATTGTCATTCTAACGACCAACCGAAAAAGCGGATACCGGTGTCCAAGAAAGCGTGTTGCAGAATTGCGAACGATTGGCCGTCTGACTATTTCTTTTGGTATTGCGGCGGCAAACGAATTATTCGCGAGTGATCGTTTCGTCCAAGTTCAACAGAATTCTGGCGACGGTGAGCGAATCAAGTTCGTCCAGAACAGAAAGCTCGTCTTCGCTAGGACGCCGAGCCGTGCAACGCCGAAACGCGTATTCAATGCCTTTTTCTTCCACCATCTTTTGTAAAGACGTCGCGAATTCAACAAACGCCGGATCGTTCATCAGCGTCAGTGCTTGCAGCGGCGTGTTGCTGCGAATGCGTCGAGTGCACGAATTGAAACCGTCCGGCGCATCAAACACGTTCAGCGATGGCGGCGGCGTGGCGCGATAGACAAACGTGTAGAGGCCTCGGCGATAACGGTCCTCTCCTTCACTCGCCTTCCACGAACGGCTGACTTGTCCTTGATTCATCACGCCGTCCGGAATGGGCGGATAGACCGGCGGGCCACCCAACTTTTGGCTCAGCAAACCGCTGATCGTGAGCGCTGTATCGCGAACCACTTCCGCGTCCAGTCGCAGCCGTTGTTGCCGACCGAGCAAATAATTTTGCGGATCGTGTTGCTGCAATTCGGGCCGATCAATCGAACTCTGCCGATACGTGTGCGACGTTACAATCAACCGATGCAGCGCTTTCATGCTCCAACCACGTTCGCGAAATTCCACCGCCAGCCAATCTAACAATTCGGGATGCGTCGGCGACGAACCTTGCAGTCCAAAATCATTCTCCGTTTCCACAAAGCCCTTGCCGAAATACTGCTGCCAAATCCGATTCACGATCACTCGCGAAGTCAACGGATTCTGATCACTGACAATCCACTTGGCCAAATCTAATCGATTGGCCTGCGTCGGATCTGCTTCAAACGAATGCAATACCGACAGTGTGCCCGGTAGGACTTCTTCTGCCGGCCGAGTGAAATCGCCTTTGACCAAAACGTGTGATGTACGAGCATTCTGCCTTTCTTTCAGCACCATGGTGGAGGGCGCGTCCTTCAAGATACGTTGGATCTGCTGAACGCGATCCCATTGCTTCTGCACCAAAGCGTCCGCAGTGAATTTGGCAAACAACTGCCGGCGTTGATCGGGATTACGTTTGTCTGGCGTGACATCCAAAATGCGACGGGTCGATCGGTCGAATGCCTGGCGATCTTCTTCGGTCAACGCCGCTTCCCATTGAGCGAATTCGGTCTGTTGCGCATCGATCTGTTCGGTCAATTCATGTTGCAATTGGCGTTGTTCGTCCTGCAACGCGTCGACGTCGATATCGTCCGCATAGACTTTGATGGACGGTTCGTCCTGGTTATTGAAGAACGCAAACAACTGGTAAAATTCGCGCTGAGAAATGGGATCGAACTTGTGATCGTGACATTGAGCACAGCCGACCGTGAGGCCAAACCAGACCATGCCCGTCGTGGCCACTCGATCAAACACGCTGTCTATTCGGAACTGCTCCGGATCAATTCCGCCTTCCTGATTGATCTGCGTGTTGCGATGAAATCCGGTGGCCACCGTTTGTGCCAACGTAGCGTGCGGCAACAGATCGCCGGCCAATTGTTCTATGGTGAATTGATCAAACGGCATGTCGTCATTCAACGCTTGAATCACCCAATCACGATAAGGCCAGATTTCTCGCGGCGCATCAATCGAATAGCCGTTGCTGTCGGCATACCGAGCTTGATCCAGCCACCAACGTCCCCAGCGTTCACCGTAGTGCGGACTGTCCAGCAAACGATTGACCAAGTCTAGATAGGCCGAATTAGGATCCTTGGCATAGTCCGTTTCGAATTGATCAATTTCATCGGGCGTGGGAGGCAAGCCGATCAGATCCAAGCAGACTCGACGCATTAACGTGGCCGGTGCCGCGATGGGCGAAGCAGTCAACTCGGCGTCGTGCAATTTCGCTTGCACAAACTGATCAATCGGGTGTTGGACTTCAGGCAATTGGAGCGGAGTGATCTTCTGCGGCGCAATAAACGCCCAGTGCTTGGTGTAGTTCGCTCCTTCCGCGATCCATTGTCGCAGGATGTCGATTTCTTCTGCGGTCAGTGTTTTACCGCTGTCGGCTGGCGGCATGCGCAGATCGTCGTCGTCCGACTGGATACGCGCGAACAGTTCGCTTTGATCGGGTTCGTGCGGAACGATAGCGGGCGAGCTGCCGTCTTGGCCCGTCGCGCCGTCAAACGTATCCAGCCGCACGTCGGCTTCGCGATGCTCTTCGTCAAATCCATGGCATGACAAACAGTTGTCAGCCAAAATCGGCTGGACTTGCTTGGCGAAATCAATCTGCGCCAGCGCGGCCGACTGACTTACGGCGAGCACAAGAGGAAAAATCAAGTTGCAGAAAAAGCGAACGAAATAGGTCATGGAACGCTCGGAGGTTCAGGAAAGTCAAAAATGGGCGGCGGCGTTGTTGGTTTGTCTGGCTGACGCGTCGAGCAGGGAATCGTTTTCGTGGTTGTTTTTTTGGGTAGCCCGACACGTAAGTGAGGGACTTCAGAATCGCTCAGTTTCCCCTCGCTGACGCTTCGGGCTAGGATGTTTCGCCGAAAAAACGCAATTGCGCAACTTCAAAACTCACGCTTCGGGCTAGGATGGTTCTTTCTCGTTGACATGTCGGATCTAGCATGGCGTCGCCAGCCATTTTAACAGAGACGCCGCCACTTGGAATGCAACCATGTTGTCGGATACGGCCAAAACCGACTTTCTTCGAACCTACACAAACGAATCTTTACGTATCCGTTGCAGGAGATCGGTCTTCGTCCAGAATGCGTTGCGGTGTGGCGATGCGGACCGCTTCGATTTCTCGAGTCGCCAGGATCAGGTTGACCAGGAAGATCAACGCTGCCGAACCCAGCACCAGAACATAGGTTGCCACGGGAACGGAGCTGTCTAACACTTCGTTCAACGTCCAAGCCCAGTTGCTGGAATGCAGAGCGGAATAGTCCAGGTTGGAATTGCGACTAACGGCAGCGTCAATGCCCATGGGGATCACGATCCCCAGAACCAGCAATACCAAGTACAGCAGAATCGGTACCAAGAAGATTTCTCGTTGCCAAGCGGGAATCATTCGCAACAAGATGCGGCCTGCGCCCAAGTACGCAACGTAATACGCCAACAGGAACGCCAAGCCCCAAACGAGTTCGTCCAGGCGTGGTCCCCAACGCTGTTGGTAGCCCATGACTTCGACGACCATTCCAATCATGGTAAAGGCAGCCACGATGGTTCCAAACGTTGCCACAGCAAACAAATAGCCCGTTCCCGATCCGGGATTGAACCAAGTCAGCAGCGTGCGGCCCAGAAAACTCTGTGGCAAACTCCGTTTCACTCGAGGCGAAACAATGTCTCCTTCGTTACACAAATACGCTCCGTAAATCATCCAGTGAAACGCTGCGTAGAAGGCCGCCACGACGGGGATTCCCGGTTCGTACCCAAATTGCGCGAAGGCAAATCCAATCCAGCCGACATAGCACGCCGCTTGAACCAGTAGCGTGACACGAATCCGAGTTGACTTGTTGTCACTGGCAAAACTGTTCTGAGCTGCCGCCACCTGTACGAACAGGACCAGATACGAAATATACGCCGTCACCGCCACCAAATTGCCGATCCAGAATTCCGGCGCATCCAGGGGAACGCGAGCAAGTGCGTCATACAATTCGTCTACCAAGAAGACCAACCAGCCGAAGGTGCCAAACGCCAATGCCAGCAGCAACAACACACTGACCATGGCGTTCCATGTGCGTTGGGTGGAAAAGCCCGCAAAGACCAAACCAACGGCACTGAATAAGACCGACGCCAAGAACGTGTAGAACAGCAACAGGCAGATGGTTGCCACATCGATGCCTCGTAATAAATACGTGAACGCCAAACAGGGCGCCAGCGCCGAATAGTACACCACCATTTGCAAAATGGCGCTGGCCAACTTGCCCGTGACGATTTGTCGCGACGAGAGCGAAGTGATCGACAGCAATTCGTATGTGCCATCTTCTTGTTCCGACGCCAGCGAACGAAACGAGGTGAACGGCACAATCACCAACATCGGTACCGCGAGAATAAAATAGTAGCCCAGCATCAGTTCGCCACCTAACGGTGTGTAGTAGACGCCGGGCATGTTCATGGAAACCTCAAACAGTGTCCAGACCCACGCCGCAATCAGCAACAGCGTGAACGTGACCACAAACTGTCGGCTCTTGAGTGCTTGCCGAGCTTCCTTGACCAAGATGGGATTGAGCCGATCGGTAACCTGGCCCGCTACGGCATCTACCAGCGTCGACAACCAGCTGCTGGTGGGTTGGGCCGAGCGGCGTTCGATCGCTTCGGCCAAGATGATTTCGCCGGAATTCATTGCACAATTCCCTTGGTCACATGCATAAATACTTCTTCCAATGTTCGTTCATGACTGGCGAATTCGGCCACTTCAAATCCTTCGCGAACCAGTTGCGCTAACAGCTGCGCTTCTTCGTGCCGAGTCCCGGAATGCGAATAATAGATCTGCGAATCGGCTTGTTTTACTTCGTGAATCGATTCGTGCGACTGTAACCACGCCACCACCTTTTCCGCGTCGGCTAACACTCGGACACGTACATCTCGCTTGGCGCCCATCTGTTCGCGAATGTCATCCACTTTACCCACGGCCAGTAATTCGCCTTTTTCAATGATGCCGATGCGGTCACACATTTCGCCCAATTCGGTCAAGATGTGCGAACTGATCAGAATCGATTTGCCTTGGCCGGACGCCAATTCGCCAATCATTTCACGAAGTTCAATGCGCGCTCGCGGATCCAAGCCGGCGGCTGGTTCGTCCAAGATCATGACGGCCGGATCATGAATCATGGAACGGCCCAAACACAAGCGCTGTTTCATACCTTTGGAAAGTCCTCGAATCGGCTTGTCCGCCAACGCGTCCAGCTGAGTAAACGACATCACATGCTGTAACGCTCGATGACGTTCTCGGCCCACCAATCCGTAGGCTCGAGCATAAAAGTCCAGATACTCCGCGCAATTCACGTTGGTATACGTGCCAAAATAATCGGGCATAAATCCCAGCCGCTTACGCACTCGATCCGGATCCGTCACCACGGAGAATCCATCCACCAAGGCGTCGCCGTACGTGGGCAAATCCAATGTGGCTAAAATGCGCATGCTGGTCGTCTTGCCGGCACCGTTGGGACCGATGTAGCCGAACACTTCGCCCTTTTCCAGCGTGAACGAAATATCGTTTACTGCTCGAGTCCGTCCAAAGAAGCGGTGCAGCCGCCGCAGTTCAATCATGGGATGGGATGCCGCGACCATCAATTCTTCTCCGCTGCTTCCAAGGGTTGCACCAATCCGTGAATCACGTGAAAGCCCGCTTCGTGTTGGCCGCCTTCCACACCCACGTCGATGCTGGCCGGCGTTTCATCTGTAATGGCAAAGAAAACACCGTTGGGTTCGTTGGCCAGATTGGCAATTCGATTGATCTGACGTTCCATGACAGACGTTTCAAACGAAGGCATGGCCGTTCCTTCGTCCATGGAATAGTTGCCGTAATATCGTCGGCGGCTCCACCGCCCTCCGCCGCCGCGAAAACCTTCGGGTGCTGCAGGCCGATTCTTCTGCAACAGGCCGACCATTAAAACATCCGCCGCGACATTGTCGAGCAATACACCCGTCCCGTTTGGCGGAATGGCTTCGCCGTAGTACGTCTTTCCATCCAGGCCTTTACAGATGACATGTTCCAACATGACTTGGCTGTGGTTCGTCACGCGAATTTGGCCATCTTCTTGAATGGCTTGAATCGAGAATTCGGGCGATTGCGTTTTGGTGGTCATGGTGGCGAACTGCGAAAGCACTCGGCTTCGCAAATAACCATTTCCCAATCGCTGCGAATCGACCCAATCGACTTCACGTTCTTTGGGTGCGTCATAGGGGTCCGGATCGACCACAAACACGGCCGTATTTTGATCGAACGTCATCCCGCCCGATGGTGCCAATCCAGCGTAATAGGTCTGACGACTCCACGCCGTCATTTCGTTGTCGGCCGTCAGCGATGTAAAACTGCGAATTCGAATCCGAGTACCCAGGCCGTCATGCAGAATCGAGTAAGTGAGCAGCGCTATGGTCACCAAGCCGGCGCCCAGCGGCACTGTAAACAGAATCAAATACAGACGCTTCCAATGTTGCAGCCAGAAATAGTTGACGGGCCCAATGACGATTACAAACAGGGTGATCAAGATTACAAACGCGCCGACCGGAGCTGCCCCGACGCCGGGAATCATCCAATCCCAAAATCGAACGTTGTTGCGAACCGTGGAAAACCCATTGCGGCGGTGCCACTGCCAATTGTCGGGACCAACTTCGCGAAGAATCCAATCCCAGTAATAGGGCGGTTCGGAAAACGGATCTCCCTGTACCGCAACTACGTGGCCGCCTACATAGCTGGCCGTAACAAACGACGCGGCCGGAGCTTTGGGGACGATACTGTTGCCGTCTTCGTCGGTGTAGAATCGGTCCTCTTCTTCCGGCCGATGGCGAATACTGTCGATTCCCGTTCGCTGCAGGAAATTGTTGTTGTAGTCGGAAGGAATCACATTTCTTGGAATGGCGTGGCCATAGACCGAACTGGGATCGCGCCAGTTGCCCAAGGTGTCGTTCGTGAATGCTTTTCTAACCGTGTCCGCCACGGGTTGCGAATCGGCTTCTGCTTCGTCATATACCACTAAGACGCCGCCAGTTTTAAGTGCCGTTTGCAAAGCGTCCCAACGCTGCGGGTAATCGGTTTGCAAGACTTGCAAGTCGTCGGTGGAAATCACCGTGATGCCGATGCAAGTGTAGCCCAGCCAGTGATCGGGGATGTTGGATGGCGCGGCTAAATGAGCGGTCGACAGACTGCGAATGAAATTTCGTCTATCCACGACCGTGAATTCAGAGTCGGCTTGGTAAAGCCCCTGAGCCATTTGAGTGATTATCTGTTCCGAAGGCGGAATGAGCGTCAAGCAACTGCGAAAGTCAGGCAGTTTCCCATTGCCATTGTTACTGGACAGGGCATCCGAATCGATGAACAACCAACCGGGATACGCTTCTGTCCAGTTTTGACCATTGTAGTTTGAATTATCGAACCCGCTGGAGGCTGACAATTCTTTGTCTTGAACTCCATCTTCATACGTATCGACGGTCAGCGAATTCCACGAATAATTCTGTGGTACGTAGACGCGACGCTGAACGCTGGTACTGCCCTGCGGCAATTCCAATTCGGTCCGAACGGCAACTTTGTGATTGTTGTAGTACCAACCAGTTGGCTCCATCACCACCACGAACGAACGATCGGCCGTCGCGCCTTTCGGACAATCAATCGTGATGTCCAGCGGTCGGTATCCACTGGTGTTGATCCAACTACTGCGAACCGTCACCACTACGCCCGACTTGGAAACTCGCCCGCTGGGCAACGCGATCTCCGCCGTAGGAATTGCCGAACAGGGTGCATCCAGCATCGTCACCAACAGGATGGCGATTCGACCAACACGAACACGTAATTGGAGCACTCATGTTGCTGGCCTTCGCTGGATGTTGATCGTCACGCATTTTCATCTACTTGCCTCGGCGGAATCACTTGCGGCGGCAATCGGTCGGTCGCGAATGGCGATTCATGTCTCTCGGGCGGTTTCGCCAAACTGGTAAAGCGAACCACCGCCAAGGAAACCAAGAACAGCGAACCGTACAACACAAACGCTCCGACCATACAAAGAATGGTGACCGAAAGCCCTACCGCCCAGCTATGTTCCTTCATCGCCAAGCGAAACACCAAGAACACCAGCGCGCAAACGGTAGTGACAAGCAGCAAACTGCGAATAGAAAAACGTGGTATCAACATAGAATATGATTCGTCCTGCGAAGGGCAACGGTAGCGAGCTCGACATTGTAGCAGATCCGACCGCTGGGCTACGAATGCTTTTTGGTGCACGTTCCAATTCGGCAGCGAATGCAAAGCCAGCCCGCTGGGCGCTAACAAGCTACAGTAAGCGGAAGCACAAATCGGACTCAGCGTTGCATGATGTGTCACCCGCTGGGCTTTCGAGTCAATACCGAGGGCCGGTGGCTGACGTACACCGGCAAAGATGTGTCGCCCGCTGGGCTAAATATCATGGCATTCCAAGTCCGCTAGTGAGTTCTCGTTGAATCGCCTCGAGAATCACAATCCAACCTTGGATAGCTGGTCATGACCACGAATATTCCAATAGAAAAATTGATCACGACCAGTTCGACGAGTTCGTGAAAACTCAATCGGTAGTGATAGCGATCCGGATAAGTGTAGACAATCCACCCGTGCAGCATGCATAACGCCAAATACGCAAAGCCAGCGAATGTCAGAGTCAGCAATCGTTTTCCGAAAGACAATAGCAAGGGCGCGACAACAAACAACGGCAATTGGTGAATGCGCCAATCCCAACCCGGCAAGCGAACTGGGATACCGTAAGCCTTGGGATCGTATTCTCGTTTCACAACTGCGAACAACACACAAAAAATCAGGACGGTCGCAAGGCACTCTGCAAACGAAACACGAAAAAAGTCCGTGCCGAACGGTCGGTTGACAATTAAGTGTGTAATCGAAAAAACAAGCCCGCAGGAAAATGCAATAGTCCAAATTTGCCCGTCAACGACAATTCCCTTTAGCCAGACAGTAAGTGAAAAGCTGTGACAGGCCGCAATCAAGATGAGACCACCGACAACAGCAATGAACCAACTGCATATCGACCTCGCCGATGTGGCTATGTATTCACACATCACAATTTGAAATGCCATCACCCAGAAGTTAAAGCTAACAAGGTCCCCGAAACCCATGGCAAACGTCACGACGTGCAGCAATGCCGCCGCAACGGTCAGAAATACAAGACGAGAATTCCGCATGTCGCCGCCTATCGTCTGAAAACACGAAATACGAATGACGTTATTATACCAAGCGGTTGTGTCGCTGCTGGACGGCTTTTGTGTGGCGCTGGTCCGAGAACGCGGGAGAATCAATGACACTAACCCAGCTCGGATGACGAAACATTCTTGCCGGTGTGCGTTAGCCACCGGTCACCGATCCCTTGTGCACTTTCTAGCCTGGACTGCGACGGCGCCACAAACCGGTGCGAACTACAGTCGCGACGCCAGCCAATTCGAATCAAAAGGCCGCCTTCAAAAAGCAACTACGGTTGTCTCGATAATTCGTGTAGAATGTTCGTTCAACAGTTTCCCTTCGTTCTGAAATCCCACCTGTCCGATTCCGAGGCAAAACCTTGCTATGATTCGCCTGCCAAAAATCTTAGTGTGCTCCGCATTACTGTTCGCCGTTGCCCAACCGCTATTCGCCGCCACTCCTGATCGACCAATCCACGCAGGGATGACCGGTCAAGAAGCAGCTGCTTACATGTCCGCCCTGGACGGTTTCCAAGTGCAGTTGGCTGCAGCCGAACCGTTAGTCCATCAGCCCGTGGCATTTACCATCGATCACAAAGGTCGCATCTGGGTGGCCGAAGCCTACACGTATCCCATTCGAGCACCGGAAGGGCAGGGCCGAGACAAGATTGTCATCCTGGAAGACACCGACTTGGACGGCACGTTTGAAACTCGCAAAGTCTTCGCCGAAGGACTCAACCTAGTCAGCGGTTTGGAAGTGGGATTCGGCGGAGTTTGGGTGGGAGCGGCACCGTATTTTATGTTCATTCCGGACGCTAATGGTGACGACCAACCCGATTCGGAACCACAGATTCTGCTGGACGGCTTTGGCTACCAAGACACGCACGAAACATTGAACGCGTTCATTTGGGGGCCCGACGGTTGGTTGTACGGTTGCCACGGAGTCTTCACGCATTCGAATGTGGGCAAACCGGGAGCGTCCGATTCCGAACGCACTGCCATGAACGCAGCCGTCTGGCGTTATCATCCGCAACGGCACGAATTCGAAATCTTCTCCTACGGCACCAGCAACCCGTGGGGCGTCGACTTCAACGACCATGGTCATCCGTTCATCACGGCATGTGTCATTCCGCATCTGTGGCACATTGTCCAAGGTGCTCGGTATCAGCGCCAAGGTGGCCGTCATTTCAATCCTTACATTTTTGAAGACATTCAAACCATTGCCGTGCATCGGCATTACGCGGGTGACATTCGAGATCACGCGTGGTGGGGACAAGAACCGGACGCGCCGGCAGACACCTTGGCCGCCGGCGGTGGTCACGCGCATTGTGGCGCCATGGTCTACCTGGGTGACAACTGGCCGTCACAGTATCGCAACCAGATTTTCATGAACAACATCCATGGAAATCGAGTGAACAATGACAAGTTGGCGCGAAAAGGTTCGGGATACGTGGGCGATCGAGCTCCAGATATTTTGCTGTCGAATGACAAATGGTATCGAGGTATCAATCTAAAATACGGCCCGAATGGTTCGGTCTATCTGATTGACTGGTACGACAAAAACGCCTGCCATCGAACCAATCCCGAGATCTGGGATCGAACCAACGGTCGCATCTACAACTTGGCCTACGGTTCGCCAGATCGAAAGAAAGTGGATCTGGAATCGATGTCCAATACCGAATTGATCCAACTGCACCTTCACCAAAATGATTGGTACGTGCGGACCGCTAGACGCATCTTGCAACATCGCAACGGCGCCCATCGCATTTCCAAATCTGACGTGGCCAGCCTGCAATCGATCCTGAACGATAATCCCGATGGGACTCGGCGCCTACGAGCACTCTGGACGCTGCATGCGTTAGATGCACTTTCGTCTGACCAATTCCGCAAACTCATGCACGACGCGGACGAATACATGCGAAGTTGGGCCATCCAACTGGAGCTGGAAGACAAGTCAGTAGACGCCGATTCCCTGGCCGTGATGGCTCAAATGGCCGAAGCAGACGATTCGCCACTCGTACGACTCTACCTGGCCTCGGCGCTCCAACGCTTGCCGCTGGACAGTCGTTGGCAAATCGCGTTCGCTCTTTCGCAGCACGCCGAAGACACGGATGATCACAATCTGCCGCTGATGTATTGGTACGGCATCGAGCCGCTGGTCACACACAACACAGATCAAGCGATGCAGTTGGCCGCCGCGGCCAAGATTCCCAAGCTGGTCCGGTTTATTACTCGCCGAGCAGCCGTGGAAGGCAGTTCGAGAAACGCCGTGGTCCAGCAACTAACGTCGGCCGAACCGGCGCAGCAGGCCATGATCTTGGACGAAATGATTCGCGCGTTCGAAGGACAAGCCAATTTACAAATGCCCGCTGCGTGGCAAGCCGCCTACGCCCAGCTGATCAACAGCGCGGATGCGGCGATTGTGGACAAAGCCGTGAAGATTGCCGTGCTGTTTGGCGACCGCCGTATTTTTCCCACTCTGCGGACGCGCTTGATGGACACAGCGCAACCGCTGGAAAGTCGCAAGGAGGCGTTGGCGATTTTGCTGCGAGGCCAGGATGCGGGCGCGGCGAATGCCTATCAGGCGGTGCTGAGCGAACCGGCGTTGCGTTCGGATGCACTCAAGGCGTTGGCTCAAGTCAGTGATGCGAAGACGCCCGACAAGATTTTGGAAATCTACGATCAACTTTCGGCGGCGGAAAGGACGGACGCCGTGGGCACGTTGACTTCGCGACTTCCGTATGCCGAAGTTTTGGTCACCGCGCTGGCCGATGGCCGGATCGCTCGCACCGATGTTCACGCCTTTCACATTCGCCAGATCCAAAGCTTGGGCAACGAAGCGTTGAATGCCAGCTTAGAAAAAGCGTGGGGCGCGATTCGCGAATCATCGGCCGACAAACAAGCCAAGATGCAAACGTTTGCGGCCCTGCTTGCGGATGATGCGATTCAAAACGGCAGCCGTAGCCACGGTCGATTCTTGTTCGACAAGACGTGTGGTTCGTGCCATAAACTGTTCGGCAACGGCGGCGATGTCGGGCCGGACATCACAGGTTCGAACCGAACCAATCTGGATTACTTGCTGCAAAACATTGTCGATCCCAGCGCCGTGCTAGGCAAAGACTATCAGATGTCCGTGCTGGATTTGGCGGATGGTCGAGTAGTCTCGGGTTTGATCCAAAGTGAAACCGATTCGGCCGTGACCATTCGCACAATCAATGATACGCAAGTGATTCCCAAGGCAGACATTGATGACAGAAACTTGTCACCGCTGTCGATGATGCCGGAAGGTTTGCTGGACACGCTGACGCCCGAACAGATTGTGGATTTGGTGGCGTATTTGCAGAGTCCCACGCAAGTGAGCGTCGGTGGTCCTAAGGCGCGATCAACGCCGCGACGGGCAAAGTCGACGGCGCGCTGGAAGCGGAAACGCTGAAGATTGTGGGCAAGAGTGGTGGAAAGGCCAGCGGACAGGATATGCGAGCGTTCGCCAAGGATCGGTGGAGCGGTAATGATCATCTGTGGTGGATTGATGGCCAGCCGAGCGACAAGTTGGAGGTAGCCGCGCCGGTGTCGCAGGCGGGTCGCTACCAGTTGGAAGTCGTCTTCACCAAGGCTCCCGATTACGCGATTGCTCAAGTTTGGGTCAACGAGGAAAAAATGGGCGAACCGATCGATCTGTTTGATCCGGACGTGATTACCTCGGGCGTGTTGAATCTGGGCGAAGTCGAATTAGCCGACGGCGAAGCAAAAATTGGCTTCGAAATCGTCGGCGCGAATCGTCAAGCGATCCCGCGCTACATGATTGGAGTCGATTACATTCGCTTGGTGCCGGTCCAATAACGGTTCGCTTCGAACGAAGAACATCATATTTCGTATTGCACATCTAACAGGAAACCAACCCATGGCTATTTCGTTCACCTGTCCCCATTGTCATGAGCAGATGAGTGTGGCGGAGAAATTCGCGGGGTCGACAGGGCCTTGTCGAGCTTGTAAGCGGACCATCACCATTCCCGGCTGCCAGTGCGTTTGCGGAACCGATGACCGCAAATGCTGCTCCGCGGAAGTCGATGAACGGTTGTCTGCTGGCCGCGTTGATCATGGGCGGTGCCGCGTTGGTGATGGTGCCCATTCTCATCGCTTTGTTGCTGCCGGCGATTAACGCTGCCAGAGAAGCCGCGCGACGTAACATCTGTATCACCAACCAAAAACAGATTGCCTTGGCCATTTTTAATTACGAATCGGCCAACGGGCATCTTCCGCCCGCGTACACGGTAGATGAGAACGGCCGGCCACTGCACAGTTGGCGAGTCTTAATTCTGCCGTACATGGAAGAATTCGCCATGTATGAACAACTGGATCTCACCAAACCGTGGGATGATCCAGTGAATCTGGCCGTGACGCAAGGCAACATGCCCGATTTCTTTCGATGTCCTTCGGACGCACAGGTCGCTGGAGTTGATTACACCAACTACATGGTTGTCGTAGATGCGAACAGTGCATTTCCTCCCGGTGGCAAGGAAGTCAAGGTTGGACAAATTCGCGACGGCATAAGCCGCACGTTGGGTGTGATTGAAACGGCTGGCCCGGGCGTTTTCTGGGCCGAACCAACCGACGTCACTCTGCCCGAATTGGGAAAAATCGGCAGCGATCACGCCGGCGGCATCTTTATCGGCAGTCATCTGGACGGTAGTACTTCGGCAATTCCAGCCGACACGCCACCGGAAGAATTGGAAGCGATGATTGATATTGCCGGCCCGCAATGGCCAATGGAACGAGTGCCTGCGGAACAGCTGCCTGAAGAGTTTTAGCCGAGTACCGAGTTCCTAGCTCTCAGGATTTGTTCAATTCGGGCAGAGTAACGTCGGTTATTTCGCTCGACAAATCTCATGACGAATTAGAAGCAATGATCAACAGAGCCGATTCTGCTCGGACGGCGGAACCACCAGCGGACAAACTCTAGTGCAAACCGCCGCTCCCCAAAACGTTCTGGCCGAATACACGTTCCTGTCGTCGACAGTTAGCGTTCAGCCGGTGCATTCGGCAGAAAGTTTTAGCGGAGCAAAAATTTGGCGGCTAACTGACCAGGGCGATTGTTTTTGCTTACGCCAATGGCCGCCGTCGCATCCGGACATGCCGCGTTTGCAGTTGATCCATGCGACGCTGCGGCAGTGGGCAGCCGACGGGCTGACGTTCATTCCGGCTCCGCTGCCAAACCGCCACGGACAGACGATTGTCCATCACGATCATTTGCTGTACGAAGTCACGCCGTGGATGCCGGGCAAGCCCGTTGCGCCAGATTCGGTTGATCGGAATCAAGTCTGCCAAGCGATGTCGGCCATGGGACAAATACATGCGTCTGCCAATCGGATGACAACGCTGGTTCGAACCGAAGTACCGCTGGGCATTCGCCTTCGACACCAAGGATTGTCCGAACTATGCGAAGCTAATTGGATACAACGGCTAAAACACGCGATGCTGGCCAATCCGTTTCAGTTGGACGCCGCGTTGGTGCGGTTGGCGCTCCCGCTGCTGGAAGCGGCTTGTCGCCCAGCTCCTGCGTTGATGAATGAATCGAACGCGGTACAAGGCGTGCCAATGCGAGTGTTCCCGTGTGCTCGAGACATCTGGTGGGACCACGTTTTGTTCCAGGACGACATGGTCAGCGGCGTGATCGACTTTGGTTCGTTGCAGATCGACACGCCGGCTGTCGATTTGGCTCGGTATTTAAGCAGCATCCGACTGGCCATCGGCAATGATTGGTCGTTCGCCTTCGCAGCCTATCGGAATCGACATCCGCTATCGCTGGACGAAGAACGGCTGGTCCGCCTATTGGCCAGCATCAATCCGGTGCTATCCGCTGCGAATTGGCTGAAGTGGCTGTTCCTGGACGGCAAAACGTTTCCCAATTCGACGGCCGTGCACCAGCGTTTGCACGACTTGGCGAAGCAATTAGAGACGGCATCGGCTACGAACGAGCCCGACGTGTTGTAAACGTCGAATGACGCTTCGTAACGAAGAACACGGACGTTCCAGAAAACAAACAGCTCGCCGCGCAAGCCTTCTAATTCATAAATCGAGAACGAATCGGCCGTAGCATGGGCCCATGGCCCGTGTACTAACCTCTCCGCCTATTCGTCATACCGGCGACATCCAGCTAGCGTTTGGGTAATCTTCTGCCGAAGTGATCCGGCCGCCGACCGAACACAAACACGTCCAGTGTTCGCAAGGTAGCATGGATGGCCCGTCGCGTCATGGGTGCGGTGTCGAAGCTTAATCGCCGTATTGTTCGGAGCTCACGGGCCATGGGCCCATGCTACGAGGTTCGCACGGTACGAGGTTCGCACGGGCCATGGGCCGGCCATGGGCCCATGCTACTGACTTTCGAAATTCCATCCGGCGGCTTGCCAGTTCGGATTGAGCCAGCGATGCCATTGACCTTGTGGAACGCCTGCGTTTTTCGGGTTCCGGCTGATGTACTGGACAACGCGGTAAAGATGCTCTTCGTTGCGGATGATGCGATCGTAGGACTCCTGCTGCCAAGTCGCACCAGTGGTTCGCTCGTGCCGGTTGATGAACCTTGCGGTGATACTCTTGATAGGCCGAAGTTCGTCCTCAAGCTCAATTGACTCGAACGGTCGCATGACCAAGTGACAGTGGTTGGCCATGATTGCAAAGCAACCAATCTCATACCGCTTGTCGTGAAAGTGCAGGATACTTCGGTGCAGTTCATTCGCGAATTGTTTGTTTCTGAACCAACATTTGCCGTGTCCTTCGTCCATCCACTTTTCGACGGTACGAAAAACAGATTTGGCGTATTGCGTCCAGGTTTGTTCGTCGCGAGGCGGTGGATGGCGGAGTTCCCATTCACGACGCATGCTCTTGAGTTGATTTTTCTTTGGGCCGGGCAGTGCATCGTCGAGGTTGAAGGTGACGAAATAGGTTGCACCATCTTGTCGCCAGTGCGGGAGGTTGCGTGTGTAGATTCGAATAGGCTTGTCGGGATCGAGACCACGAAAGCCTGGAGGTCCGTCAAGATTAAACGTCATGACCGTAGTATTATAAGCGTAGTATTATGAGTGTAGTATTATAACCGTAGCATTATAAGCGTAGCATTATAAGCGTAGCATGGGCCCATGCTACGAGGTTACCACGGGCCATGGGCCCATGCTACTTTGCGTTGTCGTTATTCTACCTGAACCTCACAACCGACCCTTTGAGCCCCATGAGGCTGAAAAACGCTACCAAGTCATCATCGCGCTGGAGCCGTCTTCGTTGCTCCATCGCCAACGGCTTACGGAAGATGAGTCTCAAAGACTGCCCGCCTGGTAACCGGCATTGAAAATGGCCCCGGTTGGAACGGTTGTTTGAACTAGCAAAGAACCGTCTGGAAACAGCGTAGGTCGCTGCAATTCAAAGAAAAACAGCTCGGCGCGAATGACGCGACGAGCTGTTTTGATTTTCAAGTCGGGGTGATAGGATTCGAACCTACGACCCTCTGCTCCCAAAGCAGATGCGCTAGCCAGACTGCGCTACACCCCGTTTCGAGCCACCCAATGTAGCGTCTGGATCCGTTTGTGACAATTGCAGTTTGGCAACATCTTAGACGCGAATGTGAGAATGGGCGTTTTTCCGTCAAATGTTGGACGTTTCGGGAACTTGCGGAGATGGGCGATACCGTCGAGCGGGGCTGTAGCGCCGGTCATTTCGAGTGGGTGCCGGGCGTCTGTTTCATTTGCCGAACGTGGTGGCCACTACTTTCATTGGGGCTTTCAAGAAGAAAGTCCATTCGAAAAGCACTACGCTGCCACGGCTTCCATCTACTCAAGGTGGGCGGCCAAGAGTTCAAATTACGTTCGATTGAGCCACTGCCTGATGTCGCTTGGCAAGGTCAAGCTGGGGTTGGCGGCAAGACGCCCGAAACAAAACGTCGCCACGTATCAAGTTGCTCTTGTGTCAAGCTGTTTTCTCGCTGCAGTTGGTGTCGGGCCCACGTGTTGGTCTTGCCAATGCAGACCATCACGGTCAGTCGACCGTTTTCTTCGTAGTGAAAGCGAACTTCGATCGGCGTTTGCGAAGGCAAGCCCGGCGGCAGGTCACGTACACTACAGCGTCCCAGTTGCACACAGTCATCCGGCTTGGCGCTTTCTCCTTCGACAATTTTCACCAGCACGCTACGTTGGTCTTCCTTCTGCGTCTTGAAGGTTCGCTTGGCGGTTACGGGCAGCGGCGTGTTGCGAGGAATCAGCACGGCATTACGAGCTCGACCGGTTGACGCTTCCGAGGCCACAACTCCCAAGCTGTGTGAATTGACGTTACGAATTGAAAACTTGGCCGGTCGATTTGCAGCCTTGTCCAAACAAATCCCGGCGTGAATGGCCGCGCCATGCGCTACGGCTTCGTCGGTGGCAATTGCCGCATCGGGTTCCATGCCGGAGAGTTCCTGCAAACGAAAGGCCACGGCTGGCATCCGAGTCGAACCGCCGACCAGCAGAATGCGATCGATGTCGTTCCAGGTTAGTCCTGCGGCTTGAAGAGTTTGCCGAGTGGTAAACGTGGTGCGGTCCAGCAAGTCTTGTGTGGCTGATTCGAATTGTTCGCGAGTGACTTCGTGGCGTAACGCGTGACCTTGGTAGTCGCAGGGGATACTGGCTTTGGTTCGCGCCGAAAGAGTCCGTTTGGCGTCTTCGCAGTCTCGCCACAATCGACCGGCCGCGTTCGGGTCTTCTCGAGGATCCACGTCAAATTGGCGAACGAATTCGTTGGCAACGATGTCTACCAAGCGTTGATCCCAATCTTGACCACCCAAGCGAACGTCACCATCCGTGGCCAGCGTGATGCATTCGCCCTGCAAAATTTCCATCACGGTGACATCAAACGTACCGCCACCCAAATCGTACACCAACAGCTTAGATGGTTGCTTGTTTTGCAGCCAACCTTGTTCAATCCGTAGGCGATGGCGGCGGCGGTTGGTTCGTTGATGATGTCCAGCACTTCAATGCCGGCCATGTAACCGGCGTCTTGCGTGGCCTTGCGACGAACTTCATCAAAGTATGCCGGCACCGTAATGACTGCTCGCTGAAAGCGCCAATCTGCTGCTCGGCATCGGACCGCAATTTGTTCAGCACCCACGCTTCTAACGCTTCGGGAGGATAGTGACGGCCGGCCAATTCTTGGCAAAGCTGCGCTGCCCGAGTTCTCGTTTCATGCACAAGGCCACTCGAAGTGCGTCGGTACCAATGGCCTTGAGAGCTTCTTTGCCGACAACCACATTTTCGTCGTCAAACAGCACCACGCTGGGCGTCAGCCGATCACCTTCGGCGTTCAGCAATGTTTGCGGCTGCCCTGATTTGTCCAAAACGGCAACCGCAGAATAAGTGGTCCCCAAATCGATTCCAACTGCCAACGATTCCTGCATGCAACGGTCCTAACGGAAGTTTTGCGAGAAGAAAAATTTACTTTAACAGCGCCGGACTTTTCCAGCTAGAAGAACGATTGGTTCGTCAGCTCGGTAGCCGAGTGCCCAGAATGAAGAAGTGGTGAAATAAGTGAAACTTTGGGACGAATGAGGAAGTATTCACGAATAACCGACGACGCACGAATGTTGAAAATTCGGGTCGTTTGGTAAATGCTTTGCCGTTATATTCGAAGGCCACACCATTGGTCGGTTCACGACGCTGTTCGCATCGTCTGTTCATATCTAGGAATTAAAATGTTACGAAATCTACACGCCAGCGTGGCTTTGTGCATCGGTAGTTGTCTGATAGGAACGCTGTGGGCGGAATCGACGGCAACGCCCAACTGGGTGGGCAAAGCGGTAGATAGTTTCTCTCTGAAGGACACGTACGGCAAACAGCATGCGTTGTCAGATTATGCGGACAAGGACGTGGTAGTGCTGCTGTTCTTAGGAACGGAATGTCCCTTGGTAAAGCTCTATTCGAACCGCTTGAATCAACTGGCTGAAGAGTATGCGGACAAGTCGGTGGCGCTGATCGGCGTGAATGCAAATTCGCAAGATTCCATTACAGAAATGCAGGCGTTTATCAATCGTCACAAGCTGACCTTTCCGTGGCTCAAGGACACAGGCAATCAATTGGCCGATCAACTGGGTGCGGTGCGAACGCCCGAAGTCTTTGTCTTGGATAGGGAACGCACTGTGCGCTACTGGGGTCGAATCGACGACCAATTTGGCATTGGTTATCTGCGAGACAAACCAGAACACAATTATCTGACTGACGCGATTGATGCCTGTTTGGCAGGTAAGCCAGTGGCGGTGGCTCAAACGGAATCGGTTGGTTGTTACATTGGCCGAGTGATCAAAGTAGAACCCCAAGGCGAAATCACGTACAGCCAACATGTGGCTCCTATTTTCAACCAGCGATGTGTCGAGTGTCATCGTGAAGGTCAGATTGCGCCGTTCACACTGACCAGCTACGACGACACGGTAGGTTGGGGCGAAACCATCATGGAAGTGATTGACGAAAATCGCATGCCACCTTGGAATGCGAATCCGGAACACGGCAGCTTCCAAAACGACGCGCGATTGTCACCTGCAGAAAAGGATGTGGTCTTTCAATGGATTGAAAACGGGATGCCCGAAGGCAATCCGGCAGACCTTCCCGCGCCACCAGAATTTGCCGAAGGCTGGCGTATTGATGTTCCGGACCAGGTTATTCACATGCGAGAATCCAAGCAGCCGTTCGCCGTGCCGGCAGATGGCGTCGTGGAATATCAGTACTTCACCGTTGATCCCGGTTGGGACGAAGACAAATATATCACGGCCGCGGAAGCCAAGCCGGGCAATACGGGTGTGGTCCACCACATCATTGCCTTTGTGTGGCCACCGGGCGCAGAACGTTTTCAACTAGACGCGATGTTGGTCGGTTATGCACCTGGTGCGCCGCCTACCGAATTCAAAGACGGAGCGGCCATGTTCGTTCCTGCCGGTTCCAAACTGGTCTTTGAAATGCACTACACTCCGAATGGTTCGCCGCAAGAAGATCTAAGCTACGTTGGCGTCAACTTCACCACCAAGGACAAGGTGCTGAAGATTGTCAAAGGCGGCATGACCATCAATACGGACTTTGCCATTCCGCCGAAAGCTGCGAACCATCAAGTGGAAGCCGGCATGACGTTTGCGCGAGACCACTTGTTGTTGTCGATGTCTCCGCATATGCATTTGCGAGGCAAAGCGTTTACCTACGAAGCGATCTATCCCGACGGCAACAAAGAGATCTTGTTGGACGTACCAAACTACGACTTCAATTGGCAGCTAACCTACCAATTGGCTGAACCAAAGCTGATGCCGGCCGGAACCAAACTCCGCTGTTTGGCCACATTCGACAATTCGCAGCGGAATCTATCCAACCCAGATCCAACCGACACGGTTCGCTGGGGACAGCAGAGTTGGGAAGAGATGATGATTGGTTTCTTCACCACCATGCCCGCTCCGTTAGCAAATGCACCTGCCGCCAGTGTCGATCCGTCGGGAACGTGGAAGTGGTCGCTGCCCGGTCGCCAAGGAACGTCCGAGCACGAGATTAAAGTGAACTTGGTCGAACCGAATCGACTGTCCGGCGAATACACGGGCTTGGGCATTCAGCGCGATTTGCAAAGCGGACATGTTTACGGCGACCGCATCCAGTTTGACGTACCCATTGTACTGTCCGGTAGACAACTGACGGCCGTCTTTGATGGCCAAGTCCAAGACAACCAAATCACCGGCCAGATTATTCTGGAATCCGGCTTCGGCGGACAGAAGCTTCCGTGGAACGCCAAGAAAGTCGACTAGTTTTTTCAACTGCCGCTAGTGACAGGATGGCTGGGCTGCAGTCGCGTTGTCAAATTTACGCGTCTGCGGTCAAACTTTCCCAAGCAGAAATCATTGCGCTGGTTGCTCGTTGAACATCTTCTTCAGACGTGTTCCAGCCTAGGCTCAAGCGGACGGTCCCCATTGCCTTAGATTGAGAAAGCCCGATCGATTGCAACGTGTCCGAAACGTGATCCGTGCCGCTGTGGCACGCGGCACCGGTGGACGCCAACACTTCGGGACAACGGTTGAGAAGATAGTAGCCAGACACACGAGGAAAATTGACACTCAACGTGTTCGGCAAACAATGGTCTCGATGGCCGTTGAAGGTAATGCCGGGAATGGCGTCTTCCAGGCCGGACTGGAGCAAGTTTCGCAGACGCGCGATTCGGTCCGCGTTTTCGGACAGGCTACGAGCGGCCAGTTTGGCGGCGGCACCCAAGGCGACAATGTAGGGCGTATTTTCCGTGCCTGGCCGCAAGCCCTGTTCATGTCCGGCACCGTGGAGGACCGGTTGCAGAGGGATTCCGCAGCGAACATACAGTGCACCAATGCCTTTGGGCGCGTACAGTTTGTGGCCGGCTAACGTAAGCAAGTCGACGCCCAATTCGTCTACGTCGGTTCGGATCTTGCCGATGGACTGCGCGGCGTCTGTATGCAACAAAACTTTATGGCGGCGACAGATTTTGGAAATCTCTTGGATCGGCTGGATCGAACCGATTTCGTTGTTCGCGTGCATGATGCTGACAATCTTGGTGTCTTCGCGAATCGCGGCTTCTACTGCGTGAGGATCAACAATCCCTCGCTCATCCGTGCCTACCACCGTCAACTGGCAGCCCATGCGATTCAGATACAACGCCGGTTCTTTGACGGCCGGATGTTCGATGGAAGAAATCACAATGTGCCCCGCAAAGCGGTCGGCTTCTTGGCAGACCCCTTTGAGCGCCAGGTTGTTCGCTTCGGTCCCTGTTCCGGTAAAAATGATTTCGTCCGCTGCCGCGCCCAACAGCATGGCCACACTTTCTCGAGCGTCCTCGATGGCTTGACTACAAGCCCGTCCCAAGACATGACCGCTGGACGGATTTCCGAAATGATCCGTCAAGAATGGTCGCATCGCCTCAAACACCGTGGGAGCCACGGGCGTGGTGGCGTTGTAGTCCAAATAGATCTGTCGCATGGATGGCTTTCTGCGCAATGGAGCGTCTCAGTCGGTAAATTCGAAGAATCGAGCATTTCGGATCATACGCCATTCCACCGGTCGGGAAAAGCGACACGTGGGAACGCACGGACAAACCAAATCTGCGCCGCCGTCTTATTGCCAGTTCGGCCATTCCGGTTCTAGCTAGGACGGGTCACCTTGTCCACTACTAAGACTTGGAACGCGTCATCCGGTCTACGATCGATGGCGACATGCGGTTAACCAGTGCGAGTTGCGTAGTTCCTGTTCTTTGGCGATAGGAGCAGTTCCGTCTAATCGGAACGACCGGAGCGAACTGCCAGGCACTGAAAAGTTTTGCCGTTCAGTAAAAATTTGCCGGCAAGTTTTTCCAGCTAGCTTCGATGACTCAGAACGGATTAACAGACACAGACTTATTGCGCGCAAGCGTGACCAAAGGACGATGCAATGGAGCAATTGGACGAGATCGTCAAGGAGTTCTTGGTTGAGAGCTACGAAAACCTGGACCAGCTAGATAGTGACCTGTTGGCGCTGGAAGAAGTTCCGGATGACTTGGATCGACTGGCGAGTATTTTCCGCACAATTCATTCGATCAAAGGAACGTCGGGATTCCTGGCATTTCCCAATTTGGAAAAGGTGACGCACGTTGGCGAAAACCTGTTGGTCCCGCTGCGCGATGGCGAACTTCGCTTGACCAACGAAATTGCCGACGGACTGTTGGCCATGGTCGACGCTGTTCGCGATATCTTGCGACAGATTGAATCAACCGGTGTGGAAGGCGAAGGCGAATACGCCGATCTGCTCAGTCGCTTGGAACAACTGAAAGACCCCGAGGCTGCGGCTCCGGCAACTACGGCAGCCGATAGCAGCGATTTGTCCGACAATCCAAGCGACAACGATAACGCTGGCGCAAGCGAGGCGACCCTTGCTCCAGCTGCGACGAGCGAAGACGCCATTGCTGTTGCTGAACATTCGTCCGAAACAGCAGCGGATGCGGCAGCATCGGAATCAACGGCAACGATTGGTGGCCAAGCGTCCTGCTTCAACGCGGCGGATTCCTCGCCCGAAGTGGCCAATTCGGAATCTGCTTCGTCGGCACCAGCGCCGTCACAGAAACCTGCACCGGCAGCTCGATCCGCGCCAGCTGCCAAGGCGTCTGAACCGAAGAAAGGTTCGGACGAACCGGATCGTAGCAGTCATAATTTGGCTGACTCCACCGTGCGTTTGGACGTCAAGCTGCTTGATCGACTGATGAATCTGGTAGGCGAATTAGTGTTGTCTCGTAACCAGATTATTCAATTCAGTCGGCTTATCGAAGACGCCAGTATGACCGCCGCTTGTCAGCGATTGAACTTGATTACCACCGAGCTGCAAGAAGGCGTGATGAAGACTCGCATGCAGCCGATTCGCAACGCGTGGAGCAAACTGCCTCGAGTTGTCCGGGACTTGGCTAGTTCATGCGGCAAGCAAGTGGAAGTGGTGATGGAGGGCGCTGAGACGGAATTGGACAAGACGATCTTGGAAGCCATTAAGGATCCGTTGACGCACATTGTGCGCAATTCGGTGGACCATGGAATCGAAAGTCCTGACGTTCGGGAATCAAATGGTAAACCCAGGGAAGGTACTCTGTGGTTGCGTGCGTTTCATGAAGGTGGTCAAGTCAATATTGAAATTGTCGACGATGGTGGTGGCATCAACATTGAGCGAGTGAAAGAGAAGGCGATTAGCCGCGGCTTGGTTTCGGAAGAGCAAGTTGAACAGATGACGGAACGTGAACTGACCAATCTCGTGTTGCTACCAGGATTCTCTACGGCGGCCAAGGTTACCAATGTTTCGGGCCGAGGCGTCGGTATGGACGTGGTGAAAACCAATGTCGAAAAGATTGGCGGGACGTTGGACATTCATAGTGTGCCTGGCAAGGGCACCACCTTACGAATCAAGATTCCGTTGACATTGGCCATTGTGCCGGCTTTGATCGTAACGTCCGACGGAGATCGCTATGCCATTCCGCAAGTGAGTTTGCTGGAGTTGGTGCGGTTGGAAGGGGACCGAGCAAAAAAGGAAATCGAGACCATTCACAGCGTTCCGGTCTATCGACTGCGCGGCAATTTGCTGCCCTTGTTGTATTTGAATCAAGAACTGCGAACGGCTACCTTTTCGCCCGAAGCCAAAACGTCCGAAACGGTCAATATTGTGGTATTACAAGCGGAAGACCGGCAATTTGGACTGGTGGTGGACGAAATCAACGACACGCAAGAAATCGTGGTGAAACCGCTTTGTGATCAACTGCAAAGCATTTCGGCGTACGCTGGCGCAACCATTATGGGCGACGGAACCGTAGCCTTGATTTTGGATGTACTGGGGTTGGCTCGACAAGGCAATGTGGTCACGGAAAATCACGAAAAGGCGATCAGCAACGCTGGCTTTCGAGCGAACGATCAGGGGACTCGCGGCCATTCCGTATTGATAGTCGATCCCGGGGATGGAGGTCGAGTTGCCATACCGCTCAGCAGTGTCGCTCGTTTAGAAGAATTTGACGCCCGTCGTATTGAACAAGTGAATCACCGGCCGGTGGTGCAATACCGAGGACAAATCATGCCGTTGGTCGGCGTCGATGGTGCGCCGACCTATGCCAGTGGTTCGTCCGACTTGATTCATGTTGTGGTGCATTCAAGAAACGGTCGCGACATCGGTGTGTTAGTCGGCAGCATTTTGGACATTGTGACGGAATCAAACATCGACCCCACGTCAGAAGAACGCATCATCGACGGACGTGTCACACAGGTTGTTGATCTGTCACGCACCCTTGCGCACTTGGCGCTACCCGATGAATACTCTGCGGCATAGAAAAGGAACCACATGAACGCAACGGCTACTACGTCTTTGAGAGAAACCTTCTGCACGTTCACATTAGGGGATCTATTCTTTGGTGTTGAAGTTCTTCAAGTGCAAGAGGTGATTCGACATCAACGGATGACTCGCGTGCCTCTGGCTCCAGAACGCATTCAAGGCCTCATGAATCTACGAGGCCAAATAGTGACGGCTCTGGACTTGGGGACTCGACTCGGATTCGCTCGCCGATCGCACGACGAAGCCATGAACGTGGTGATTCGAACGCCCGACGGTGTAGTGAGTTTATTGGTGGACGAAATTGGAGATGTGGTCGAAGTCAACCGTCAGCAGTTCGAGCCGCCGCCAGATACATTGCAAGGGGTTTCTCGCGAGCTGATCCGAGGAGCCTACAAGTTAGAAGGCCGACTACTGTTAGTTTTGGATATTCAAAAAGCGATCAATGAAGCGGCGTAAGGTGATGGTGGGAATGACCTCAACGCACCAATCACGCGACAAAGAAGGTAAACCGATATGGGACATGTCCAGATGATTCAAAAGCTGAAAGTGAGCACCAAGATCTACTTGCTAGTGGCGTTGTTTGCCATCGGGATCAGTGTCTACGGTACATGGTCTTACCTGACATTGTCGATGACCAAGGTGGACGGCCCCTATTATCACAAGATTATTCAAGGCAGGATTTGATCGCGGATGTCTTGCCACCGCCGCAGTACATTGTCGAAGCGTATTTGTTGTCATTGCATGCCGCCAACGAAGTAGAGTCGGGTGCCAAGGATGCGGAACTGGAAGCCATTGCAAGGCAATTTACTGAATACCGAGCGAACTTTGAACGCCGCCACGAATTTTGGCTGCAGCAGTTGAGGCCGGGTGACTTGCGAACCTCGCTGACGGTGGATGCCTATGAACCGGCCGTGCAGTTCTTTGATACGGTTGAACTGGAATTCATGCCAGCGTGTTTAGAGCGGAACGAAGCGTTGGTGCACCAACTGGCGTCGGGCAAGTTGCAAGAGGTGTTTCATGTTCACCGCAAGGCGATTGATCGAGTGGTCCAGTTGGCCATTGAAGAGAATAAGGGAGTAGCCGTCGAAGCGCAGAAGGTAGCTTCGTCTGGCACGTTTTGGTCCATTGCCTTTGCGACGGGCCTGGTTCTATGTGGCGCGGGATGTGGTTGGTTCACGGTTCGCGAGACCGTTAGCCCTTTGCAGTCCACGGCCCAGCGAATGTTGAGAGTATCCAACGAAGAATTGGGTAGCATTGGACGGCGGATGCAAGAAAACGCGGAAGCGACTTCGCAACAAGCTACCTTGGCCAGCGGAGCGTCCGAGCAGGTGAGTGCGAATGCCACGGCATTGGCTTCGGCTGTCGAAGAATTTGATGCCAGTATTCGGGAGATTTCTGGCAACGCGACGAGCGCAGCTTCGGTAGCTCGATCCGGCGTCGATGCCGCTCGACAAACCAACGCCACCATCACCAAATTGGGCGAAAGCAGTCTGGAAATTGGCAACGTCATCAAAGTGATCAATTCGATTGCTGAACAAACCAATCTGTTGGCCTTGAACGCTACCATCGAAGCGGCTCGAGCCGGCGAAGCGGGCAAGGGGTTCGCCGTGGTGGCCAACGAAGTGAAGGAATTGGCCAAGGAAACCAGCAAGGCTACGGAAGACATTACGCGGAAGATTGAAACCATCCAAGTGGACACCAAGGAAGCGGTCGACGCGATTGGCCGAGTGACGTCGATTATCAACGATATCAACGAATCACAGAACGCCATTGCCAGTGCCGTAGAAGAACAAAGCGCCATGACGGCGGAGATCAGCCGCAACATTGCGGAGGTTGCGCATGGCAGTGATGAGATTGCCAGGAACATTTCGCACGTAGCGGAAGCGGCACTTTCGACGTCCAGCGGTACCGAACAAACGCTCAGTGTGGCCCACGAAATTGAAGATATGGCCATGGAGTTAATGGCTTTGATTTCCGAACGTTCGCGTCAAGCTTCCAACTCCAAGCACGAATCCAGTTCGTCATTACCGGCTCCTGCGGGTAAAGGTAAGTATCGAATTCGCGAGGCCGCCAATGACGGATTCGTACAGTCATTATAGGAGCAAAGCCAGCGTGTCCAGAAGCATTCCACTTGCACAACTCAGGAGCAAGCTCCGATGAACGCCTTGATTATCGATGATTCGCGAGCCATGCGTCGAATTTTGCGAGGGATTGTGACTCAGCTGGGATTTGATGTGACTGAAGCCAGCAATGGTGCAGAGGGCTACGACAAGTTGATTGCCAACGATGATATCGAATTGGTCCTTGTTGACTGGAACATGCCGGTCATGAATGGCATTGAATTTGTCAAAAAAGTTCGCGCAGAGCCTCGTTACGAAACACTCAAAATGGTCATGGTGACTACAGAAACAGAACCACAACAGATGGCGCGGGCCATCATGGCTGGTGTCGACGAATTTGTCATGAAACCATTTACTTCGGACATCCTGATTGACAAGTTCAAACTGATTGGCGTGCGCATGCCGCAGTCGTCGTAACCCATTCGCCAAAATCCACTTACAGTAGATTGATCTATCATCTCCAGAAAGCCCCAATCATGTCCGCAGAATTGCAAGAACAGGATCTTTCCGCCAACGATTCGGTCACGTGGTATCCGTCGATGGATTTGATTCGTCAAATCAAAGGTGCCGTGGGAACCATGAAGATGCTTCCCGAAGTCGCGGTTCGCGCACTCGACTTGGCGCGCGACCCAGAAGTGACGATTAACGAATTTGCCGGCGTGATTCAGCAAGATGTCAGCTTGGCATCGGGCGTCTTGGCCATGGCCAATAGTGTGCTGTATTCGCCTGGACAACCAACGGCCAGTTTAGAAAAAGGGAATGCTCGAGTTGGCTTTCGTCAGTGTCGCAATCTGATTGTGGCCTCCAGTCTGGCCAGTGTCATGAAGAAGATGCCGTTGGAAGAACAATGGGTGCGAGACGTCTTGTGGCAGCACAGCGTCACCACGGCGTCGATTGCGTTGCATCTGAACCGCAAATTGAAGCTGCAGTTTGACGGAGAAGAGTTTACAGGCGGTCTATTGCACGACTTTGGGCGAACTCTGATGGCGGTGGCCTTTCCCAAGGAATTTGCCGCATTTGATCCGTTGGACTTCAATGAGACGGAAGACAATCTGGCGAATGAAGAAGCGGCCATTGGCAGCGATCACTGTAGCATCGGGGCCTGGTTTGCCGCCGAACAAGGTTTGCCGGACGTGCTGCAGGAAATCGTTCGCTTCCATCACACTCCGGAACGATCGCATCGACATAGCAAGTTGGTGGCGTTGACGGCGGTGGCCGACCATATGGCCAATCACTTCCAGCGTCATGGCGAAGCGGAGGTGTACGATCCGGCGAGCAATCCATTTATTGAGTCATTAGAAAAGGCGGGCGTGAACCAGGTTCGCGAAAAGTTTGATCCGATCGCTGCCGAACTCCTCAATCAAGCGGCTGCCGACGCACAAGAGTTGCTTGCGTAGTGCGTGGTGCTTGAACCAAACCCATTCGGAATCCCAAATCAACACGAAGGCTGTTCCTATGTCAATTCGAATCAAAGTGTTCTTTGCGGACGATTCGTCGGTAGTAAGACGCCTGCTGGGTGACGTCTTGCAAGCGGATCCGCGCATCGATGTAGTTGGCATGGCCAAGAATGGCGCGGAAGCCATTGGTGAATTTGCTCGCGCTAAACCTGACGTCGTCCTGCTGGACGTGGAAATGCCGGTCATGGATGGCGTGGATGCGGCGGGGGTCATTCGTTCCATGGACGCGCAGATTCCCATCATCATGTTCAGCTCGATTACTACTCGCGGCGGCGAAGCAACGCTCGACGCCTTGGCCAACGGCGCCAACGACTACGTCACCAAGCCGATGGGAACCGGCCACGTTTCGGAAGCCATCAAGCACATTCAAGAAATTCTGATTCCGAAGATCATCGACTGGGGCACTCGCTATCAGATGGCCCTGGAGAATCCGACCAGATCGGCAGTTTCGAAGAACACGGTTGCGTCGGCCGGAGCGAAGCCGGGGACCGCTGCCACGGCGCGAGAACTAACGCCCCCTGCCAAGACACTCGGTTCGACACCGCCCAACTCGGCTTCCAACACAACTTCGAATCGGACCGGCAGCCGTCGGCCTCCATTGATTGTGGCAATCGGGGTTTCCACCGGAGGGCCCGATGCGCTATCCGATTTTGTACGAATGCTGCCCAGCAATTTTTCCGTGCCGATCGTGATAGCGCAACATATGCCTCCGGTCTTCACGCAGCTGTTAGCCAATCGACTTGACCAAGCGTGCAACCTAGATGTTAAAGAAGCCATCGATGGACATGAGCTTACACCGGGCACCATTTGGATTGCTCCCGGCGGCAGACATTTGGCGGTGGCTCGGCAAGGAGTCACTTACCGCATGTCGCTAAACGATGGTCCGGCTGAAAATTCTTGCCGACCATCGGCAGATGTATTGTTTCGGTCGGTGGCCGAGGCATTCGGCAGTAACGCGTTAGCCATTGTCATGACGGGCATGGGGAAAGATGGGCTGGCAGGAGCCAAGGCGATTAACGCTGCCGGCGGAAACATCTTGGCGCAGGACCAAGTTTCGAGCGTTGTGTGGGGAATGCCGGGCGCGGTTGCCAATGCCGGGCTGGCAGACCAGCTTCTTCCCCCTAATGAATTGGCAGAAGAAGTATTACGTCGCACGGGAGCTTCGCCGCTGGCTCCCGTAGAAGCGGGAGCCTAACAATGGCATTGATGGAATCGGATATCGCGTTTCTTTGTGACGTTGTTGCGAACGTCTCGGGAAACGTTATTTCGTCCGAACAGGGATACCTCTTGGAATCTCGGTTGCGACCCGTCGCGGAAAGCGAGGGCTTGGCGACGGTTGAAACGCTGGTTCGCGAATTGCGAACTGGTCGGCAGCCCAAGCTGGAAAGCCGAGTGGTGGAGGCGATGACCATCAATGAGACGTTTTTCTTTCGCGACCAACATCCCTACGAATTACTACGTTCCACTATCGTTCCGGAGCTGCTGCAATCGCGGCAGTCTGAAAAGAAACTATCCATTTGGTGTGCTGCCTGCAGCAGCGGCCAAGAACCGTACAGCGTTGCGATGTGTCTACGAGACCATTTTCCGGAACTCAGTACGTGGGACGTGAAGATCATGGCGTCGGATCTATCGGATGCCATTCTCCAGAAAGCCAAAAATGGACTCTATTCGCAGTTCGAGGTGAATCGAGGCTTGCCGGCCAAGTACTTGGTGCGATTCTTTGATCGCGACGGCATGAACTGGCAAATCAAACCGGAACTGCGGCAGTTGCTGGAATTTCGCAAGATGAATTTGACCAAGCCGTGGCCCACGCTGCCCAAGTTTGACATCGTGTTCATTCGAAATGTAATGATCTACTTCAGTAACCCGACCAAGGAAGACATTCTGCGGCGGCTTAGGAAGACGGTGGCGTCCGATGCATACGTGCTGCTTGGTGGCGGCGAAACTATTTTGAACCTCAACACTCCGTTCACGCGACACGCCGTGGCCGGAACTGTCTGTTATCGACCTCAGTAGCAAGAGAGAGAACATGAACATTGACAGCGAACAATTGGCCGAGCTAACTCGAAACGTCTGCCAGGCCATGTTAGGGCTGGACATCACGCCTTCCCCTTCGCCTGCTTCGTCGGAAACGCAGCTGACATCCAAGGTTTGTATCTCGGGCCAATGGAATCGAACCATTGAAGTCGTCGCTTCGCCCGAAGCCGCTCGATGCCTTGCTGCTACCATGTTCTGCATGGACCCAAGCGAAGTTGCGGCTGGCGAAATTGAAGACGCGGTTTCCGAAGTGGCCAACATGATTGGCGGCAACGTGAAAGGCATCCTGGGCGGTGACTGCGAATTGTCACTACCATCCATCGAATCCCCATCCAATGTCACCGTGGAAACGGAACCGATTGCCAAGGCAACATTTGACTTGGACAACGGAGTACTGCAAGTTCTGTTGAAGCATTCTTAGCTTTGTACCTTCCAGCGACAAATCAGAAACGAGACCATCGATCCTTTAAGACTGCGAAAGTATAACCATGAAGATTCTAGTTGTAGATGATAGCAAGGCCATGCGAATGATTGTCATTCGCACTCTAAAACAAGCCGGTTTTGATGACTGTGTCACGCTGGAAGCGTCCAGCGGAGTAGAGGCGTTGGAAGTCATCGCCAAGGAACGTCCCGGTCTGATTTTGTCAGATTGGAACATGCCCGAAATGAAGGGGATTGATCTGCTGAAGAAGTTGCGAGCGGACGGGAATGAAACGCCCTTCGGCTTTATCACTTCGGAAAGCGGTGAAGATATTGCCAATATTGCCAGTGAAGCTGGCGCTAAGTTTATTGTGACCAAACCATTTACCGCTCAGAAGTTCGGTGATGTACTAACACCCATTCTTGCCTAACCTGAAGGAACCCATCCCATGTCTACTACCTCCACCGCTCCATTTCCCGACAAGGCCTACGTCCAAGAATTATTCCTGGGACTTTTCGGTTCGGGCCTCGAAGTCACCGAAAGCGACGCTCCCGTCAGCGATCTCAGTAAGTCGATCGCCGCATTTTATGTCGATGATTCGGGCGAACCTCAACGAGCACTCGTTTGTGACTTGGCATTTTCCAATTCAACCGGCGCGGCTCTGACCATGATTCCTCCCGGCGTGGTGAAGGACGCCATCAAAGACGGTGAAATCCCCGGAAACGTCATGGCTAACCTGAATGAAGTCCTGAACATCTGCGTCAATTTGTTTGCTGAAACTTCGGACAAGCATCTGGTCTTGGGCGAAATCCTCAACTTGGGCGAAGTGCCCGCCAAACTGGCCGAAATCACACAACACGCGTCGTTCGACGTCAAAGTACCTCGTTACGGTTCCGGTGTGGTATCGCTGGTTGCATTCTAATTCGATTGCTTCGAAGGATCGCTTGCGCGGCAAGCGCAAAACGGCAAGTGACACAGGGCGTCACTTGCCGTTTTTCGTGATAGACGCAATCAACGACGTTTACAATCAAGCGAACCTAATGTACGCGTTGCCCCGGCACGCGCCTTCGTCAATGGATAGCAGAAAGACATCCGCATCGCCTGGACCAGCGGCGACCACCATCCCTTCGCTGAGACCAAACTTCATCTGACGCGGAGCCAAGTTAGCTACCATGATCACCAAACGGCCAACCAATTGCTCGGGCTGGTAAGCCTTCTTGATGCCGGCAAAGACTTGCCGAGTCTCTTCGCCGCCCAAACCCAACGTTAGCTTTAATAGCTTGCCGCCTCCGGGACTTCTTCCGCGTTTAGCACTCTGGCCACTCGCAAATCGACCTTGGCGAAATCATCAAATGTGATTTGTTCGCATAGCGGTTCATCCTTTAGCGGCTGATCACTATCGGTACTGTTGGCGGCTGCATCATTCGAAGTCATTTCTTCTTTGCTCTCTTCAATCATCGCTTCTACTTTCTTCGCGTCTACGCGCTGTAAGAGGTGAGTAAATTTGTTGACGGGCGTACCAGTCAGCGGTGTTTGCGCTTGATCCCAAGACGTAATCGGATCGTTTAGTAGTTCGCCTGTCATTTCCGCCAGCTTGGGTAGCACTGGTGCCAAGTAAATGGCAATCTGGCGAAACAGATTCAGCGCAATCGTACAGACATCTCGTAATCGTTCGGCCTGCGCCGGATCCTTCTTCAGCACCCACGGTTCGCTTGCTTCGACAAACGGGTTCGCTCGATCCGCCAACTCCATGATCAACCGCATGGCGCGATTGTATTCACACTTTTCATACGCATCGGCAATCGCTTCGCCCGCCTTGGCTGCCGCTGCGAACAAACCACCGTCATCCGGATACGTAGCCGACAACGTTTGCTGTTGCACGAATTTAGCGGTTCGCGAAGCCAGGTTGACCACCTTCCCCACCAAGTCCGAATTGACCTTGGCCTGGAATTCCTCCAAATTCAAATCCAGATCGTCCGTACGAGGACCCAGTTTACAAGCGTAGTAGTAACGCAAGTAAGCCGGATCCAAGTGTTGCAAATAAGTGGCTGCTTTGACAAACGTCCCTTGGCTCTTGGACATCTTTTCACCACCCACCGTCAAGAAACCGTGGATATGTACTTTGGTCGGCAGATTCAACTTGGCGGCGTGCAACATCCCGGGCCAAAACAGTGTGTGAAAATACGTGATATCCTTGCCAATGAAGTGATGAATCTCCGTGTCGGCGTTTTTCCACCACAGGTCAAAATCTTCATTGTGCTTCTGGCACCATTGCAACGTCGACGCCAAGTAGCCAATCGGGGCGTCGAACCAGACGTACCAAAAATTGCCGGGACTATCCGGAATTTCAAAACCGAAATAGGGTGCGGGACGAGAAATATCCCAATCCTTTAGCTCCTTAGCACCTTCCAAAGAATTCTTGTCACCCAAGAAATGGCCTCGTAAATAGTTGGCTGTTTCTGGCTGCAAGTGATCGCCTGACTGCGTCCACTGGTCCAAGAATTCGTGTAGCTGTTCCAATTCGATGAACAGATGGGCTGCGGAACGGATTTCCGGTTTCGTTCCGGACAGCGTACTGACAGGATCGATCAATTCGGCCGGTGTGTAAGTGCTGCCGCAAACACTGCAGTTATCGCCCGGCTGATTGGTCGCATGGCACGCTGGATTCGGACAGGTGCCTCGTACAAATCGATCCGCCAAGAACGTGCCTTGTTGCGTATCGAACAGCTGTTCTACTTCCTTTTCTTTGACCAAGCCTGCTTGGCGAATCGCTTGCCAGAATTCGCCGCACAGCTGACGATTTTCAACGCTGTTGGTGCTGCCGTAGTTGTCAAACGAAATGCCGAAGCCGGCAAAGTCGGTTTCGTGCAGTTGCTGCATTTCGGCAATCAACGCTTCTTCGCTCCGACCTTCCGCTCGAGCGCGAATCATCACCGCCGTTCCATGTGTGTCGTCTGCACAGATGTAAATGCAACGATGGCCTCGCAGTCGCTGAAAGCGAACCCAGATGTCTGTCTGAATGTATTCCACCAAGTGACCAATGTGGATCGGACCGTTGGCGTAAGGAAGAGCGGCGGTGACCAGAATTCTGCGATTGCTCATGGCAATTCCTTTGTGTCCATCATTCTGCAGCTTCAGTGGCTTGGCGAAAGGGAAAGTCGAGCATTCTAGTCGAAAGCCGGCTTCGCTGGGAGTGGAACGTTGACCACGGCACGACATCGCACTGCTATCACTGCTGCGATGGCAAATCGTTTTCGGCATTGGCACGGAGTTCGCTAGATTCGAACCAGAGGCCAGCGCGGTTGGAAAAACGGACAGCACCGGCGGCAGCGCGGTTCGATCGAATTTGCCTGGAAAATTCGTTTTTCGCGAAGAAAAGATCGATCTCGCCGTCGGTTGCCAGCAGTGTTTGGCTTGAGCTCAATACGGATTGGGGTTGTAAATAATTCAAATTCACGGAATATACGCGGACGACCAACAGGCTTGCCCTGAACCCGCAATTCCGCGAGCCACGTTGTTCTACTCGAGCTGATTCCAACCGGTGTCGTCGGTTTTCAACTCAGCGTTGGATCACCAATGAATGGTGGTCCCGGTTGTCAGCTTGGCGGCTGACAGTCAGTTTCATGGAGGAAGATACAGTGATTCAGGCTCTTCTTTTGATGGTGGCCGCGCTGGGAGCACCCGGCGACGTCCAGTTGGTCCACTTCACCGCACCATGGTGTCACGCTTGTAAACAGACGGACCCCTTTGTTCAGCTTGTGGCACAGGCCGGCTACACGGTACACGACATCAACGTCGATGATCGCCCCGATGGCTCATCCTTCCACGATCCAAACGCTTTGCCGTGCTTTGTCATGCGTCGCCGTGGTCGCGAAGTCGGTCGCTTTGTCAGCGGTACCACGTTGGAACAGCTGCAACAAATGCTGGACAAGGCCGGAGCTCAACCGAATTCGCGTCGCAGCGATTTTGCCGAACCAGCAGCCGCGTCTCGACGCGCCCCTGCAACACTGGCTACGCGTGCGCCCGAAATGGCGTCGATCGGCCGATCGACAACTGCCGGTGCGAACGACGATTTCGCTTCCTCACAAGCGTCCAATGCGCCGAGAAGTGGACGTTATCGAGCATCGATTTCCGCTGACAACTCGTTGGCAGGCAATGCACCACTACCGCGAAGTACATCGGAAGGCCGAGCTCTACCGAGTTCTCGAGCTGTTTCGCGATCGAATCTGCAATCAGGCGCTGGTCAGAACCACGGCAGGACGACGACGCGTCGAATGACGGTACGAGGCCAAGATGAACGCAACACGGTCTTGCCCGCGGAAGAATTGGCCATGCGCAGGCCACCTCGACAGTGAGTTGTCGGAACACCTACGTTGCCATGCGCGGTCAGCGGACACGCTAAGAAGAACTGGCCAGCCTGCGACTCAACGTGATGCAGCGGCAGGACGCAATACGGCTATTCGATGCTGCACCAGGACGTAACGCGTTCGGCCGTGATGTGGCTAACACGATTTCGGGCATGACTTGGCATTGGTGTCGGTTCGACTGGGTTCACAGTTCAGCCGATTCGCGTCGCGCCCGACTTCGTATCAAGTTTCCGCAATGAAGACGTCTTTAGCGTCGGTTGCAATCACGGCAGCGAACCTACCATCGCGAACGGCAGAATTCTGGATGTAAATCGTTACGTCAGGCCTCCGGCAAAATTTGGTGGTTTTCCGGCAAGCCGGTGGACGGTCGCAGCGGCGGCGGATTGTTTAACCGCAACGGCATGCTGGTCGGCGTCTGCCAGGCAGCGGACTTAGAAATGGACGAAGGACTGTACGGTCACTTGCCGTCCATCTACGCTCATCTGGATGACGCCAACTTGTCATTCGTTTATCAGCGACAAGACGACGACATTCGTGCGAACCAAGCGACCGATTCGCCGATAAATCGACCGTTACCAAACGACCGGCGAAGGGAACGCAGCGAACCAGATCGTTTCGCGGCAGACACCGAAGCAATTCAACGAGACTCGTCCTCGCAACTCCCCTCCAGCGCGGACGTGTCGGAAGTGGTCTGTATTGTTCGATCCAAGTCCGACCCGACCGGCAACAGCCAAGTGATTGTGCTGAACCAACCAACTCGAGAATTCCTGCAGCGGCTATCGGCCGAACAGCAAACACAACATAACCGCATGACCACACAAACTCGGATTTCAAACCCGCAGCGATAGCGTTTGCTGTAGCAATCGCTTAGCCCGACAGGTCTTGAAGTTGCCGTGTATTTCCGGCAGTTGCTATCGGCCGACGCGTCAGCGAGGGACTTCAGAAGCGTTCAATTTTCCCTCACTTACGTTTCGGGCTAGGAAAAAACGCAAATTCAAAAAGCGTCAGCGAGGGATTTCAGGATTGCTCAATTTCCCCTCACTTACGTGTCGGGCTATGAAAATAGCGTAACTTCAAAACTGACGCGGCGAGCAGGGACGAGCGTTCGCGCCGTTCCGATCTCATTTTCCAATTCGGAACAGATGCGTTTCGCCGCGAATCAGCAAACCACCGTCCAGCGGCGCGATGGACGCCAACGTGCGTTCGTTCAACGAAACGGCGATTTCATCGTAGGTTGTGCCAGGTCGAAGGATGGTTGTTTCGCCTTCTTCGTTCAAGAAATACAACTTGCCGTCGGCATATAACGGCGATGCGGAAAAGTTGCCGCCCAACCGCTTTTGCCAATGTTCTTTGCCGGAAGCGATATCCAGACACGTGGCAATTCCCTTGTCATTCACCACGTAAACTTCATTGCCAACCACAATCGCGGAAGGATTGTGCGGGCCTTTTTCCAATGTCCACGCGACATGCGAATCCGGTGACATCACCTTGTCCGCCCAACCGAATCGCGTAAAACACCGGCCCGTCATAGCTGGACGAAACAAACACATGCCCCTTGCCAATTACTGGCCGAGGTACCACGGAATAGCCGTCGTAACGACTGAACCAAATCTCCTGGCCTGTTTCAGCATGGTACGCCGCCACGTGATCGCCTCCGGCGGAAATAACTTGCGGCACGCCGTCTTGCTGAATCAGAGCGGAGTAGAAAAGGCCATTGGCGGCATTTTCGCTCGGACAATCGTTCTTCACTGGCGTGCGTTCGCTTGGTTCGCCACACTTCTTTTTCAGTTCGCTTGTCCACTGCCACCAGAAATTGCACGTCGGTACCATCGCACGCCAGAATCAACAAGTTCTGGTAAACAATGGGCGAACCACCGGGACCGTGCATCGGTTCGTAGTCGAACTTGGTCTTCCACTGAATCTTGCCGTCCGTGGTTACGCAAGCGGTTCCGTACGTGCCGAAGTGAACGAAGATACGTCCTTGGTCAATCACCGGAGTAGGCGAGGCGTGGCTGTTCTTTTTGTGAATCGATTTTGGTTCGCTGTTGGCAAAGACTTCAATGTCGTGCACTTGTTGACCGTCGTCCAGGCGGTAGCCCAGCAAACGCAATGACTTGCCGTCATCTACCGCAGACGTCAGCCAGATGATGCCGTTCGCATAGACCGAGGGCATTAACTTAATCCCGGCACGTCCACCTTCCACGCAACGTTTTTCTGAATCGCTCCAAGATGTAGGCAGATTCTGGGACACATAAATCCCTTGTCCTGTGGGGCCGCGGAATTCTGTCCAAGCCACTTCGCTGCGAACCGCACTGACCGCCGTCAGCCAAACTAAGAAACCAAACCAACACCAACGAAATCCAAATGTGCACATCATTCTTGAACCTATCCCCATCTGACGTCAAAAAGCAATTGTCCGATTGCTGGTAAACAGCTATTTCATTTCGTCCACAATGATTTTTCAAGTCGCGTTGGACGTCCAACAGATTCTGTCGAATTCCGTCCAGTTGCCGCTGCGGCATCCCTTTCGTCAACGACTGCTTGCCGTGCGCTTGTACTAATTCTTTCACTCGGCCCGCGGCAATCGCCAACCCGTTAAACGCGTTGCCAACTTCCTTGTGATCAATCTTCATTCAACACCTCTTTGCCTCTCGACTGCCCACTCAAAGTTCTGATCACATGACGCTCTGCGACGTTGCTGATTTGAAGCATAGCGGGCAATCTCCTGATCACTCGAGAACTGGGTGACAAGTCCGGACAAGCCGGATTCGTCACCTCATCCATTACGGATGATCTTGTAGTCAATGCCGGATTACCGTCACCTCATCCATTACGGTCGATTTTGCAATTGTGCCGGATTCATCACCCTCATCCATTACGGTCAATTTTGCAATTGTGCCGGATTCAATGCCCTCATCCATTACGGTCGATTTTGTAATTGTGCCGGATTCGTCACCTCATCCATTACGGTCGATTTTGCAATTGTGCCGGATTCGTCCTCATCATTACGGACGATTTTGCAATTGTGCGGATTCGTCACCTCGTCATTACGGACGATTTTTTGTAATTGTGCCGGATTCGTCACCTCATCCATTACGGTCGATTTTTGTAATTGTGCCGGATTCGTCACCCTCATCCATTACGGACGATTTTGTAATTGTGCCGGATTCGTCACCTCATCCATTACGGTCGATTTTGCAAAATTGTGCCGGATTCGTCACCTCATCATTACGGTCGATTTTGTAATTGTGCCGGATTCGTCACCTCATCCATTACGAGCAGCTCTGCAAATACTGCTTTATGAACCAATCTGCAACTGAGCCGCCGTCAACGTGTTGCGCAACAACATGGCCACGGTCAGTGGGCGAAGCGCCCGCGGCACCGGGTGATATACGACGCCACTTCTCTGACGGCATCGAAATCGACATGTTCTGACTTGTAATCGGTGCGGTTAATGCCCACATCCACAACCACGGCACCGGGCTTCACCATATCCGCTGTAATGAATTTGGCTTTCCCAATCGCGGCGACCAGAATGTCGGCCGTCTTGGTGACCGCGGGTAGATCTCGAGTGCGACTGTGGCACAGCGTCACAGTGGCATTCGCTGCAGTTGGCCCCAGTCCTGAATTCGCGGCCAGCATTGTGGCCAGAGGTTTACCGACGATATCGCCGCCCCACGACGACGACATGCTTGCCGGCAACTTCAATGCCGCAGCGATGCAGGATCTGTTGAACGCCGTGCGGTGTGCAGGGCAAGAATCGAGGTCGACCTTGGACCAACCGGCCCACGTTTTCTGGATGGAAGGCGTCGACATCTTTCCATGGACTGATGGCGTCCAAAATTCTGGTTTCGTCCATGTGCTTGGGCAAAGGTAACTGCACCAGAATGCCGTTCACTTCGTTCGCTTTGTTCAGCTTGCCGATCAGTGACAACAAGTCGTCCGTTTTTGTGTCGGCCGGCAGCCGGTGCAGTTGGCTGTCGATGCCGGCCTTTTCGCAACTGAGCTGTTTGTGCCGCGCACATAGACTTGCGACGCCGGATCTTCCGACCAAAACCGCCGCCAGCGCGTCGGCGAGGCTCCGTTGTTTTCAATGAACTCAATGACTTCTAACGCCAGTTCGTCCTTGATCTGTTTGGCAATGGCTTTGCCGTCGAGCAATTCTGGCGGGTCACCGTCAATGTTCCTTGTGGTTCTTTTTCGAACGTCTTGCTGAGGCGTTTTCCGTTACGCAAAACGGCAGGGCACGTTGCCTACCGCCTGCTCCGATTCATGGAATCCATTTCGAAACACGTTCTTGTTTGCGAACCGATCGAGTATTCGTTTTCAACTGAAAAGCTTACAATTGTAGACAGTTCTGCGCACCAGCGGCAGGGCACGCAGTTTGCGAATACCATTTCTTTTTCGCCACGAACTAAGGTCAAAGTTGGCATTCCTGGGCAGGCCATAGGGCGTCGCAAATGTCGGCCGCCGAGTTTTCCGATACCACCATCACCAACCGAGACCGCCACACACCGTCCACGGAATTGACATGCAAAGACTCAAACTCTGGTTTCCTTGTCGCCAGTGACGCTGCCATCCTTGCCGCTTGTGTGACGAGTTTTCTATTTTGGGGAGTGATGATTGCTGAGATCTCTGCGGATGTGGCATCGCGGCCATTACGGTTGGCCGGCAACGCACTTGGATCCGGTCGTCTGGTCCACGATGATGGGGTTTTGTTTCCTAGCGTCGCTAGATATGTGGACCATTCTGGGCGACGGTCCGTTGTGGCGTAGGAGCCTGATTTCACTGGCAATTGGACTGGTCTGCGGCATGGGTTTGACGGTCGGGTGGTGGCCGCACGCCACCACCGCCGAAAGGCTGGCAATCGGCGGATACGTGGCGTCACAACGGTTGTTCGTGTTGGCAGCGTCGGCGGTGCTGAGCGTTATAGCGCAGTTGTGTTCGCGACGAAGACTCACCTTTCGTCCCAATCAAAAGCGCTCGGCCGTTTCTATCGCGGATATCATGGTCTGCACAATGCTGGTGGCAGTGGCAATCAGTGTATTTATTCGCATGTACCGTTGTGCGGAGGATGGAGAAGCGTTCGCTCGATTAGCAAGACATTGGGCGATAAACGAAGTCATCTTCGTCGCCGTGATTTTGTTGTTGCCGACATTCTTCTTTTTTCACTGGCGTCTTTTTCCGCTGACGACTCTGTTCGCGGGCATGATTGAAGTCAGCTGGCTTGCTGGGTTTCAATAATTTTGTGCGTCGCTTTCGTCAGCGAAGATGAACGCTCGAACTTGATTGTATTTGTAGCCGTTTCGTTCGCGATTGGCCTGGCTCTTTCATTGACCAAGCTGTGGGGCCTGAAGCTGGTTCGAACCTGGGACGCGAATGGCGAAACGTCTCAGAAATCTGTTCGCTGGAATATGCGCACGTCGGCGAGTTTTGCCGTACTGCTGCTGATGGGCAGTTTGCTGGTTTGGTTTCACCTTTCTGGATTTCCGAGTCTTAATCACAGCGCCGTGGGGCAAAAAATGGCATGTGCATCAACGTGTCTGCAAGGTGTCGCGATTGTCAGACATTACGCCAATCGCCGACGAAGACTATGCTTGGACTGCAGGATTGATTGATCTGCGCGCGGATATTTTTTTACACACGATGGTTTTATAATTTGCGTCAATTGTGCCGCTGACGTGACTCCAGAAATGGTCCGCTTATTGTTGGGACCGAATTGGGCCTTGTGCATCTCACCAAGGTGTCTTTGATGAACCGGTGCCAAACGCTTCTCGGGACCGAATTGACACACTTGATGTCAGAGTGCGTAATAACCGCAACTTCCACAACTTCGCCGCTTTTTGCAAATCAGCGACCGTGAAAGAGCTGGTGCTGAAAAATGCCCAAGTGCCGCAGATTTCTTCGCGAACTACGCAAGCACAAGAAGCTGGAGTCGCTTGAATATTCTGGCCCTGTCGACCAGCTTCCTGATCGACGAATTCGCTCATTTGCCGTTGACGAGCCTAGATTGTTGGGGCAATGAACGCATTGAGTTTACCAAGCTTAGTCGACTTGAAGAACTAAGGTTCTCTGACCGAGAAGTGGATGTCGCACTTCGATAGCATTAACATGTCAGTGACCGGTGAATCCGCTCTGTCCATCAGGTTTGACCAATGTCAGTTTACAGATGAAGGCCTGAAGCACTTGGAGAAGTTCGGTCTTCCCATGTATGAAGTGGAAATCAACATGACGGAACTGGTAACGCTCTCCGATACCGCCTTCCTAAGTTTGGCTCACGCCGAATCCAATGTCACCATTGTGTCTAGGACGCACGAATTTGAATCGGAATTCCAATTACGGGCGCGAGGCAACTTGGCATGGCTTGACCAGCGGATTGGATTTGCAATTGGCCGAAACGGACGAAGCGTTTGTGGCGGAGTTGGAACGAATCGCTTCGATCGAACGTGATGCCACGGGTGATGTGGTGGCGATTGAAATCCAAGGCGTGTTTATCAAGGCGGACACGATACGGCGAATGCGAGCGTTCGCACCGAATCTAAAGCACTTGCGAATCGACATCGCATACCAGTCCGATGAAGCGCTGGATGAAATTGGCAAATGGCCAAAGCTGGAATCGCTGGAAATACCCGCGTACCTGGCAGACGCTCAAGCGGACGATTCAAGTATCTATTCTGAGGTCTTGCCGTTTAAATCGCTCGCCAAACTTACTCGGCTAAAGCGACTCCAGCTTCCCTTTGACATCTTTCACATGGACCTTGAACAGGAGCTCGGCGAATTCACGTATCATCCAGAACGTTTGGTAATTCCCGAATTCGCTAGTTTCACTCTAAACGTGAGCCTCGACCAAGAGTCTTTCCTGACGGACCTCGTATTTGGCGACGATGTTTATGACGAGACTGGTGAACTGCAATCGCTGCAAAACCTGGAATATCTATTTCTGCCTGGCTACATATGTTGGTCGACAGCGGTTTTGGAATGGCGGCGTTCCCTAAGCTAAGGACGTTGCACGCACCGTTCGCATATGCTGAAACCTCGGATCTGGAAATCCTGGCCGCACAAACGCAAATCCAAGATTTGGCGACGGGTGTGGTGATTACATCGCCGGAAGATCCTGTGATCCAAGTCATTGCGAACATGACGCATCTAAAGCGACTCCACTTGACCGTTATCGCCGACGATGATCTGGACGGCGAAGGCAAAGCCGTGGTGGAAAACCAAATTCGGTCCCAACTGCCGACTGTGACGTCACGATTTACTTCGCTATACAAGATCGACTGAAAATTCGCATCCTGCGGACAAACGGACAAATCAACGTCGTCCGTTTCAGGAACAGGAGGCAAATCAGCACGCGATCCGTGAAGATGACCCTGCAGGTTCTTGGCGTATGATAAGCGTGGTCAATCTTGCTTGGTGCCCCACCAGTTTTGATTGGGTTGGAAATCTTCTTTCAAAAAGTTGGCAGCTTCACGTTCTAGGTTTGGTAGCACGCGTTCACGAATGTTGCGTTGCTGTTGTTCATACGCCGCGGCATCAAAGTTGGGGTTGGCCGTGGGGTAGGCGGCGTCGACCGATTCTAGCCACTTCTTGAGCGTGTCATACATTTCCGAAGTGCGGTCGGGTTCCTGCGAAGCCAGATCGTGTTGTTCGGACGGATCGTCGGCCAAGTTGTACAATTCGTGGCGACCATCTTCGTAATAGTGAATCAGCTTCCAATCACCTTGCCGAATGATGGAGGATGGTTCGCCACCTTGATTTCCGTAGTGCGGATAGTGCCAATACAAGGGGCGATCTGCCAACGTTTGCCCTTTTAGCAACGGTACCAAACTGACGCCGTCCACGTGCTGCTCTGGCCGCGGCTCCAGATTCGCAATCTCCAGCAGCGTAGGATAGAAATCGGTGCCAGTCACCATGGTCGAACAAGTTTGACCACCGTCGGTTACGCCTGGCCACTTGATGTAATACGGTTCCCGAATGCCGCCTTCCCATTGCCGTCCTTTGCCTCCTCGTAGCGGCAAATTGGACGTTGCCTTTCCGTCACCGGCGGAAACACCGCCGTTGTCAGACGTGAAAACGACCACGGTGTTGTCTGCCAAGTCCAGTTGCTCGAGCGTCTCCAGCACAATCCCCACGGCGTCGTCCATGGCGGCGATCATGCCAGCGTACAACGGGTGGTCTTGAACTTGGCGAACGGGCGAAGTTCGATCCACAATGAATCGATGTTCGGGCTGCAATAGCGATGCCGCTTTGGTTCGAAATTTCTGCCAGCGAACGTAATCGGTCTGAATGGGCGCGTGCACCGAATAGAACGAAAGGTACGCCAAGAACGGTTCGTCCCGGTGCTGCTGAATGAACTTGGCCGTTTCTTGTCCCAAGCGAATTGGCAGTGATTCACCCACTTTGCCGTCCGACATTTTGGGATTGTCATAAGGCGAAAAGAATCCGCCCGGCGGTGAACCTCGATGATGTCCGCCGACGTTAAATTCGAATCCATGGTCTTCTGGATGCGAACCTTCGCTGCCCAAATGCCACTTGCCGGCAAAAAACGTGCGGTAGCCCGCTTCGCGAAATGCCTCCGCCAACGTGACATCTTCATGAGGCAGATTGTGTTGATATCTGGCGGGTAATAGTCTGGTGTTGCGATTCCAATCGGTTCCGCCGGCCGCGCCAATCCAATCGGTGATGTGCAGTCGAGCTGGATATTTGCCCGTCATAATGCTGGCTCGCGAAGGACTGCAAACTTGGCACGTGGCATAGCCGGCGGTGAAACGCATGCCAGAATTGGCAATTGAATCAATGTGGGGACTTTCGTAGAACGAACTTCCTTCCACGCTTAGGTCTCGCCAACCCAAATCGTCGGCCAGGATAAAGACAATGTTGGGACGTTCGGCCGCAGACAACGTGGTTACCAACAGTGCCACGAGTCCCACACAAAGATTCCATTGCCGAATGAACCGACGTTTGCCGAATTCGAAGAAGACCAACATGAGTTCGCAATTCCTTGTCGTTGCAGGCAGAAATGAGACCAATCGCCACGACGCCGTTTCGCCGCGAACAACACGATTCGACTCAAATGGTAACAAGGAAGGAAGACGCTTGGCAACTAATGCAAGCGATTAGGTTGTCACCGCGGGCTTTTGTTTCATCTTCAGCACGCCAAACAGAGATACCAGCGCCAACATGACTCCGCCGCTGCAAAGTCCCGTCGCGGCGACTCGGTTGGCCACGATGACTCGTTCCATGCGCTTGTTTGCTTCATTGTGGAATTTGTCATCAAACTGGAGCAGCGAAAAGATCTGATTCGCGGTGCCTTGCGACGTGTCAAATTGCCCTGTCCAATGTTCGCGTCTGGCCAGCAGAGCCAAGTCTTGCAAATCGGTTCGATCCAATTTGGCAGCTTTGCCTCGTCTGGCTAGGTATTGTCTGCAGGCGTCTGCTTCGCGGCGAAGGATATCTTCTTCGCATTCATGCAACATCAAACAGGCCGTCGATTCAACAACTTGAGCTTCCTTGCCGTCTAATGCCAACGGCGGCGAATCGACCCAAGCGGGTTTGGTGGGTTTGCGGTTCGAATCAGCATCTGTCTGATCGGTTTGCACATCCGCTTCGCCTGGGTCAGCCGATTCGACGGGTAATTCAGTGACTTCGGCCTGAGTGTGTTTGGCTTCGGACATTTCTTGCAAGATCGCTTCATGGGGCGAAGGATGCTGTTCGTCCAGCAACGCCTTTTTATGTTCCAACGTTTGCCGCATGAATTCATCCTGCGCGATCGATTCGGTGACTTGAGCCTGAACCAATTCGTGCGTTGCTTGACTTCGAGCCCAGTACATCATGGTGCCGGCACCCACCAACAGAAAACCGACAGCTCCGACCAACAGCATCATGCATAGTCCCACGATTCGATTGCGTCGCGAGAAAACGGAAACGCACAAACCGATGACGAAGACACACGCCAAGAACATGAGCGGAATCAGGACCACCAAGATTGCCAAGAAAGATAATCCATCGAAATTTGGGTTCATCGCCATCAGTATGTTACTCCGTGTGCAACCTTATTTATCCGTTTTGATCTTGTAGCTGTCCGCGAATCTCTCGTCGAAACGAATGGTTCACCCACGGCGCGGCCAGCTGAACTGATACGGCCATCACCGCTGCCACCAAGAAACCTTTGGGGATCGGCATGGCGGCGTGAATGGCAATCGCCAGCACAACGGCCAACGTGGTGGAAACGATGCCAATTCGAGCGCCTCGCAACGGGTTCGCTCGTAGCCACCAACGAGACACGGTCAGCAACGCGCCAAAGTAAACCATCGAAGCGAACAACTTGGGTGCTCCATCTGGACGGTAAAACAAAGGCGTGCGATTGACAAAGACGTTGTGAATGCCGTCGACTTCGGAAAGCAGGTAATGGGGTTGCAACATCAAAGTCGTGGACAAGAAGTACGAAAACGCGCCCAATGCCAAGCCGGCCATCAGCATAATGAAGCGGCGAATGGCACCGTCGCCTCCGGTACCTTCCCACCACTTGGCCAACCCCAAAACCATCCACGATCCCACGGTTGAAGTAACGGCCAGCCATGCGTATGACGGAGCCCACGCCATCCACGAAGTTTGCGGACTGGGCTGCGCGAACGCGCCGCCGACGCTGACGACCGCCGCGACCAAGGCGGCAAAGATCATGGAACCAACGAGTTCGGTCAGGCGAAGCGAAAGCGTCTTGCCGTGCAGCTTCTTTGCTAATTCGCCGTGCAATTGCTGTTTGGTTACAATTCGCTTAGGCCGTCGAACTCGGTTCGGCACTACCTTGGCATCCATCGCTTGCCCATGACCGTGCACCGGATAGGCCACGGTGGCGGCAGGTTCGAAGCGTGGCTGCGTGGATTTGCGGCCCGCTTGATATACCGACCAGCCAACGTAATAGACGCCATACGCCACGGCCAAAATGATCAGGAATTCAATACCGGCCAACAACATGATGACGGCGGGAACCGCGATGACCACTCGCAGAAAAAACGGCGCTGTATTGAATTTGTCGGATAGTTCGGAGAAGAACTGTTTGGCTGCCTTGGCAATTGGTTCTTCTGTGTCGGCGGTTGATTCGCCAGCGTGGATGGCCACAGCGGCAACCGGTTGTGACGCTGCACCGTGGATGGCACCATTGACGGCGGCTACCATTTCGTCCACGTCGCGATAACGTTGTTGCGGGTCTTTTAGTAGGGCTGTGGCAATCACACCGCGATATGGTTCAGGCAGATTGTCTAGCTTAGGATGCGACGTCAGGTGCTTCATGATGATTTCCTGACTGCTTTCTCCGTCAAACGGCACTTTGCCCGTTAGCATTTCATAAAGCAAAACGCCCAACGCGTAGATGTCAATCTCTTTGCCGTAGCGGCCTAGTCCGATTTCGGGAGCCATATAGTGAAACGTGCCGACACTTTCTGTTTGGCCGCTGCGTCGACTGCAAGAAATGAACTTGGCCAAACCGTAGTCGCCAATCTTGACCATGTGGTGGTCTAAGAACAGGTTGCCCGGCTTAATGTCTCGATGGACGATCCCGTTATCGTGCAAATAGCGCAAGCCGGCGGCAATTCCATTGAACCAATGGGCCACTTGTTCCAGCGGCATACCGTTGGGATTGCGGTCAATCACGTCCAGCAAGCTTTCACCGCTGACGTATTCCATTACCACCCACGCTTGACTTTCTTCGTCAAAACGAATGTCGTACAAAGCGACCAGGTTTGGGTGTTTCAGGTTCAAGCATTGTCGAACTCCGCGCAATTCCACGTCCAGGTTTCGTTGGATTCGCTTGAGTGCCACTTCCTTACCGGCGTCGCTGACGGCGTAATAGACATCGCCAAAGCCACCGGCACCGATGCCTCGTTTGATGGTGTAACCGTCCAAGGGACGATCACCGCTGGCGTAGGCAAATTTCATGGGCGAACGCGATGAATTTTCGTCGCGAAAATAGTCTTCCCCATTGTTAATGGTGTTGGCAGGTTTCGGTGATTGGTCCACGCCAATTTCTCCCTCGGTTTCCCCGTGTGGCGAATGCTGCTTTTCTACCGTGCGATCGGCGTTCCTTTTGACGGCGGCAAGATTCATTTCTTTTTGCATGTTGGTGATATCCTGTTTGTCTTCCCGCTGCCGACTGGTGTTCACTCCTGTTTTCTTTACAAAAGAATGCTTTGAATTTCCCGTTCATTTTAGTCGATGGGCTCTAAGCTGATGCAAAAATCGGGACCGCAAATCCGGGAATTCATCGAGATATTCGCTCGTCCCTGGTATTCCTTGCCGTCTACTTCGAAGGATTGTTTGGAAAAGCAGCAAAGCGTTTCGCCTTTGCGAACCAGCATCACATCTTCGCTCCAAAACCGACAGAAGACGTGGTTTTGTAGCGAAGGTCCCAAAATGCACGAACTGGCCATCAAGACAATTCCATCGGCTGCAGGCTGTGTGCGATGATGACTAATGGACTCGATCCTGGCGGAAGTGCTCAGCGGATGAGGCTGGCGAAAGCGAAACGACACTTGGCGGCCCAAGCGAAGTTCGTCTCCGTTATTTAGCGAAAACGGGCGTTCAATCTTCTGGCCATCCAACCAGGTGTCGGCATGAGGAATCACGGTATAGGCGTCTCGTTCACGGCGAATCACGGCATGATTCCGCGAAAGATCGCCCAAGATGCCGATGGTGGCGTTGGAATCATAGGTCGCTTGGCCTAGCGAAACCGTGTCATCCAGGCAAACCAAAAAGCCGCCCACGCCGTCTACCCACATCAGAAATTGTGATCCGGTTTTCTTCATGGAAGATGCGCCAGCTGGTTTGAAGATGGGGGCTGTCGAATTCATCGTCCGCTTGCCTCGAACCCAACGTTTCTGGAACGACAAAATCGGCGAGCCAACCAAGAACGGTCGACTCGCCGAACAAATCACGCAGTGGCTTCACAACTCATCGTTACCGGTTGTTCAACAACTTACAGGCTGGCACCGACCGGCAATTCGGCTACCACATCTGCGTCCGATTCTTCAGCAATTTGGACGTCGTCTGCGTCTTGGCTGCCAAAGTATTCGGCAATGCGTTCGCTAATATTGCCAGTGGCTGGTTCGCTAACAGGAATTTCCACCGGGAAATTGACTTCCGATTCTAGCATGCGTTCATCCACTTCCAAACGAGTCTGGATGTCTTGGACAAGCTGCATGGTACGAGCGAGTTTGCTGTCGTCGAATTTGAATTCGCTGGTATTCTTGGCGACTTCCACCATTTTTTCCTGCGCTTCTAACTTGGCAATGTCCGCCAATAGTTGTGCTCGCTTTGCCAACATCGAAGTCAGCTTGTCCTTAGCGGCTGCCAAGCTTTTTTGTCGCGAATGCAACGTCTTGTGCAGGCTGGCCAGCATTTCGTCGTTGGTTTTGAAGCGTTCAAAGCGGCTTTCCAGATCGGTCTGCACTTGTGCGGCCGTGTACCGGTGACCGGCGTAATAAATGTGGCTGTCACCCGTGTTCAGGTCAGAAGTCATCCGCACCAAATTGTCCTTTTCAGACGCTTGCTTCGATTCCAGGCCGTCGATGCGTCTAGCCAAGCGTTCTACCGAAACTTCTTCGTTTACGATTAACGCTTTGTTGCGATAGACTTCCGGTTCCAGGTCGTCAATCATCTTTCGAGCTCGTTCAATTTGCAATTTGACCGGCACGCTGTTTTTGACGGAATCCTGGACCCAGCCGACACTGCTGCTGACATAACTAACGGCATCCCGCCCGAACAACATTCCCATCGAGATCAGTCCGATGGCTCCACCTACAATTGCTTTCTTGAACATGCTACTGCTCCCGTTCGAAAAAAAAGTGCGATTCGTTTTGTATTGAGGTTTAATCCGGCGTTTTTTGTCTCGCTGATGTGTTGTTCGCACCCGACCGAAGAATATTGCTGGACGTGATCAGAATTTTTTGTCTTCTGCCATTTGCCACCAAAGTCTGCCAAATGATGCAAACTGGCAACATTCGCAGAGCCTCTCAGTAGGTCCATTCATTGCCGTAAACGTTTATCCAGGAGGGATATACAGCGTTTCAGGGACGAATTATTCAATCGCGGTATGTCACTTGCTACTCTTGACGAAAATTCCACCAGCGAACACGCTGGACAAGTATGGAGCGAGGCGTTCGAAACGAATTTTTTTGGGGGACGGTCATCCATGAAGACACCATCCACTTCCAAATATTGGTCCGGCAGCATTCCCAAACAGCACGAATTGCTGGACGAAGAAAAAACCGCCGAATTTTCGGTCTGGCTTGAAGATGAATTGGCCGCATTAGAAGCGGAATTCAAGAGCTTTGTGACCGTGGGTTCGCTGTGTCAAGAAATAAAGCAAGGCAGGCAGTAACAGGCCTGCTGGCATGGACGATTCCGCACGCCAAGCGTCCGCATTCGACGCCAGCGACCTGGATTCGCTGGTAAACGGAAAACGATCAGCCATCCGTTGGAATGCTCCCCAAAATCGCTCGACGAACCTGGCGGCCGATGTTGGTCGTCGAGCTATCTTTTCTGGTTCGTTCAATCCCAGGCATCAGGGCCATCGCGACATGGCGTTCATTGCGGCGTCGGTCTACCAATTGACCGTCGAGCATGAAATCTCGATTCAAAACGTTGACAAGGCATCGCTGACGGCCGAACAAATTGCCTTTCGTTTGACCCAATTTCAGCCAGGCGAACCGGTTTGGCTGACCAATCTAGCTCGATTTTCCCAAAAAGCCGCCCATTTTTCGAATTGCACGTTTCTGATCGGCATGGATACCTTCCATCGCTTGCTGGATCTCCGTTACCACGAAGGCCAGCATTCCGAGCTGCGAAAGGCGATTCGTTTGATTCAAGAACACGCATGTGACTTTCTGGTGTTTTCGCGCTCTTCCGAGCACGAATGCGCGCACGTTCGACTCGATGAACTTGGTTCGCACCGCGAAATCTTTCGGTTCGTGCCCCCCGAATTGTTTCACCTGGATGTCTCGTCCACGCAGCTTCGGCGTAGTCTCGACTGGAACCAACGTAAATCTTAGATTGCCGACATTTCCTAGAATCCGTATACTCGCTTCGTCTCTTGCGTCTACGGTCCCAGGCCAGCCAAGCAGCCTGCTATCTTGGGCGAAGGAAGGTCGATATTTTCTAGAGACAGATCATTTGCATTTAACCAGGAAGTCGACTTCGCGATGGCGAATCACGAATTAGATACAACCGTCGAGTCACCATCGTTGCCGCTGTTTGCTGGTGTCGATGTTGGTGGAACAAACATCAAGATCGGAGTGTTGGATAACTTGGGTCGCACGCTGGCCCGGACAAGCATTCCAACTCAAGAAGAACTGGGGCCGGAAGCGGCTATGATCCGAGCGTCTGAGACGCTCCGTGGCCTGCTGGATCAAGCAAAATTGGACGAAAAAGACGTGGTCCATGTTGGTCTGGCGACGCCCGGAACGATGGATCGGACTCAAGGCATTCTCTTGCATCCGCATAATTTGCCGAATTGGTGGAATTATCCGATCCGGAATTGTCTGGCGCGGGCCTGCGGGAAGTCCGTCGCCTTTGCGAATGACGCCAACGCGGCGGCGTTTGGCGAATTCTGGGTGGGCAGCGGTTCCGAATTCCACAGCATTGCGTTTTTCACTTTGGGCACGGGAGTCGGCGGCGGCATCATCATTGGTGACCTCAGTGTGGACGGGGAAAATAGCGCCGGCAGTGAAGTGGGGCATACCATCATTGATTACACGCCGACAGCCAGAATGTGCGGCTGCGGGCAGTTGGGTCACTTAGAGGCGTATGCCAGTGCCAAGGCGGTCGTAGCCAGGACGGCAGAAGCGTTGGAAGCGGGCGTCCAATCTTCTTTGTCTGCGCGACTGAAAGCGGGCGAAGAACTAACCGCGTTGATGATCTGTCAGGAAGCGGACCAAGGCGACGATTTGTCGAATCAAATCGTGGATGAAACGGCCATGTATTTGGGCATTGGTGCCGTCAATGTGATGCACATTATTGACCCGGCGGCCGTTATTTTTGGGGGAGCGATGAACTTTGGCGGACCAGAAAGCCGTACGGGGCAGCGTTTTATTGAAGCAATTCGCCAGGAAATTCGGTCTCGGGCCTTCCCCATTTTGGCGGAAAAAACGATCATTGAGTTCGCTTCGCTCGGTGGCGATGCCGGTTATATCGGAGCGGCTGGGATTGCACGAACCGAATTTCGCAAGTCGAATAAGGCATAGCGGTTTTTGTTCGGCCGGAAATTCGCTCCCTGGCCACCGCCGGTTTCCCTTTTCCCGATTGTTGTCCGTCGCTTGATTTCTGGTGGATCGGCCTGCTACATGCCGGGCTGGTTCTCCATACTTTGCATAGAAAACCTGATAGGTGTATGACTCACGCCGCTTGCCAGCATATTCGCAATTTCAGCATCGTCGCGCACATTGACCACGGAAAAAGTACGTTGGCGGATCGGCTGTTGGAAGCCACCGGCACAATCACGCAGCGCGAGATGAAAGAACAAATCCTGGATGACATGGAATTGGAGCGCGAACGTGGCATCACCATCAAGGCACGCACCGTGGCCATGCGTTATCGACGAGGCAAAGAAGAGTTTGAATTGAATTTGATCGACACTCCGGGCCATGTCGACTTTCACTACGAAGTTTCTCGAGCACTCACCTGTTGTGAAGGCGCATTGCTGCTGGCCGACGCCTTCCAAGGTGTCGAAGCACAAACCGTGGCCAATGGCTACGCGGCCATGGAGCACGACCTGACGATCATTCCGGTGATCAACAAGATTGATCTGTCGCATGCGCGAGTGGATGAAGTGGTCGAGGAAATGGAACAATCGCTGGCGATCGATCCAGACGAAGTGGTCAAGGTCAGTGCCAAAACAGGCATTGGCGCCAAGGAATTACTGGATGCCATTGTTGATCGCGTGCCGCCGCCGACCGGAGACCCAGACGCCGAACTCCAGGCGATGGTCTTCGATTCGCACTATGACAAGTTTCGTGGCACGATCATGTATGTGCGAGTCATGAATGGAACGGTCAACAAGGGTGACAAGGTTCGCTTGATGCGAGCTGGTACCAACCATGACTGCATTGAAATAGGCAATTCCGTCCGCTACGCACGCCGTGCGAAACGCTACACGCCGGCCAGGTTGGTTACCTGATTTGCAACATCAAAGCGATTGATGATGTCCATATTGGCGATACCGTGTGTTTGGCCAAATCGGCGGATGTCGTCAAGCCGTTGCCGGGCTACAAAGCGCCAAAGCGAATGGTCTACTGCGGTTTGTTCCCGTCGGACGGACAAGACTTTGAAGAACTGCGTGACGCGTTGGGAAAATTATCCATCAACGATCCCAGTTTTGAATTTGAACCGGAATCCAGCGAAGCGTTGGGCTTTGGATTTCGTTGTGGTTTTCTGGGCCTACTGCACATGGAAATTGTGCAGCAACGCTTAGAGCAAGAATCGGATGTGGATCTGGTGCAAACCGCGCCGAATGTGACCTATGAAATTGTGACCAACAACGGGGAAACGCTGGAGATTCATCGTCCACAAGAGGTTCCGGATTCGGGACAAATTCAGGAATTCCGACAACCGATTGTTCGCGTCAATTTGGTGCAGCCGACCGAATATATCGGAGCGGTGATGAAGTTGTGCCAAGATCGACGAGGTACGTTGGTTCGAACCGAATACCTTTCGTCTACTCGCGCCATGCTTACCTACGAATTGCCCTTGGCCGAAGTCATCTACGATCTGCACGACAAACTCAAAAGTGCCACGCGAGGATACGGCACTATGGATTACGAAGTGATTGGATATCGACCGGGTGACCTGGTGCGAATGGATATCCTGGTCAATGGCAAACGAGTCGACGCGTTGTCTATTATTTGCAATCGGCATGATGCGGATCGGCGAGGTCGAGCGGTATGCAAGAAGCTGAAGAGCGAAATTGATCGGCACATGTTCGAGGTGGCCGTACAAGCTGCCATTGGTAGTCGCATTATTGCCAGGGAAACCGTACCCGCCATGCGAAAGAATGTCACGGCCAAGTGTTACGGTGGCGATATCAGCCGTAAGAAAAAGCTGTGGGCGAAGCAAAAAGAAGGCAAGAAGCGAATGAAGTCGATTGGCCAGGTGGATATTCCACAAAAGGCATTTATGGCCGTTTTGGACACCGGCGAAGAAAAGTAACGGCTATCGGCACTTGAGGTGTCAACGACAGCCACGTGTCGCTGACGAGCATCTTGATTTGATTAAAAAATCCCGGCGCCAAAGTCGTCGTTCTTTTTGCTGTCACTATCTGCGGTCGGCTCGGGCTGTGACACCGGTCGTTGAGCCGGTGCGCGGTGCGGTCCGCGAATTTCGCTGGGCGCGTGTGTCGTATGCGTTTTGTTTTGCGCGGCCGGTGTCTTTTGCGAAGCTAGTGGTTTGGCGTCCGAATCAAATTCGTAGAAATCGTCATACCGAGAAACATAGCCCGGCTGTTTCGCTCGATCTTGTTCCAAGCGAAATTCGGAGATGACTTTCTCTTGGATCATTTCGCGACACGCCGAATTAATCGGATGGGCGATGTCCGCATATAACTTGGCTCGTCCATCATGGTCCTTCGTTGCCAAATCTTCTTGCATACGCCGACCGCATTGATTGCAGTATCCTGCTCGCAAATGATTCTTACAACCGCACTGGGGGCAATGGGCCGTAAGCTTACGACTGGGCATCGCCACGAAAGGGCCGTTGGAGCCTTCGATGATTTTCAAATCGCGCACGACAAAACAGTCGTCAAACGTGATGGAACAAAATCCCTGAAGTCGGTCGTCTGTGTCTTCCATCAATTTGATGCGAACTTCAGTAATCTCCACGGCCTGTCTCCTTTAATTCAAACTTGGTATCCATGTCTCGCTGCTGCTACTGTGTGACATTTCCACGGATCTCACGGCAAACGCACTACCGATTCCTCGTGCATTCACAACGGCGGCTACTCGGCAAGCATGTGCTTGAGTTCGACACAGTCCAAAGTAGGCGCTACCACTACCGCTCATCTGATGACCGAGTACATCCAGTCGACTCAATTCGTGTGCAAGCCGATCAATCCAAGGCGACAGCGTTCTGGCCGGCGTTTGCAAGCGATTGAACATCTTGCGTCCAATGCGATCCAGTCGATTACTGGCCAGCGCATCCAAAAACGGCTGGATCGATTGCAGTTCTGCGGACAACTGGTTGGCTTGATAAACTTGCGCAGTCGCCAGCCCAGTCGGTGGACGCACGACTACAAAATTAAGTGGTCGGGATAACAAACTCCAGGGTTTGATCTGTTCTCCACGACCCGTACAAATGCACGCTGTTCTGTACAGAAAAAAAGGAACATCGCTCCCAACCTGCCCTGCTACGTCGGCCAATTCGGCATGACCCAATCCTGTGTTCCAGGCGGCATTGGCGGCAAAAAGAGCGGCAGCTGCATCTGACGAACCGCCGGCCAATCCGGACGCAGCTGGAATGGTTTTGGTAAGTCGGACGGACAGCGGCTTGTCACAGCCCGTTTGGATGCGAAGCTGCTGGACCGCCTTTGACACTAAGTTGTCAGGCCCATCAGGCAACCATTGCGAGCCGTAAAGGTCTGTTCGAAACCATTGTGCGATCTCCATCGAACCGATTTTACCGTCGGTCGAGCGATCCCAGGCGAATGGACGATTCCCTTTCGCCAAACCCGGATGGAACTGACAGTCCAATGTCAGACTGCCCGGTTCTGCCGATTTTGGCGAAGTAACTTCCAGGTGGTCATATAAGGAAATCGGGAGCATGAACGTTTCAATTTCATGAAAACCGTCTGCGCGTCGATTCTTGATTTCCAAAAACAAATTTAGTTTGGCCGGAGCCCAAATGGCGATGCCATTACTTCCCTGTTGCACATACATGGTTGACCTGTGCGATCTTTCGCATGGCGAGACTCAATTCCCTTCTCGCATTTCCGGTTGGATAGATTCTTCTATCTGTCAATGTCAAAAAATTGTATCCGCCTCTAACACTAGGTCAACATCAACAGCCGATCGAGTGACAAATCCTTGTCAAGGGGACATGGCTTTTTCGTTTGAATCCGCTTTACTTCTGCCCAAGCCAGCCCGGTTTCCCGTTGCACGGTGGATAGTCAGTAAAATCGCGTTATTCGTTTCAGCAGTGTGCTGCGTAATTCGCGTGTTTTGCGGTCGATGCTTAAATAGAAGACACAATTAAACAACGGATCGCTCCTAGAAAGACAAAACGAATGCCTTCTAAAACGTCTGACAATGGTCAAGCAGAATCCAATCCGAAGTCGCCGCTATACCTGTTCTTTACCGGGTGCTGTATGGGTGCTGCGGATGTCGTGCCCGGGGTTTCGGGCGGGACCATGGCGTTCATTATGGGCGTCTACGAACAACTGTTGGCCGCCGTAAAGTCAGTTGATATCGACTTTGCGAAGAAACTTCTGCGTTTCGAATTTGTTGGCGCGTTAGCGCAAATCCCGTGGCGGTTCCTAATTCCGTTGATCGCGGGAATTGGCTGTTCCGTCGGGGTGCTCGCCAAGGTCGTCACCTACTTGATGCACGAACACCAAGAATTGCTGTTCGCCTTTTTCTTTGGCCTAGTCGCGGCGTCCATCGTCGCTTTGGCCGCTAGACTGACCTGGACCGTCTCGGGCGTCATCGGCATGGTAGCCGGAACGGTGTTTGCCTATTGGCTAGTGGGATTGGTGCCGCGCGATCCGGGCCATTCACCTTTGATCTTGTTCGGCAGCGGAGCGTTGGCGATCTGCGCCATGATTTTGCCCGGCATTTATGGTTCGTTCATCCTGTTGATTTTGGGCCAGTATGAATACTGCGTGGCGGCGCTCAGCCAACTGATTACCGACCTCAAGGATCTGAATTTTGCTGCGGTTTTCAGCACCACTATCAGCACGGTGATTCCACTGGTGACAGGCATGGTCTTGGGACTTGGTGCGTTTTCGCGAATCTTGTCCTGGCTGTTGGCCAAGTATCACAATTTGACGGTGGCCACGCTCACCGGTTTCATGATTGGTTCGCTCCGGCGAATTTGGCCCTTCAAGGAAAACCTAGAATTCATGACGAATCGACATGGAGAGCAAGTGCCAATCGAATGGAGAAACTGCTTGCCCGACGCGTTGGATCAACACGTCTTCCTGGCCCTGGGCTTGTGTGTTGCTGGCTTCATCTTGATCACCATCATTGATCACATTCACGATCGCAAGAACCCGATCATGCTCTTGCTGTGGCGTCCCAAGACAGAAGCGTAGTCGACGAGTGATTGCTGCACATTGTCAGGACGTTTGTTCGTGTTATTCGCAGACAAATTGCGCAAGGTTTTGCTGTGCATCAAAGGCAAAGGGCCGCGGTTCGCACAAGATTTCCAAGTCGGTCCTCTGTTGGAATTCGTCCCAATACGCCTGCGAACATTCCATTGTCTCCATTTGCAACGTGTTGCGAATCCAAGCGATCTTGGCGTCTTGCGGTTGTGTCAGGCCGATGGTCTCCAGCGCGCGAGCGATCGCGGTGGCATCATCCGCATAATGTAGCGGAATCATGGCGGCGGTCACGTGATTGGACGTAATGCAATTGGTTGCCGTCTTTTCTACGTCCATCTGCCGGATGGCGCGACTAAGCGCAAATTCGGACATGCCAATTCCTGACGCATTGCCGTCGGTTTCCGGCGTCAAACCTCGCACAATGATCCGCTTGATAATCGGTCGCTCTGTACCCGTGGCCTTGTGGTCATCAGATTTGCGACCAATGACATTCGTGTCCATGCCGGTGCCGCTGATGTTTTTGCCGATTTCGTCTATCAGCAAGACGTGAGCGAAGTCAAACGGCAAGCGCGCCATGGAATCGGTGGCCAGCTGCAAGAGTTCTTTTTCGCGTGCTTCGAATTGATCCGGCAAGACCGCTGCGAGCTTGGCGGTGGTATCCAGCGAATTTTCTACAATGGCCAGCCCTGCCAGAATGTTGCAGCGTTGAATCACTTCCTGGGCCACGCTCCGCAAAATCTGGTCGAAACTGTAATCTTGAATTGCGCGATGATAAATTCTAGCTCCATGGTGTTTGCCCAAACCAATCAGCAGCATCTTCATCAAGCCGCTTTGAATCTGACCGTTGAAGTCGGTGTGAGGTTTGATTCGATTGCAAACAAAGACATGATCGGCTTGGCTGGCCATTTGGTCAAAGTGAACCGGAATGCCTTCCGCGGATTCGCAAACGACAACCGTGTCCATTGACGCTTTGATAGGACAGCCCATCGCCGCTTCCGTCACGCCAAAGCTGCTTAAGATCTTCAGCTGTCCCTTTACGGTTCCGCCGCCGTGACTGCCCATGGCGGGAACGATAAACGGTTGGGCACCCAGTTTCTTGAAATAGTCGACAACGGCTTTCAAAATCGCATCTATTTTGTGGATGCCTCGGCTACCGGCCGTGATGGCGACGGTCTGATTCGCTTTGATATTGTCTGCCAGTGAAAGGAGGTCCAATTGTGCGGTTACTTCGCTGGCCACATCATGCACTTCCGTCACGTTGAATTTTTGCCGAATTCGAAACATCAAGGGAAACGTTTGCGGATCAACCATGGTTCGGGATTCTCAAATCAGGCTGGGCGAAGAATAATGGTCTTTTCAGACAACGGGAATTGTTTCTAGTCCGCTAGATTGCGAACCATGACAACGCAACTTATTATCGGAATTGCCGGAGGATCGGGAAGTGGCAAAACCACCTTCGCGCGTGAACTGCTGCGGCATTTTGGGAAAGAAGCTGCCGCGTTCCTCTCGCATGACGCCTATTACCGGCCGCTGACCCATCTGAGCCCTGCGGACCGAGCTGCCACCAACTTTGACCATCCGGACGCCATTGAAACGTCATTGTTGGTAGAACATCTGGAACATCTGCGACAAGGTCGTCCGGTGCACGTTCCCGAATATGATTTTGCGGCGCACGATCGTACACATCGGCCTACGTTGGTTCAGCCACGCAGCACGATCATTGTTGAAGGGATCATGATTCTGGCGGAAGCCAGCTTGCGAGCCCATTTTCACGTATCGGTCTTTATCGACGCACCGGCCGACATTCGCTTGCAGCGGCGTACTGATCGCGACATGCAGGAACGAGGCCGCTCGAAAGAGTCCGTCCTGCGACAATGGGAACAGACCGTTCATCCCATGCATCAACAGTATGTCGAACCCTCCAAACAACACGCTCAGCTGGTGGTGAACAACGATCATTCTGAACCGTTGTCCATTCAGCCGCTGTTAGATTTTTTACAGCGAATGTAGTTCGAACCAACTGGCCAAATCATTCTGACGGTGCCAAGGCCATTTCGCGAAGTGCGTCCAGGGATGCCAAGACGGTTTCTAGCGGTAGATCTTTCCATTCGTTGGCTTTATGTCGCAGGATGGAGACTTTGAACGAATCCAAGACTTCGGCAAAATCGTTTGGCAGATCGTCCAAGTGTTCGAACGGCCGAATTTTTTCTTGCGGCCCTTCGTCGGAAAGAGCGTGGATGTCGACATCGGACGAACGTTCCGCGTGCGAATCTTCGTCGTCTTCGTCACCAAAGTCCGGGCCTTCCGGCACAGTCGATCCCGCGAAATCCGCCATGTCACGTTCGGCGACCGCGATATCGTCCGACTGAGCGTTCGCATCTTCGTCGAAATCTTCGTCCATATCGGCGTAGACAATGTCTTCATCTTTGGGTTCGTCACCGGCAATCGCGCCGAGATTTTCCCAGCGTTGGCGTCGCATGATGGAGACGGACCAGCCATGATTTGAAGCTCCTTCCAGCCACATTTCGGCGTCATCCCAATCCAAAGCCGCTTGGAAATGACTCCAAAACAGATTTTCATATTGATCAGCTGAATCACCAAACCGATCAAACACTCGACGCAACCGCCCCACGTGCTGGCTGGTTACGCCACCCACCGCTTGGCTCCACGTTTCATCGGAATACTCTGTGGCCGCCGCTCCAGACTCAATCAATGCCGTACGCCATTGATGAATGATCTTTCCTTTGTCCCAATTGCTGGTACTGACCAACCGCTTCCATTGTCCGACAAATGGTTCGGATGCCTTCACTGTACCTTCGTCAACAACGCTGTTCTCCATGTCGCACTCCCTGTCCTCTGTTCATTACTAGCCGGACCGTTCTTGGTTGCGTTACCACGACCAAGAAAGCCGTGTCGTCCGTCTGTGACACGATGACAGTTTGCCAATGGCGGAAGTGAATCGCAATGGGCTTGACGAACAGAACGGGCATCTGGTTTTTGACAGGTGGCCAGCTGGCGGGAATGCGAGCGATTTGTCACGTTCAAGAAAAATGCGGTCTGGCGAATCAATTCTGCTTACAACGCTAGTTCACAGCGAATTCCGACCGCCAAAGCGTCTCGGCCGTCACCACCCGGATTGCCGACAAACTGCAAGTCCGGTTGAATCACGGCGTAACGATTCCACTGGATCATGTAGAACAATTCGACCACCTCTTCATATGTGCGACCGTCAATGGGCTGAAGTCGCGAAGAAAATTCGGCCTTGTTGTATGCGACTCCCAAATAGTCGTCAGGCCTTTCTTCGAACAGACCTTTGTATACTAAGCCTAACTTGAAACGAAATTTGACGGATCTTTTTCGATTTGAGCCTTCATTGTAGGCTCAATTGGCTGTCGGGGGCGGATTTGAAATGCGGGTTCTGGAACACGCGAATGGTTGGCGGTTAGTTGGCGGTAACGCCCAGCAGATCGAGGACGTGTTGTTGGTACGGGGTCGCCAGCGTGAGTTTGTCGAATTCTGAATCGAACTCGGGGATGCGGATACGGTTGCGGCAGAGCGTGCCGAGGTCCTGCAGAATGTCATGGAAGCTCTGAACGGGAAGTCGTCAGATGTGCGGCGAGTGGCGTCTTTGCGTTTGGCAGATTCCGAACGCTGGCCGGCGCCACGATCGATTTGCGACCGCCTCTGCTGACTCTTGGTCGTCGTCGGCGAACAACACGGGACGCAATTTTTTCGCATGTGCCATTCGACATAGTACGCCAACATACAGATGAACACGTGCGACCGGATCCGTTCTTCGTTGCGATGATAGATCGGACGCAGCGATAGATCGACCGTCTTTATGCAACGAAACGCGTTCGACTTTGGCAAGGCTCTTGTAGTTTTCGACAACTTTGTCCGAGTCCATTGCTTCTTGTCGACGCTGCTGCGGACGACATACAAGCCGTCGAGAGCCGCCTCTTCGCGAATGCGATCTTCGTTACGAGCATACGTAAACGAAGTCTCGGTGATCGTAAGATCGAAGTGCTTGCCATTTTGTGTTGGCCATACTTTGCCAACTCGAAGGCTGATTTCTTTCTCGCCGCGAAGTGGATTTATTTTACGCTGCGTGGCGATTCAATCGGTTCGAGCTTCTTTCGGTCGCTTCAAGCAACTCGTTTCGCTTGCGAGCACGTTGCTCGGCGAGCGCCGGATTGCGACAGACAACCAGTCGCTCGTCGGGAAAATGTTCCGATGTCACCGGCCAGATCCTGTGTGTCGAACAGAGACATCTGGATCGTGCCGGCTGCACAACTTGCGACCTCGGTACGCAAGGCGGAAATCCAGTCAACCCTTCGACACCGCGCAGGTCTTCGTTGATCCGAGCCGACGTGATCATGCCGCGATCACCAACGAAAACGAGCCGGTTGATGCCGAAACGTTTACGAGCCGTCGCGACGATTTGAGTGAATGTCGGCGGGTCGGCCGTGTTGCCCGGGAAGACTTCAATCGCAATCGGACGACCTTCCGGATCGCACAGCAAACCGTACACGATCTGAGGGCGATCGCCACGATGATCGCGACTGTAACCATGTTTGATCAGCGGACTTTGTCGCCCCGTGTAATAGCTCGAAGAAACATCGAACAGTACCAACTGCCCGTCCTTCAAGTGCTTCTTGGCGAGCTTGTTTTCGATCCGCGCTGACGTGTCGCCAGCCAATCCATCGCGGCATACAACTCATGGACATCGACGTCGCCAATCGCCAACTCTTCAGCCAACGTGTGCTGGCAGTCTCGGTCGTCGGCCGTCGTGGTACTTAGCTTAGAACGCGGCGAAAGCACGCGTGCCACGACCAATGACATAATCAAATCCCGCTGGCGGCACGATCGCGAGGCCAGCAAATTCTCCAGCCTAGTTGCGCGCTGTTTGCAGCACGGCTGCCACATTCCGTGCGGCAGCGAACGAGTGATTTCAAACGACGAGTGCGGTGTCGGCTTCCAGTTCACCAGCAAGTCGCCGCTTGATGAACTCGATGACATCCGGTGGCAACCGCGTGAGGTTCCCAGCGTCTCGTGCTGGACCTTGCCGTCTGCGAAAACTTCGCCGCAGCAGCACCGAAGTGTAGACCTTCCTTGACCGTCTTGCGGACCGTTTCGACTCGCAGTTTCCCTTGCTTTGCACTCATGCCAGTGTTGTACACGAGATGAAATGGGCTAGCTAGCCCATTTCGTAGAATTCGTGGCAACAATCACGCATTTTATATTCGAGCGAAAACGACTGCTAAAGTAGCCTCAAGTCGCTGTTAATGCCATGATTTTCCGTTCAAGTTAGGACTAAGCCAATGCCGTAGTAATCGGACACTTCGTTGCGGTCCGCCGGTGCCGTGCCATATTGTCCGAATAGGCCCAAGCCTTGCTGGTCGTCTTCAGCTTCACGAAACAAAATTTGATCAAAGATAACATACCAACCGTGATTTCCGTCGCGCGAAGCGGGCGCACCGGCCGAGATCACGTCTGTTTCGGCGGTGTGCCACCAGTTGCCCCAGCGCCATGTCAAATCCAGTTGCGAACAGATTCCGACAACTTCCGTCACCCAAAAGTAACCTTCGTTCCCTAAGCCGCTCCAACCCCATTTTCGGCCATCCGGTGAACCGTCATAGACTCCCGAACCGATCCCCAGTTTTTCAGTGGTTTGCCAAAAGCCGGCAAAGCCCACACCTGGATCGGGAAACGTGGGGATGGGAACGTTGGGAATCAGTCCAAACGAAGAATTGATAAAGTCTCCGCTTAAATCGGAAGCACAAAAATCAGCGTTGCCATCTTGCTTACCAAGTTTGCACCACGCGTTTTCGCCGAATTGTTGCAACCACCAATATTCGCTGACCTGAGTGAGATCGCCGGCATCTATGTTGCTGATCGTTTGGAAGTCGCCCAAGAAATCATTCGTGATGCCGATTCCATGCCCATCTTCAAAGTAGACAAACAGACTGCCCCCTTCGATCCCCAAGATTTTCTCGGCATCAAACGTCATCGTCACATCCAAATTTCCTCGGTATCGACTGGCGTTGTTCGTGTTGATGCCGCCTCGAGCCAAGTGAAAGTATTCGCCGGTATAGACACACTCGACTGCTACGCTGTCACAAAACCAACTGTGTGATTCGGGGCAAAGCAGCGTGGACCATTCGTCTTGCAGGTCTGCATCATCATCTTCTTCTTCCTCTTCCTGGTCAGTGCTATCTTCTTCGTCATCGCTTTGGTCTTCTTCTTCTTCTTCTTCTTCTTGGTTGTCACCAGCACCGTCATTGGGTTCTGTGGCAGACAAATTGTCGGGACTGGCCGGCGGTTGATGGTCTGGTTCGCCCGCGACATCAAACTCTGGCGAATCGTTCGGACCGTCTTTGAAGTGAGCCGAGTGAGGTGGTACTGGAGGCAAAGGTCTAGCGTCGGGATGTTGAGCCCGAGTTGTATTGGCAGATGTGGCGGCCGGCCGTTGCGGTGCAGCAGGTTGGCGCTGCTGAAGTTCTCGCTGTCGCTGGCCGGAGGACGGACGTTGACGCGGTTGGGGTGATGTCGCTTCGTGGAATCGATCAGGCGCGCAAAGTCGAGGAAGATTGGGATAGCTTGTGTGTCGTTCGGCATGTAGCCCTTGACACATCAACGACACCAACAACATGACAGCCCAGATCGAACGGAACGCTTGGCGCGCAACCATGAACTCCCTTTCGTACGCAATGTGCGAAGGAACAAGTACGTCTGGGGCAGACCAAGGAATTCTTCGGAATGATGGGCAGAAAGACTGTGCAAGAAATTGCAGCGCACAAGTCTTCCTGCCACGGTGCGGCGTTACGTTTGGAGCATTTTACCAAGCAGGCATGTGTGACTGCGGCTTCTACGCAGGTAGTTGTGTGCATCCCCAAGCAGATAGGGTGCCAACACTGGGCTGCTGGGAATTTTCGGCAACGCTGCGACGTCGAAACGCTCGACCGCGACGAGCCCGGCGGTACCAGCGCGCTGCCAAGTCGGTGCTATGCAGTTCTTCTGCTGAGGTAGCATTCGGCGAAGTTTGGCAAGTTGTGTCCAGCGTTGCGGACGCGGTCAACATTATCAAGCACAATAAGAGCACTCGCATGGTCGTCTCCTGTTCTGAATCAAAGCTTTGGGTGCTTGATTCAGACTAGTCGAAACGACTCGTGTGTCAATTCGTGTTGACTGGCGCGGCAGAATTGCTGGTGAATTCAAATGTTAAATGTGGAAACCCGAATATGCCTGTTACGCACTCAACTGTCCTACGATGCCGGTCAAGCGTCTGGACAGTTGTGTCATGTTGGCGCCGGTTTCGCGACATCGGTTGGTTTCTTCGGACGAGTTCCGAGCAACATTGTCGACTTGCGAGATTGAGCCGGTGATGGATTCGCATTCTTCGACGGACTTCTGAGCGGTTTCGGCCAGGCTGTTTGCTGAATCGGCAATTTCGGCAACATTTTCCGAAATGTGACGAGATGTCGAATTTTGCTGTTCCACCGCCGACGCAATGGTACACGTCTTGTCATTCACATCGACGATCATTTCAGTGATTTCCGCGATACTGGCAATAGTGCGCGATGTGGTGCTTTGAATATGGCCAATGCGATTGCGGATATCCTCCGTCGCCACGGCAGTTTGTTTGGCCAGTTCTTTGACTTCCGTGGCCACCACGGCAAAACCTTTTCCTGCATCACCCGCTCGAGCTGCTTCGATGGTGGCGTTCAGTGCCAAGAGATTGGTTTGTTCGGCAATATCTTCAATGACCTCAATGACCTTGCCGATCTCTTCGGCAGCGGTACCCAGCTGCTGAACTTCCGAGTTGCTGGCGTCGGCTAATTCGGTCGTACGGTTGATTCGATCTGCAACGTGCACCGTGTTGCAGGAAATTTCGCCAATCGTGGCCGTCATCTGTTGTACGCTGGAGGCCAAGCATTCGATGGCATCGGAGATAGTGTTCGAAGTCAACGAAACACTGCGAATATTACGCAACATCTGGCTGGTAGAATCGCTGGCGCACTTAGATTCGTCAATGGTCGTCTGCACATCTTGAGACAAGGCATCGGTCACCAGGTTCAGCGTATTGGCGGTCTTGGCCAAGTCGTCGGCGTTTTCCGCAATCTCCTTCACCACTCGCTGTAATTTGTCACAGAAGTGGTTAAACCAATAGGCCAACTCGCCAAATTCATCTTTGCGATCGGCAGGCAAGCGGCGTTGCAGATCTCCTTCTCCCTGAGCAATATCCTTGATCAATTGCACGGTCTCCTGAATCGGGCGGCTGACGAGACGAGTGAACACGACAATGCAGACGACCGATACGATCAAGCTGAGGACGGCCAGGAACGAGACAAATCGCATCACGTTTGTGGCGACTTGATCGGCCAACGAATTTGCATCGGCGAAGGCAGTGCTGGCTTGGTCCTGAACGCCTTCGATGAAGGCCAAATAGTCTTCCGCTTCATGCTTGTATTCTTGCTCCTTGACCACCAACTGCTCGTAAGTGTCTTTCAGCGAACGCAGTAATTGCGTGTTGGCGGCATCAATCGTGGCATAGACTTGGCGGTACGTCTGGCCTGGGTATTTGGATTGCAGCGACGGGATGTCGCAGATTTGACTAAAACGTTCCGAATTGGCAAACATGGAATCGGACGCCTCATGCTGAAATTCCAATGCTTTGTCGATCTTCTGCATGCAATCGGCTACGTCTCGCTGACCAGAAACAAGCCTTTCTAGGTGGTAAAGTTGCGTCAACTGTCCGATGATCGCTTCCATGCCGCCATCGGCCACTGCCCATTTTTCTCGTAGTCCGCTGTTCCAACTGATGGGTCGGTCTGGGAATTCTTCCAAGGAATCCAAAGCGGCATCGGCGAATTCGTTTAGATGGTAGTTCAAGGCCAACATGTCGTCAGTGTTGAGGTCAAAATCTGTTTTGAGATGAACGTACTGTTGGTGCAACTTCAGCAAGTCGGCCAACATTCCTTCGTATGCTCGATTCTTCTGGTTCAGCTGCTGAAACAACGATGGCGAAAGCCAATTGGCCTCGATCAGTTCGGCAATGGCCTGACGAGACTTGCTCTGCGCGTCTTTAATCCGCTGCTGGTTCTGCTGCAGATCTTCGCCCTCAATCACTCCTTTTGCAGCCTGCATCTGAGCTGCAATTTCCGCCGAAGCCTGCATCGCACTACGAGCTGATTGCCATCCCGGACCACTGATTACGTCCACCGAATGGCTAACTCTACCAATACCGACAACGCTGGAAAGAGCGATGATAAAGCACAACGCACCTATCACCGCAAATCCGAATGCAATTCGAAAGCTGATCTTTTGACGCACGATTCGAATGGAATTGGTTGACATCTTGTATTGGCTCCGATGATGCTTGATGGGGTCTTTGTTTGGCTAAGGTTTAGCTGACCAAGGAGGGCTTATTGCATTGATTGAAAATGGCCTTTGCCATTTCGTCCAAGGTCAGGATTTGATGGGCTAAATTTGCGTCGACAACCGCGCGCGGCATTCCGTAGACAACACACGACCGGGCTTCTTGAGCGAATACGGTTCCACCTGCAGCAACAATCTCTTCGCTTCCTTGGCGGCCGTCGTCTCCCATGCCGGTCAGGACAACACCCAACAGGTCTTTTCCGTAAACTTCCACCGCGGAATGAAACAGGAAGTCGGCCGATGGTCGCAATCCGCTGGCGACATTCTGGTCCGACGTTTCCAGGTACGCCTGTCGTCCTTTCGATACGATGCGAGTTTGCAATCCACCCGGTGCGACGTACACGGTATTTGGTTCGACTTGCATGCCATTGGCGGCTTCTACCACGTACATGGGACATTGGTCGTTCAGATTTTTGGCCAACGACTGTGTGAACTGCGGCGGCATGTGTTGCGCAATTACAATGGGTGTGGAATGTGCTCGTGGCAGTTTCGACAGAAGCGTACGCAAGGCGGCCGGTCCGCCGGTGGAACATGCGATCACCACAAGACTGGCGTGTTGCAAACTGGCGGCGCGTGTGGCCATTCTTGCCTGCACTGGCTTTGGCGAATTGGGCAACACAATGTTTCTGGCGCCGGCAAAGGCTCGAATCCTGGGCTCCAGATACTCTAGCAATTTGGCCGAATTCGCCGCCATGCCTCCACTACCGGTTGGTTTCAACACAAAATCGAATGCTCCAAGTTGCAGGGCTTGCGTGGTTAATTCCGCGGAACTTGCGGTCAATCCACTTATCACAATCACACCTGTCTTAGATGCCACGTTGATTGATTTCTGTGTAGCACTTCCAAGCCGTCAAACTTGGGCATTTCAATATCCAACGTAATCGTCGGGTTTCAGTTCCGAAATTCCCATCAATGCCTGGAGCCCATCCGAAGCGGTCTTGACAACTTCTACGCCGGGAATGCGTTTAAGAACGTTTCCAATGATCCTGGCGTACACTGGCATGTCATCGACGATCAAGATTTTCATTTGATTATGCATGGCTCGAAATGGGCTTGTTTGTATGCCTCTACTGACAGGCTTCTCACTATTCGTTTTGCTGAATGACTTCATCTAGCTCCAGCAGCACAACGATACTGTCCGCCGTTACGTAGACCTTCTGGAAAAAGCGCGCATCAATGCCGATTACGTTGGCGGGCGATTCGACCAGATCGGCAACAGGAACTGCGATGATGTCGGAAACAGAATCGACCAGCAAACCGATCAGTTCCTTTTCCTGCGTCACCATTACATTTCGCGTCTTCTTGGTGATACTTGGTCGAGCGAGACCAAGTACCTTGTTTAGATCAATGACCGTCGCCAGTTCGCCTCGCAGGTTGATGGCACCGCTGACGAACTCGGACGCTTCCGGAACAGGCGTAACCGTTGTCTGTCGATTGATCTCTTGCACTTGTTCAATGCGCAGTCCCAGTAGTACATCACCGCAGTAGAATGTCACCAACTGCACTTCGTCTGCGCCAATGCACACTCGATCTTGAGTCATGGCCACCATTCGTCAAACCTCCACTAGCTGCTGTGATTCGCAACTTTCCCTGTTTTGTTCGGAGCTTCTTGCCAGCAAACGCCGGACGCCCGTAAGTAGCTGGTCCTGATTCATTTTGACATGGTATTCATCCGCACCGACTTCGACGCCCAGCTGGATCGATTTGTCCGAACCCAACGACGTCAACATGATGACGGGCAGCTGACCGAATTCGTCTGATTGCTTGATCAAACGACACAGTTCCAGCCCATTCAAGTTGGGCATTTCCACGTCCGTTACCACTAACGAAAATTCATGTGCTTGCGATCGAAGCAAATCCCAGGCTTCCTGACCGTCGCGTGCACCGACAACGGTGAAGCCGTCCTGGCGAAGGGTCTTGCAGACTTGTCGGCGGAAAAAGTCAGAATCTTCGACAACGAGAACGGTCTTCCGGCAATTCTGCGTGGCACGATAATTTTCAAACCAAGATGGCTCCAGGATGCGCGTAATGCGATAGATGTCCAACAAACGCACGGGCAGTTTGTTTTCTACAATCGAACCAATTACGCCGTCTTGGCAAAAGGTCATTTCGTCAATCGTTTCTGGTAGCTTGGTGATGTCATGGATGGTATTGGCCAGCAAACCGACTTCCCGGCCACCAATTTCGAATACCACGACATTAATACGAGATTGCCATTCAAAGGCATTGCATGCAATGGCGTTGGATAGTTCCAGGATCGGCAGTGTCCCGTCGGCAGTTCGAACGTACGATTGCGTTCCAACCACTTCCACGTCTTCCAGGCGAATTCGGTCGATCCGCACGACGACGTCCATCGGAACGGCCAGACGATCGTTGGCGTTGTTGCTGAACACGACAATCCGCTGCCGTACATCGTCGATACGACGTTTGGAAACGGATTCCGCCAACCTAGAAGCTTCCTCCTGTGCCAGTTTCATACGACACTTTTCGGCCAAACCAGCCACATTCAAGATCCAGGCAATCTGCCCGTCGCCCAAAATGGTCGCTCCGTCCAGCGACCGGCATTCCTTCAAATGTTGCCCTAACGGCTTGACCACAATTTCTTCTGAATCTCGTAGTTCATCCACAATCACGCCAAACTGACACACACCGGTTTCCACAACCACAATGCTGGTGGGCTTCGCTGCGGAATCTGGTTCGTCTGGATCGGATGGTTGTTCTAGTGCGTCGCTCAGACGAACCAATGGCAGCAATTCGCCTCGCAGCCTTAGCACCTGCGAGTTCTTGACTTTGCCAATACGTTTTCCTTGATCGTAAGGTGAGATGCGAACCAATTCCAAAATATTGATCTGCGGAATCGCGAACCGCCGACCGGCGGATATCACAATCAACGACGGGATGATGGCCAGTGTCAACGGCAAGACAATTCGAATAGACGTTCCTTCGCCCACTTCGGATTCAATATCAACTGTCCCGCCCAAGCGTTCAATGTTGGCGCGAACCACGTCCATTCCCACGCCGCGGCCGCTCACATCGGTAACTTGTTCGGCCGTCGAAAAACCGGGATGAAACACCAAGCGAATTGCGTCACGATCCGACATCTGGTCCGCTTCGTCCGCACTCAGCACTCCTTTCACAACCGCCTTTTCCTTGATCTTCGCCGGATCGATGCCTCGACCATTGTCAATGACGTCGATGCACACTCGACCGGCTTGATGGTACGCCGAGATATCCACTACGGGAGGTCGAGTTTTCCCGGCGGCAGCACGTTCGGCTGGCGGATCAATTCCATGGTCCACGGCGTTGCGAACGATGTGCATCAACGGATCGACGATGGCTTCCAAAATGGTTTTGTCGACTTCCACTCCCTTGCCGTTGATTTCTACGTCGCACTGTTTCCCCAGCTTGACGCACAAGTCCCGAACCACTCGTGGAAAACGCGAAAACACGTTGTTGATTGGTTGCATGCGAGTCTGCATGATGGCTTCCTGCAGACTGCTTGTGACTTGGTCAATGCCCGCCGTGACACTATCCAGTTCGCTATCGGATCGCTTGGATGCCAACTGAATCAGACTGTTGCGTCGCAGCACCAATTCTCCCGCCAGATTCATGAGTTGATCCAGCGTGCTCACGGGAACTCGGATACTTGTTTCTTGAACCACTCGAGAAATCGGTTTGCCGGTCGAATTGGATTTCTCCGAGTCTGTGGTCGAACTCGAGTTTACCGGCGAGGGGCTGGCCGTAGATGGATTGACAGTAGTGGAATTTGACGCGGGCGTGACGGATCGTGGCGAAGCAGCCGCACCGGCGCCAGTGTCTTGGTCAGCGGCCGTTACTTCGGTTGGGGGCACGCAGCCGTCGCATTCAGCAGTCGCGTCGCATTCAGCTGGCCCGTCACGTTCGGCAGACGGTTCCTTTGTTTCGGCACATAGTTGGCTCGCGGAAACTTCCGTCGCATGTTCTAAGTCGCTTGCCAATTGAGCAACCGTATCGGCCAATTCATTTTCGGTGGTTGCTTCAGAATTCTCGGCGGCGGACGTCGGTGTAGGATCGTCCCAAAGAACCGTCTTTTCAACGACAATTCCCAGTAATTCGTCCACTCGTCGCTGCACATCCGCATCGTTGGATGTTTCCACGTTGATGATCATTTCGCGAAGTTCGTCCGAGGCGGTCAGCAGAGTGCCGACGACATCACCGGTCGGGACGATTTCGCAATTGCGAATCAGATTCATCACCGTTTCCAGCGCGTGTGCCAAACTTTGGATCTTCTCCAAGCCCAAAAAGCCAGCCGTGCCTTTGACGGAATGGACTGCGCGGAAGACGGTGTTTACCAGGTCCACGTCAATGTCCGCACCTTGCTCTTCAATCTGCAAGAGCTGGTTTTCAACATCGGAAAGTTGGTGCAGAGACTCTTCTACAAACTCTTGAACAATCTCTGGATCATCGAAACTCATGTCAACCTCGTACTGATTCTGAGCCAACTATCTTGGTCACCGCCGTGAACAGGATTGGGCAACGGAACTTGAATCTTTGGCTGGGCGCCACTGTCTTGGCTCTGCGTGATCTACTTCTTCTTCAATTTGAAAATGCTCCATCAACGCTGAAAGTTGACTGCTGAGTGACGCCAGACTGCGACTGGACGAAACGACGGAATCCCTGGTGGTATCAAAGTTGGCGTTGACCGTATGAAGCCCCTTGGCAACGCGAGCACTTGCGGCGGCGCTTTCTGAGATGCCCGAAGAAATGTCGCGAACTTCATCTCGTGACCTGGCCAGATTGTGAACCAGCTGAGATGTCACTTCTTTTTGATCTCGCATCGCTTCGTTGATTTCATTGGAAGTGATTTCAATCCGATCAATGTCGTCATTGATGTGGTTGATCTGCTGGATCGCGCGTTCCGCTACACTTTGCATCTCCGATATCTGGCTGCGAATCTCTTCGGTCGCACTTGCGGTTTGACCTGCCAGTTGTTTGACTTCGTCGGCAACCACGGCAAAGCCCTTTCCGGCGTCGCCTGCTCGAGCGGCTTCGATCGTGGCGTTTAGGGCCAACAAGTTGGTTTGTTCGGCAACGTCGTGAATCAGTGCAATGATTCTGGTGACCTGATCTACCGAACCGTCCAATTGCGCCATGGTCTGTACGCCTTCGTTGACGCGTTGACGAGTTTCTCGCACGATCTTGTCGGCGATTTCTGCGTTGGAGCTGGTTTCGCGAAGGCGAGTTTCCAAGGTTTGTATGGCTTCGGTATTTTCATCCAAGGCTTCCGTAAAGCGCTGGATCGAAGATTCGATGCCCAGATTGTTTTTGGACAACTCTTCTACGGCGGCGGCCATCTGCATCGTGTCATTGTTGGTCTGATCGACCAAGCGGTTGATTTCACTGGCCGATTCGTTCAGTCCCTGCGACTGACCGGACAGTTCGGACACGCAGGACCGAATGCTGGTGACGATGTTCGATAGCGTTTCGCCCAACTGGTTGATCCCGCGACCCAACCGCCCTACTTCGTCGTCGCACGTCAAGGCAAGTCGACGCCGTAGGTCGCCCTCACGAAAGGCGTTGAATACTTCCACAAACGTCTTGATTGGGCGCAGAATCTTGCGGTCTGCCAGAAAAATGGTCAGACCAATCCCGGCTCCCACCAACACGAACATGATGAACAGAACTCGAGCAATATTGGTGTGGGCCGCTTCCACGTCCTTGCCAAACGGTTTGGAGACTTCCAATGCCGCAATTAAATGGTCTTCGACAAGGTTCTCCATGGGGTAGCCCACAGCATCCAGTCCTTGCGTATTTCCCCACAAGGTGTCTGACTGTTGAGGATCGCCGTGACAGATAAGGCATTCCGAAGTCAGGCGAATGGGCGAAAAGTGGCGGATGACTTGGGCGCTTTCATCAACCACAAGATGAGATTCCAATGTCGGATCTTGCTCGAACTTACGCAACGCCTTCGTCGCAACCGGGTCCGCAAGGTTGTCTGGATTTCGCGGGTTCAGGCTGGGAGTCTTGACGAAAAAGTCAGCGCGTTGCGACGTGCGCTTGGCTGCTCGCCACGAGGCTACAATGGGCACGGAATGCAGAATGTCTTCGCCGTTACCTGCTTGCGTTAAAGCCTTCAGGTGTTCCTGCGAATAGAGCCCCTTCGCCCAACTGGATGCCACTTCTTGGCGTACCGACGAAACGAAGAAGGCAAATTCGTCTGCTTCGCGTGTGGCTTTCTGTTCGGCTCGACGCAATTCGGAAACCGAATAGAACGCCAAGACAATCACCGCAAAGGCAACTACCTGTCCTGTGCAAAGGATCAACAGTTTGGTGCGTAGCGACACCTTGGAACAGTTCATGGGAATCCTCCCGACCTTCCCTCTTTCGCGATTAGTTACACATCGAAAAAACGTAGGTCAGCAGGCGCCAACTGGCCGAACGTGGATGCCGAATCACATCAAATACCGGAAAACCACAACGTGGCGGCCGAATGTGGTAAGTTCGCTAGGGCCATCTAGCCACACGGATTACTCGGATTGCCGCACGTTGGGCACCGAGTCGCGCGAAGACATACACGACAGAATTCCGAACACGGTGGCACTCAGCAGCGTTGCCGTGATGCCAATCGGCAATTGCCAGCGTTGGAAGAAAGCGATGTGATCCAGAAAGTATTCACTGCCCAGCATCAAATGGGCGCCCCAGATCACGATTCCCGCTGCCATGCTGGCCAGCGCTGCTGCTTCTCGGCCTCGCTCTCCGCAGCCCCATGCGGCCGCCAGCATCGGAACCAGTAAACCGACGAACGGCATTTCGTACGATAGCTCAAGCAACCGATAGGCGTCTTCACCCAAGAGCGCCAGGGTCACGCTTGCCGACGCAATCACGACGATGGCCCAGCGATTCAGCGTCAAGTGATTGACGCGGCAAACTCGAGCCAAAAGGTTGTGTGACAAGATACTGGCCGGCGACAGAATCGCGCTATCAATGGTCGACAAGACGGCCGACAGAATGCTGACTGTAAACAATACCGCCAGCGCTGGATGCAAGAACGACGAAGCCAACGTCGGCAGCACCGATCCCGTCGAATCAGGAAACAGCATGCGCGAACTCAGACCAAGTCCAATCGGAATCCAACCAAACGAAAGGTAGGCAGTGCCAGCAATGAAGCACGCGTATTTGGCGGTGCGTTCGCTTCGAGCTGCAAAGACGCGTTGCATCAAATCTTGCGCAACCAAATTACCGAATGCACCCGCCGCGAATAGCCCCAGCCAGTCCGTGAATTCGCTGCGACTGTCTCGAGGAATCACCGTCAACAGAGAGGGAGGCGTTTCATTGATCAAACGCTGCATGCCGGATGAAAAACTACCTTCGCCAACGTGCCACACCACCACCGGCCCTAGCACCAACAAGCCGACTAGCACCATGGTGATTTGGACGGCATCTGTCAACGTGACGGACCACATCCCGCCCATCAATGTGTAGCCGGTGCCAATGGCGGCCACCAACACAATGCCCCAGGACAGGGGTAGTTGAAAGAAAAGATGTAGCATGCCGGCCAGCGCCGTGAACTGTACGGCTATCCAACCAAAATAGCTGGGAATCATGATCAAGCTGCAGATGGTTTCGGCAATGGGCCCGTAGTGTTGGCGGAACAAGTCCGGGATGGTCAATATCTTCTGACGCCACATGGGGCCCGCCAAAAACGCTCCGGCCAACAACAGACAGACGCCCGCGCCAAACGGATCCAACGCGGCTGCTCGAACCCCTTCGTCTCGGACTTCTTCCGCCACGGTCAGCAACGTAGCGGCTCCAAACCACGTTGCCAGTAGCGTCATCCAAGCCAACGATAACGGCAAGCGTCTTCCTGCCACCAGGAAATCTTCTTCGGTCTTGATGCGACCCTGAGCCCAAAACGCTAGGGCGTACATCACTGCCACGTATACGCAGAAGGTTACCAATAGAAGATGCTTGAGTTCGGGCGAAATGGTCGGCATAAACGCAGCAACTCCCGTTGCATTGACATATACAATCGAACGGAGCCAGCAGCATATTCCATTGACTAGCGAAATCAAGACGGTCGGGCAACCGAAGACTTCATCTGGGTTGGTAGCCCGGTTGCTCGTATCGGTTGAGTTATCGTCGAACCATTGGCGCCAATCATGTTGCGTCAATGCGCAATGGCTACGCCTTCATGCCGTTGGTCAAAGCACGATGTCGTGCGCGCGAATCAGACGTAGGCCGGAACAGAGGTCGCAGCGCCGTTCCGGCAAGAGAACGAAAAGAACGTAGGAAGGTCAGAATTCCAATTACCGGCGAGGCGCTGCGTCCACCGAGTGCAAATAGTAAGCGGACGAATGCTAATGCACTGATTCGCTTTCCCAGCTGGACGTGAACGAACTTGACAGGTCGCGGAGTCGTGACAGCAGGTTGGGCGAAGGATTGGGATTGCGTTGCATGTCGCGAACCAGATCGGTCCGAGTCACGCGGTTCACGTCCGCAAATGCTGGTTCGATCGATTCGTGATGGTATGGCAAACCTTCGCGGCGAATCATCTGCAAGCCACCGATGGAACCAAGTGTCATACCTTCCGCCAGCGGCGTGTCAAACGATGCAGCCGAGCGTCCCTGGTTCGCTCCAGCCATGACCAACTCGGTGTCATGTCGCATTGCCCACAATTTGCACATCGCTTGCGAACTAACTTCGTCCGCCATGTCATGCACAAAAATGATTTCGCCGGATGTCATCTGAATGCCGTGTTCGATGGCGTCGGCCACATTCAGATGCGTGGTGGAACGGCAAATGCGAATCTGTGGATATTCGTCCGCTAAGTCGGTCGCCATTTCGTACGTCATGTCGGTTGAACCCAAATCCATTAGCAGGACTTCAAACCGGCCCGTCAGGTCCATCACATTCTCCACCAACTGAGAAACATGTCGCTGAATCTTGTATTGGTGATTGCAAATCGGAACAATAATGCTGACTGACAGTTCCACTGGTTGGGGTTCCTTCAGATTGTTGGCAGGCTACGGACCGGCAATTGGAATGCTCGGTTAACACCCGCTGTCTTGTTGCTTCCTGTTTTAAACATGGGGCTTCCCAGCACCTTGGTAATCGACATCGTCCAGGCCGATGCTGTCACTGCAGTCATCTGTGAAGTTCCGGATCGCACCGAGTGTAGCGAAGAGTGTGAGTTTCCGGTAATGTCAGGGAGAATCTGAAACAGCGGAAGAATCAGAACAAGCGGAACGTGACGTCTGACGGAATTCTGACTAACCAGCACAAGAAAAACAGAAAGAGAATGCGGATGGATGTGGCTCCGGATTTCGCCAAATCAGGCAACGGCTGCGTGCCGGTGATTGCGCAGGACGCCGACACGGGACAGGTGTTGATGTTGGCCTACATGAATCAACAAGCGTTCGAAGAAACGTTGGCGACAGGCAAGGCGGTCTATTTCAGCCGCAGCCGCCATCGACTTTGGCGAAAGGGCGAAGAAAGCGGCCACTGGCAACACGTGGTGGGCGTTTACATCGATTGTGATGCCGATACAATCCTGCTAAAAGTTCGGCAGACCGGAGTCGCTTGCCACGAAGGTTACGCCAGTTGTTTCTTTCGTGAAATCACGCCGGAAGGAGCGCAAGTGGTATTGCCGCGTCACAAGTCGCCGGACGAAATTTACAAAAAGTCATAAGCCAACTTCGCTTCGCACATGCTAGATCACAAAGGAAAGAAAAATGTCATTCGATAAACGCATTGAAGAACTAGGTTTGGAACTTCCACCCTGCCCCAAACCGGCTGGTGTTTACAAGCCAACGTTGATTGTGGGAGACATGTGCTACGTGTCGGGACAAGGGCCTCTGCGTTCGGACGGCACGCTGATTGTGGGCACCGTCGGTGACAATCTGGACCAGCAAGGCGGATACGATGCGGCGCGTCAAACCGGCCTCACCATGCTCTCTACGCTAAAGACGTACCTGGGGAGCTTGGATCGAATTGAACGCGTGGTCAAGCTGTTGGGCATGGTGAATTGTACGGCCGAATTTGGCGCTCAACCTGCCGTGATCAATGGTTGCAGCGAATTGTTTGCACAAGTCTTTGGTGAAGATCACGGCGTGGGTACTCGCAGCGCCGTTGGCATGAACGCCTTGCCGGGCGGGATTGCTGTCGAAATTGAAGCCATCTTCCAGTTGAAGAAGTAGTATCCAGCCTAATCGGTTCCCAGCGTCCGTCGCCAAGTGAGACGGCGTGCGAAGAAACCAACAGGAGCAACTCCAATGCATATGGTTGTGGTGTGTGGCACGAATCGAGACGGCGCGCTGTCTCGTTTACTGGCAACCGAAGTGGCCGAATCGTACCGACAGTTGGGGCATACGGTCGATTCGCTAGATATGAACGAACTTCCAGCCGAGGCTTTGCTGCCGTCCGCCTACAAACAGGCGGATGCCAAAGTCACGGCGTTGGTAGACCGCTTTTTGAAGTCGGACGGAGTGGTTTTTGTAGTGCCGGAATACAACGGTAGTTATCCGGGCATACTGAAATTGTTTGTGGACATGCTGCCATATCCGCAAGGCTTTGATAGTCGGCCGTGTGCGTTCATTGGCTTGGCGGCGGGGCAGTTTAAAGGGTTACGAGCTGTCGAACATTTTCAGCAAGTGGCCGGATATCGGAACGCCCACATTTTTCCTCGGCGGCTGTTCATTGGCGACAGTTTCAAACAGTTTGTCGATGGCAAGTTGGCCGACGACGAACTGTCCAAACGTTTGGTCGAACAGGCGGAAGGGTTCACCAAATTTGTCGGCGCCATGCAACCCTAACAGCTCGGCGTCGTGGATCGCTGGGCAGAATGATGCTTCCTGGCCAACGAACCTTACTTCGAATCGGTATTGGCAAACAGTTCGTTTCGTGCCGCATCGGTAATCGCCAGCATGGCAGGATGCTTAATGCGGCGTTGAACGGAAATCGCGTAGAAGCGTTCCTTGATTTCTGGAATACGGCCCACTACTGCCACTGAGTATTGTTTCAGTACATGACGCTCAATTGCACTGGGTGACACAAACAGTCCGTGTCCTTCTTGGCCAAAGACTTTGACGATTGCACTATCTTCCAGTTCATGAGCGATTTCGGGCTGTATATCTTGTTGATCAAACCATTGCTCCATATGACGCCTCAAAGATGTGTTCTGTGTGGGCAGTAGCATGGGCGCATCGTGCAGCGACTTTGGGAAATTCTTGGAGTACCGTTTGGCCATTTTTTCTGTGCCGAACACGGTGACGCTGCATTCGCCCAATAAGTGATTGAAGGCGCGCACGTGCGAATCAGGCGTGATGGGACTATCGGCCAAGACCAAGTCCAAGCGGTGCAACGCCAAATCGGCTAGTAAATCTTGAAGTTTGCTTTCATAGACTTGCAGTCGCACGTGTTCTTCCAATTCCATCGCCGGTTTCAATAGTTCATAAACCACTAACTTGGGAAGATTGTCCGGCACTCCGACAATTAAATTCAGCTTGTCACGAGTTGTGCGACCTCGCAACGTGTCGCTTAATTCGCGGCCCAACGAAAAGATTTCGTCGGCATAGCGGTAGACCATCTGCCCCGTCTCGGTCAGGACCATTGTTCGTCCTTCGCGTTCAAACAAGGGAGTCCCCACGGCCTTTTCCAGTTTCTTGATCTGGCTGCTCAATGTCGGTTGCGCCAAATGCAGATGCTCGGCCGCCCGAGACACACCGCCTTCCTTGGCCACGGTCCAGAAATACAACAAATGGTGATAATTTAGCCAGTCCACGTTTTTGGTCCATTGATTTTTTCAATAATCGAAAATTGCTTTTCTATGCCACCCAGCAGCGGCTGCAGCGTATAAGTCATTGTAGACGAATTATCCGCAAATGAGACTACGAGGAACCCATTCATGGAAATTATCATTACCGATCGTCACAATTGTTTGAACGACCAGTCGCGAGAATTCATTCAGCGGCGCATGGCCTTTACCTTGTCTCGCTTCGCTTCGCGAATTCAACGAGTGACGCTGACTGTGTCGGATGTCAACGGTCCCAAGGGCGGTGTAGACAAACAATGTAAAGTCCAAGTGAAATCAGATCGCCGCGGAAGTCATGATTATCAACCAGGACTCCGATCTGAAACACTGTATTGCTCGAGTAGATCGAACCGGACGAACGGTTGCTCGTACCGTACAGTTAGTTGCGCCCATCGTCAGCGACAACGTGTTTCGGCAATTGTCCCGTCCGACGAATTCGATGATTCTCAATAGTCCAGACTGCGATGTTTCTCGGCCGACCAACCAAGAATCTGTCCTGTTGGTCGGCCGCTTTCGTTTCCATGTGGCGTGCCTTGCAATACCACGACAAACAAGACAAGCGCCCTACTCTTGGTTCTTCGGCAAAACGAGTCATCGCATAGTTCAAAGGCACAAAAAAGGCGGCGGCCAACCACAGTTGATTGTTTCTCAATTGAGGATTCCAGGGCATGCCATAGGCGACGATTTGCCCGGACGCTTCTTCAGACACGTATACCACGCCATTGGCCATGCGTTGATTTCCGGTGATCTGCCGAAAGTCCGCTGAGCCTGTGGCAAGCATATACCGGTGCCTGCCATTGCCAAAGTCGCGAGTCACGTTGTATCGGTACTGGACGAAAAATTTGCCTGTAAATTGGTCCAAAACGTAACCGGTGAGGTCGCCCGTCGCATGATCCAGCGTAATCACCGCTTCCATACCGCCGTCCAAAGGTACGGTGGCGATCGTCTTGTTGTCGCTGCCGTGAGCCGTCATGGCGAACACGGGCTGAGGCCGAGTGTTCGCCAATGTGTACCACATGATGGCTACGGTGATGAGTGTGAATACTACAGTTTTATTCATGGAAATATCCTCAATTATCTGGATCGAATGGAATGCGGACTTGGCGATAGCAAGTCGTCCAAGAACCATGTGCCGAAGGAGGTCGGCTTCCGATGAACACGACCTGGATCCCCGTGTGGCGAAGCGTGCCCATGCAGAATTCGATTGTGGGAATTCGGCCAGTTCCGTTGGATTGGTTGTGGCATCCGCTGTGGCCAACTAGGCAATGGTGCCGGACGAACCGGCACTCTGGCCGAACGCTCGGTTCGCCGGAAACGGCTCCCGTGGTCGCCTGATCCAGGCGCGGCAATACGATTCGGTGGTAGATCGGAAATCCTGGTGTGACATCCTTTCGTCCCAGATGCAGATACGGACTCAGTTCAGGTAACGGCGGCTGAACACTCCAAGACGAAGAATGCCGCATGCGGCGATCCAGTTCCGGGCGAACCAGCTTGTGATACGCCGGAAACGAAGTCGTTCGAAGCATGTCGTTGCGAGTCAAATACAAGTAGGGGCTCAAGTTGGATGTAACCGCCAAGTTGTGGCCTAATACATCGTCTATCGGAGCCGCGAAGAAGACAACGGGCATTACCGCTATTACGGAAAGTCGCATCACAGCACCCTCGCTTTCTATGTTAGGAGCGTCGACTGCTGAATCTTAGGCACGCGAGTAGAAACGAGTCCTATCGAATTGCCCGTGTCAAACCATTGGAAAAAACTATAGACATGGCCAAGCGGTTAGTGGTCGAGTTGGCGGCATTCAGCTTGGTATTCCACATTCAGTTTGTCTATGCTTTGGCGGTTGATTATCTATTAGTCAAACAACTTAAGCTGGGCTATAAATCGATGAAACTTGCGGCGGAGTTCGGTCGCTCAATCTTATGAAGGAAGAACGATGATTCTTGCAACAGAAAAGAACGGTACGACATCGCACGGCCGTAGCAATCCTGTGACGGTGGGCAAAGCAACTTCTAATCCCGTTAATCGGGCTGCCGAAGTAGGAGCCTACTTTCAGGATTTGAAACTGGAGCCGATTGTTGTCCGATCAAGACGAGCAGCAGATGTTTCAAACGCTGTCCGAACTGAAGCATGTGGTGGAACACGCCACCGACAGCCGAACGTCGGCTTCGATGGTGCGAAAAGCCCAAAGCCAACTGCAGGCGATTCGCAACCAGATTGTAGAAGCGAACTTGCGGCTGGTACCCGCGGTGGCTACAACTTACCGGTCCCGGTCGGCCCGGATTTCCAGGACTTTGTCTGCGAAGGGAATCATGTTGATTCGAGCGGTAGAGCTATACGACGTCAACTACGGTACTCGGTTTAGCACCTATGCCGTGACGGCATTGAAGCGAGCTTTCATGGCGTTGTCTCGAAAACAGTACGTTCATCAACAGCGCTTCATGGTTGGGCACGACGAATCGTTGGACGACGTAGAAAAACTTGAAGGCCATCAAACTCCTGTGCTGACCGTTGAACAGGATCGCCGAATTCGAGAATTGCTGCGTGTTTTGGACGAACGCGAACGGTTTGTGGTTTCCAGACGGTTTGGTTTACCGCCGAACGTCGTTCGCTAACCTACCGAGAGATTGGCGAACACCTGCATTTGAGCAAAGAACGAGTTCGACAGGATTTTGGTTCGAGCGTTGCGACGGCTGCGCGATGAAGCCGAATTGCGTCAACTTCTTGTCAGAATCGGACGATCAACAGTAGTCGGACGGACAGAACTATCGCGGACTGAGGTTCCACCAGCCAATCCGGAGTGCCGTTTTCATTGACACAGAGATAGAAGCTGCTTTCAATGGTATGCAAATCGATTTACCAGGGGAGCACTCTATGGCCCGCAAAATCTGTTCTCGCTGTTTGACTTGCATACTGCAACACCTCGAAGCTCGGCAAATGTTGACCACGCAATGGGTTGATCTGGATGGCGATGCGGACATTGATGTTTTGGAAGGACCGGTTTGGCCTGAAAACGTCGATGGATTCGGTAATTTCGCAACAAATCCGTTACCGCTGACCGGCGTCACAACCGCAATCGACATGGACGGAGACGGTGACCGGGACGTGTTTTCGGATCACGGTCCCAGTTGGGTCGAAAACATCGACGGCGTGTTTCCAAGCGTCATGAAATTTCGCTGCCGCTGGACGAATGGACCGAATTCGGAACTGTTGGATCTGGCGTTGATGGGCTGCCCGATATCATCGCGACCAAAGGAGAGGATATTTATACGTTCGCTCAGCATGATGGCGGCCAATTTACACTTGGTGAAGTTCATCCAGCGCATCGTCATGAACGTGGGGCACATTTCTTGACGTAGATCATGATGGCCGATTGGATTTTCTTGGATGGAAGACGCAGGTCCGGGAGTGTGTCTTGCCGAACATGAGATGTAATTCGCTGTGGTTGGAACGTTCGACGGGTGATGGTATTTACGAACGAACTCGCATCCTTTCAGGTCTTACGCATGACTACTATCATGGCTGGCTAAAGCGGATCTCTGATGGCGATGGTTGGGACGATCTCTCTCTATTGAAGAATTTGGCGGGTTTCCGGATACAAGGCCGATCTCAGTAGCCATCAATCAGGCGGCAGCTTCAACCTCAACAATCCATTTTTCTCTGGGACTCGGGAGACTGGGGGGTGGCAGCTGGACAGACGACATCGATCGAGACGGAGATTTGGACGTCGTAGCGTATGATCGTTCTGGTATTTTTGAATGGGAACAGTACGACGATCTGACGGTAATACAGACCGGAAGCATCCAATTTGATGCATTCAACTCTCCGCGTGTTGTGCGTGACCTGAACGGCGACGGCGTCTTTGATTATTTCTATTCGATGGACGAATGGATCGATGGTTCGATCAACCTGCGACATGTGCCAGGCACCACAATCGGGAATCGTTTTGCTGGAGATGCCAATGGCGATGGCGTCTTCAATTCGTCCGATTTGGCTTTTGTGTTCCAAGCCGGCCGATACGAATCGGGCGAATCAGCGACATTCGACCAGGGCGATTGGAACGGAGACGGCGCGTTTGATTCCGCCGATTTGGTCGCCGTTTTCCAACGTGATACGTTCGTCTTTGACGCCAAGCCGCTAGGCCGAAGGCAAGTCATCAGCGATCGCCTTCAACAACGTCAGATAGCGGATATCTTCCGGGCCCAATTGGCAGGCCTGCCACTGCGATCGATCATGCAAGACTGATTCGTACGAATTCGTGATCGCTTGGCAAGTGAGTCGAAACAAGCGATCTCGATCTAATCGGCCAAACGACATCGATTCGGGCGAAAAATCCAAGATCGGTTCGTACTGTTCTTCGTTCGAATCGAGTGCTTTCTGCCATTGAGCCAACAGCGGATTGACCAGCGATTCTGCTTCGGAACCTTGAAACTGTTTCAGCACTTCTTTTTCCACCGTCTTGATTCGGCTGGCAAGCTCGACGGAACTGGCTGTGTCACTGGCATATTTCAAACCATATTTGGAAAGCAACATGCCGACTCCCGGAATCAATGCCTTTGCTGCCACAGCCGCTCCGGCCAGCGGATTGATCAACGCCACTAGCCCGCCAATCAGCAGAACGCCGTTGAATACTTTACCGTCCAGCTTGTCAATTTGGTCTGCGATGTCATTCAATCGCTGCGAAACGGTTGCGGCAGTTGCCGGAGTAGATTCTGCGGCGGAACGGGCGTCTTCCAACAAGATCTGTTCCAACGTCGGCAACGCATGATGGTTGGGCAAATGAAACAGCCGCCGTTTGGGAAGGTCGTTAATGGGCGGCACACCGCTGGGCAGACAACGCATCACGTACAAGGAATGCAAGTGGGGCGAACGCTTGTCCGGGACCAGAAAGTAGTGCTTTTCGTCCACCTGTTGATGGTCGTACGAGGCGGATGATTCGGTGGATGCAAATAGCCGAGTCTTCCCGATGGCGGTCGAAACAAACCCCGCGCCGGCGCCGATCACACCGGTCGCCTGTTGGAAGGCGGCGGTGCCAAAGTCCTTTGCGCTCTTAATCCAACCCGTAATGTCCATGCGTTTCCTCTTGTGATTTATCACGTTGGACCAGCAATTCGCGTGTCAAAGACGAATCTTGTGACAAAAGCATAGTCGACAATCATATTCAATTCGAATCAACAAAGAAGTCTGTTTCTGGATTTGGCCTCATCGCGGCTTCGACGAACACTGCCGGTTGAGCGATCAGGTGTTTTTTGGGAAAACAAGGTCCATGCAGAGCGGCGCAGACGCCGGCAAAAACGTCCTTCTTAACGGAAAGAATTTCTTCGGCCATGGCCACCTATCCTACTGTCGCACAGATGAAGTCGATTGATGCCTTGCGGAGTCGATTCGCGGAATTGAACCTGGAAATCCCCAGCGACGACGCCATTTTGACCGCTAAGGAAGAATCGCCGCTGGCGCAGCCCATTCAGATTGGTTCGTTCATGGTGGGCAACCGTTGGTGCATTCATCCGATGGAAGGCTGGGATGCGAATGCGGATGGTTCGCCCAGCGAATTCACCTTGCGACGCTGGCATCATTTTGGAGCGAGCGGTGCCAAATTGATCTGGGGTGGCGAAGCAGCGGCCGTTCGCCCCGATGGTCGCGCGAACCCTCGTCAAACCATGGCCATTGCCGACAACAAAGATGGTCTGGCCAAGTTGCTGGACACACTGATGTCTGCGCACCGAAGCGCGTGCGGCACCACGGATGATCTGTTGGTGGGATTGCAGTTAACGCATTCGGGGCGATTCTGTCGGCCCAACAGCAAAGCGTTAGAACCAAAGATTGCGTATCACCATCCGTTGTTAGATGCGAAGTTTGGCATCGACGCCAACGATGATTCGGTAGTCTGGACCGATGACGAATTGTTCGAACTGATCGAACAGTATGTCGATGCAGCTCGACTCGCCGCCGACGTTGGCTTTCGCTTTGTAGATGTAAAGGCGTGCCACGGGTACCTGTTACACGAATTTTTGTCTGCCACCCAGCGTCCCGGCCCGTTTGGCGGAGATTTTGCGGGACGCACTCGACTGCTAAAAACTATCATTCAAAAGATTCAGGCTGCAGTACCGGAAATTATGGTTCTGGTTCGCTTGAGCGCCTTTGACATGCTGCCATTTCAAACCAGTTTAGAAGTGGGCCGACCGATGGATTGGCCCGCAGATCAGCCATACGTGTTTGGATTTGGAGTGGATGCGAATCAACCGTTGCAGATGGATTTGACGGAGCCGGTGCAGCTATTGAAGGACTTGGAGGACGCCGGCGTAGCGGCGGTGAATCTTTCGTGCGGCAGTCCTTACTACAATCCTCATGCGCAGCGTCCGGCCAGCTTTCCGCCCTGCGACGGCTATCTGCCTCCGGAAGATCCGCTGACCGGGGTCGCTCGGCAAATCCAGGCTGCGCGACGATGTAAACAAGCCGTTCCCAACTTGCCGCTGGTAGGCACGGGGTATTCGTATTTGCAAGACTATTTGCCACACGTTTGTCAGGCGTTGGTTCGATCAGGTTGGATTGACGTGGTAGGCTTGGGGCGAATGGTGCTCAGCTATCCGGAACTTCCAGCCGATACGTTGTCGACTGGTTCGATGCAGCGTAAACGAATCTGCCGCACGTTTAGCGATTGCACCACGGCACCTCGCAACGGCATTGTCTCGGGCTGCTTTCCGTTAGATCCCTACTACAAGGAAATGGACGAAGCTCAGACGCTGAAAGAGATTAAAAAATCGATGAAGTCGTAACCGGACGAGTTTGTCGTTAGGCGGATTTGATGATCAGTTCAATTAGCTGGTCAATCTTGCAATGAGATTCGATGGGGTGTCTCAGGAAGCGATCGCGGATCACACGATAGTGATTTCGCCTGCCCACTCGTTCACGTTCAATGAACCCTCCATCTTCTAAGTCCTGGACAATCCGCTGCACCGCTCGTTCGGTAATTCCGACGCGTAGCGCAATTTCACGCAAGACCAGTTCCGCATCCTGATGCAGCAGAATCAGAACATGGGCGTGATTGGTAAAAAACGTCCACTTAGGGCTGTCGTCCGGTTCCACCGTCGAAGCCTGTCCTGCTTTGGAAACCGCCTTCTGCTTTGCCATTTCGATTACCTATCTCCTGTACGAACGACCTCTCGAAAGCTTTTCGACGCTCGTGCTATCGCTCGTCCCTGAATTCCTGGCTCATTATACCACATTCGCAGAACCCGCATTCCCGAATCGGCTGTCGTCAATTTCGAATCGAAAATACGAACAATTGCCATGAATTTCACGAACCACGATGGACGACATACAATTCGGGTATTAAGATTCGCGTAAAAGTCGTCAGTATTCATACATAGAGGGCTACCATGAAATTGCTTGTCCTAGGACTCGTATTGCTCCCCATTGCCGCGTTTTTTTCCGCGATCTTTGTGCCTGGGTCACGGATCGATGCCAAGATATCGCACTGGCGACGGTCGGTAGTGGTGGTGGCGTTCGCTCAGTTCGTCGCGTCTGTAGTAGTATTCCTGCTAGCGAAGGTATCCCCGGAGCATTCGTTCGATTGGCTGCCCTTGTGCCACTACAATTCGCTGGCCGGTCTGATGTTGATGTTGGTATCGTTTGTGGGCTGGAATGTCAGCCAGTTTGCGGTGCGCTACTTGGACGGCGAACCACATCAGGGTCGATTCTTTCGGTACTTGGCCATCACTATCGGTGCCGTATCGTTATTTGTTGTGGCGGGCAATCTTTGGATCTTGCTGTTCGCCCTTTTGGTCACCAGCTTGTCATTGCATGCCTTGCTACTGCACTATCCTGACCGACCGGCGGCTCGTTCGGCTGCGTGGACCAAGTTTGTGGTGAGTCGGTTGGGTGACTTCGCATTATTGGCAGCAACGGTCATTGCGGTGCGAACCTGCGGAGTCACGAATCTACCGGCCTTGTTTGACATTGTCGAATCAGGTTCGGCAAGTCGTTCGGCATTGACCAGCATGGCTTGGCTGATTGTCTTGGCAGCCATGGCCAAGTCAGCCCAGTTTCCGCTTCATGGTTGGTTGCCAGAAACGTTGGAGACGCCCACACCGGTGTCTGCGTTGATGCACGCGGGTATCGTCAACGCGGGTGGCTATTTGTTGATACGTCTCAGTCCGATTGTCATCTCTGCTCCTTGGGCGTTGGCCACGCTGGCGGTCATTGGTTCAATCACGCTGCTGCTGGCGGGTTTGTCCATGATGGTGCAGCCTAGCGTGAAGCGAAGCTTGGCCTATTCCACGGTGGCTCAGATGGGATTCATGATGGTGCAGTGTGGTTTCGGCGCGTTTTCGGCAGCCATGCTGCACATTGTGGCCCATTCGTTGTATAAGGCTCACGCCTTTCTGCGAAGCGGCAGTGTGGTCGATGATGCGAAACTGGTTCGCTATTCGAGCAACCAACTTCGCGCTCGACCATCGTGGCTGGCGCGAGGATTCGTAGTTGTCGCATCCGTCGCGACGGTGGCGAGTGTGTGCGCTGTGCTACAACTGGATTTATTGCAAAAACCCGGCGGGATCGCCTTGGCTACTGTTTTTGCGTTCGCGCTGATTGCATGGCAGTGGGAATCGCAAGACGAATCGCAAATGGGAACCATGCCGCGAACCATGTTGATCGCAGTTCTCTTAACTGGTTCGTATCTAACTTGTTTCCTGGCTGTCGACTACGTTGTTGGCGCAGATGTGGCCAAAATGCCATTGCAGCCAATGATGCAGGTTGCCGTTTCCGCATGGGTGATTGGCACGTTTTCCGTGTTGCTGCTGGTGCATGGCCTGGTTCGACGCGGCAGCCACGGCGTCTGGATGCAGAAGTTGTACCTCAGCGCGTTAAACGGATTCTATGTGAAAGCGGTGCAGCAACGCGTGTTCGAACCGCTGGCTCGGTCGTAGTTCCTTTGCCACGACTCGTCCTGAACTGGGAACGAAGTTTTGACCTTCCAATGTCTACTGTCACTGTCGAAAGAAAAAAAGGAAACGCCATGTCGATTGCACCGCAAGAAGAATCTCATTTTTCCGCTCAAACTGCCTCGCTGCAAACTTTGTCCCACGGTCTGTCTACATTGGATTCCATCTTGGATCGAATTCAATCGTCTGTGATGCCAGTCTGGCCGCTGGAACGCTATGTAGCGGTCAATCCGTTTGCCGGGCTGGCCGATTTCCACTTTCTGGATGCTCATCAACATCTTCAGAAGTTGGCGAATATTTCGTTGATGGTGCCACGCACCGATTTTTACCAGCAGTTCTTGGCGGACGGTTTTGATCTATCCGACTTGGAAACCGCCATAGACGAAATGGTGGAAGACGAAACGCCGCAAGCGGAATTTCTTTCCGCCAAAGCTATCTTGCAATCACTAGTTCAAGCAGACGACACCAGCGAACCTTCGCATGCGGCAGCAGGTATCCGTTCGATTGCCGCTAAGTACGATGCGTGCTCCAACACAAACTGGGTCGCATCCATTCGCAACGAAGTATCCAAGTTCTGCTCTTCTCACTATGACCAGGGACAGTCGCGATGGCCGTCTCCTTGGCGGCATTTGCCCTTGTACCAAGCCTGGCGGTCGGCGGCGTTGCAGGATCGGCACATGGAGATCTTGGGGCTGAAAGGCTTTCGGCAATTCGTCGCGGCCTTGCCGCACGATCCCAAAGCAGCCATTGCCTATTTGCTGCAGTACGCGAACGTTCCGGAAGCACTTTGGCAGGACTACCTGTCTTCGCTGCTGTTCGAAATTCCGGGCTGGAGTGCTTGGGCCAAGTTTCAGTCTTCCGAAGTCTCCTCGGACGAAGCCAGTCCTAGCGATCTGGAAGGATTACTGGCGATACGATTGGCTTATGACGTAAGTGTGTCACAGGTGTTTCGCTTTCAAGTGGACTATCGATTGGCGCCAGCCACCGCGGACATTCGAACGCAGGTGTCACAGGATTGGCTGGAACGCTACGCGCTGCTCAAGGCCATGGAAGTTCGACTACGAAACCGCTTGCTGCAGCGCATCCAGTTGGCTCCGCTGGCTACCAATTCCAATACTTCGCGAACCGATCGAAAGTTGGCGACTCTGGTATTCTGCATTGACGTGCGATCCGAACGAATTCGCCGCCATCTGGAATCCGCGACCAGCCGCATCTCGACCGTGGGCTTTGCGGGATTCTTCGGTCTGCCGCTGGAACTAGTCCGATTCGGCGAATCCAAGGGAATGCCTCAGCTTCCTGTTGTGGCGGAACCGGCCTTCCAAATTCACGAATCGTGCTGCGACGCTCATCACGGTTCCCCGAGCGACGACATTGCGGCCAAGCGCTTGGCCGTACGATCCTTCCGAAAATCGTGGAAGCGAATGCAGCAGTCCGCCGTGTCGTGCTATGGCTTTGTCGAATCGACCGGCCTGACTGCCGGGCTGCAATTGCTGGGGCGCACCCTAAAGCTCATTCGCACTCCACAAGCCGCTGATGACGGTCTAAGCAATCGTGCGTCTGACCAGCTTTCTTTGAACTGGAACGATGTACCGGGATGCGACCTGGAACAACAAGTTGCTCTGGCCGAAGGCATCTTGCGAACGATGGGCCTGACAGATAACTTTGCTCGACTGATTGTCTTTGTCGGCCATTTTGCGGAAACGGAAAATAATCCGCTAAACGCTTCACTGGCCTGCGGAGCATGTGGCGGACAATCCGGAGAACCGAACGCGCGGTTGGCGGCGTCGTTGCTGAACCGTTCTGAAGTGCGACAACTCTTGAAAGACAAAGGCATCACCATTCCACATGATACGCTGTTTGTAGCGGGAACACACAACACAACCACGGACGAGGTCACGCTGCTTGGCCGCGAAACGATTCCGGCAAGCCATCACGGCGAATTCGATTCGCTGAGTCAAACCTGTCAAGCAGCATCCATGCGAACTCGGCTGGAACGTTGCGCAACGCTCAGCGCAAGCGGTCCGAACTCCTTGGTTGGCCGATCTGTCGATTGGTCTGAAGTTCGACCCGAATGGGGCTTGGCCGGCAACTGGGGCCTGGTCATCGGGCCGCGAAGTCTGACCAAGAACATCGACTTGCAAGGCCGAACGTTCTTGCATGAATACGCGGCCGAAGCGGACCACGACGGCACCATTTTGCGACAGATTTTGGCGGGGCCGGTCGTCGTGGCCAACTGGATTAATTTGCAATATTACGCGTCTGCCGTGGCACCGGAACAATACAGTTCAGGAAACAAAACCGTTCAGAATGTGGTGGGCCAGTTTGGAATCTTGTCCGGCAATGGCGGAGATTTGCAGACAGGTCTGCCTTGGCAGTCGATTCACACCGGCGCAGCATTATTCCATCAGCCAGTCAGGCTGAGCGTCATTGTTCAATCACCTCGACAGCGCCTTGCGGACGCGCTTGCCGAGAATTCCTCGGTTCGAACGCTCGCTCAAAACGGTTGGCTCCATTTGATCTGTGTTGACCATGATCGAATGTTCCGACTGGCCGCGTCAGGTCGCTGGAATGCCATCGGCTAGAAACGGCCGGTTCGAAATCAGGCATTCGCCAAGTACAACGGTTTGACCTGGAAGCACGTTCGTCAGGAAAGCGCGAATGACAACGTGTAGCATATCCGCGGCCAATTTTTTTCGCCGGAAACTGGCACGCGATCAACACGAAGGCGGCGATCAGCCATGTTTCTCAAACGAACCGCACGATCTAGCGTCTGCCCACCGCTCATTGCGAACGGACAGACGCCAGCAATTCTTGGATTGCTTGTGCTTCGCGCTCGGAAGTAAAAAGCTTCGCCAGTCTTCGAACACAATCCTGCAGCTCGGTTCGATACGCGCGATCCGTTTCAAAGCGAAGCATCAGCCGAGCCAGCTCTGTAGTATCTTCCACGGCAAACAGGCCCGGATAGTCTTCGCCCAAAATGCCAGTGTTGCCGGGAATGCGTGAAGCGAGCACCGGAGTTTGATTCACCAACGCTTCTGACAAAACGCTGGCACCTCCTTCCGACCGCGAGGGCTGGATCAACAGTTGGCTTCGCGCGATTCGACGGACCGTTTTCCAACGAGCGTACGGGCCGAACCAATGATAACGCGGCAATGTCGCGGAAAGTCGTTTGGCTTGCCGAGCGAATTCCCGCGATAGAGCGGCGCCGTAATGACGAATTCGAATTCTGGAATCTGGTGGCAGTTCGGCCGAAGCCAAAGCCGGACGAAAGGGATCCTTTTCCAAACGAAGATGCCCCACCACGCTGATTTCGAATTCCCGGCGCAGCGGCATTGGCTTGGAGGACAACGGTTCCGCCGATTGCAGGATGACATGCGTCTTGGTGGCAGCAGATTCGCTCAGCTGTCGGATCGCTGCCGACTGCAACACAACCAACCGGTCTGCCATGGCAATGGACTTACGAACCGCACGCTGGCTTTTCTGGCCATAAATGTCGGTTCCCGTCAGCATCAACACGATTGGTCGCTGAGGATAATCTTGACGAAACTGCCGCATTGCATCGGCCGACTTTTCGGCATGCAAGGCCACCAACACGTCGGCGTTCCAAGCCTTGTCAAAATCCGCCACCGAATCGATCCGCACCACATGTCCCAACTGTCTACAGAACCGGCTCCATCGCTTGGCGGTTACCGCATTCCCTTGGTTCGGTGTGGTTGGATTGGTGGTGATAATTTGAATTCGCATGCAGACCCATCGACGCCGTGTCCAGTGACTAGTTCGAACCACAAAGGTCTACTTCCAGCGGGGCATCTGCATTGTCGCATTAGCTAGCATGTCGCTGGGGCGAACTCTGACCTGCTCCGTCCTTCATGAGTTGGCTGAGCCGTTCAAATTCGTCATTGTTGCGAAAGTGAACGATAATCTGTCCTTTGTTGCGGCTGGACGTGCGAATTTCCACTTTCGTTCCCAAGGTCATTCGCAAGTCTTGTTCGAGCGCCGCAATCTGTGGACTCTGCTGCTTCTTGTTCGGCTTCCTACCGCCTCGGCTGGGACTGCCGATTCCGTCTTCCGCATGCACAATGTCTTGCACAATCCGTTCTGTCTCGCGAACACTAATCCCTTCTCGCTTAATTCGATTCGCAAAATCGATCTGCGCCTTTTCGTCGCCCAACGGCAAGATCGCTCGCGCATGTCCCGCCGAAATATCACCAGACTGAATTTCTGATTGTACGATCGACGGAAGCTCCAGCAGCCGCAGCAAATTAGCGATGGTGGACCGATCAATTTTCAGACGCTTGCCCAGGTCATCCTGAGTGCATTGATGTTCATCGATATAGCGGCGGAAGGACATCGCCTTTTCGATCGGGTTGAGGTCTTTTCGTTGAAGGTTTTCGACAATGGCCAGTTCGGCGACCAAGCGGTCATCCGCCTCGCGAACGCGAGCCGGTACGTGCGTCCAGCCGGCGTGGATGGCGGCGCGTAGACGTCGTTCGCCCGAGATCAATTGCCAGTGGTCGCCCCAGCGTCGAACCAACACCGGTTGGAGCATGTCGTGCTCCTTCAGGCTTTCGGCCAAAGATACGATTTCCGATTCGCTGAAATCGCGCCGAGGCTGGTAGGGATTGTCTTCAATTTCGTAGACGCTAAGCATCAACAGATCGCCGTCTTTAGGTTCGCGATCATCGTGGTCATCGTCGTCGTCCGGCGAGATCGCTCGTAATCCATGCGGCGCCAGGCCGTCATCTTCGGCCAGTGCCATTCCGGCCTGTCCGTGCGTTACGCGAACTTCTGCTTCGTCACCCAATAGCGCAGCGAGCCCTCGGCCCAAACGTCGTTCTTTAGACACGATCCAGTACCTCCATACAAAGTTCAATATAAGCTCGAGCACCACGTGAACGCGGAGCGTAGTCCAGGACAGCTTGCCCATGGCTGGGTGCTTCTGACACGGCTACGTCGCGAGGCACCACGGTTTGAAAGACGATATCACCAAAGAAGTCACGAACTTCCGTGTCGACTTCTCGAGTTAACTCCAGACGATGGTCGAACATGGTCAGCACAATGCCGCCAAACTCCAAACGATTTTTGGGCCCCTTCATCACTCGACGAATCACTTCGATCATTTGCGTCAGCCCTTCCATCGCAAAGTACTCGCACTGAATGGGCATCAGCACTTCGGTCGAACTGGCAAGCGCGGTTTCGGTCAGTCGCCCTAACGACGGTGGACAATCGATGATCACAAAATCGAATTCGTCCATGTCGTTTTCTAAATGGCCTTGCAGACAGCGAGCACTCTGTTCGTCACAGCGTGCCAAGCGTTCAATGTCTTCAAAGCGACGGCTACCAGGCAGCAGCGAAAGTTCGGTCTTCTTGGTCTTGGCAATTTGTGATTGAAGTGGTTCGGCAGAGATCATCGGATGACTATCCGTGGGCTCGATGCCCAAGCCGGTGGTGGCGTTGCATTGCGGGTCCAGGTCAATCAACATGGTCCGGCAATCTGCCTTGGCCAACGCCACGGACAAATTGATGGCCGTCGTGGTTTTGCCCACGCCGCCCTTCTGATTCGCGACACAGATGACGCGACTCACGGCCCATTCCTTCCTTGAAATATTACACTCGCCAGCAAACGCCCAGCATTGGCACTCGAACCGTTCTTCCTGAACGACCGAGCGGATTCTAATCACGAACGGCAATTGGCCGGAATGCCAGTTCTGAAGTTAATGGTGCCGGATCTGGTGCGAATCGTAGTTGAAGTCTCCGCCGAGAAAAAAGGCAGCCATTTCTGCTCGAAAGTTTCACGTGTAACCCGTATTTTACCTATTCCCTAATGTGGGCACCGGCGGATTGGTCGTTACGGGGCAAGAAACCCCGGCAGAATGATTTGTCGAATCAACTGGAATCCCTGTTTCGCGCGGAACTCGCTATTTTCCCAAGCAGTAACAAATTACCCTGTTTCGCGCGGAACGGGTTGGGCGGTTTTTGGTAGCCCGACGCGTGAGCGAGCGGAAAAGGGAATCGTTTCGATGGTCCGCTGGCTGACGCTTGTTGAAGTTGCGCATTCGCGTTTCTCGGCGGCATTTCCTAGCCCGACGCGTAAGCGAGGGACTGCGGAGAGTCCGTTTTTTCCCTCGCTAACGCTTCGGGCTAGGATTTCCCGCGCTAACGCTTCGGGCTGGGTTTTCCCTCGCTAACGCTTCGGGCTAGGATTTCCCGGTTTTCCCTCGCTAACGCTTCGGGCTAGGATTTCCCGGTTTTCCCTCGCTAACGCTTCGGGCTAGGAAGCGACACGTTACATTCGAACTGGATTCGATTTCACGTAGAACCTGCAGCGCCAACTATCTCAGCCGTGTCAACCATCTCCGCAGCCCGAACTATTCCAGCGGATTGAAGACTAAGCCGCTCAGCAACTTCGGATAGAAGTAGGTGCTTTTGGCCGGCATGCGTTCCTGGTGTTCGCTGATGCTGCGAATGTGATCCAGCGTGGCGGGCATGACCAGGGCGGTCAGCGGGTAGTCTTCTTGATCTTGGTGATGACTTTCCACGACTTCACTGATCAAGTGGACGTATTTGGGTTTGGGCATTTCTGTGACACCCAATAGTGTTTCCATGATCAACCGCTGCAAGATGCTAACGCCCAGTCCGTGCCAATCTTCGCTGTGGTCGGTGGCCACTTCGGCCATCTTTGCTGCGCCGGCGTCGGTCAAACGAATCATCACCCAGCGTTGATCTTGGGAGGTAAACAGAGCCAGCGTGGTTTGCAGATCTTCCGTTTCGATCTCTTGCCACATGGTGTCGGCCAGGTCGATTCCTTCGCCGGCAATGCGGCACGTGAAATGATCGCCCAGCTTCTGCACCAGTTCGTCCGAGCTCATGCTGGGGATGCCTCGGAACAACCGGTGCGTGGGCAACACAATCATTCCGGGGTCGCTCATGCTGACACACATCATCAGCACCGAGTTGGCCGGATGGTCAGCCGGCAGCGTTGTTCCACCGGAAACTTCTTCGCGATAGTTACATGCGGTTTCATAACGATGATGGCCGTCAGCGATAAAGGTGGGACGGTTGGCCATGGCGGCAGTCAGTTGTGTCACGACGTTGACATCGGTCACGGGCCACAAGCGATGGACGACTCCCAGGTGGTCTGTGGCGACCAACGGAGTCTGTTCGGCAATGGCCGTTTCCAACAAGTTTTGCGCTTCGTTATCCGGGTCGGGGTAGAGTCCAAAGATTTGGCTGAGGTTGGTCTTACAGGCGCGAGTCAGCTTCAGGCGATCTTCTTTGGCGGACGCGTGGGTTTCTTCGTGCGGAAAGATGGTACCTTCGCCAAAGCGTTCTAGTTGCGTTCGACACATGAAGCCGCGGCGATTGTACTTGACGCCGTCGTATTCGAACTCTTGATGATAGACGTAAATGGCCGGAGCGGACTCTTGCTGTAGGATGCCTTCGCTTTTCCATTGCTTCAGGAATTTAGCGGCTCGCGTATACCGATTGGAATTGTCGTCGTCGCCCGGTTCGTCTCGATTCAGAATCAGCCGAATCACGTTGGCCGGATGCTTCTTGTACAGTTCGTCTCGAAAGACATCGTCAATCACATCGTACGGCGGCGCGATCACGTCGCTTAACGAACCGACTTGTCCCAGATCATACCGAAGTCCTCGAAACGCATGAATGTTTGGCATCGCAGCCTACCTCTCCCGAATCACACCTGCACTGGTGAATGTCTATTTGTTTGCGCACAAAAAAGCTCCGGTTGTTATGCCGGAGCTTTTGCGGAATGTCAATGAGAGCCGACTGACGGTCGAACTCGATTCACCATTAATAGCGGTAGTAGTCAGGCTTGTAAGGACCTTCTACGGGTACGCCCAGGTAGTCGGCTTGCACGTCGGTCAAGCGAGTCAGTTTGGCGCCAAGCTGTTCCAGGTGCAAACGAGCGACTTCTTCGTCCAGTTCTTTGGGCAGGACGTGAACGCCGATTTCGTACTTTTCGGGTTCGGTCCACAAGGCGATTTGCGCCAGAACTTGGTTCGAAAAAGAATTGGACATCACAAACGAAGGATGGCCAGTGGCGCAGCCGAGATTCACCAGGCGACCTTCGGCCAAGATGATGATCGAATGTCCGTTAGAGAATGTGTAGCGATCTACCAGCGGCTTGATGTTTTCTCGCTTGGCACCCGACTTCTTATCCAACCAGTTCATATCGATTTCAAGATCAAAGTGACCAATGTTGCAGATGATGGCGTCATTGGGCATTTTGTCCATATGTTCACCGGTAATGATGTCTCGGCAACCAGTGGTAGTCACAAAGATGTTACCGATCTTGCACGCTTCTTCCATGGTAGTGACTTGAAGCCTTCCATCAGAGCCTGGAGTGCATTGATCGGATCGATTTCCGTGACGATGACTCGACGCCATAGCGTTGCAGCGAATGAGCACAGCCTTTGCCCACGTCACCGTAACCGGCGACGACTGCCACTTTGCCGGCAATCATCACGTCGGTTGCTCGTTTGATGCCGTCGACCAGCGATTCGCGACAGCCGTACAGGTTGTCGAATTTGGACTTGGTGACCGAATCATTCACGTTGATGGCCGGAACTTTCAGTTCGCCCTTCTTGAGCATTTTGCGAAGTTCTTTGATGCCTGTGGTGGTTTCTTCGGACAGGCCTTTGATATCGCCAAGCAGTTCCGGGTATTTCTTGTGAACCAACGCGGTCAGGTCGCCGCCGTCGTCCAGAATCATGTTGATGGGTCGACCATCGGGCATGTACAAGGTTTGATCAATGCACCAATCGTATTCTTCGTCGGTTTCGCCTTTCCAAGCATAGACCGGGATGCCTGCCGCAGCGATGGCAGCTGCCGCGTGATCTTGTGTAGAAAACTTGTTGCAGCTGGACCAAGTCACTTCGGCCCCAAGTTCGATCAAAGTTTCAATCAGCACGGCGGTTTGGATGGTCATGTGGAGGCAACCACCAATGATGGCGCCCTTCAGCGGCTTGTCCTTGCCGTACTTGGTTCGCAACGCCATCAGGCCGGGCATTTCGTTTTCCGCCAACATGATTTCTCGGCGCCCATAATCTGCCAGCGAAATGTCTGCTACTTTGTAAGGTGCGCGAGTTTCAACTTGAGACACTTTGTACTCCTCAAAAACTGTGGATCTAAATTTGGAAGACCAATGGCTGGGAACGATCCGTGATCCCGAACCCAATAATGTAAAGGCCGGAAAGCTGCCTTCGCAACCTCAACCGCTATTTACTGCAAAATTTCACTGAATGCTTTTTTTGCTTCTTGGACGAACCGCCGAACCATCTCGACGTCCTTTTTCCCCGGTTCGGATTCAACACCGCTGGCGGTATCTACACCAAACGGCCGAAGCAATCGAATAGCCTGATGAACGTTCTGGTCCGTCAAGCCGCCAGCCAAGACCCAAGGGAGTTCGCCCAGCAGCCCGATTTGGCGAACCAGCTTTTCTGCGTCCAATTGAATGCCTGTGCCGCCGAATTGATCCGCGGAATAGGCATCCAGCAAGACTCCTTCCACTTGGCACGACCGCTGGTCCTGCAAAAATTGTAGGACACTGGTTAGATCCGAGTCGCGGCAGCGGAAGGCCTTGATAATCGGTAAATTCGTTCTTTTTGCGACATCCGCGACGAGTTGGCTGGTTTCATTGCCGTGTAGCTGAATCAGGTCCAGCGATACTTCTCGCGCAACTTCGGAAATCTGCTGAGGATCTGTGTTTACAAACAATCCAACTCGGCAAACCCTGTCCGCCATGGCTTCCGAGATTTTCATGGCTGTCAGGATTGGTACGTAACGAGGACTGGGCGGAAAAAAATTCAGCCCAATGGCATCGGCGCCGGCGTCTTCGATGTGTCTAGCGTCGTCAACCGACGTCACTCCGCAGATTTTGATTCGAAACATACTTCACAGACTCCGCAGACGGTCGGTACTAGCCGGCAGCGAACCGATGCCCTTTTTGCGGACCGTCCTTGGTCAGCGTTAAGATCTCCGGACCATTTTCGGTCATGAGGATGGTATGTTCGAACTGAGCGGATAGTTTGCGGTCACGTGTCCGGACCGTCCAACGATCTCGAGCGTCCAGCTGGGTTTCGCGAACGCCCACGTTGATCATCGGTTCGATAGTAAAACACATGCCGGGTTCGATGCGGTCTATATACGACTGCCGACTGGGAAAATGCGGGATCGACGGATCTTGATGGAAACGGCGACCTATGCCGTGCCCTACATATTCGCGAACCACGCTGAAGCCGTCCAACCGAGCTGCTTTGACGATGGCCTTGCCAATCTCGGCAACTCGTCCACCTGGCCGAATTGCATCAATGCCCAGATACAAGCAATCATGGGCACATTGAGTGACTCGAACGGCATCATCGGACGCGTTGCCGATAATGAATGTCTCCGATTGATCTCCGTACCAACCATCCACAATGGTGGTTAGATCCACATTGACAATATCGCCGTCCCGTAATGCATAGTCACCGGGGATCCCGTGGCAGACCACTTCGTTGACGCTGGTGCAGCAGCTTTTGGGAAAACCTTGGTAGCCAAGGCAGGCCGCTTCATGACCATGGTCGGCGGTGTATTCGTGAACCAGGCGATCAATCTGGCCAGTGGTCACACCCGCCTTCACGTGAGGTCGAACGTAGTCCATTAGCTGAGCGTTAAACTGACCGGCGGTTCGCATGGCGTCGCGTTCCACTTCGGTAAGCATTAGGTTTCGCTGCCCAAAAAGCATTTCGATTTTTCTCCTCGGTCAAAAACTTTGACACTGCCAACGCCGCTCAAAACATCCCTAGAAATAGGACCGTTCTTAGGAAGTTCTGTTCCCCAATCAGCCGAAAAGCATCCATGTCAACGGACCGTCACATTCGATTGCCGAATTCAACCGCTGTAGATTCCAATTTCCAATTGTCGCTCTATTTCGCCCCAAAGGCTCGCGGAAAGCCCTCCAGTCTAGCAGCACCAGCGATTTGCCGAAAGAATCTAGCTTGCGGTTAGCCAGGAGCCGACTGCAGACCTTTGCCGAACAGAATACGCCCTTTAAAATCGCCCGAACAATAGCGTCTCGGCAATTATCCCTTCTAAACGAATTGGACAAATCACGCCGAAATTTCGGCGGCACTTACGGGAAGTCAAGAATATGCCTCGTTACAACCCAGGCCAAATCGAACCCAAATGGCAGGCCTACTGGGAATCCAACAAAACGTTTCAATCTCCAGAATTGCCGAAAGATCCTCAGAAAAAATTCTATGCGCTGGATATGTTCCCCTATCCCAGCGGCGATGGCCTGCACGTCGGCCACCCGGAAGGCTACACCGCCACCGACATTCTTTCCCGCTTCTACCGCATGCAAGGCTATAGCGTTTTGCATCCCATGGGCTTCGACGCGTTTGGACTGCCCGCCGAAGAACATGCCATCAAAACCAATACGCCTCCGCGAGTTCAAACGGAAAAAAACATTGACACGTTCCGGCGCCAATTGAAAATGCTCGGTTTTAGCTACGACTGGGATCGAGAAATTGCTACCACGGACGTGGACTATTTTCGCTGGACCCAGTGGATCTTCTTGGTGTTGTTTGACACGTGGTTCGACGAGGACCAGCAGAAGGGCCGTCCGATTTCGGAGCTGCCGATTCCGGATGAAATTCAAGCAGCGGGTGAATCGGCGGTTCGCACCTACCGGGACGAACACCGCTTGGCCTACCAAAGTGACGCCTTGGTCAATTGGTGCCCGAATCTGGGAACGGTGCTAGCAAACGAAGAAATCATTGATGGACGCAGCGAACGCGGTGGCCATCCGGTCCAGCGGATTCCGTTGCGACAGTGGATGTTGCGAATCACCGCCTATGCCGATCGATTGGAAAAAGGACTCGACACAGTTGATTGGCCGGAAGGCGTCAAGGCGTTGCAGCGGAATTGGATCGGTCGCAGCACAGGCGCCGAAGTCGACTTTTTCATCGGCCCACCAGCATCATTTGACGCGTGGAAGCTTCAGCGATCGGTCCAACCGCGGCCCAAAAAGCCAGCCGACGATGTCCTGCGCATTTATACCACTCGGCCTGATACCCTGTTCGGTGCCACGTACATGGTCATTGCGCCAGAACATCCGTTCGTGGAAAAGCTGACTTCGCCGGAACAAGCAAGCGAAGTCAAAGCGTATTGCGAAAAGGCGTCCAGCAAGAGCGATCTGGAACGAACCGAATTAACCAAAACCAAAACGGGCGTCTTCACCGGTTCGTACGCCATCAATCCGGTCAACGGAGCTCAGGTGCCGATCTGGATTGCCGACTACGTGTTGATTAGCTACGGCACCGGGGCCATCATGGCGGTGCCCGCGCATGATATTCGAGATTTCGAATTCGCTCAGCAATTCAACATTCCCATCATTGCGGTCGTGGATCCCGGCGATGCGGCCGACGTAGATCGTCAAGCGGTCTTGGCGGGCCAAGCCGTTTTCACGTCGGCAGGTAGGGCGGTCAATAGCGGCGTCTATGACGGAATTTCCACCAGCGAATTCAAAACCAAAATTGCGGCGGACTTAGCCGCAAACGGTGTTGGCAAAGAAGCGGTGAATTATAAGCTTCGAGACTGGTTGTTTAGTCGTCAACGGTTTTGGGGCGAACCGTTCCCGATCCTGCACGAACTGGACGCCGATGGAAATCCGACTGGGCATTTACGAGCCGTCCCGGCCGACCAATTGCCGGTCGACTTGCCGCATTTGGAAGATTACAAACCGCACGGTCGTCCCGAACCGCCGTTGGCCAAGGCCGACGCCGATTGGCTCACCCCAACGCTGGACGGCGTTCGCTACAAACGAGAAACCAATACGATGCCGCAATGGGCCGGTTCGTGTTGGTACTATTTGCGGTTTATCGATCCCACGAACAGTTCGGCATTTGTACAAAGTGACAAAGAGTCGTCATGGATGCCAGTCGACTTGTATGTGGGTGGCGCGGAACATGCCGTGCTGCATTTGCTGTACGCTCGATTTTGGCACAAGGTGCTTTATGATCGAGGTCACGTGTCGACGGCCGAACCGTTTCAGCGGTTGGTCAATCAAGGCATGATTTTGGGCGAAATGGAACACACCGGCTATCAAACGGCTGACGGCACATGGGTCTCGGCGAACGAAGTCGGTCGCGATGCTGAAGGGAATTCCGTGCGTTCGTCCGACAGTGCGATACTTTCCTCCGTCAAGGTGGAACCGGCTGACGTGGAAAAGAGCGGTGACCAATTTGTCTTGTGCAGCGACAAGCAGATTCGCATTGAAAGCAAAGCAAATAAGATGTCCAAGAGCCGCGGCAATGTGGTGAACCCGGATGAAATTGTCCGAGACTACGGTGCGGATTCGCTGCGCTTGTACGAAATGTTCATGGGGCCGCTGGAAGCTACCAAGCCGTGGAGCATGTCGGGCGTCGACGGAGTGCGGAAGTTTTTGGATCGAGCTTGGCGGATGATTGTGGATGACCATGCGGAAACGCTGGAGCTTTCGCCGTCGGTAAAGCAGATCGAACCGACGGACGAACAGAATCGCATGCTGCATCGCACTATCAAGGCCGTGACTCGTGACATGGAATCATTGGGATTTAATACGGCGATTTCTAGGCTGATGGAATTCGTCAACTTCTTTACCAAACAGTCCGAGCGTCCTCGATCGTGCATGGAGCCGTTCGTCCTGTTGCTGTCCCCCATGGCACCTCACTTGGCCGAAGAGCTATGGCAACTGTTGGGCCATGACACCACCTTGGCATATGAACCGTGGCCCGAATTTGACGAAGCGATGACCAAAGATTCGTCCATAGAAATTCCGGTGCAGATCAATGGCAAGCTGAAATCCAAAGTCACCGTCGCGGCCGATGCCACGAAAGAAGATTTGGAAGCGGCGGCAAAAGCAGACGAAAAAATTGCCGAACAACTGGCCAGCAAACAGATTGTCAAAGCGATTGTGGTGCCAGGCCGCTTGGTGAATTTTGTGGTGAAATGACGAAGTTAGCCCAGTAATTTCCGATCCGACAGCGGGGATAATGAAATGGCTAAAGACGTTCTGGTAAACAACATAATCACCCAGTCAATGATAGATGCTGGGGCTACGTTGTTGGCCAAATTGGATGCATGCGCCGTCGATGTCACGGCAGCATTCTGGCTTTATTCGGAAGAGAACCAAAGCTGGAAGTTAGTCATCGCGTCATCGATGGTCGATTCGCAAGGACCTCGCAGTCTTTACCGTCGGATCATTTCCATCAATGACGGCCTTGCCGACGATGTGGAAATTGTGTCCGTGAACGACATTACCGCAATGTCGCCCGGTAGTTCCATAATTCGAAGTTTTCGGAATGCGATTCGAAGCTCGCACGTCGCTGGAATGCGATTGTCCAGTTCCATGATTGACGGCGTCTTTGTTGATGACTCGTATATTTATCGAGTTGCTTGAGGATGTTTTCGCAAGGCTCGCCTATTGCGCAAAAACAAGCCGGTTGATCACCGGCTTGTTTTATTTTGGCAGACTTCAAAATTGGAACGCGCCGACTACCGACTGGTCAGTTCTGGCCAAGCGAATTTGTCTTGTGTCTTGTTCGCTTTGGTGGGCAGCGGTTTTACGTTAGGGCGTGATGCTTTGGGACGAGCGACATGGGGAGTCGCTTGTGCGTCTTGCTGTTGTCGCAACATCGCCGCGCGTTCTGCTCGTGTTGGCAAGTGTCGACTTTGGTCTTGCGTCGAACGAGTGCGTGAAGACGGGAGTCGGCGGACTTCGATTTGTGAGTTGGAATCGAGTCGGACTTCTGGTTCCGCGCTTCGTACGTAGCTGGCCTGAATGACTTTGGGCCATTCAATGGGCTTGACCTTATAGCGACTGGGGATCCTGGTTCGCACGGCTGTGCGATCATCGTCGTTCAGCATCGGCGGAACGTTCAGCGAAGCGCCGCCAGCGTTGCTAGGCAGCGGTCGTAGGTCTTGCAGGCTGCGACTTTTGAGACCGTTCAAGGTTTCGTCAAACGAACCGACAGCGGCCGGCTGTTGACGTCGTTCATTCAAGAACGATTCGGCCGATTCGCTCATCTGACTTGCTGGATTGTCTTCGGATGAAAACACCGCTACGCCTCGAGTCTGACCGGCGTACATCGCGTTTTCGGCTTGAACGATCGAACGCTGTGACGTCGACGGCAAACGACGAACTCGCATCGACATCGAATCCATATCAGGAGCCAACCGAGGCCGAACGTTGGGATCGGCGTTGTCTGCCGGAGTGGGCTGTCCGCCGTTGTATCCAGGCGCCGAATACGGATTGGGCGAATAAGAATTAGGTGCTGAATAGCCGGGATTCGTGTAGCCAGGGCTGGTATAGCTGGGCGTCGAATAGGAAGGTGTGGCATAATTGCCGGCCAACCATGAAGACGATCCGCAGCAAGAAGCTGCTGGAGCATACGATGTAGTCGTGGACGAAATTGGCATCGCCGCTACCGTATTGTTATTTCCGCACACCGGCACTTTGCCATACACCGGACGATAAGTGGTGTACGGCACTCGACGAGCTTGATACGTGTAGCTGGTGCATGGTTTGGTGCATTCGATGGGTAGACCCGTTGCTGGATTGCAGCTGACGGTCTTTTGATAAGTGGTTACCGGCACCGGTTGCCAAACCGTTCGATAGGCCACTTGCGGTACATACTGCACCACGGTTTGTTCGCAATACGAACCATCCGAACACGTATTACACGCGCCGGGATAATATGCCGTTGTCCGATTCGCTCGTCGACGCAACAACCAATCCAACAGCGGACCGGCCGAAGCAGACTGCGGCAACGCCAGCAGCGCCAACTGCGAAACGACAAGAACCAAAATGCTTTGTTTCTTCAATTCCATTTCCGTACTCCGTGAGAACGCACTTCCTGACCGAATGCTTTTACCATTTCAATCACACAGCAACTCGTTCCCTCGGTCCGGATTCCCGTGCCAGCAGGGCACCAGCCTTGTCCGCGATTCACCCCTGGACGATCGACTGATCCGAATGTCGCTATCGAAAGCGTTGCAAAATTGGCACAACGCCTTTCCAATACTACCGCACAGATTCGGAACAGGAAAGGAATTCCTACACACGAATCTTCAATCCTTTTTGCCAAACGACATGCAGCGACATTTGGGCAAACGCCAGCGAATTCTCCAAATGCACTTAGTGGGGAGTATGTCCTGCAGGCATCAGTAAAGCAGGCCGTGCAGTCGTTTTAATTGCTAGCATGCGAAGTTTTCGTGCGGCGAAAAGAATAAAAGCAGCCAGACAGTTTGAAGTTGCCGAAACTTGCTTTGCCACCGCTCGCTCTTGGGTTGCCGGTCTTGCTGCTTGACTAGTCTTTGCGGGGCGTGATTGTTGTAGTGAATGTTCTGCTGCTGCAAAGATTTTGTTCGGCTTGATCGTAAAGTTCGAACAGAACTTCGCGAAGATTCCCGGCTGTGGCATGCTGCTGATAAACAGATGCAATGGTTTGTTTGTCCAGCAACGGACGGTTCGCCGAGTGTTCGCTTAGCAGTTTGGCCACCAATGATTGAAATCGTTGCCAATCGTGCGACGCGTGAAACAGCAGCGGCAGTTTCCGTTCCGCTTGATGGACAGTGACCAGCAGACCGCTACCAGCGCGGTGGGTGCGCCAACGAGTGTACCAGCGTTGGTACATGTTTAGTTGTTCAAAACCATCGATGACCAGAACGTGTCGCATTTGCCCAGCGGCTGGCAGCTTGGCAAGCTCCGTACGTACCAGCGACCAGTCTCGCCGATTCGCCTGCAGGTTGATGCGAGTCACCTTGATGCCTGTGTCGGTGGATAGGTGAAGCAGGAACGAACACAAGAATGTGGATTTGCCAACGCCATGCGGTCCGACCACTTGCCCACGAAGTTGGTTTCGAATGAACAATTTCAATAGTTTGTCCCACGTGGTTCCTTCGGGCAACACGTAGTCGATTGCACCCGGCTGAACGAACTTGGTGGAAAACGGATTGGAATGCATCATTATTCGGCCGCACAAGAAACGCCGCGGCGTTGGCACAGGTCATCTAAATCCGTCCAACGAACTTCAAAAATGTCATACTGGCCGGACGGTGCGCGACGTTCGACCAGCAGACTAGATCCGTCGCTGGACCAACGAGCACCCGTGACATCTCCGTGCACTAAACGAAAGAACTCTTTTCTATGCGTGTCCACAACCCAGATGCCTTCCGCAATACGCGGCATCACATGACTGATTGTCAAGTAACGACTATCGGGTGACCAGTCAAACTGCGGCGAAGGCAACATAGAACTGAGCCACGGCACCGACAGCGTCGTCTCTAAGCTTGCCAAGTCTGCCACGTTGACCCAAAATCCTTGATTCGAAGCAAGCTTGTTGCCATCAGGCGAAACCAGCAGCACCTTTGAAGAAACACCTTGGTTAATCAGCACCATTGGATCCGATGTGTCAAACGCCAGCTTCCATGCCATGCGCTGGAGATCCATGCTATAGAAATACAGCACTTTTCCGTCGTCCGACCAGTTTGCCATCAGGCTCCCAGGTACCTGTTCTTGCTGCTGGCCCGCCAGATCGGACAATGTCAAATACGGAACGTCGTCTTGATATTTCGTATATGCCCAGCGGTTGCCGTCTGGGCTGAAGATGGCCTGCTCGGGTACTTCGGCCAGCAATGTTTGCACGTCTTGTCCCGTTCGCTGCAGCGCGACAACGTTTTGTGTCAAATCAATGTATGCCAAGGTGTTGTCATTGCCATATAAGGGCGTTCTAGCGTGCGACTGCCGTTCGCGAATTGTCAAATTAGCCGTACTGGAGTCGGTCAGGTCTTGGGCATAGCGAATTTGCGCCTGGTGGTACAGCGCAATTCGTTTCCGCATGGTAGACAATCCTTCATTCTGCGGAATGACATCGTCTTGATGTGTCTGGCGTTCGAACAGACTTTGGTGTGATTGGATGACAAGATCCCATCGCTTTTGGCCTTCCCGTACTTTTGCGAGTTCCCGCAGGGCCCATAACGTACGACTGTGACGAGGTCCAAACTTGCTGGTCAAATCCTCCACTACGTTTGTCAACTGTTCAGCAGCTTCTTTGAATTGTCCAAGCTTGCGTAGTGCGATTCCCTGACCGATGCGGAGCGAAAGGACCGTGGTGTGATTGTCTCCCAACATGCGTTGGGCGGCCGGCAGAAGCTGTGACATGCGTTGATTCGCTTCGTCGCATTCGCCGACTTCGATCAATCGTAACACCAGTTCTTGATTCAAACGGATGACTTCTGAATTCGAGTGGCTGGATCGTCATGTTGCTGGACGTTTGTTCGTAACGACGCAATCGAATTCACAATGTCGCGTTTGCTGAAGCTGAGCAGTCCCAATCGGAACTGAATGTTCAGCAGATGTCGCCGAGTATGCTCCAGCAGCGGATCGTCGGATGCTAGATGTTGCCGAGCCAGTTCGTAGACTTCGGCACCTAACGTCCGAGCGTTAAGTGTTTCCCCGATTGCATCGGCGGTCATGGCGAGTCGAAGTTTGGCATCCAGGGTTGCTCGATCCGCGCTGCCTACGGTGTCCGTGAAGATGTTCACCGCCTTTTGATAGGATTCGAATGACGTCTTTTCCAGTCCCAACGCTTGTTGCGAATCGCCAATCGCTACGTACAGTCGTGCCTTCATTTCGTCCGTCATGTTGTCCGATTCCAATTCGGTGGCGGCCGTAGATAACAAATCGGCAACGGTAGCGGCGCGGCCAAAATTGTTCGGATCAGGACTCTCTAAAACGGTGATCAAATACTCCAACGCAGCCACGGCATTGCGAGTCTTGATCTGGGCTTCCGTGGCCAATTCCGCATTCTTCTTGGCCAGCTCTTCCGCAGCAATTTGGGCGTCTCGAGCCTGACTGCGTAGCTGCGCCTGATAGATTGCGGCGGGTGGACTGACCATCGTGATCAGACCCAACAACGCTACGCTGGCTGCGCGAAATGGATTCCGACGTCCCCAACGCAACAACCGACCGGCGACGCCAATCGGACATGCCAGAATCGGTTCACCTTGCAAATAGCGATCAAGATCGGCGGACAACGCTGCGGCCGATTCATAGCGTTGCTTGGGATTCTTTTCAATACACTTCAGGCAAATCGTTTCCAGATCAGCAGGGATCTGTGGGTTAAGTGAGCGAGGTCGAAGTGGTTCGTCGTTCAGAACTTTGTGAATGACCAATTGCGGTGTTCCTCGGAAAGGAACCTCGCCCGTGAGCAATTCGAACAAAATCACGCCCAGCGAATAAACATCGGACCGCGCATCGGCACGATCTCCTTCGCCTAACGCTTGTTCCGGACTCATGTACGCTGGCGTGCCCAGCACTTGCCCGTTGGTGGATACGCTGACTTTGCTTAATTCGTGCTTGGCCAACCCAAAGTCGGTGATATGTGGCGAACCAGCGTGATCCATAATCACGTTGGACGGTTTCAAGTCGCGATGCACTACGCCCAGTTGATGTGCATGTGCGAGCCCCTGACACAACGTTTTCAATAAATTGGCCACTTGACGAAAATCTAATCGCACGGATTTGGCGTAGTCGGCCAATGTCTGCCCGGCGACATAGTCGCTGACAATAAACAACGTGGTGCCATCGTCTCCGGCTTCATGGACACTGACGATATTGGGGTGACGCAATTGTGCAGTAACACGAGCTTCCTTGAGAAACTGTTGACGTTCCGCATCGGTCAGGTCTTCTCGCCGAGGAACCTTGATGGCGACTTCTCGTCCCAAATGCGTATCACGTGCTCGCCAGACAGTGCCAAACGCGCCATGCCCTAACGCTTCGACAATTTGAAAGTGATCAATCGTTGCTCCTTGGTCGATTCGGCTTTTGACTGCTGGTTGGCGTCGTCGAGCTTTCTGAGTGGAACGTGAAAGATCGTAGTCCGTCGCATCCAAGGCTTCCGCTATGTCCGATCGGTGTGGAAACCGCTGCAAGATCTCGTCGTGCGAAATGGGCCGTTCTGTTTGCCGGCGTAGTCGATACTCCAGCGTGACAAAGTCCGCCGGTACTTTGCCGTTGATGCCTTCGCGAGCCAACAGTTCGCGATATTCGTCCAAAGTGGGCCAAGCGTCTTGTTGCTGGTCTGTCAGCGGACCGGATCGCGTCGCGGATGTCGATTCGACCAAGCGGTTCCAGCGAAATTCCATGTCCAACTTGGCCAGTTCGTAACCTGCTTTGGCAAAGGAATCGTTGGGGAACAGATTCTTGGCTTCGCGAATGAAATCAGGCAATGACGGAGGCTCGTCCGCTTGCCAAGCCAATTCAAATCGATCACAGAGCGAATCAACTTCTAATTGCTGCGCTAGAGAATCATCCGTTTGGCGATCGAGCTTTTCCATACCTGTCCAAACCTGTCCCAGCTACCCAAATCGTCCAAAGCTGACTGTCACGTCAACGTGGTAATTGTTCATCTATCTTATGTTGACTTGAAGATTTGCGGTTAAAGAAAATCAGAATTCCTGCACAAAGCTGCGTTCTCTGCCGCCGCACACCTCGAGTGCCAATAATCGTACATGTCATTTGCGTTCCCTTTCCCGTCAAAGTACTTGAAAGATTTATTCAGAGTGATATCCGAGTTGCGGAGTTGGGCCACGATCGTGACAATGACGCCTATATCATAATGCGTTTCGGTCGGAAGCATTGCGAGTTTTTTCACCCAAGATCTAATACAATCCACTATGACGCTTGATTCCGATAACCAACCCGAACCTGCTTGGTTTCAGCTTCTTCAAGAAGGCGACGAACAAGTCGTGGAACAAGTTTGGAACGAATATTTTCCTCGCCTTGTTGGACTCGCCAGATCCATCATCAAATCCGAAGCCAGCGGCGGCGGGGACGAAGAGGACGTGGCGCTGAGCGCGCTCAAAAGTTTTTGCATTCGCGCGCAAGATGGTCGGTTCCCCGATTTGGCGGACGTAGAAGGACTGTGGAAACTGCTGGTCACCATTACTGTGCGGAAAGCTTTTCGCATTAATCGCCGTTCTAAGAAACGAGGCCCCAGTAATTCTCATTCACTTCACGGTGTGGCCGATCATCGTGTTTCTCATGAAGATGCTGCCATTGCTGTCAATCAATTGCATGCGTTGCTGGAATGGCTGCCCGACGATCGAACTCGGCAAATTGTGCTGGCACGCATGGAAGGCTGTACGCAGCAAGAAGTGGCGGAGCGAATTGGCTGTTCTATTTCCACGGTCGAACGCAAGCTGCGGCTGGTGCGCGAAATCTGGATTCAGCGTTCCACCGACGAATGGGACGAAGATTCTGAATCCTCGTGATTGCGTGACGTTGCCGTTCGGTCTTTCGCACTCGGCACCTTCGCTGGCCGACCACAAGGCGCTTCTATCTTTCGGAAAACGGACGAACTTCGTAAGCTTCTGGCTAGGTTCAACAATGCCAAGGAGCGGTAGACATGGTAGCCCAGACGCCGGAAATGAAGAGGACCCCAATGCCACGAACCGATGCGGCGAGAAACACTGATACCGCATCCACGCCAACCCCAAGCAAGCGTTGGAATTCGTCCGAAGCCGCGTGGGCTCTGTTCAGTGCGATCACGCTGTATGCCGCCTTCCCGCCGCTCAACGTGTGGCCCCTGGCGTTCGTGGCGCCGATCGGATGGTTGAAGCTGATTCGCCACCGCGAATGGTCCACAACCAAACCGTATCGCCTGCTGTACGTTGTGGGATTCCTACATTGGCTGGTGTTGATTCAATGGGTTCGACTTCCTCACTGGTCCACGTACTTTGGCTGGGTCTTGTTGTCGGCATACTTGGCGGCGTACTTGCCACTGTTTGTTGGTAGTGCTCGCTGCCTGGTCCATCGCTGGCAGATGCCAATCATCCTGGCGGCTCCGATTTGCTGGGCCGGTTTGGAACTGCTGCGTTCACGCTTGTTCAGCGGCTTTGCACTGGCGTTGTTGGGGCACACGCAAATCCATTTCTTGTCACTGGCGCAGGTTGCTTCGGTGTGCGGCGCCTACGGTGTGGGCTTTGTGCTGATGTTCACCGCCGCTGGGCTGGAAGCGGTCTGCCGATCACAACGTCAAACGCAAGACTGGAGGCAATTCAGTGTGGCCGCCGTTCTGTTGGCGGCGGTGATCCTGCTGGGAATGCAAGGCCAACAGCGGCTTTCCGAACAGGCTGCCAAGCAGACTGACGAGTCGGTCCAGATTGCGTTGGTGCAAGGTGTCTTTGACACGCAGTTTGACGGTGACTTGGATCGGCCGAAACAAGCCTTTCAAGATTATTTAAGATTAAGTCAAACCGCCGTGGATCAAAATCCAAACGTCGATCTTGTCATCTGGCCCGAATCGATGTTCACTGGCATCGATCCGATTTTGACCGTGACACAGCCAGCCGCTCAACCGCGGGACTGGGATGTCACGCCCGACGAATTTCAACAGCTGATCCAGATCCTGCCTGCGCGTAGTCAACAAAAAGTAAAATTCGTCCAATCCGTCATCGATCGTCCGCTGCTGGTGGGAACCGCTTGGAATCATTTAGGGCCCGAAGGAGAAGATCGATACAATTCGGCCGTGCACATCGATTCGCAGGGGCACATTGCGCAGCGCTACGACAAAATGCATCCGGTCATGTTTGGCGAATACATCCCGTTCGGTTCGTACTTGCCGTGGCTGTACCATTTGACGCCCATGCCGGGCGGTCTGACTCGGGGGCAAACGCCCGTCACCGTTGACGTACAACATGTCAAACTGGCGCCCAACATCTGTTTCGAGAACACGGTTCCTCATTTGATCAGAGGCCAATTCAACCAATTGCGTCAACAAGATGAAACGCCCGATGTTTTGGTGACCCTGACCAACGACGGTTGGTTCTGGGGATCCAGCCTGTTGGACATCCATCTGGCGTGTGGAGTGTTTCGCGCGATCGAATTGGGACGCCCCATGTTGATTGCCGCCAACACCGGCTTCTCTGCCTGGATTGCCGCTGACGGAACGATTGTCCAGCAAGGGCCTCGGCGCCAAGAAGGGATCCTTATTGCCGAATGTAAATCGACCGCTGGCACCACCACGTACGCTGCCCTAGGTGACCTTCCCGCGTTTCTGTGCCTTGTCATTACTCTGGGTTCGCTGGCCAGCGGGACCATTCGCTCGCGTGCTCAAAAAGCGGCATAAGAGGGCTACGACCACTGCAACCCGCATGTCCCTGACTTCGCAAACAGCCCATTCTTCGCATTTAACCTCGTTTCGTTGACATTGCGAATTCGCCGTGAGTATACTGAGGGCTTGAAATTACCTGGTTTGGACCTTTCTAGAGGCAATAAGTGCTCGAGCGGCCCGGCAGAACCGATTGCGACGTGTTTTTGCCGTCTGAGCGTGTTCGAGTTTCGGAATTCAAATCAGCCCATGTATCTTTCTCCGGTAGATAGCAGAGAGTAGAGGAACGATAGGAATGACTCTGGTCGGAAAGATTTTTATCGTCTTGATTTTGTTCATGAGCGTCATGTTCATGGCGTTTGCCGTGTCGGTCTATTCGACCCACATCAACTGGAAGGAACAAGTTGCTTCGGTACAGCAACAAGTGAATACCACTAGGCAGGACAAAGATCGATTGGCGGCAGAAGTAGAATCTCTTAAGACTTCGTTGTCGTTTGAACGAGCCGCTCGGCGCGAAGCGTTGGTCAATCTAGAGCAACGAGCTCAAGAGAAGACGCAGCTGCTGGAAGCCAAAGAGCGTCAGTATCAAGACCTGTTGGCGCAACAACGAAACGCCATTCAATCGGTGGAAAACGCGCAGCGTCAGTCCGATCAACTTCAAGCTCAAGTGACGGATCTTCGTCAGCAGATTTTGGATGCCCAGCAAGATCGCGATGCTCAGTTTGCAACGGTTCGAAAGCTCACGGACCAGCTTCATGAAGCGGAATCGATCCGAGCGAACTTGGAACGACGTCGTCAAAAGCTGGAAGAAGATTTGGCCATGTCTACGAATGTGCTGAAGGTGAATGGCCTGAGCAAAGACAGCGATGTGACCGGCATTCCGCCGAAGCTGTACGGACAAGTTCGATCGGTGGGTAACGATCTGATCGAAATCACGATTGGTAAAGATGACGGTTTGCAACCGGGCCATACGGTCGAAGTTTCGCGACAAGACAAGTATCTGGGCCGAGGCGTGGTGACTCGCGTTTCCTATGACAGCGCCGTTGCTCGACTGTTGACTGAATACAAAAAAGCTCCAATTCGGGAGGGTGACAGTGTTCAAACGAAAGTCCGATAAGGAAAAGCCAGTTAAGGCCGAGAAGTCGCCGAAGCCGAAGAAAGAAAAGAAGCCCAAGAAGGAAAAAGCTCCTAGGGTAAAGAAATCCGCAGCAGAAAAAGTTGCCATCGTCAAACCGGATACGGATGTCTATACCGTGATGCTGGTCGTTTCATTCCTCTGCGTACTGACCGGCTGCATCCTGCTGTACATGGAGCTGTCTCGCTACGGCAGCTACCCTTGGTGGAAGTAGATCTTACTGCTTACTCGTGCGTTTTTGATCTCATACAAAACACAGGCCTTTCGCCTGTGTTTTTTTCTTTGTGATTCGTTCTTACGGTTGGTTCGGTTCTGCAATCTAAGCTTTGGTGACGTTTCCTGCCTGCCGCTGCTATCGTTGGCGAGGTACGAGCGGTGAATTGCCACCTTCGTTCTTCGCGTAGGTCCGTTTCTTGGGGACTCTTCTACGTGACAGCAAACTCCTGCTGCGGTAAAGTTGCATTGGGCCAGCGAGGCCCGCCAGTAGTAGTGCTTCGTAATTGGGGCCAACAAAGAACGATACTTTGTCGGACGTCCGACGCGGGGCAATCCGGATAGCCTCTATTATTCACGCGACTGGAGTCGGCTCTGTCCCCTTTAGCCTGCGTATTCCGCGCAATATTCACAGGAAGCGCCGGCAATTCTGAAACTTCGGTCCAATCGTGAAGGTAGAGTTCTTCGTGGCGAATTCTTCAGGTTTTTCACGCCATCCGAGCGGATTCAACACAGGGCGACTCGATCTGGCGTGGTTCGTCATTTTCGAATATTCGCTGTTCGATTTGGTTCGGTGGTCGCCGCGACGTAAAGATAAAAATGTTTCGATTCTTAGGAGTTTGTCTAGCAATGAAATTTCCCAAATTAACAGTCTTGCTTTTGGCAAGTTGTCTTTTCCAGGGCTTTGGTTGGGTGCAATCAAGCTTGGCGGCAGATCCGGTATTGGTGGTATCGATCGAAGGCACCGATAATTTGGTCTCGGACGTGGAATACCTGATGGGTGCCACGGGGACTTCAGCGTTTGGTCAATTCTTTCTGCCCACCGTCAAGAATTATCTGCAGGGCATCAACGGCGAATCACCCATTGGTGTCGTTGTCACTTTGGAAGGTGGACAGCCCAAGGTTTTGGGCTTTGTGCCCGTGACTGATTTGAAGCGATTCTTGGGTAACATCGAAGAACAAGTGGGTGCGGCCGAAGATGCTGGCGATGGCGTCCTGGAGCTACAAGGACCGCAGTCGATTTTTGTGAAAGAGCACAACGGTTGGGCGTTCTTGGGTCAAACGGTCGAAGCGTTGGACGATCTTCCCGGCAACCCCGAGCAATTGCTCGGCGGCTTGAACACGTCCTATGACATTGGTGTTCGAGTCTTCGTCCAGAATATTCCGGCCGAATTGCGAGACATGGCGATCCAGCAGCTGAATGCTGGTCTACAGCAGGGATTGGCGGACATTGATGACGAAGACGCCGCCGCGTCGGCCAAGGCTTCGCTTGCTGAAATGGAGAAGGCAATCAATCAAATGGACCAAGTCACGTTGGGACTGAACATTGACCAAGGTGATAAACGGTTATTCATGGACATGTCGGTCACGGCCAAAGAAGGTACGGAACTAGCCAAAGAAATGGCGTATTCAGCCGACGTGTCGACGAAGTTTTCTGGATTCTTGATTGAAGACGCGGCCATCTCCGGCGCATTTGCTGGCGTGGTTGCGGAAGACAAAATCGATCAGACCATCGAACAGATGCAGACCGTCAAGAAGTCAACATTGAAGGAACTTCAAAACGATGACGAATTAGATGATGCCGGTCGAGCTGCCGCTGAAGCGTTGGTCGACGGAATTTTTGATGTCTTTATCGAGACGATCAAGACGGGCAAATTGGACGCAGCCATGTCGGTTGTCTTGGAAGAGAAGGAAATGACGATGGCGATGGCCGCGCACGTGGCGGACAGCGCCAAAGTAGAAAAGATGGTGCAAGACATCGTCGAAATGGCCAAAAAGGAATCCGAAATTTCGTTTACTAAATTGAACTTCAATGCAGAAACGAAAGAAGGTATTCGCTACCACGATTTGGCTGTTGCCGTACCAGATGACGAATATGTCAACAAGATTTTCAACGGCGAGTTGGAAGTCTGTATCGGCGCGGCAGAAAACGCCGTCTACGTTTCGATGGGAACTTCACCCAAGGCACACCTACAGAAGATGATCAGCACCAGCAAGGCTGCTCCGGCGAAGAAAATCATGCCGCTACAATTTGTGGTCAAGATGCTGCCGCTGCTGAAGTTTGCTCAGTCCATGGAAGACAATCCGGCGGTAGCCGCAATGATTGACGGTCTGGAGTCAGGCAATGATCATGTGCGACTGAACGTGATGCCAATCAGCAGCGGGTTTACCTACCGCTTTGAATTGGAAGAAGGCGTCTTGGAATTGCTTGGAAAAGCTGCCGTCAGCGGTCAACAAGCCGCAGCTGCTGGATTCTAATGTCACTTGTTAGGTAGCTGGAACATGTTCTTGCAAAGGGGCGAATCCGCATCGCTGGATTCGCCCCTTTTTTCGTGTCGTTGCTATCAGCAATGGCGGCCAGCGTTTTCTACTCGTTTTCAGTCGGTCTGTGGTTTCTGGTCGTTGTTCGAATCCAATGCGTCGCGAACATACGCAGCCAGTTCGTCTGGCGAAAACGGTTTATGCAGAAAATGAACGCGATCGTGTGAAATCAAATGTGACGCGACGCCGTCACGCACGAATCCAGACATCAGCAGAACCGGAAGGTCTGGCTTCTTTTGTTGGAGTGATTCCGCCAAGGCTTCGCCGTTCATTCCCGGCATTACAATGTCGGTGACCAACAAGTCAACTGACGGTAACGCTGGCAAATAACGCTGTTCGACCTCTTGCGCGGAATTCGCTTCCAATACCGTATACCCTAGTCGCCGAAGAACCGAGGCCGCTAGGCGCTGGACGGCCACATTGTCTTCCACCAACAGAATTGTCTCGTGGCCCGTTTCGATCGAACGTTGCTTGCGGCCAGCTGCGGCAGGAGAGATTAATTGCGGTAGTTGCGGCAAATAGATGTGAAAGCAAGTTCCTTGACCTTCGCGAGTAACAACATCGATGGCTACCGGAGCTGTCCACAATACCGTGTACCATCGAAAGCCCCAGTCCTGTACCTTGTCCAACATCTTTGGTTGTGAAGAACGGCTCGAAGACGCGGCGACGAATGTCTTCCGACATGCCACAACCGCTATCGGCCACCATCAAATGAATGTAGTTTCCCGCTGGTAGCTTCTTGGTACCTACGATGGTCGCTTCCATGAACCGGACGTGACTGGTGGCAATTTCGAAACTGCCTTGCCCGTGCATGGCGTCCCGGGCATTGTTGGAGAGATTCAACAGAACCTGCGCTACTTCGCTTCGATCGGCCCAAACCGAATCGAGATCTGGAGCCAACGCCAGAGAAATCTCGACTCCATCTCCAACGGAACGCTGCAACAGCTTCAGCGATTCTTCGATGCTGCGGTTCAAGTTCACGGCTTCCAGTGTTCGCATTTGGCGGCGACTATAGGCCAACAGACTTTTGGTCAAATCGGACGCTCGCTCTACAGCAGTGCTAATTTCTTCCAGCCATTCGGCATTCGGATCTGCCGGATGACAATGGCTTTGCATCAAGTCTGTGTAGCCTCGAATCACCGTTAGCAGATTGTTGAAATCGTGCGCCACGCCGCCCGCGAGTTGACCAACAGCTTCCATCTTTTGTGCTTGGCGAAGTTGTTCTTCCGTATTACGTTGCTCCGTGATATCCATCAACACGGCCACCACGTGTTCTACTCGTCCACCTTCCCAAATCGGTTCACAGTTGAGCGCAAAATGCAGGACTTGTGTCGAAGTGGTGACCGACAGTTCTTCGTCCACTTGTTCGCCACAGAATCCTCGATCCAACCAAACTTTAACCTGGCGTTCGTACAGCGAATGCGGTAGATCTGCAACACGAGTTCCAGTGAAATCAGACTCGGGCAATCGCAGAATCGAAGCAAACGTCGCGTTGGCGTAAACGTATCGATGTGATCGGTCGATCACGACCAGTCCTACGCGAGCGGTACCGGTGACAATCTGCAACAGGCGTTCGCTTTGCTGGAGTTTTGCTTGGGACGCCTTGCGAAGCGTGATGTCTTGGCAGGTTCCGCTCAAACGAGTGCCATCACCGTGCGGGCCCGACACCGTGCGGCCTCGAGCATGAAGCCAGCGTTCTGAACCATCCGGCAAGGTCACTCGGTATTCGTGGTCAAAACTGCCTTGTCTTTCCATGACTTCCTGGATGCGTTGTTGTATGCGCTGTTGATCGTCAGGATGGATCAATTCCAAATAGGATTGAAGGCTGGGCGTGAACGTGTTGGGGTCGCGGCCAAAAATGCGATAAGTTTCGTCGGACCAAAACACGTGCTCGGAACCGTAGTCCCAATGGAAGCTCCCCAATTTCGCGATCGATTGGGCTTCGCGAAGATGTTGTTCGCTGGTTTTTAGATTGAGCTCCATTAGTTTTCGAGCGGTAATGTCGTTGACCACCAAACGGACAAACGAATTCGGTTCGTTGTCGTCCGATGAGGCTCGCACATACTTGGTCATCAACTGCGCCCAACGTCCGATCTGACCAGCGGTCTGAAAGCGAACTTCGCACGAATGTGACGCGGCTTCGGGAGGCGCAAGTGATGTGCGGTTCGAATGGGTAACCAAGCTCAAGAATTCGGCGAGTTTGTTTTGGTCTTCCGGGACCACAATCTTCGACAAGGATTTGCCGATCAGCGTCGAATGCTCGGATTCCACTATCCGGGCAAACGTGGTATTGAAGTGCGTGATTCGCCCAACATGGTCAATGGAGCAGTATCCGACGGGAGCTCGATCATAGAGGTCGACGTACCGCTGGTGCCAATCCGTACGCGTTGATTCGTCTTTGGCTTGGGGTTCGCCCACAGACAAACCAGGAACGAATTGTTTACCGCCGTTGTCATTGTCCACGTAACCTTATCTCCTAAAAAGAAAGTTTGCAGTTTGCATTTTATACGTCAATATGGTGGTCGGCGAAATTCCTCTGTCACAAATCCGACTTTGATGCAGGCATGAATTAGCAAGCCTTTGAACTGTCCTTTTTGCTGTTTCCTTCGGAGTAGATCCATGTGCCGCCAGATAATTTTCGCCTGCTGTTGGGGGTTGATTTGGTCATCTAGCGTACTGTCGCAGACCGAAGTTGTGTCATTTGTCGCCGCAGACTCGGGAGAAACGGTTCGAGTCAACGGCGGATTGATTGGACCGCTGGGATCTTATCAACTGCTAGGACTGGTCGAAATCCGCTTACACCACGATACCGGCTTGGCGTACATTCAGTCGGACCGACTTGTCTTGCACGGGCAATCCGCAACGCCGATCGACCTGAATGGCACGCGCCTTTCCGAACGGTTGTACCATCCGCTGACTTCACTAACGGGCGCGTTTCTAGATCCTGGTCGCATCGAATTTTTGAAGCGAACCGATCCGGACGACAATGACATCACGTGCCCGATTGTGGATCGACAGTTTGTGTGTGACGTCAACCTGCCATCTCACATGTTTACGCGGTTTTCATTGGAATCCACAACCGACGAAGAAGCCACATTCAATGCGTTTTCTGACTACTTCGGCGCATTTGATGCCGGCAGCGTGGTTGTATCGCCAACCAGATTCCTGCGCTGGCTACCCGGAGATTTTGATTTAGATGGCCAGTTGAGTGTGAATGACATTGATACGCTGGGCGCGGCGATTCGAAGGAACGATCCGAATCCCATCTATGACGTTTGGGATGACGGCGTGCTGAACTCAAGCGATATTTACGAATCGGTTACCCAGCAATTCGACACCTACATTGGCGATGTCGATTTAGATGGAATCTTTGGCACGCATGACCTGGTCTTAGTATTCCAAGCCGCCGAATTTGAAGATGACATCGTGGGCAATTCGACTTGGGCCACGGGCGATTGGGATCAAGACGGCGAATTCAATTCAAGTGATTTTGTTTTCGCGTTCAATAACAACGGCTGCTTTGACGGCAATTGCCACGGGCCTCGACCTGAGTTCTCTCACTCGGTCCCAGAGCCACTGTTCCCGCCCAGCGTGTTGTTCGCGGGTTTGTTATGGTTGCGGCGTCGTGTTGCAACGCGTCACCGGGACCGTTGAATTCGATGGCATGCGAACGATCGAATTCGGAGCATGATTCGATAGGTGGGCACTGACAGCCATGAACAAGCGAGTGACGTCCCAATCACCATCTAGTTTCCGCTAGTCGCGAATCGGCCGGCACCGCGGTTCCGTGCGTGCCGGCCGTTCCTGAGGACAGTTCACGTATGACTCGGTAGTCTGTCAGACCAGCTGAGGCATTGGTGAAACGCTAGGGATGGCGAGGAAAAAAAAGTTTGTTCCCAACGGCTGTTGTTGATCTTGAATGGTGTCTTCCCACGAACTATTCGTTGCTTCGACAACGCGTTGAGCCAGGGCGGCCGGATGCTGCACATCTAGCTTGCGAAAGATCTGTCGACGACGTTGTTCCACCGTGCGAATACTCAGCTGCAGCGTGCTGGCGATTTCTTTGTTCAACATACCTCGCAGAATTCCATCCAGCACTTGTTGTTCGCCGTCACTAAGCGAACGCAGGCGTTCCAGCGTGGATCGACGACGCTGTTCCATCTGCCAAGTGCTGCGATAGTGGTTCAGGGCATCGCCTACCGATTGAATCAATCGTTCGTGGTCCGAACTTCGCTCAATCACGTCTAAGGCACCCAAACGAATCGCTTTGACGGCGTCTACCAGGTTCGGCCGTTCGGTATAGAAAACGGTCGGCAAGTAAACTCGCCGCTTCCGCAATTCCGTCATCAAAGCCAAACCGCCCAACAAGGGAAGTTGAATATCGCAAACCAAACATTGTGGATCGGGTGATACTCGCGAAGTCACTCGCTCCAACAACGCTTCAGCCGACTCCAGCACCTTGGCCGCGCGGCCACGGCTGATCAATAACGTCGCCACTTGATGGCTGACACTGCTATCGTTTTGCACGATATACACTGTTTCGTTCATTTCCTGCCCCCCAGCAATCGCTAATGAACTAAGTTTCAAGTTTTTCGCAATGACGCGTAGTCTTTCCTGTGGCTCTGGAGCTTGCTGTTGTTCACGACAAAGACTCTAGTCACGTAAGAATCCACTCGTCTGGCGCGTGCCAGCAAGTAGTTGCCTTGCCTTGACGCTGCTTCTACGGTGATCGACTGTCGTAGTTACGACATCAAGGCTTTTTCGCGCCGCCGATCAGGAAAAGTAGACCGGCACGGCAACTTGTTTCGATTGCCGGTTCTGTTCAAAAAGTACCGTGCGGAAAGCCGATTGAAAGCATTCGGATTGCCGAATGCTTGGTTCGGGTAATTCTAGAACCGGAAGCCTAGTCCCGTTGACACGCCATCAATGACAACGCCACCAATATCGCGGTGGTCATAGGAGGCGAACCATTCCACATTGTCACCAAGGGCGTAACCGAGCGTCGCTTTGGTATGAAAGTGCTCGGCGGCACCTAGCGTACCCAGGTCGACTTCGCCGGTGGCGATCAGCCGCTTGGCAATTTGCCAATCGACGCCCAGTGTCAGGTTAAAACCAGCTTCGCCTCCATAGGAATCTGCCAACCATTGCACGCCTGCCCCGGCGCGTCCCTTGAACCGTTGCGTGTGCACCAATTCGTAGACCAGGTTGACATCGCCCAGCCAAAGATGGTCGCGATCGAATGGAGACAGTTCTTCCCAGTTCATATTCACGCTGGTGTCGATACCAAAACTTCGATCCGCCACGGCCAGGAAATCGAATCCAAAACGGCTCAGCTGATCAAAGTCACCACCATAGTCGGCGCGAAAACGTGCGTTCCAGGTATCTGTCCACGCGATTTCGGGAATGACAATGCTTTGGGCGGGAGACGGCAGATTGACCGAATCAGACCATTGGCTGCCAACCAGTGGAGTTGGTTCGGGAGGCAAAGCGGAACCGTCCAGCGGGACCGGAGCATACGGCGCCACGCCGCTGCCCGGCGGATAGGCCGGATCATATCCCAAGTTAGGATCGATCCCCGCTTGAGCTCGATAGACTGGGTCGGAATAGGCTTCGCCAAGAATGGGCGAACCATACGCTGGATTTGATTCGTAAACCACAACGGTTCGCTCGGTAACGGGAGGCGCGAACGAAACAAATCCGCTGTAGCGAGGCGAACGATCTGGCCGTCGTCGAGCCGGACGAGATGCTCGAGCCGTTTGTCTTGGTGCGGTCGGCGCCGGCGCATGGGCTCGCGGCTTGGGCTTCGACTTCTTGGACGAAGCGGCGGAAAACGCGGCTTGGGCCAGCGTTCCGACGATGGAATCGTTGTCATCGTCTTCGTCCCGGTCTTGGGCGATTCGAACGTGGCGCCGCTGGCTTTGGTTCGTTACGCACTTGTCGCCGAACACCATCCAAGGTCCCGCCCGACGCCGTCGGCGGAATTGAAAAAATGACAATGCATGATAGCAATACGAAAAGCGTTTCGAGCGAAGTTCGGGATGGCATAGTCGGCATTCCTTGCACCGGATCGTGTTGATTCCTTGTAGCAAATTATCTTTGCAATGCATGCCAATCTGTGGCCAAGCCGGATGAGTCTCCAAAATATTGACGGGCGACGGGCGAAATACACCGGAAACGCAAAGCGGATGGCGACTATGCTACGGCCCACTGCGGCGTTCGCTTTGACGTCAGGCGTTGTCGAATTGACGACGGGCTAGCACTGTCAATTCGGATCGTCCGGGCGGTTTCGCAGCACAACGTGAACGTGTCTTCCCCGGTTGGCGCTGGACGATTGCCCAACCGGTTCACAAAACGAACAGCCGCTGAGCTAAGAAGCTCCTGATACATTGCTACCGTCTTTGCTCGCGAATCTCAAAACGACTTTTTAGCGTAAGTCTTCTAAACGCTATTCGTTTTTCTCAAGTTTTCGATCTTAGACTGTCCCTTCGGGCCAGTCAGACGTATCCAAGCCGATGCTGGATTCCGTTTTCACCTTGATTTCCGTAGCATGGGCCCATGGCCCGTGTTTTTGCGTTTTGTAGGTTAGTATGGGCAACGGGCCATGGGCCCAGGGCTTTAAGGGTATCGCGGTTGGCGTTTTTCGTGTATTCCGTATCAGAAAGTGCCATCCATAATCCAATTGACGCACCCCCACCGCCAACCTGCTATCCTCTGTGCAACACAAAAAGATCAGAAAGGATCAGGGGGATCAGAAAGGGGATCAGAAAAAATATCAGAAAGTGCCATCCACAATCCGATTGACGCACCCCCGCCAACCTGCTATGCTCTGTGCAACACAACACCTTACGGAGCCCACTCATGCCTCGTCCGAAACGCAGTGAACAGTTTGATTCGTCTGAAATTTGCATTGTGCATGCGGTGCAACGCTGCGTTCGCAGAGCATTCCTGGCCGGCGTGGACGAGAAAACCGGTAAGGACTATGCGTTTCGCAAGGAATGGATTCGCCGCCGTCTGGAATCGCTGGCGTCGGTCTTCGGTATTGACGTGCTGACGTACGCTATTATGAGTAACCACGTTCACGTCGTGCTGCGAAACCGCCCGGACGTGGTTGCAGAATGGTCAGATGCGGACGTTGCCGTGCGTTGGCTGCGAGTCTTCCCCGGTCGGCGCTTGGACGAACAACTCGCTGAACCCACTCAGAGCGACGTCGATTCGCTCGTCAAAGACAAAGATCGAATGACGCTCATCCGCACTCGTTTGAGCGACATTTCGTGGTTCATGCGAGCACTCGCGGAACCGATCGCTCGGCTGGCCAACAAACAAGACGAATGCACCGGCCGCTTTTGGGAAGGTCGCTTCAAAGCTCAGCGGATCACGGATGAAGCCGGCCTGTTGGCGTGTGCCATGTACGTGGACCTGAATCCTATCAAAGCGGCCATGGCGGATTCGCCGGAGCGAGCGGAACACACATCGGCGTACGATCGGATCAAGGGCAAACGAGGCCAACAGATGCCGTCAGCGGCCTTTGATTTGGTGACGATTTCGAACGAAGAGGCGGGTCGTCAGATTCGCAACACGACGGTGGAAAATCGCAAACGTCAACGCGCTGCCAAGCGTCGCAATCCGACCGGCAAACGAATCAACCGAGACAGTTGGCTCGCCCCGCTACAGCTGAGTGCCAAGAAGTTGTCACAGGATGCCGAAGTGCACCAGCAGGGCGTTCGAGCCAGCGACAAAGGTTTTCTGAACGTCGATTTGGAGACGTACTTGGAGCTGCTCAAATGGACGGCCAAGCAGCGAGTGTCCGAAAGCGTAAAGTCGGTGCCTCAGCGATTGCAGGCGTTGCTTTCGAGTTTAGGAATCGAAGCGAACATGTGGCGAGACTTAGTGTGGAACTTCAAGCGTTACTTTGGCAACAGTTCGTGCGCCGGTTCGCCGAACTCGATGGCCGAACACGCCGAATCGACCGGCAAACGCTTCCACCGAGGCCAACGCCGCGCCCAACCCTGCTTCGCCAGCTGATTTTACTTTCGCTTTGGACTAGATCTCGCCGGCCAGCTGTTTTTTCCACGTAGGCAGTCGTTTTAACACTGGCCTGCTCGTCCAGTGCAACAAGCCGCTTGTCTTGCCGCCCAGCAGCTCATCGCAGTCGTTTCACTTGGCATCACCGTCGATCGCGCAAGTCTCACTTCGCATATCGCGTTCTCGCATGACCACAAGCCGTTTGTAGTCCCGCCTTCAGGCGGCAGCGGATATCGTCTTGTGGATTTCCTTCGGGGAAGGTTACCGGATCATGCATGGCATCGTACTGGCCCCGTACTGGCCCCGCTGGGCTGAACGGGGCGGGCAACTACGACGACCGGTGGCTGACGCACACCGGCAAAGATGTGTCGCCCGCTGGGCTGAAAAACGCTGAATGGATAAGTGCGGTGAATAATGGATGGAAAAGTGCAGTGCATGGCTGGCACCAACTGGGGACCTTCAGCTCTGGTCGCCTTGTCGACCACGGGCACTCGCAGCCGTTTCACTTGGCATCGCCGTCGGTCTCGCATGTCCAACTTCGCGTGTCGCTCTCGCACGACCACAAGCTGCTTGTAGTCCCGCCTTCAGGCGGAAGCGGATATCGTCTTGTGGATTTCCTTCGGGGTATTGGCACCTTGCGTGCCTTTGCCCGCTGGGCTGAAAAGCGCTGACGGGAAAAGTGCGGTGAATGGATGGCACCACCCGGGTTCGACCCGGGTTCGGTAGTGCGGTAAATGGATGGCACTAATCGGGTTGAATCGGGTTGCCCGTAGTGCGGTAAATGGATGGCACCAATCGTGTTAATCGTGTTGCCAATCGGGTTGCCCAATCGGGTTGCTCTGATGTATTCTGAACGTGCCCGACATCGACGCCTCTCCATGTTTGCGTTTTGTTTCTCGCCTATCGGCCGTATACGGCGAATCTCAAGCGCCCTCAGCGTATCGCAATTCTTGTCGCAGAGCGAGCAAAAAAGCGTCCTAACGCTGGTGAATCGGACGACTTCCCACTTTCGTCACTCGGGTAGGCGTTCTGGGCATCGCAATTCTGCTGGACGCCGAAATCAGCTAAGGCACCGATAGCCAATAGACGATCACCAGTGCTACGGTGCCGACCACGCCAGTCAGCAAGCCGCTGAACCATTTGCGCTTAATGTACAGCAGTAAGACCAAGCCACTGATCGAAATGACAATCATCACCACGGCCGAAACGTCAATGAGCCATGACCAGGCTTTTCCCGAATCACGGCCTTTGTGCAGATCGTTCAAAATGGCAATGGCACCTTGTCGAAGTTCCGTGAGATCATATGCGCCGGAAGTGCGATCCACAAAAATATCGGCCGAATAGCCCGGTCCTTTGAACAGGACGATGCACTGATATTCGTCCACCGAAAATTCGGATAGGGCGCCCTTGATGCCATGTTCGGTTCGAAGCCATTCGACGATAGAAAGGCGATCCACCACCGATGCGTCGGTGAGATCGGTAGCACCGGGAGCCAACCACGCCGCGTCGAGCTGTCCTTGGGCGTTCACGGAATTCGACGAATCGGCAAAGAACCAATCGGCATGATTCAGCGTGATACCGGTGACGCTGAAAAAGATCAACGCCGTAAAGCCCAACATGGAAAGATAGATATGCAACCATCGCATCCAGGCAGCAAACGACGACCGTTTGGCTTGGCGCTTGGCCGGCGGTGGCGAAATATGCGGGCCGTGAATGGTAGTCGATTTGGTTTTCTCGTCCAGCGAGACACTCATTTCCGTTTGGCTGCCTTTTCGTACTTCAAGAATGCCGCTTTGATTTCCACGTTGCCGTCCAGCTTTTCTGCAAACGGCGTTTCGGCAAACTCCAGCTCTTTCTTGATCAATTGATACGTCCCGTGTTCTCGAGCGGCTTCGACAAAGACCGTGTATTTGCCGGGCTTTACTAGCTTTCCAGAATCGTCCTTGCCGTTCCAGACGACCTTGTATTTTCCTGGTGGACGAGTAGCCACGGAAATGGTGCTGATCACATCGGTGGTGTCAACCAGTTGTCGCATTTGGTCGTTTTTGAACCAGCGTCGCAAATCGCGATGCCACCGTGGACCGGGGCCATCTGTCTGTCGATACAAGGCCAACGTGCGAATCGGAAAGCCGTCCTTGTCTTCGACCCAAACGGCTACGTACGGTCGATGAGATCGACCACCGCCAGGACGATTGATTTCAAAATCGACGGTCAGTTCCATGCCGCCATTCCAAGGTTGCGAATCGACCGAGTCTTCTTTCGCATCAGTCACCTGCGCCACGGTACGAGTGGCCGATTCCGAATACTGTGCCCAGCCGCTGGATGAATAGACCTTGCCCGCAGCATCCACCACCAAGCATTCCACGTCTTCCGTGCCGTCCGCCAATTCAAGGCTTTGCCGGGGCGGCAACACGCTAAAAATTGTGGCGAACGCGTCTGCTTCCGCTGTGTTGGTCGAAACCACAGTGGCACTCGCAATGTGATTAGCCGGTTGACCGGTACGAGGATCAAAGATGTGCGAATAAAACGTTTTGCCAACTTGGAAACCTCGGCGATAGTTACCGCTCGTCGCGACCGCTCGGTTGGTCAACCGCAGCACGTCGATCGGCGGCTGATTGTCGGCGTCCTGAAAAGGGTCAGCCACTTTAACTTGAACAGACATGTCGCCCATCGTTCGTAAGTCGCCGCCAATGTTGACAAGCAAACCGGTCACCGATCTGGCGACATGCGGTTCGTTTCGCTGTTTCCAAGCCGCTTCACACGCCTTGTCGATGATGTAACCTTTTGCCGCTGCGTCCAAGGTAAGCCGCTGATTCGTTTTGGGGGTTGCCTTTCGATCGGCCGACAACGTCCACCAAGCGTTTTGGATGGGCTTGGCCAGTGTCTGTAGTTCGCCGGTTGACGGCAGTTGATTCGTCGCTTCCGCTTCTTGCCAGCGTTGAATCAGCGAACCGAGTGCGGGGTTGAGCGCGCCATGACTGATGTGGTGCCAGTGCTGAAACCGCTGCAGCAATTCAAACAGTTCGGGCGATACCGAAGTAGTGGAGTCCGTCGAAGCCATCCAACGACTGATTTCACTGTCGGAATCGTATGTACTAAAGACGGCGTCCAAGCGTTTGATCTCTTGGCGTACCGAGTTTTCCATCAACCGAGCCCACACGGGGGAATCAGCTTTGACTTGGATTTCCAACGAAGTTCCCAAAACGTCTTCGTAGAAATACGAATGGGTGTTTTGCTTTGCGGTTGCATCCGCCGTCACTGCGGAAAGGGCAAATACAACGGCAATTGCGGCGATGGCTCGAATCATGGACATAGGCGCTCCGAATGCATGGCAAATCATTCCTGTTCTGTGGTTGAACACTGTCTTAGAACAGAAGTTTCGCAGCATTTACCTGTTTTTCACAGGTGCGATTCGAAGATGCCTTAAATGGAATGAGCCGTAAATTTCGCCAGAGAAACGCACTTTGATTGGAATTCGACCTATCGGCAGTACCCAAGATGCAAGACGTCGGCTTGCCACGAGACAAACCGACGCTCCGAGAGATCTGCTATTCGAATAGAATCGATTCGTCGGCGAAACAACGGAGGCCAGAAAGGGATCGCCGACGTCCGTTTGCTACGAACGACTATTGAAGTTCCAACGCCGGATGCACTACCGGACGTCCGATCGAATGATATTCGAATCCGTTGTCGACCATGGCCGAAATCTTGTACAGGTTTCGTCCATCAAAAATGGTCGGGTTGTTCATCAGCAGTTTCATCTGTTCAAAATCAGGCGAACGATATTCGGTCCATTCGGTAACAATGGCCAGTGCGTCGGCACCTTTGACCGCTTCCATATGATCAACAAAGTACTGCAGCTTGTCGCCGTAGATCGCCTTGACGTTGTTCATCGCTTCCGGATCGTTGACCCTGATTTCACAACCTAGTTCCAATAATCGATCAATCAGAACCAGCGCCGGAGCTTCTCGGATATCATCCGTTTTGGGCTTGAACGCTAATCCCCAAATGGCGATGGTCTTGCCCGCAATCTGATCGCCAAAATGGCTTTCAATCTTGTTTTGCAGAACCAGCTTCTGTTGTTCGTTCACCCAGTCGACCGCTTCCAGCAGCTTCGGGGCAATTCCGGTATCGCCAAACGTGCTGGCTAAGGCTCGCACGTCTTTCGGGAAACAGCTGCCGCCGTAACCGACGCCGGGATGCAAGAAGGCAAAGCCAATCCGGCTATCATGTCCGATTCCGCGACGCACGTCGTTGATATCTGCGTCAAACTTTTCGCAGACGTTGGCCATTTGATTGATGAAACTGATCTTGGTGGCCAGCAAGGCGTTGGCCACGTATTTGGTCAATTCGGCGCTTTCAGGTGACATCACCAAGAACGGCTTATCGGTTCGTAAGAACGGTTCGTACAATTTGCGAAGAATGTTGGCTTCCGCTTCCGTACGAACTCCCACAACAACTCGATCCGGCTTGGTAAAGTCATCAATAGCGGCACCCTCTTTCAAAAATTCGGGATTACTCGCCACTCGACATTCACGGCCGGTCAACGCATTCAACCGCTCGTACAATTTGACATTGGTGCCTACCGGCACGGTGCTTTTGGTGACCACGACCGCGTCTTCTCGCAAGACAGGAGCTAAGGCTTCGCAGACGGCCCACAGCGCCGACAAGTCGGCCGATCCATCTGCGGCCGGAGGTGTTCCGACGGCTAGGTAAACCACGTCGGCATCTTCGGCGGCTTCGGCCAGATTGGTTGTAAAGTGGAGTCGTCCCGCGGCGGTGTTGCGGCGAACCAAGTCGGACAGACCTGGTTCGTAAATCGGAATCTCGCCGTTGCGAAGTGCGTTCACTTTTTCTTCATTGATATCCACGCATGTGACATCGTTGCCACTGTCCGCAAAACAAGTTCCTGTCACCAAGCCAACGTATCCGGTTCCGACAACTGCAATTTTCATGGTTTAGAAGTTCTCTCGATGTGTGATGGAAACACTGTTTCCCAAAGGAAATCTTGCCGCATTACGCCTTCGGCGGTCCGATCAAAAAGCATACGCTATCGCAACTAGGTAGAGTAGGAATTGACCGAATAACGCGACAGCGTCGTGCCCAGAAATTGCGAATTCTTCCGATTGAACTCGTCACAATGGCGCCTGCACGTGCCGAAAACGTCCAGACAACCGTTAGAATAGCCTTTTTCCGGTATGCGACAAGGCAAAATTGCGGCGTCGTGGCATTAGAATGACTTATAAAAATCTGCTTATCTTGCCAGTGTCCTTGCCTGCCGATCGCTATGACCTAGGCACACCAATCGGCCGTTGGTTTTGCGGAAACGTCCGGATTGGCCTTGGCTTGCAGCGTTTCGATCTCCGCTTCCATGGCTACAACTCCGCCTTGATCCATGGTTTCGATCGCAAGATCCATAGCAACCATACTGGCCGGACCAAGTTTAGCAAAACGACCATGCTGTCCTTCAAACGAACGAGGATTCGGGAAATTGGTCCCCGGTTCCAATCCCGTCACATAGCCATCGGCCAGCGAAGTTTCGTTCTTCCATTGCGAAAAACAGGGCAGCTGTTTCGTATTGAAGCGAACCACCGCACCTCGATCACCTTTGGCATTCTTTAACATCGCCAGCGAATTTCCCGTCACGTCACCCAGCGGTTCAAAAAAGTAAACTCGCTCTGCCATCCCCGCCGTCGGTTCCGTGTACGTAGACCAATGGCCAA
>JAWKTK010000002.1:0-5333 GCA_041399205.1 Pirellulaceae bacterium | reverse complement strand
CTTACATGCCGAACACCGCCAGCACTGTTGACTGCTGCAACGACGGTACTTTTCGTAGTTCGAATGAGCACCGGGATTTCTGTAAGCCCTTCGAACGACTGTGCGTACGGAATCCAACATGAAATAGCGTCTGGATCGGGATCTTGTTCCAACAAGGGTTCGATTGCGTTTTGTTGAATAGCCCACTCACGTACGCCAGTCTCCACGTTCCAACACTCAAACTCGAATGGCTTGTTTCGGACAAGGAGGATTTGGTTCGCCTGAATTCCTTTCGAAACGGTGCATTGGGCGAGCAAAGCATCATGTCCATAGAACCGCCGGACACAAGCGTGCGTTGGGATGGTCTTTATCGCAAGGCTGCGATCCTCTGATGCCTGACGCAACTCATGAAGTATCAACCTAGTGGCGAGTGGAATTCTCGGCGATCCAGGAAGTTGATCTGCCTGAAACTTTGTTATGCTATTCTGCATTGACGAGACTTCCCAAACCTCCTCCTTTCCATCCTGCCCATCTGTAGAAACGACGAATCCGGATTCCCCGTAAGAATCAATGATGCAGATCTCCGAGAGGCCAGAGTGAAAAGCCATACCTGTCAAGGTACTGAATCTCAAGACAATCGCACACCAACTGACTCGGCCCAGCTTTGTCATGCTCTCACGCTCACTCAAAACCATTAGAAGATAACGCCGATCTTTCGAGGGAATCGCTTGCCGGATCACCCAGGGACCGTTTTCGTGTTTGCTGAGTGTGATCCCAATTTTGGGATGAAATTCAACCGAATCCGATGCCTGCTTTAACATCCATCGCAGACCGTCGTCAGTTTGGCCAAACTGACCATTGCTTATGATGATTAAGAGTGCCAAACATGCATCAATACAGAAGCGGACAAAGGGTGTCATATTCATTAGGTCCCGGTTGCCGTGATGTACGCTCAACTTCCATCCGGCGGTATGGCGTTACATTGCCAGTTTGCTGGGGTGCGATCCGCGTAATGCGCGTGATTTGCGAGCGTGATTTTCGGGATTGCTATATATGAAAAGAGGCTTCCTTGTGCAAAATGTTGGTGTCAAAACTAACAACAGCACAAAGGAAGCCTCATGGATGGTCAGGTTACCCTTGGAACCCCTGCGGGTGCAACCCTAGAACCCAGTATTTGCGACGCAATAGAGAGTGTAATAGATAAGGCGAAGGCCAAGTTGGTCTCCCTCGTTGATCGTTTCGTGAAGGCCGATGTCAGTCCTTCAACGACTCTGGATTTTGAAGAAACCCTTGCAGCGACCGTCCGTGAGTTGGGGCGTGAGGTTGAGCAGGCGGCGTTCAATGCCATCGAACCCGAAGACCCCTCCGAAATGCCGGGAACGGTCACGTATCGAGATCGTACTTATCGCCGACTCGCTGATAAAACCTTCAACCGCGAGATCGTCACTCCGTTTGGGCGAATCGAATTAGAGCGTGCAAGTTATCGTCAAGGTAGCGCAGGCCGAACCATGTTCCCTCTCGAAATCGCGTTAGGAATTGAAACGGGCTTTACGCCTTCGGCGGCAGACATCGCTGGGAGACAGTTCGCCACTGCTGGAAGTTCTCAGGGGAGAACCATCGATGCGATCAACGAGCGAACTGGGGCCAAGATTGGCAATGAGAAACTTCGTAACTTGGTTCGCTCGTTGGCGACTGATATGGAGCCGTATCGAGAGGAGTGTCAACTTGAGCGCGTCATGGAGTGGATCAAGAAGTCTCGGGAAAGCGGTATTTCCCCAGTGATTTCCGTCAGTCGCGATGGTGTTTCGCTGGGCATCGCTTCGCTGAGTTCCTTTGAAATGGCGTCGGTTGCAACCGTCAGCGTGATGAGTGATGGGAAAAAGTTGGGGACCGTTTATCTCGGGCATGCACCCGAGACAAACCAGAAAACGTTGACTCAACAGTTGACTTCATTACTTAAGAAAACGGTGAAAGCGTGTGGTGATGTCGTCCCGGACATCGTTTATGTAACCGACGCGGGCAAAGTCGAGACGGCGTACTGGAAGAATGTTTTGAGCAAGTTCTACGTCGACGGTCGAAGAATCAAGATCACTCGTGTCGTTGATTACTATCATGCTTCAGAGCGTTTGACGACAATCGCGAACGCATTGAGGTTTGGGAAAAACAAACAAGCTCGCGAGGATTGGCTGTCGCGGATGCGAAAGCTTCTGTTGGAGCCCGATGGCTGGGGTCGGGTGATGCGTTCGATCGCCAAGATGAAAGCGAAATACAAATACAAATCACATGCCTCCGACAAAACTAAAGATGCAGAAAAGTATCTCCGGCGTTATTGTCGCTTCATGAACTATCATGCACTTCGGGAACTCCATTATCCGATCGGCAGCGGCATCGTCGAGTCCGCAGCCAAGCAAATTGTCAGCGAACGATTGAAGCTTTCTGGAATGCGTTGGGAGCATGAAGGATCGCAGAACACCATCACTCTCCGGTGCATCCTATTGAGCAACATTTGGCGTGAAGTCTATCTAAGAAAATTAGGGCAAAAAACGCCTGTCAGCGATCTCATCACCAAAAAAGCAGCCTAATCCACGGAAAAACACGCGCATTGATCGGACCGCACCCCGCGCAACGTACGCCCTCGTTTTACGTGAGTCTTATGCGAGCGCAACTTCACTCGCACTGAGCGTCCTCGAATTACGTGAGTCTATCTCGAGCGCAATCTCACGCGCACCCATCTCGGGAGGCGATCGGAACGTTACGCGTCACCGGGAACGCGCGGAAAGGTATCTAACCGCCAAATCGCTCGGCTCGCGTTCTCCGATGCACGCGATGGTTCCCCGCCATTCTAGTCCTCAATCAAGCGTACGCTTGGTTCGTTTTCGCAAAGAAATTTCCGCTGACGATCGCGCACGAAACAATCGGCCAGCTTGGGCTGGCGATGATTTGTCGTGATGTTGGTCGGCATGGCGGGGAGGTTTTTTCGGGGTAAGACGGCATTAGGCGGTACCAAGAGCATCCTCACTCTCGGCTTCATTGAGCGTCCTTCGTCAGCATCGAAGTGGCATCGCGATATGATCAGACAGCGTCAATAAACAATCAACGCTCGGGCGATATGCAAGCAGCCGAAGTTTCAACTGCCGGGCACTGCGGATCACTTGAGCGGGAATCAACATCAATGAGTTTAGGTAAGTCGAGAATTCCATGCGGATCACTTTCCGACGGACCTCTGCTCGTGCTTGGCGCTGAGCCGGATTGCCTTTGACACGGACTAACATTCCGCTCCACAGCTTTAAGGTCCATGCCAACGAAGCCATCACCATGTAAGCCCAGTTGCTCTGAAGTGTGTCAAGCGGAGCCGTCAAAGCGCCGCACGCCTTCCCCTGGCTGATGGTGTTCTCTTGGTCACATCGCTGGTTGCTATGGCGAATCACTTCGCGGGCGGGAACCTCCGCCTTCGGTTCGTTGGTGATGTAGAAGAAGTATTTTTGTTTGTCAAAAAGGTCCTGCTGGCCACGCATCACCTTAATGTCTTTACGGACAACGACCATGCGATACTTGTGACCACAAGCACCAGGCTGATAGTCGAATTCTGCATAGCTCTCACCTTGCAGAATTTGGTTTTTATACTTGTTGGCAACCACAATTCGTTCTTTGAAATTGGGACGTTTGGCTCGCTCGGCTGCTGCCTGCGGTTTCAACCGAGAAAGCGTTTTCCACTCCGATTGGGCCAGTGAATCGGCTATCCCGACCAAGGTCTTGTTCGCATCGTAACCCAGCACAAACGTCACTCCATCACGATCCCAACCGTCCAGGTGTGCCGTCGAAGAGAAGTCCGTATCACCTCGCAACCGGATCTTGCGAAAGCCTGCTTCCTTACACAACTTGATCGCCGAGTTGAAGTACGCCGCAGAGTTATCGTGGGAAGGTCGGTTGCCGCTGCGATTGGCGAGATAAAGTACTTCTTGTGTTTCGGCAAGAGTAACGACGAGCGGATGATAGCCCCACTGACCTTTATAGTTGATGCCAATCCCTTCCTTTTTCTCCCCGCAGGTCTCCACCATCGTACCATCGGCTTCGATGGTCGCCTGGTCGAGGAAGTCATCGGGCTGCTGCTTCCAAACTTGCAAGCGAGCACGATTGATCCCTTGCATTAGGCTGTTGATCTTGTCCGCGTCAAACCGTCGGCAGAAATCTCCAGCAAGTGGAGATGGCAGTCAGAAAGGGGACCAGGGTGGCGGTCGAAAAGGGACCCGCCACAATGGTGGGTTGAGGTGGGGGAGAGGGCTGACTTAAGTCCGCCGGATCGGGTTTGGTGGGAGCTTTTAAGCTTCACCCATAACAACGATCCGGAGCTATCTCAAGGTGCTCATTTTGGAACAATTCGAAATCATCCGACGCATGGTCCTCATCGACGGTTTGTCCGTCCGAGAAGTCGCTCGGCGACTGGGGCATTCGCGAAAGACCATCCGCAAGGCGCTCCAGCATGCAACTCCGATTCCCTATCGCCTCGAAGTTGCTAAGCCGAGACCGAAGCTTGATCCGTTTGTTGAAACCATCCGTACTTGGTTGACCGACGATCAGCAGCGGCCACGCAAGCAACGACATACCGCGGTGCGAATCTGGGAACGACTACGCGATGAGCACCAGTACGACGGCGCGAGACGCGCCGTCAGCGATCTGGTCAAACAACTCCGACGCGAACTCGCGCCACCGGAAGTCTTTGTTCCGATCGACCATCCACCGGGCAATGAGTTTCAAATCGATTGGGGCGAAGTCACCATCGAACTCAACACCGTCACCACCAAGGTCATGATCTTCTGTGCGCGATCAGCGTATAGCAAGGCAACCTTCGTGCGTGCCTACTTGCACGACGACATGCTCAGCTTTCTTGACGGCCACGTCTGGCTGTTCAATCAACTCGGTGCCGTGCCGCGAAAGCTCGCTTACGACAATTTGTCCAGCGCTGTGACCAAAGTCAGCAAGCGTGGTCAGCGCGAGTTGACCAGCAAGTTCCGTGAGCTGCGAAGTCACTACTTGTTTGAGTCGCGATTTTGCAACATCGCGCGTGGCAACGAGAAAGGCCATGTCGAAAACTCCGTCAAGCGAGCCGAGCGAACTTACCTGACTCCCGTGCCACGCGTGACCAGCATCGAGCAACTCAACGAGCATCTCGCAAGTTGTTGCACCGAAGACTTAGACCGCATTTGTCAACAGACCAAGCAGCGATACGGTGACCTGCTTCAAGCAGAGCGATCAACGTTCTTACCGATCACTTCCGGGACCTACATTGCGGCCCGTTCGCACATGCAAAAAGTGGATCGTCAAAGCACCATCACTTGCGACTCAGCTCGCTACAG
>JAWKTK010000001.1:0-2715 GCA_041399205.1 Pirellulaceae bacterium | reverse complement strand
GACCCTTCCTTTCCGGTGCGAATGAACCAAGCTAAAAAATCAATTCGAAATGCTTGAACCGGGTCAGAGAATCGTTTCCAATACGGACCAACCAGGAAGAATTAATAGTTCGCCCACTCAATCGAATCGCGAATGATGGAGACTGACCGTTGGCAATCCGCGTGACCCGATTCCTACTCTTGCTCGCTGCGTCATGGGTCGCCATGACGTCCGCTCATGAAGTGGGACACATTATCGGCGGCACATGCTGCGGTGGGTCATTACAATCGGCTGACTTGTTGCCGTGGCACCTTCCGTACAGCATCTTTGAACCAGATCCATTTCCATTGGTGACGCTATGGGCAGGTCTTATTATCGGCGTATTGGCTCCCGTGGGCGTCGCATTGATCATTCAACGCGATTGGATGTGGTTCATTGCGAACTTTTGCATACTTGCCAATGGCGCATACATTGCGACTGCTTGGTTCTCTGGCGACCGCTACCTTGATACCCCAAAATTGCTTGAACATGGTGCAAGCCCCATCACGATTGGACTATACTGCTTAATGACCATTGGATTTGGTTACGTTGGATTTCGCCGATCATGCATTTCCGCGCTGTCCGCACCAACGACACCTGAAACGGAGAATCCACAATCCGTGGACGAACAAAGCGATGCACGCAAGTCGCCGGTCGGCCGCGAATTTGAATCATAGTTTTTGGGGCGGCAACTGCGTGATCGCCGTCGTTATCGGGCAGAGAGAATCCGACATTGTTGGAAAGCCAAGAGATTCGTGACCGATTGCGCTCCCACCTCGGGGACGAACGATACGCCAGGTTTGCAATGCGCGTCCCGTCTTCGGATGAAGGAACACGTTTGCGGTTTTGGCAAGAACGTGTTTGGGAGGAATTTGTCGCCGAACATCCAGAGTGTCGCCTGGACTATTCGCAACTGGTTGACGTGTTCGCGGAATGCCCAACGTACGGTGCTCGAATCCTGAAATCTAAACATCACGACCGGATAGAATCATGGCTTCGCGGCCGCCCAAAAACTGTCGAGGAAATCGAAAGTGATCATATGGTGTCGGATGACAAACTCGGGCCAACTCCGGTTCCATTCGGGTTTGGGAACAAAAAGTGGCGAGAACTAAAAGCACAGATGCAGGATGGTGATCGGTTGCGGGAGTTTAAGTCACCGCCGGAAACTTGGGCTCGGATGGCAGGACGGCAAGGCATCGCACTCGTGCGCGGCGGCAAGGTCGTCGATTCGATTGTAACCCTGCTAAACTAGCCACATGGCCCGATAACAAATCAAGGATTAGATGCTGCGTCGCTACGGTGACGAGGTTGGTGCGGGGAGGGATTGGATGGCGCCGGGGCGGGTGACTGGCCGAGAGTCAGCCAGCATCTAAGCCTCTGTTCAAGGGGCCCAGCGGCGGTTTGAGTTGAGCGATTCGCGACGGGTTGGCGGCGTGGCGCTGTTGTAAGGTGGACGCGTTGGGTTCGTTCCGCGTGCCACTGGCATTTTGCCAGTGCTCTTCTGCCGTCACTTGCTGGTCGAATCTGCTCGAAGGTCTCCGCGAGAGAAGTTTACGAGCAGCGTGTTGCTCGGGGAGAGCTGTGGAATCAGGCACGGTCGCACAAGCACGGTGATACGACGACAGTCGACATAGGCCGCTCGATCGACCTCACCGGATTGATTCGCGGAAACGTTGCTCACACCGCAACCTCCAACGAACGGCACAAAAGCACTGGCGAAACGCCAGTGGCACGCGGAGCATGTCTCACACGCCCAATCAAGAACGGTGCCACCCGGCCGTGATCTCGCAGGGACCGAGTTGACGTCGGTTTAGTCAGTGCAAGTTTTTGCAATACCCAACCCGGCGACGACTTGGCCGATGCAAGTTTTTGCACTGGCCATTCCGAAGCCGATTCGCACAGTGCAAGTTTTTGCACTGGTCATCCCGGCGTCGGGTTGCTCAGTGCAGATTCTTTCAACGGGCAAACTCCCTTCGATTTGCCCTGTGCAACTTTCTTCAATGGCCAATCCGGTGTCGGGAGGGCTTGTGCAAGTTTTTGCAGTGGCAGAAACGCCAGTGTTTCGACGGTTTTTTGGTCGTGCGGATGATCCTCGAGCACCGGAACCGGAGGCGCGAGTACTGGTTGCCGACAATTTTTCTTGTATTTCACGACAAGATGTTGATTTCCGAAGGAAGGGGTGGCTAGAATCCCTGAATCAGGTGATTTCTCATTCCTCTCGGGAGTCTTCCGATGCTCAAGATCAGTCGCTTTTTTGAAACTCAGTTCACCAGCCGTCAGTTCAGCCGAGCCGAGTTGCTCGACTTTACGCAGGATCATCTGGGCCGGTTGGGGCAGCAGAATGACGCCGGTCAATACGACGAGATGTTGACCTCGACTAGCGCCGCCTACGAAGCGTTTGGTGGAACCGTTTCCAGCGAAATGACCGCCGGCGCGATCGGTAAAGCTCGGACAGCGGCCAAAGTGGCGCTGCGACAAACGATCGAGAGACGGCTGAGCGGCCTGGCCGGCACCTTGCACGGGCAGTTCGGCAAGGAGAGTTTGCAGTTCATCGAGTTCTTTCCCCGCGGCCTTAACGAAGTTCGCGATGCCCGCGAGGCGGAGATTGAGCCGATTTTGGATCGCGTGATCGCCGCGGCCGGAACCTATCTGCCGGATAGCGTGGCAGAATTAACGGCTCTGCGCACCCAGTGGCTG